>NZ_JBIRFL010000028.1:0-92160 GCF_044327445.1 Streptomyces sp. NPDC018045
CGCGCGGTCTGCTCCGCAGACACGACGCGCCGCTGCTACGCAGCGGGAGGCAGCTGCTCCGCAGCTGCCCGGCCCACTCCGTGGGCCGGGCACTCCACTCCGTGGAGCGCAGTGATAGGTCGGTGCGAGAGGAACCCGATCGCTCCGCGATCGGGTTCCTCTCGCACCTTGTCTCGTTGATTCTCTTCAGCTCAGATGCCCCGCTCCGCGGGACACCTTCTGGCTGGCTACGGGTCAGGGGGATCCCGGCGCTTGAAAGAGGTGACGGGTCCTCGGATGGCTTCATTAGGAAGCAAAAAACTATTCGAGTTTATGAGAACTCGTCATCCTGCTCTCGATGCCGCGAAGCGATCACGATGGGTACGCCAGTCTCCGGACAAACGATCCGTTGATGCTCTGAGGGGCCGGGCTGGTTGCGCCTGTCGGACAAGTACGGCAACTGTCCACGGTGGCTCAGCTTGCCGCTCTGCAGCGGCACTTGACCGAGCGTCGGGACGAGCCCGCTGGCCTGCTGTCCGCCTTGGGGCATTCTCACTAGGGCGTTCGTGATGCACAGCACTTCACGTCAGGCCGATCTGCCCCAGCAGGCGGCGGGTGTCGGGAGACGTGTCGTTGAGCGTGTGGCCGTGTTCGAGGCTCTTGAAGATCACGGCGTCCTTGGGGGCGCGGTCGGCGTGGAAAGTGGACCAGGTGCGGCAGGTTGGGCAGTCTCGGCCGATCAGGAACGGGCGCAGCAGGTGCAGTGCGCCGTCGGTGTCGCGGAGGTAGAGGCTGTTCGTCTCCAGGTCGTTGCTGGGGTAGGTCGTGGTGCGGGTGGGGACGACGGGGTGGTCTCCGGCCAGTTCCCGGTATTCCACGTGCGCCGTGCGGGCAAAAGCGTCCCAACGGACGTTGGTGATTTCCAGCAGGGCCAGGTCAGCGAGGAATCTGGCCCGTTCGACCAGGAGGGTCAGGTCGGCGAACGCGACGTCGATGGCGTGGGGCAGGTCGATCGGGTCGACGCGCCGCAGGTGGGCCTGGTTGTTGCGGCGCTCGCTGAGGGCTTGGCGGGCTTTCTCGGCGTCCTGGTGCGCCAGCAGGGTCCGGATGTCGTTGAGGGGGTGGGCTTCGGGGAGGTTGTTGAGCTGCCGGCTGGCCGCGGCTTCGTTGAGTACGTTGGCCCAGTCGCCGAAACCCGGGCCGCTGCGTCCGCCGGCGAGCTTGTCCCGGATCGCCGTCACCGCCCCGAGCGTGATCTGCCGGGCGTGGGTGAGGGCGAGGACGAGTTGGGCGACGTAGCAGAGGAGTTCCTCGGCGGTGTCCAGGATCGCGGCGTAGGCGGCGTGGTCGTCACCGGCGCTGATCCGGGCTTCGGTCTCGCGCCAGCAGTAGGCGATCGGGTAGGGGAAGCGGGTGCGGACGCTGTGGCCGAGGTCGTCGAGCAGTGAGGCTGCTTCGACGCGTAGCCGCAGGGCGCGGCCGGAGTCGATGACGCGGACGCGTGCCAGGGCCGCGGTCTTTTCCAGGAAGACGGACTCGATCACGGAGTCGGCTTCTTGCTCCCACCGTTTGAACTGCTGCTTGGCGGACGTCAGTTCGTCAAGGGCTTTGGTCAGCGCCTCATCGGGCTGCGGAACAGGCAGCTTGAACAGCGTTTCCATGCTGGTGATGGCCAGTCGTGGCCCGGCCAGCGTCAGAGCGAGCGGGGTGCGCAGGAACATGGTGATCAGGCGGGTCTGCGGCCTGGAGAGCGGCTTGATGGGCCGTAGGACCACCACGTGGTCGGATGCGGCGGCAGGGAGGTGTTCGTCGGTGACTTCGGCGGTGAAGAAGCCGTACGGGGGGACCGTGACCGGGGCGACCATGCGGCGGATCACGAGGTCCCCGGCGGCGAGTTGCAGTTCTGGGGGAATGCTCGCCCACAGGGTCTCCTCCGACGGCGGGGCGATGGTGCCGTCTCGGCCGATGTCACGCGGCTTGACCATGCGTACAGCGCTGGGGTCCTTCGGTGACGTCAGCTGGTTGTGTCTCTTCAGGGCCGCCTCGCTCAAAGCGGTGCGGTGGAAAGTGAAGAGATCACCGAGCGCGTTGACCGCGCCGAAGCCGGCCAGGTCCTCGCGGCGTTGAAGAACGTGTGGGTCAAAGCGGTCAAAGTACAGGCCCTGGTGCGGGCCGGGCGGTTCCCGTAGCACGTAGCCGTGTTCTGTCCTGCCGCCCTGACGGGCCAGCAGTCGCTCGAAGTCCTTGACGACGTCTGCGTCATCGGAGCGGCGCGGGACCTGGAAGACCTTGAGCACCGGTCTGGTCTGTGCCCGGGCCCGCAGGAAGACGAGGACCGATGTCGCGCTCCAGTGAAGCTGGGTCAGCGCGCCCGGGCTGTAGACGACGAGCTGGGTGTCCCAGCGCTCGGCCACCTTCGTTCGCATCTCGGCGTACCAGGGCTGATCGGACTCCCACGCCTGCGCCGGCAGCAGCACTGCCATCACGGCGTCAGATGACGGCGGAACGCACGCGGCCAGAACCTCGGCAAAGTAGTCGGAGGGACGCGCTGGACGGCGCTTGTCCGGTGTCGCCTCGCGCTCCCACGTCGGCACCAGAAGCAGCGGCCCCTCGGCAAGGATCTCTTCGGAGCGCGTGGCCAGTTGTTCCCATGACGGCTCGCGCACGCTCTTCCAGCCCTTCGGCGCGCCGAAGGGCAACTCCCCCGCGAATACAGAACTGCTCAGCACGGTCGGCGTCCTCTGGGCAAGTCGCTCGAAACCGATGCCAACCAGCTGCTCGCTCAACGACGACAGCTGCGCGGTCTTTGCCACGTTCCCCCCAGCCCGGCATGTTCTCGTCTGCGGAAGGAAGCCTAAAGGCTTGCAGATCGCCGGATCTCTCATCCTCAGGTTCTGGCCCCGGGGAGCTGTGGGGAGTATGCGTCTGCTCCACGAGCAGAAACCGCTTCGCCCCGGCTCCCTTCTCGCTCTGAGGCCACGGTGACAGAGCCGACGGGCGGCGGCTGAACGGCGGTGAGATCGGTGGGCCCTGAGACGGCTCGACGTGAGCGAGCGGCCTCCAGACCAGTCATCGGTATTCCCGTAGCCGGGTGAGGAAGTGTCGGACCAGAGCGTCCAGCTCAACGTCGGCACTGGTCTCCTCGACCAGGATGCGTTCGATGTGGACGATCCCGCTGTTGCGCCAGTGCCGGTCGCGTGTAGTGTCCGCGCCGAAACGCTTACGGTGGTGCGGGCCATCAACCTCGATGATCCCTACCCGTCCGGCCGCGGTGATGAGGAAGTCCGGTGTCCAGGAGTTGCCGACGCCGACGCGGCCCATCGGCAGGGGGAAGATGGAGATCGTGGAATCCTGTGGCAGCTTGGCCTGGGCCCTCTTCAGTGCCTCGTAGACAAGTACTTCTTCCCGGGAGTCGAAGACGAAGCCGTCGGTGCTGAAGGTGGGGACGGCTTCCCTGGCGCGCGTCCTGGATGCCTGGTTGGACGCTGTTCCCTTGGCCAGTCGTTGCTGCAGGGTCTGCCGCCAGTCGTCACCGATGTCGGGCAGCGCGGGTGCGGCAGTAACAGCACCGATCTCCAGGCCGTGCCGTCCGGCCACATGGTCGAAGACCGGCTGGATCGCCGCGATGACCTCGCTGGTGAACCGGGGAACGAGGTAGGGCGGCACGATGAGGACGGCGTCCTCCCAGTCTCCGAACCGGTTGCCCGGGACCAGTTCCACGTCTTCGACGTCTGTCAGCAGCGCGGCGGCCTGGCTGTTGCCCTGCTCAAGCATCAAGAACGCGGTCTGGGCCACAACGAGGTGCGCGGTGTCCGCCGTCGGGCCGGGCTTCTGGGGAGCGGGGTCGGCGGCCGTGACAGCGACAGACACCTGGACCTGTGCCGTCTGGCCGTCAGGCGCTAAGCGGTCAGGAGCGGACGGCGGCTTGCCGTCCACGAGCAGTTCGACGGCAGGACGGGCGTCGAGGACGTGTGCGAGCGCCTCGTCGAGGACCGCGGGGGCATCCGTGGACACGAAGTTGTCGTAGACCCCCTGGTTGGCCATGCTCAGGGTCAGTGTGGTGCCGTCGTAGGCGAACACCGTCGCGTTCTGGCTCAGCAGGATCCAGGTAAATCGCCGCCGTTTCTTGACCGCGTCTAGCAACTGGGGCCACAGGCTTTGCATGGCCGCTGTCTCGTCCGTCATTGCGCCCCGCCTCCCCGGATGCTGCTCCTTACAGCAGCGTAGGAGCCGGCACCGACAGCAGGCTGGAAAACGGACCCCACCGTCCATCACCGCGGCCGGGCTTCCTGAGGATCGGTTCCCGCCGCGAGCCGTTGCCCAGCCGGGCGACGATGGACTTCACGGCTGTTCTTTCGGCCGGCGCCGGGGGCGTGCTCGGAGTCCGGCGTGCTCCGCGGCGATCGGGACCGGGTGCGTCTTGGTCCGTGTCGCTGTGACGTGTGCAGGCAGCAGTCGCCTCAAGTGCTGCCTGCCGTCCCAAGGCACCGTGCCTGGCGCTGGTGTTGTGCCCGGTTCGCGCTCTACGCATACCCCCGACCGCTGCGGACTCTGATCGGTATGGGGGTTTTCGGCGAGGGGCCGGTGCTGCCGGAACAGCAGCCGGGTGAGTCGGGCGCGGAGTATTGGGGCGAGTGGAGCATCTGACGGATCGGGCGCAGGCCCCGGGGGAAGGGGCTGATGCGCCTGCGCCTCTGGCTGCGATTCCCCGGGGCTGGCACCGCCCGGAGCATGGCAGTTACGGTTGCTGTGCACCCACTTGCCGTCCTGCCAGGTGACCGTGTCCATCAGTCGCCCGTAGAATCTGTCTATCGGTACGCCGTAGCGGCCCAGCAGCCCCACCAGTACCGCGGCTGATGCGTTTTGCATCTGCCTCAGAGTAGAGTTGTGCGTCGTTGGAGGCGGCGAAGCAGCGACAGACTTCCGTTGCCGGCCGGCCCCGGCGGCAGTGCCGAAAAGCCCGCGTGCTTGGTCGGACATGAGGTGTTCCGCAGGAGCGTCTTGAGCAGCGCGGGCCTGGCCACGGACGGACACGAACCGCTGTGGAGCGCAGGCTACCGGGAGCGTTTCCGCTCACATGCGATCGTTCGAGAGTCTTGATGCGCACAGTTCGGCAGCCTCAACAGCCAATTCTGAGCATTTTCCGCGTTTGATCTTTATATCTGTTGTCACATGTGGACCATGGGGCAGCTCCTGCGCATGCGTTCGGCACCTCCCCCACGGCCCCCGCAGCTCACAGGGCCCTGCCGTCGCGCGCTCCGGCACCCGGCCTGCGGCGGTGTACCGGAGCGGGGTGCTGTCGAGGAAGCAGGTCGATGGTGGGGTTGCAGACGCCGCAGCTGTGGGCGGTTCCGCAGCAATGGGAGGGCAATACGGCCCGTCAGCTTCTGGTGCCAGCCGGGCCGCTACAAGCGAGCGAGAGCCGTGAGGGCCGCTGCGTGCACAACGCCTTCGGGCGCTGGGAGGTCGGCGATGCGGGGGCGGCGGTGCTGAGCGCGCGCCTGCCCGTGGACGGTGAGGGGGCGGTGAGCTGGTGCGGCCCGCAGGAGTTGCTGGCGCCACAGGCGGTGCCCGAGTCGTACGCGGGCGCGGTCGAGCTGCATACCGCGGTCCGCGAGGGGGGTTTGAGGCCGCCTCAGGCCGGGGCCCTGCACGCGGTGATCGGGTACTGGTACTCAACGCTTCCCGAACCGGGCCTGGTGGTCATGCCGACCGGCACGGGCAAGGCGGAGACCATGCTGGCCGTGCTGGTGGCCTGCCGTCCTGAGCGGCTGCTCGTGCTGGTGCCCAGCATCGCGTTGCGTGACCAGATCGCGGCGAAGTTCGAGTCGCTGGGCATCCTGCAGCGGCAGGAGGTGGTCTCCCCTGATGCACTGAGGCCGTGCGTGGGGCGGGTGACCTGCCGGTTCACCGAGGCCGCCGAGGCGAAGGCGTTCGCTGCGGCCTGCAACGTGGTCGTGACCACGCCGCATGTGTTGCACCACTGCACGCCGGAGGCGCGCGACGCGCTGCTGTCGGAGTTCAGTCATCTGATCGTCGACGAAGCGCATCATGCCCCGGCCTCGACCTGGACGAGTGTGATCCGGCAGTTCGAGGGCCGCAGGGTGCTGTTGTTCACCGCTACCCCGGTTCCGGGAGGACGACAGAAAGATCCCCGGACGAACCATCTTCCGCTACCCGCTGCGCCAGGCCCAGAAGGAGGGATACTTTACGCCCGTGGACTACCGGGCGGTGCTGAGCCTGGAGAACAACGACCGCACGATCGCCGAACTGGCGGTGCAGCGGCTGCGCAACGATCTCGCGGCCGGGTACGACCATCTCCTGATGGCGCGGGCCAACACCGTCAGGCGGGCGCGGGAAATCTGCGAACTGTACCGGGAGGCGGCTCCCGACCTGAATCCGGTGGCGTTGTACGACGGGCTGGCGCCGGCCGCCCGCAGTAAGGTTCTGGCAGGCATGCGCTCGCGGGGGTGCCGGATCGTGGTGTGTGTGAACATGCTCGGCGAGGGATTCGACATGCCCGAGCTGAAGGTCGCGGCGGTGCACGACGTCCGCAAGAGTCTCAGCCCGATGATCCAGTTCATCGGCCGTTTCACCCGCGGCGCATCGGCCACGTCCACCCCGATCGGCACCGCCTCGGTGTTCGTGACCCGCGATCCCGCCTCTGCGCTGTCGCCGCTGCGTGACCTGCTGAAGGAGGACGCGGACTGGAACGTCCTGCTGCACGACATCACGGAGCGGAGCACGGAGCGCGGCGAAGAGCTCAGCGAGTTCGATGCCTCCTTCGCCAACGTGCCGGACGGCATCGCGGTCAGTGTCCTGGAACCGAAGATGAGTGCCGTGCTACACCGTGCCCCGTCCGGCGTCTGGGACCCGGACGCCGCGATCGCCCGCTATGGCGAGGACCGGGTCCTGGGGCAGAGCGTGGCCACCGGCGCCGACAACCGTGTCGCCTGGTTCGTCGTGGAGCACCGCACGCTGGTCGACTGGGGCGCACCGCAGTTTTTGGAGCAGACTCTTTACGAACTGATCGTCATGTACTTCGACGGTCAGCGGCGGCTGCTGTACGTGTACGGCTCCCACAAGAGGGGCGACTACACGGAGTTGGCAAAGGCAGTGCTGGGCGACGGCAGCCGGCCCGTCAAGGGCATGGACACGTTCCGGGGTGTTCGCGGGTCTGGAGCGGGTGGTGGCCACCAACATCGGCCTGCTGGATTCCCGTGACCACTTCAACCGCTTCTCGCTGCTGGTGGGCAGCGATGTCTTCGAGGCCCTGGACTCGGCCGCCCGCAGGAACCGCAGCCAGACCCACATCATCGCCTCGGGACTGGACGACGGCACCAAAGTCACCATCTGCGCGGCCCTGTCAGGCCGTTTCTGGTCCCCGCGTACCGCCCCGAGCCTGCTGGCCTGGATGCAGTGGTGCGACGAGCAGGGCGCAAAGATCCTCGACTCGGGCGTGGACCTCGAACACGTGCTGGCCGGCTTCATCATCCCCGTCGAGCAGACCGAGCGCCCGCCGATCGTGCTGCTCGGCCTGGAATGGCCCTGGCAGTGGCGCGCCGGCCTCGGCGATGGCCCGCCCTTCGCCTACAGCGGCCGGTCCCACCCGGTCACCGACATCGGTTTCCGTGTCGACGACTTCTCCCCCGACGGGCCGATTCGCTTCTGCCTCGTCTCCCCTTCCTGGGAGATCCCCTACAGCGCCGGCTTCACCGACCAGGGCCTGGTCTACACCCCCGTCGGCGACGACGCTGTGGTCCACTACCAGCGCACGGCACTGCCCGCCGCCGACTGGATCAACCGGAACAAGCCGTACCTGTACTTCGCCGGCGACCGCATCCTCACACCGGACGACCGGCTGCACGCACCCCGCACCGACCTGCCGCCCTTCGACCTGTCCCTGCTGGCCCCACTGGAGTGGGACGGCGTGGACATCCAGGCAGAGTCCATGGAGGCCGAGCGGCTGCCGCACACCGTGCAGCACTACATGTACCGCCATCTGAGCGAGCAACAGAACTTCGACATCCTGCTCGACGACGACGGCCCCAACGAAATCGCCGACCTCGTCGGCATCACGGCCGACGGCACGGACATCACCATCACCCTCGTGCACTGCAAGTACTCCAGCGAACCGTTCCCCGGCCACCGCGTCGCCGACCTGTACGAGGTGTGCGGCCAGGCCTCCCGCGGCGCGAAATGGCGCGAGTACGGCATCGAGGCGCTCCTGCGGACCCTCTACAGCCGGGCGGTGAAGTGGGCCGCCCGCAACCCCGGCAAAAGCCCGTACCTGATCGGCAACATCGACGAGCTGTACCGGATGCGCGAACGCGCTCCCCAACTGCGGCCTCATATCAACACCGTCATCGCCCAGCCCGGGCTGTCGGCGGCCGTCTGCAGCGCCGAGCAGCAGCATCTGCTGGCAGGTGCCTGCTCTTACGCCAGGGCCCTGACCAAGGGGAGCTTCACGGTGTACTGCAGCCCGTAGCCTGCTACCGGCAGGCCTGGGTGCTTCGAAAGTGACATGGTGGCTGGCGTGGCCTGGACATGGGCCGACTGGGCACGGAAGGGCAGGACACGCGAACCATGGTCGAGATGAGTCCACAGCAGGCGCGGGAGTTCTGGAAGGCGTTGATGGACAACGCCTCCTGCCTGATCACCGACGCCCACACACTGCTGTCCGCCAGCTCTTTTGGGCGGGCTCGGTCTCTCACCGTCTTGGCGCAGGAGGAACTCGGCAAGGCGCTGTGGATCTATGATGCCTTCCAGATCGCGTGGAGCCAGGGCGACGGAGCTTCTCGAACGGTCGACGCGCTGACTCAGCGCGGGCGAAGCCATACGAAGAAGTACCTTGAGGCGGTCGTCTTCGGCAGCGAACTCGCTGAGTTCTGGGGTGACTACAGTGCCGTACCCGAGGTGGGATCAGGCTATGAGGTATGGGAGGAAGCACACAGACGGCGGCAGGAGGAAGCCGAACTCGCCGCCGGGGAGGCCAACCTCGCCAAGCAGCGTGGTTTCTATGTAGACCGCGACGCGAACGGCACCGTCCTGTCTCCCACGGCCATCGAGGCCGGGACGACGGCGGACGACCTGCAAACGGCCGCACGCGTGATCGAGATGCTGCTCATCAACGACCACACCCGGATGAAGGCGGCCGCCACCCCGTACGACAGCACGCATGCACAGCAGTTTCGGCTGCTGCCGGTCTCGCACCCTGAGGACTGGGCGGCGGCCGCGCAGTCATCAGTGGACCCGCCGGCCGAAGAGGAAGGCCGCTAGCGTCAGTAAAACCCGCCGCCCTGATGGCCTTCTGATCGCCCGACTTTCCTAAGGCAGTGCCGGGCGTATTCAGGGCGAGGAGTCGGGCTGTGTGGGTGTTCTGCGGCGCGACCAGGTGCTGGGGGTCGGCAGGTTGCCGTTGACGACGATGGCCGCGACGAGGGACGGCGCCTCGGGGTTGGTCAGGCCGTGGAGCGCCGGCTGGAGGGTGAAGAGGTAGTTCTCCGGGACGCCGACGGGGGATGTCTTGCGGCTCATGTCCAGGATGCACAGGATCGACAGGCGTGCGCCGTCGGCGGCTGCGTACTGGGTGGGCTGCCCCATGTACTTGGGGGCGCTCTGCTCGGTGACCGGGGTTTTGCGTTCCACCTTCAGTTCGGCGGTGATGCCGTCGTGGCGGGCATCGAGGTAGCCGAGCGCGAGGGGGCTGCCGCGCTCCAGGCGGCCGCCGAGTTCCGGCTCTGCCAGCAGTTCCTTGTAGAGGTCGTCGTGGAATTTGCGTTCGGTCACGTGGCTGCCGCGTTTGTACTGCTTGTTCCACGTCATGGTGAGCCCGGTGCGGCAGATGGCGGTGAACAGGCGGCAGAAGGCCTGGAGCTGGTCTTCGTCATAGCCGGCGTGGTGGAGACGTTCGTAGAGGGCGAGCAGCCGTTCGTCGAAGACGGGGAAGTTGGTCAGGAAGTCGCGTGAGGCGTCGAAGGGTCGGCAGCGGATCTGGCGGTGTCCGGCGACGTCGAGGTTCTGGGTGACCGGTTTGCCGTCCCGGCTGCCGCGCCAGCGCAGATTGACCGAGAACGGTGGGGCCGGGCTGCCGGCGGGGAGGCCGAAGCGGAGGATGAGCGTGCCGGTGGCGCTCAATGTCACCGGGTCGTCCGGGCGCGGTGGGCGCGGCCAGAAGTAGGAGGGCGTTTCCGCCTCGCTGGGGGTGAGATGGCTGAGGAGTTCGGCCTCGAGAGTCTCGGCCCACTCCGGCCAGGGGCCGGTGCGTACGTCCAGGCGGAGTTCATAGACCGTCGAGGGGCGCAGGACCTGCGGGCCGGTGATAAGGCGTCCGTCGACGCTGGCCAGGGCGACGGCGACGGTCGATTCGTCCTCCGCGGGCCCGGCAGGTTGGGCGTTGTCTGCGGCCGTGGCGCGGGAGGCGCGGCGTGTGCGGCGCGGGCCGTGGGCGATCACCAGCGGCAGGGGCAGAGCGGCCCAGTCGGCGAGGAGGTCCGCGACACCGTCGGCGCCGGTGAGAGCCTGCACCCGTTCCAGGGCGGCCGTCAGCTCTCCGGCCAGCGGGTCAGTGTCCGTGAACCGCTCTTGAAGCTCGGCGGTGAGGGCGGCTGCGCGCCGCCGGGCCGCGGTGGCAAGTGCGGTCATCTCGGTCGTGTCGGCGTCGAGTTCGGCCGCGTCGAGCTTGATCAGGAAGGCGGCCACCTCACAGAGCTTGGCGAAGCACCGCACGTAGGCAGCGGTGGCCGTCACCTCCTGAGCCTGGTCGGTGAGCGTCTTGGCCGCGGTGTGCAGCCGGGTTGCGCGGGCGCGCAGCGCGGCCGGGTCGTCGCCGCAACGGCTGCGGCGCTGGTCTGCGTCGTACTGGTCCGGGCCGCCGACCGGCACCAGTTCACGGCCCGCGAGAAGGCTGCGGACTGTGACACGGATGCGGGCCTGTTCCGCCAGAGCATGGGCGCGGCCCTCCCCTGTGATGGCTTGAGCGGCGTGCGTCAGCGCAAGCGCGGCCGCACCCGTGTCGCCCCGGGCCGCTGCGGCTGCGTCGAACGCGGCCGCAGCGGCGACCAGCGAAGCCATCGCCCGGTGGACGGCGAAAGCGGGCTGGTCCGGGAGCCGGTCGAGGACAGTATTCATCACGGCTGCGGCGTCAGAGGGGCGGGCTGCCCGCCAGGCGACTTCGGCGTATTCGGCCGCGCCGGGCACACCGTGCGGCCCGAGTTCCAGGGCGGCCGCGCGCAGGTCCGCAACCGGCAGGCCGGCCAGGCCCGGCCCGCACTCCAGCAGCGCGCACAGTTGCCGGTTGTCGTGAGCGTTGAAACGGTCGTTGATCGCCGGGTCGCGTACCTGGCGCAGGCGCAGTGTTGCCATGGCCACGGTGGTGACGGTCTGGGGCAGCCAGTCACGGCTCAGGGCGTCGCGCAGGTGGTAGCGGTCCAGGTCGGCGGCGCGCCCGAGAATCGTCTGTTCCGTGCGGGCCCTGAGGGTTTCGCTGCTCCGGGAGAGCCTGGAGGCGGCGGCCATGGCTTTCTTGACGGTGTCCGGGAATCGGTCGGCGTCGACGTGTTCGCAGACAAACAGGGCGTAGGCCAGCAGCGCGGCGGTGTCCTGGGGGCTCCATTCCAGCCTCATGGCGGTATCTAGAACACCGTCGATGACACCGAGGTAGGGATCGGCGAGCAGGGCCGGCAGGAGGTCGGACAGGCTGGAGGGCAGACGGTGGGCTGCGCCGATCTGCGCCCAGGCGCTCAGCGCGGCCGACCGGGAGGCGACGTCGGAGTCGACGACGTAGGTGTACAGCAGGGGGAGGAGCAGCCGCAGGAGGCCGGGGTGGTCGCCGTGGCGTCGGCCGAGTTTTCCCAGCAGCGGCAGCAGTTGGGCCACGATGACCTGCTGGCGCTGGCTGTCGCGTTCGTCGGCGATGGTGTCGATGACTGCGCTGCTCACGGCCGTCGCGTCGAGGGCGGCGATGTGTTCGAGAGCGTCGAGGAGTCTGCCAATGCTGGAGGCGAGCGACTGGCGGTAGGTCATCCGGTCGAGGAACCGCAGCTCCGGCGAAGCTGTTTCGGGGGTGGCCAGGAGCGGGGCGGGGGCGGTGTCCGCCGACTCCAGGGTGTCGATGGCGGTCAGGGCCGTGCCCAGCAGAGCGGTGAGGTGCGGCTGGGCCCAGGCGGGGTGGGTTTGGGCCAGCTGTTCGGTCAGGATTGCGGCCGGGACGCGTACGTCGTCGCCCCAGTCGCCTCCGATACGGGTCAGGCAGGTGGAGAGCAGGTATTCGAAGACGGCCCGCTGCCGGCTCTCATCGGGCTGGGGATCGCTGGCGGTCCGGAACCTGTCCTCGGGGTCGATGAGGCGGCCTGCTTGTTCCAGGGCCCCGAACAGGCGCCTGCGCACGGTGTCCGCGGCGGCTCGGCCGGCCCGCTCGAGGTGGGCAGGGACATCGCCCACCTCCAAGACGAGCAGTGCGGCCAGGGCCTGCTGGATGGTGCCCACCGGCGCGGGGTCGTCGTGATGGCCGTCGTCGACGCCCAGGTTCAGCAGCATGGGCGGCACCAGCTGGCCCGCCACGTCCGCGTGTGTGAACGCCAGAGCCCTCACGGCGGCCGCGGCAGCGCGCCGATCGGTCTCGGCCTCGCTTGGCGTCCGGGGTGTCGGCCCCACTCCGGCAGGCAGCACAAGCGACTCGGGCGGCCGGGGAGCGGGCAGCATGCCGGCGAGCACCGCGGCCACGGCCCTGGGGGCCGCTCCCGCCGCCGCGCGCAGAGCACTCGCGTCTCCGGTTCCGCCTTCGTAGACCCCGAAACGCCGGGTCCGCGGCTCGGCCAGATACACCAGGGACCGGATCACTGCCTCGTCGAGCCGACCGGCGTCGTTGGGGGTCAGCAGGTCGGTCACACAGCGGCCGGCCTCCTCAACAGGGCCGCGCCTCAAGGCATTCAGAGCCGCCTCCAAGACGTCCGCGGCGTACTCGCCACGGACGCGGGCCACATGACGCAGCGGCGTCAGCAACGCCGAGAGGCGCACCTCGGCCACCAGCACCAGGGCCAGCTCGATCACCGCGACGCTGAAGGTCTCCGGTGCCCGCTCCGCCAGCGCGGTCAACCGCCGCAGCGCACCATCGAATGCCTCGCCGTCCCGCTCGACACCAGGCTCCCGGTCCAGGACCCCGATATCGTCGAGAGCACTCGCCATCGCCGTATCCGAGGACGTCTGCGCACCACGGCGGTGCTCGACACGCTGCTCCCACTCGCGGCGCCGGCGTGCCGTTTCAGCACGCTCGGCCTCCTCGGCCCTGGCTGCGGCTTCCTTCTGCTCCTCCATCATCGTGGCAAGATTCGGCACATCCCCCGTGGGACGGCGATGAACACACCCCACGCAGTGCTCCGCATAGAACTCTCCGGCGATCCAGGCCAGATTCCCGCTGGCACCGCCATGAGCCACCAGACAGCCCACCTGCCGCATGTTGATCGGCAACCCGGTGGTTCCCTCAGCCCACCCCCGGCCACCGAACTCGGTGAACGTCATGTTCAGACAGTGACGCCGGGCCATTTCCACGGTATGGGCGTTCTCGCGGCCGGTCCTCACCGCGTCTTCGAAGACTCGCTCCGCATCGCTGGGCATACCCCCACTGTCCCAGGCACCACTGACAACGCCGACTTCGTCCACCTTGCCTCGCTCCCGGGGGCGTGCAGTGGCTGCACGCGCGCCAGAGCCCCTATCCGCTTCCCCCCTGCCACCGCGTGATCACAAGGTTCCCTCCGCGCTGGGACGCGACAGCCGCCGCCCCACCAACAGCACACGCTCACCCCGGAAGGCAGAACACGAACCACTTCACAAGATCAACGATCAAGCATTCCCCCCTCCCCCAAAGCCGGGGAATCCTCCTAGTTACGACATTCTCCGCGTATCTCCAAGCGGCGAACTGGGCGAACTCACCCTCGCCACCGGTCCAGACGGCGATCCGCTCGGCCGCTTCGGCGTCGTCCATTCCGCACCCGCTGCCGCGCGAGAGCATCGCGCACTCGCGGAAACCCGCCTTCCAGGCGTGATACGGGGACTGGTTGATCCGGGCGGTGTCGGCGGTGAACTCGCATCGGCCGGCAGCGTGGCCAGCACGTCGACGGCCTCGCCCATCTGCCGCAGGTCCGAGCGGCGGATCAGCTTCAGCCCGCCGTAACCGTAGAATCCCGCTCCAGCGCGCCGAGCTGCTCAAGGAGGCGGTCTTGGTAGGTCGGCGGGAGGGGCTTCTTCTGGGGCATTCTCCGATGATGGCCTGCCCCACTGACATCGCGCCCCGGTTGGGTGCTGCCATCGCGGAAAACCTGTGAGCCAGGGCCCTGTGAAGGGCCTACGCTCCCGTCATGTATAGCAGTGCCTATACCCTGCCGTTGCCCGGCGGCTTCCGGCCCGGAGTCTTCGACACCTCGGTGCTCACCCAGGACATCACCGCGGCGCTGAAGCGGGGGCAGCCGTCCTCGATCCTCGCCGGAATGCAGCACGGGACGCTGCGCGGGTTCATCCCGCACTACGTGTGGGCGGAGGTGCCCCGGGTGCTGGCCGACCGCAAGCGTGAGGGCGGCAGCTTCGATCTCGTCCGGGCAGAGCGGCTGTGGTGGCAGCAGTACGTGCCTGTGCTGCACGTCGTCTGCGTGAACGGGCTGCCCATGACGCCGGCCGCCGACAAGCTCGCCCACGAGGACCTGAGTGACGTCGGCATCCTCCAGCTTGCCGGCGTACTCGCCCCCGTCGTCCTCTTTGCATCTGACCGTGACCTGATCCGCCAGGGTGTCGCCGTCCCGAACTGGGAAGCGGTACGAGGTGTGCTGGGGAGGATCGGCAGAGCGGAGGCGGGCATGGAGGGCAGCACCGCCACCATCGTGGCAGCCGGATACGGCCTGGCCGGAGCGGTCCGGATCGCACGGGCCCACCCGGTGGCCGCCGCAGCGGCGGTCACCGCCGCCGGCGTCTACGCGTACCGCAACCGCAGCCGGTTCTCCAGCGATACCCGCGCAAAGCTCGTCCGGTTCGGAGCGGAGGCCTTCAAGATCCTGGGCGAGCCGTTCGTCCAGCACGAGGTGCACGGGCGTGAATGGGCCCAGGCGCGGCGTGGCACTGGTGGGGATGACCTGTTGTCGCGGGTCGCGCGTCTGCTCGCCCGTTCGCCTGAGCCGATGACACGCACCGACATCCTCGCCGCGCTCCCGGCTTCGGTGCAGGAACCGCACCGTCGGCAGATGGAGGGGCTGCGGCGGCTGTTGCACCGCTTCCCCGCCTTCCACCAGGCAGCGCCCGGCCGATGGCAGCTCGGCAGAAGGAACATGCAGATCACCGCTCCGCCGTCGGCGTAGGTGGGGTATGTAGGGCGGTGTGCCGCAACGGGCAGGTGGCGCCGGGTGCGGTCGGCGAAGACGTTGTGCCCTCGCCGGCGGTCAGAGGCTCGCGTTCGCTCGGCGTCATGCGGGTCTCGACGTGTTGACCGTCACGAGCCGGGCGGGCGGTCCGTCGTGCGGTCGCGGAGCCTGTCAGTGACCGCAGGTGTCGGCTTGTGGTTCTGTTCCTGTGCGCTGCCCCTCAGCCCGGCCTTCCTTCCATGCCTTGCACGGGAAGCTCGTGCTCGAACGGGGTAGTCGTCGGCTTCGGGCCGGGCGCTGTTACTCGGTTGTGGGGGCGGTCCAGTCCGCCTGGAGGATCTGCGCCATCAAGTCGTCCTGTTCCTGAGTGAGTTGGTGGGCGTTGCGTCGGGTGCGGGCTTTGCACAGCCACGGTCCGATCATGATGCGTTCTTCGTCGACGTCGATCCATTCCCGTGCGCCGGGCGGGCGGTTCCAGTGCTCGACGAAGAGCCGCAGGATCTGCGCGTTCTGTTCGAAGGAACGGCGGATCCGCTTCGCCGCGGGCGGGCTCGCCCGCTTCACGGGCGGCAGGGGGGTGGCGGGGGTCAGCTGCAGGCGGGTGAGGAGGTCGCGTTGGGCGGGGGCGAGGCGGTCCCAGATGGAGAGCTGGCGGTGCAGCCAGCTTCCCATCTTCACGTCGTCGATCACTGTGCCGCGGTGCAGCGTGCCTGGGCTGTAGCCGGCTTCGATGTGGCGTCGCAGGAGGTGGTATTTGCGGTGCCAGTCGGGGCCGTGCGGGAGGGTCCAGTTGGGGTCGAGGGCGGCGAGCCGAGCGAGGCGGCCCGGGTCAAGGCGGTTCTCGCGGGCGAGGGCGCGCTGGACGACGAGGAAGCGGCCTCCGGGCAGGTGTTCGGGAATGGCAAGGTGGCCGTGCTCGGCGTGGAAGGCGGTGACGGTGGTGAGGTTGCCCTGCCAGGCGGCTTCGTGGTCGTCCCAGATCATGTCGAGCGCATCGAGTTCGGCGACCCAGTCGTCGGTGAGGAGACCCTGCCTGCGGGCGGTGCGCTGGCCGGTGACGAAGGCGCCGAGCCGGTATCCGTAGGCGTCCTCATAGTCGGCGGGCACGCGCAGGTGGCGGTGTTCGGCATGGAAGCGGGTCGCGGCCGCCAGGCCCGCCCGGCGGGGGGCGGAGAGAGCAGCGGCGTCGGCGGGCCAGGCGATCAGGTCCATGGCCCGGGCGATGCTGTCGGGGTCAAGGGTGAAGTCGAAACGGAAGCGGCGGGCCAGGAGTGTGCGGGTGCTGTGTTCGAGGCGGCGTTTGGTGGTGGTGCGGGGAGCGCGGGCGGCGATGGTCTGGTCGTGGTGGCGTAGGGCTGCGGTGACGAGCCAGAGAGCTTCGTAGGGGGTGCCCAGGAGGTCGGTGGGGTCGGCGCCGCGGGGGATGTAGGCGGGGACGACGAGGCTGGCGGTCTTCGTGGCCTGGGTGGGGGGTTTACGCAGGGCGCGGCCGAGGGCCTGGACGATGCGGCGGACGCTGGCGGTGCGGTCGGCGAAGACGACGGCGTCGACGGCGGGCAGGTCGACGCCCTCCCCCAGGACCTGGGCGTTGGTCAGGACGGCGCGGTCTGCGCCGGCGAAGTCCGTGAGGATGTCGTGGCGCTGGCCGGGCCTGTGGGTGCCGTTGATCGACTGGACGACCAGGTCGTCCGCCCACGGGGGGCGCTGGTCGTCGGTGAGGGTGCGCAGTGTGTGGGGGAACTGGCGGGCGAAGTCGGTGGCGTCGGCGACCTGCTGGAAGTACACGATCACGTGATGGAGGTCGTGTTCGGTCATCGCCTTGAGGACCGCCAAGTGCAGTGCGGTGGTACGGCGGGCGGCCGGTCCGAAGCCGGAGTGGACGTCGGGGGTGGCGAGGACGGTGCGCAGGTGGGTGTCGGTGATGGTGGGGACGACCAGTTGGTAGTCGGCGAGGACGCCGTCGTCGATGGCGTCGGCGTGCGAGTAGGTGTGCAGGCGTGGGCCGAAGGTTTTGGTGTCGGCCATGGAGGCCACGAGAGCGGGGGCGTCCCAGGCGGGGGCGGTGACTGCGGTGCGCTTGGGCTGAGGGCGGGTGGTGGGTGCTTCCGTCAGGCGCGGTGGGTCCCATTCGTAGGGGGTGGCGGTCAGGTAGAGGCGGCGGTCGGCTCGGATGCGGGTGTGGTCGTGCAGGACGGTCCAATCCTTGTCCCAGCTTCCCGCGGTGCGGTGTGCTTCGTCGACGATCACGAGGTCGAAAATAGGGACGGGAGCGCGGGTGTGCAGGGTTTGCTCGATCTTCGGGAGGGAGTCGAGGGTGACGAGGACGGTGGCGTGCTCGTGCCGGGCCAGCCAGGTCGCCAGGAACTCCGGGGAGTTGGTGCTGTGGACGCCTGCTCCGGCCAGGACCGGGTGCTTGGCCGCAGCCAGGGACGAGACGGCCATCATCGGCTCTGGGCGTCCGTCGTTGCGGGCTGCCTGGGCCCACTGCGAGATGAGGTCTAGGCTCGGCACGGCGATCAGCAGGTGTCGGGCGTCGAGGGCCTCGGCGGTCCGTAGCGCGGTGAGTGTTTTTCCTGTGCCGCAGGCCGACACCATGTGCCCGCGGCTGTGTGCGCGCGCGAGGTGACGTGCCGCGCTGTCGACGGCCCGCTGCTGGTCCGGGCGTAGTGCGTGCCGGGCGGGGCGGGTGCGGGAGGCGGTGACGGCGGTGATCTCGGCGATGGGCTCCTCGGAGGGCATGAAACAAGATCCTCAGTGCGCGATGGAGCGGTGGCCGGCGGGATCCATCGTGTCGGGTGTCCTTCGCTGAGTGGTGTTGCGGGAGGAGTGGGCCGGGTCGGTGGTTGCGGGTCGTGTCCGTGCAACGTTAGGGGATGTCGTGGGGCTGGTCTGGGGTTAGGCGAACAGGGCTTCTACCAGGACTGCTTGGAGCCTTCCTTCTTTTAGGGCGGTCGTGATTTCGGCTGCAGAGGGGTCTCCGGTGAGGCCGGTGCACAGGATCGCGCAGGGCTGCTCGTTCTGGGTCATCTTCCACATCGCGTCGGACAGAACGGTGGCTGGGACGCGGAAGGTCTGCGTCTCTTCAAGGGTGGGGCCCTCGTAGTAGATGCCCCTGAAGGTGCGGTCCTGGGTAGCAAAGACGGCCTTCCACTTCTGGTGGGCCTCGGGGATGGTGTCTCCCTGCCAGGTCGGCCAGATGAAGCGGCTTGGATCGACGTCGGTGTCGGCCAGGTGGGTGGCGGGGCTCACCACGATCACGATCACGTCGGTGCCCAGAGTGACTTCGTTGATGAGTTCTGTCAGGCGGTTGACCTGTACCTGTGAGGTGGGGAGTGTGACGTGGGTGAGGCCGATGTTGAAGGCAGGCAGCCGGCCGGGCGAGTGGGGCGGTGTCGTCATGATGCCGTACTCCTGGTTGAGGTCGTTCGGTTCTTTCGTGGTTTGGGCTGCGGTACGTCTGGTGATGTCAGCCGGGCTCGGGTTGCGGGTCTGTTGGACGGGCGGCGGGCGCTGCCGGGAGGATCCGATGCAGCTGTTCATGCGGGGGCGGAGCGCCGTGGTCCCGTGGTCTGCCGGTTGGTCGGCGGTTCAGGGTGTGCGGTGCCGGTGGCGTGAGATCCAGCGCATGTCGAGGGCTTCCAGGGCGTCCAGTTGTTCTCGCGAGAGGGCCTGCGGAAATCGCCGTTTCTCCGCGAGCCACCTTCCCAAGGCGAAGCCGTCTTCGCAGGTGTAGTTGTAGGGAACGTCCAGGTGATGGTGGCGGCAGCGGTAGGCGTAGGCGGCCTTCAATCCTCGGGCGAAGGCCCGTTGGGAAGCGCCGCGCGGGCGGCGCAGCAGGAGGGCCAGGGGGTGCTCGATGGGGAGGTCGCCCATGAGGTGGCGCTGGTAGTCCTCGAGCTTGTCGAGGTTGTCGATCTGCTCGGCCAGCCATTGGGTCAGCACAGGGGCGGCGCCGGTGAGTTGGTGCGGTCCGGGGAAGACCAGGGTGTTGTCGCGTGCGGCCGCGTGGGCGCGGGCGTAGGTGCGTTTCCATTCGGGTCTGCCTTTGGCGTTCCACCAGGGGTAGATCTCGTTCAGGGCCCGCTGGTAGCAGTGGGGCAGGCGGCGGCTGTTGGCTTCCTTTCGGCTGTCGGCGAGCCAGCGGCCCAGGTGCATGCCTTGGTGGTGTTCGGCCCACCGGGGTGCGAGGTGTCCGTGGCGGGCGACGTAGTCGCGGGCGATGAGGAGTTTGCGCTCGATGCTGTGCGGGGGGTGCTCCCAGATCATGCCGAGGGTGTCCAGTGCTGCGATGCGTTCGGGCAGGAGCAGGCCGTTCTTGCGCATGGAGCGCTGTGCGCCGATCCACCAGCCGAGGTAGAAGCGGCCGTCGTGGAGGCAGCGGCTGGGGACGTCGAGGTGGCCGTTTTGGAGGTAGAAGTCTGTGGCGACCTCGAAGGCGGCCTCCCATACGCGGTTGGGGGCCATGACATCGTTCAGGTCGAGGACCGGGATGATCTCGTCGGCACGTTCCGGGCGCGGGGCGATCTGGGGGATGGCGGTGGGGTCGCCCGGGTACCGGAAGTGGTCGACGAGGTGGAAGGTGTGCTCGTCGTAGACGTCGAGGTCGATGAGGACCCGGTAGATCAGGTGGAAGGCGGTTTTCTTGACGGCTTCCTCGAGGGTTTCGCCAGGTGCCATGTAGATGGGGATGACGATGGTGGAGATCTTGTTGTCGCCTGGGGTCTGGCGCAGTGCGCGTCCGATGGACTGGATGATGTCGATGCTGCTGGTCTTGGGGTGGGCGAAGAGCAGGGAGTCGATGGCGGGGATGTCGACGCCTTCGGCGCAGCAGCGGCAGTTGGTGAGGACGGCCCGGCGGGGCGGCTGCTGTGAGGCGGGGGTGTTGAGGGGCGCGGAGGCGAAGTCGGTGTAGTTCTTGTGGCGTTCGAAGGGGGTCTGCCTGGAGCTGACGGAGCCGACCTGCATGGGCGTGTGGTAGGCCGGGGGCATGAGGGTCGCGGTCTCGTGGAGTGTTTCGGCGAAGACGTCCGCGGCGGCGATGCAGGGGTGGAAGGTCAGCGTGCGGCGCAGGTCGTAGCGGTGCTGGGCGACCAGCAGGGCGACTTGGGCGGCTGCGGCGCGCAAGGCTTCGCCGGTCCAGGTGTGTGCGGGGAGCCGGTTGAGGAGGCCCCGCAGGTCTTCGTCTCTGATCACGACGCCGGCGATGCGGTAGTCGGCGAGGAGCCCCTCGTCGATCGCCTCTCTCAGGGAGATGCGGTAGACGACGGGCCCGTAGATGCTCACGTCGTCCATGGAGGCGATGACGGTGTCCGCGTTGATGCCCTTTTCGCGGGCTTTCTTCTCGTCGAAGACACGGGGCGTCGCGGTCATGTAGAGACGGTGGCGGGCGGGCAGCTTGTCGTCGTGGTGGATGCGGGCCCAGGGCTTGTCGTAGTCACCGGCGGTGCGGTGGGCTTCGTCGGCGACCACGACGTCCCAGCGGGGCAGGTGGAAGTCGCGGTGGGCTTCGACGACCTTGTCCAGGGAGTCGTAGGTGCAGAACACGTTGAGCGGTCCTGGGGTGTCGGCTGCCTGCCAGGCCAGGTCGTCGGCGGTGTTGACCATGGTGAGGACGCCAGCCAGGTACGGGTCTGCCGGGTGGCTTGAGGAACAGACACCGAGGTAGCGGCCGGGACGTCCTTCGCTGTGCCATTTCGCGGCGGTCTGCTCAAGGAGTCGCAGGGAGGGGACTGCCACCAGGGAGGCGCCTTCGGGTGCGGTTTCCTGGACGACGTGCAGGGCCACCAGGGTCTTTCCGGTGCCGGTGGCCATGTAGACGCTGACACGGCGGTAGCCCTCGATGAAGCTGCTCGCGGAGGTGTCGACGGCGATTTGCTGGCCTCCGCGCAGGCGGGTCTTCAGGCGCGAGGCGGTCGCGGGGGCGGGGGCGGTCGTGTCCGGGCGGATGCGTGTCGTCGTGGCCATGGTCCTCCCCCGGGTGACGGTGTGCACAGGCGCCTGGTCCACAGGGTGGAAGGAGTGTGCGAGGCCGTGGCTGGGCGTTCGCCGTGGTTCACCTGAACGAGTGTCGGTGTTCTTGACCGCCTGCTGGCGGGCCGGTCACGGTGATTCTTGGTGACGGCTTCGGCGGAAGGGCAGCGGTGCTGGACGTTCCCGGTCTGTACGGGCCTCGCTGGCCGCTGCCGCTGCGTGTGGGGCCGGTGGCGGGTGAGTCGACGGGGTCGTTCGTGAACCGGCTCGCGCACGCCAACGGCCTGAGCCTGGCTGCTTTCCTCGACCGCGTCGGGCAGGGCGAGGCATCCGCGTACCCCGAGCGGGTGGAGAAGTACCCGCAGTCCACCGAAATGTATGTGAACGAGGCGGGGCTGCGCTATCTGGCTGTCCTTGCTGACCGTGCGGCTGGTCTTCTGCAGCAGGATCTGCCCAGCCTGGGCGCGGAGCACCTGCTGCCAGGCGAAGAGGCGGCGCAGTGGAGGTGGCGCTGGGAGCCTGTGGCGGGGCACCTCGTGCGGTACTGCCCGCTGTGCGCTGATGCCCTGGGTGTCGGTGAGACGGTGTGGCTGATGTCGCCGGACAGCTGGCAGGTCTGCGTGCGACACGGTTACTGGTCGGACGACTCCCGCGGCCGCGGTCCGGACTTCGTGCAGCTGGCCGAGCTGCCCGAGACGGTGACGGCGCACCAGGTGCGGCAGCAGCTGGCCGAACGGTGGGGGCCGGCCGGCGAGGAGTTGTTCGCCGATGCCTTCCAGGTGGCGGTGTACTGGTGGACGCGGATGCCGGACACCGTGTGCTGGGTGCGGCGGGCCTGGACGGCTGGGCTGGACGCGCGGGAGATGCGGGCGGCCCCGCTGGTGATCTACCCGGAGGCCGCGGAACTTGCGCACGCCATGGTGGACTTCGAACGGGCGGGGCGGCGGGACGCGGCGGACCGGTCCCGATGGCTTGCGGGCGTGGAGCAGTTGATGGCCGGGTGGGGAGTGGACGTGACTGAAGGGCGTCAGGCGCTGCTGATGTGGCTGGGGCGCCACCATAGGGGGCTGCCCGCGCCGTCCGGTCCGGCGGGCGGAAGCGGGCTGGTGCTTGGGGTGGGGCACGGCCGAATCGCGTCCCAGACCGGTCCGGTGAGCCAACGCTCGTGCCTGACCTGGCAGTTGGGCATGGCAGCCGCCGACATGTAGGCCACATCCGAGCGGGGGCTCAGAACCGTATGGTTCTGAGATTATCCGGGCAGGTTGATGTCCATGCGCACCGCCGCAGCAATGGGGGCACCTCGCTGACTGAAGACGCGTCGCAGTCCCTCATTGTCCGTTGCGTCGTCGACTACGTAGCCATCGAGACAAGATAGCACTCTGTCAACCACGAATTCGGGAAGACGATAGCCCACTTGTCCGTGCCCATCTCGCAGCTCCCCATAAGAAGGGGCATAATTCCGTGAAAATTCACGAGTAAGTAGCCGAAGGGCCTCTCCTGAGAGTACGCGCGCCCCCACATCTGGTGGAGCAATCGGACGCTCCAGCGGGATAGCTACCGGGATAGATGCTTGCGTCGGTATCGAGTGAGGGTGATACAGCAGATAATGAACGGGGAGATTGTACTCTTTTTCATAGTGCGAAATCGCTTGCCACTGGGTGTCGCCCACCTGAAGGGCTTTGTATCGGCAAGCCTCGTCAAACCGAAACGTACGTGACCCCAGAGAGGCGGGGAACGAAGGGCGCATCAGCGATCCGAAACCGCCAGGGCGAGTGATCCCTTCATCCTCGATAAATTCAGATTCCCTGGGATAGAGGCGCTTGCTCTGCAGTAGCACCACCTTGGTACGTAGGAGAGTGTTATCGAGTCGGAAAGTGACGATGAAGCCGATATCGGCAACTTCCCACCGATCCCAATGTCGGCCACCGCCAACAAAGTGAACATCAATATCGACGAGGGTACCGGATGGCAACAGATGAGGGCCCTGCGCTTCGGCGACTGCGTCTACGAATGCGAAGTCGAGGGTCTCCTCATGCACGGTCGGCATGCGGTCGAGCCTCGCCGTTACGCGTTCGTTCACGTCGAAAAAGACACCCCGTACGTATTCGATGACGTCGGGCGATAGCGGAATGGGTGTTGCCGTTGGCATAGCCCTCCAGAAGCGGCGAGCGCCGAGGTTGCCTCGGCCGGTCCTGGAACCAAGGGTAGATCCAGAGGCGGCCGCAAGCAGCGCTTCTCGCTGCTTCGAGCGGTAGTTCGGAGAAGACCTCTGGGCTATGAGCCCGGCGAGCTACCGAGTTGCTCCACCCCGCGCCGGTGAGCACCGCCGGACGTCAGGGCGGCGGGTGCTGGAGACCCCTTTTGCCGGGCGCAGGCTGCTACGCGGCGAAGCCGATGTTTTTGACGTACTCGTACTGGCCCCACTGGGAGCCCAGGTCGGGCAGGACATCGGCGGTCCAGGCGTCGTCCAGGCCCTGGTGGTCGCTGGCCGCCCAGGACGCGACGATCTTGTCCCAGCGGCGCACGTTCATCGTCCGGTGTGCCACGACCCGCTGGAGCTGGCGCGGCACGCCGGACTGGTCGAGGGGGTGGATCTCCACGCGAGTGCCGCGGCCCTTGCGGTTGAGGCGGGCGGTGAGGTGGCGGGCGACGTTGCGGCGCCGCACCGCCCGGTAGGCGGTGTCGATGCGTTCCAGGTTGGCCTTCGAGGGACGGCGGGTGCCCTGCATCCATGCCTTCAGCGTCCGGTCGCTCACGGTCAGTCCGGCGTCCTTGGCCGCCTGCCAGGCCCTGTCCGACGTCGTCAGGTAGTGCAGGCGTGCCATCAGGCCACGCCTGGCGGTCACCGGGGTGGCGATGTGAGCGGCGAGCCAGTCGAGCTGGCGAGCGACGGCTTCGCTGCCCTTGATCCCGCTCGCGCCGAACTTCCCGAAGTCGATGTTCTTCTCCGGCATCTACTGCATCTCCCCCGTGCTGGCTTCGGCATCGGTTCCGGCGGTGTACGTGTCTTTGACCTTGACCTCGGTAACACCGCGGCCTTCAGGGAAGACACGGCGCCAGTCTCCGATGACGTGGAGCTCGTCGGTGCCCATCGCCCGCACGACGGGCAGTCCCGCGTCGTGGGCCTTGAGTGCCTTCATCCAGAGGTTGGCGAAGGCCTGGGAGCGGATGATGTGCATCCAGTCCGGGCGGTAGAGCTCCCGGTTGTAGTTCGACTCCCCCATCGTGGAGACGAACTTGGAGTACATCGCCTTCACGTACTCCAGCGTCAGCCCGTCGCCGTCAGCGATCGCGGTGTCGCGGGCGTCCTTGAGGGCGATCCGGAACTTCTCCAGGAGGTTCTCGGTGGCGCCCGAGGTGTAGGACTCGTGGATCTCGGGCGGCTCGCACAGGCGGTGCTTCGGGCCGGACAGGCGCAGCAGCAGGCGCAGGGTCGGTTCGGTGACCCACAGGGGTCCTGGTTCGTCGCGCTGGCCGATCGGGTTGGGCAGCACCGCGTCGTGCTCCCAGGCGGGCGGGGTGATCAGGTGGACTCCGGCGCGGCGCCGGTCGTGTGCGAAGCCCGTGGAGTGTTCCAGCTGGCCGAGCGGGAGGTGGGTCTTGAGGGCCGAGAGGTAGGCACCGTTGATGTCGAGCGCGGTGACCTCGTGCTTCCCGGGCGGCAGTTCGGTCCGCGTCCACTTGGGGCGGGCCTCCCAGATCTGGTCGGCGCCTCTGGAGGTCTGCTTCTTGAGGATGTCGGGGATCCAGGGGTGGGCGATCACGTCGTAGCGGGCGCCCTTACGGGTCTCGTCCAGCAGGCGCATCGCGTCCGGGATCGCCCGCTTCAGCAGTACGGCGCTCGCGGCCTCAACATCGCCCTGGTGCTCGGCGAGCACGGCGTGCACCGCTTCGTGGATCAAGCCGGCCGGCCCGGACGGCTCCTGGAACTCCCGCCCGCGCGGGACCGTGTCTTTACCGCTGGCCGGACGGGGCGGGCGGGCCGTACGCGGCACTTGGGCCTGGGCAGATGGCGCGGTGGGCGAGGGCTTCGGGGTTTGTGCAGGGGCTGCCTGGCAGCCGGAGGGGTCCAGATGCTGAGCGAACCCCGCCACACGCTGCTGGGCCGGACGCCCGCACAGCACACACGGCTCGGGCACGGCGAGCGACTCCACCTCGTCCTCGTCCTGGCCGGGTTCCGTCGACGGCGTAGAGGCGACGGCCGCCGCAGCAGTGCCTGATGCCGCGGACGGCTCCTCAACCGGCTCCGCCGTGGTGGTTTCGGTCTCGGTGGTGAGCTTGGCGTTCAGCCCGTCCAGCAGATACGCGTACTTGGTGCGGACCTCACCGGCCGGGTCCCGGCCGTTCTCCCATCCACTGAGGGTGGACGGGCTCACCCCGAGCGCACGGGCTACCTGCGCCTTGGACAGCCGGGCTCGCTCCCGCAGCTCGCGGCGTACCTGGCAGGGCGGGAGTTCGGCCTGCGGGCCGACGGCGTCGAGGAGCGAGTCGATCGCGTCGAAGTCACTCACCGGCTCGCCCCCTTCGTCTCGGCCCGGACGGAACGGTGCCGGTCGGCGGGCAGCGCCTCGCATGCTCTGGTCGGACCCGCAAGCAGGTCCAGGGCGCCGATGCCGTAGTGCTCGGCCAGGACATCCACGTCGCGCAGGCTCCACGAAACGGCACCCGACTGCCGGCGCGACACCTGCGTCTGCGTCAGCCCCAGCACTGCCGCGACCGACCGCTGCGAGTCACCCGTCACCTGCATCAACGCGGCCACCGTCAGCCGCAACGACTCTTCCAAGGTCAATCCCACGCCCTCATTGTATCCGAGTCGATGCAAATTACGCATGAATATCAGCGAATTGCTTTCAGTGATGCACAGAAGCTTCATCACCCTGCTCGCGCGGGCCCTTGCTACGGGTCTCTCCTCAGGCCTGCAGGTCAGCGATACGGACCGTCTTGTTCACGCGGAATCCGGCGGGCCGCGCGCCGGGCGTCCCGCCTCGCCTGACGTGCCTCTTCGACCGCGCGGTCGGACAGACACCGCGGGCACACGAGGTCCAGGACACGGCGGCGCAGGGCCCGGCGCAGCCGGGGCCCGGGAGGCAGCGACCACCCGCGGCAGTGACGGTGCACCGTACGTGCGCGGGTGCCCAAGAGCGCGGCGACCACGGACGCGTTGCGGGTGTAGGCGGCCAGGAGGAATGCCATCTGCGCCTGGTAGCCGGCCGGGAACCGCGCGGCCAACTCGGCCTGCTCCTCCGGATGGAGGAAGGCATCATGGCGCTCGCAGCGCGGCGCCTTCCTGTTGGTGCGGGCGATGCCCGGCGAACTGGTGTTCATGGCCTCAGAGCCTGCCCGGGGCCGTCTGTGGACAGCGGGCGGCCGGTGCGGCCGTTCTGCATGCGGTGGGTGACAGGGATTCCGGTGCGTCACCCGGGCTGATGCTGGGTGGCTGTCCGCATGGTGCCCAGGTTGGCGTCCGGGTTACGCCTGTGCCGTTGTGGCGCGATGATGGCGTTGCGGTGCGGCAGAGGTGGCCGTGCGTACAGCCCTCTTACGTTTGCGGAGTCACCCGTGTACGAGACTGCGAGAGCCGCCCTGCAGGAGCTCGAGAACGATCAGGTCTTCGAGCGGGTGGCGTTGCATGTGCTGCGGGTTCGTTTTCCGCAACTGCGAATCACCAGTTCCACGGGGGATCTGGGTCGGGATGCGTTCGGCCGTCCCTTGTTCGGCGAGAACGACCAAGTCGTGCTGTGGGCGAGTCTGCAGCAACGGTGGACGGACAAGCTGAAGTCCGAGCTGGTGAAGAACGCCAAGCACAGCAGGCGGGCCAAAGCGATCTACGTGATGAACCGCTCGACCAACGAGATCACCAAGGAGAGGTGGAGACAGAAAGCACGCACAGAGTACGGCGTTGATGTGGAAATCGTCACTCTGGCCGAACTGGTCACCGAACTGGAAACAGACGGCTTGCGGTGGGTGGCCGAGCTCGAGCTCGGTGTGCTTCCGCGGGCTCCGCGCAGGCTGTCGACGTGGGCGCAGTACATCGACGCCCTGTCCGTGTCGGTGCCCGGGATGACCGCGCCCTTGGTGGGACGCGAGGCGGAGATGCAGGCGCTCAGAGCGGCATTGGCTGACACGAATCCGGCAGCGCGGGTCGTGGTGGTGGAGGGTGCGGGTGGGGTCGGAAAAACCCGTCTGGCGATCGAGGCGTCGAAGTCGGTGTCTGCGGTTCTCGTCGCGCCCACCGGTGTGTCGTTGGAGGCCGGCGCGTTCACGGAAGCACCGGTCGATGCTCCCCTGGTTGTTCTCATTGACGATGCCGACCGCGCCCCGGATCTGAGCGGACTTCCCGCGCTCCTGCACGACGGCCGTTTCGACCGCGTGCGTCTTGTCCTGACGGTGCGGCCCGGCCGTCACCTGGGGGTGCTGCAGCGCTGGAACATCGAACGCTGGGGCGGTGCTGTCGTCCCGCTTCGTTCCCTGGACAGAGGAGGCATCGACGCGCTTGTCACCGGGCGGGGGATCACGAATCCGGCCTTCCGTGAAACCGTCATCAATATGGCTCAGGGCAACCCGCTCATCGCTCATGCAGCCTGTGAAGCGGGGCTTGCCGCAAACCGGTTCGACTGGCCGAGCGCGGCCGATCTGCTGCGGGTCACCGTCGGGAGGCGTCTACCGGCCGACGACCCCGCACAGGAGCACCGGGCCGCGGCGGTGGCGCTGGCGGTGCTGGGCACGGTCACCAGTGGGGAGGATCTCGCCGTGCTGGCTGGTGCGGTGTCGACGCTTCCGCCGGAGCCGCACCGGTTGTCCGTCCTGCTGGATGAGCTGGCCGATGCCGGGCTGGCCGATTCTTCGCCGTACTCGGTGCGCCCTGCCCTGCTTGCCCCGGTTCTCCTCGCCGACGCGCTCGATCCTCACGCCCGGGTCCGGCTGGACGTGGACCGGGTGCTGCAAGCAGTGGCGGGAATGGCCGGGCTCGAGCTGGACGGGCAGTCCGTCACGTCCGCTGGCCGACACCTGGAATTCGGTGCGTCCCGGCTCGGTCCTCAGCTGAACGTCCTGGCCCAGGCAGCACACGACCGGGCAGACCATGTGGTGGGTGCTCGGCTGGCTGCGGCTGTCCGCGCGCTGCTGCCGTCCGAGGCGCATCTGGGCGAGTGGGCGGCTGTGGTCGGACTGGCCGGTGAAGTGGCCGTGGCCGCCCCCACTATCTTCGCGGACCTGCACGAGATGTTGGTGAAGCGGTGGCCGCCGGATCCTGCACCCCGCTTGCTGGACGGCGGAGACCCGGTTGCCCACTACCGGTACGGTCTGCAGCACTTGGGCGAGCGGTTCGCTCAGCTCGCCCACCGCATCGGGCTCGATGCGGTACCCAGTCCGGTCAGCCTGCTGCTCGATGTGGCCTGGTTGATGGAACCGGCCCTCCACGTGGAAAACTCTGACCGGCGCGAGGGGGTTCTGCGTGCCATCGGGCAGTGGTGCTCCGCGCCGGCCCACGCCCTGCCGCAGCAGTTTGACGCACTGTTTGAGCGGCGTCGCGAGGTCCTGCGGGTCATCGCCCGGTGGCACCGGGACCGGGCTGCCTACCCTCCGCAGGAGCTGGACGCTGGGGAGAGCGCCATCCGTGGCCCCCTCAGCCTGGCGCGCGTGCTTCTGGGAGCCCTCCAGCCGCTGCTGCGCCTGACTGTGGAGAGCACTGGCGGCACACCCGAGTCAGCGAGCACCATCTCCCTGCACGCCACTGTGCTGCCTGACCGCCCCGAAACCCTCACCCTGTTGCGCGAGGCGCTCATGCTGCTCGCCCCGCTGCTGGACGAACCCACAATGCGCAGTGGTGAAGGCTTGCCCGTACTGCACACGCTCGTCTCCCTGCCCGGTCAGTTGCGTGGCGAAGGAGCGCGGCCGATGGCGTTCTCCGGCGTGCCCCTGGCCAGCCATGCGGTCGCCGTATTGGACATCGCGGCGGGAGAGTTCGGCGAACAGATCGCCGCGCGGTGGGACTCGCTTCCTTTGGCGGTGAGGCGCAGCGCAGCCCAGGCTGTGCTGGGACCTGACCCCCGGCCTTGTTCCCTTGCCGGAGCAGCGGAAGCCGGGGATGCGGTGGCAGCCGTGGCACTCGCGGACACCCGACTTGGCCGTCTCCTTGTGCTGCAGCCACTGCGCAGCCACGCTCCCTGGCGTGAGGCGCTTGAAGATCAGCAGCGCGCCGCACAGCAACTCGGCAGCGAGATGGATCTGCCGGAGGCGCTCCGGCTGCTGGAGGAGACCGGCCCGAATGTCACGGGCGTAGCAGTCAGCGCGCTTCCTGCCTTCACTCGGGCGGTCGGAGCTGCGGCCCCGGATCCCCAGCCGGCGTTCGAGCGGATAGCCCAGGCGCCGATGGCCGGCGAAGGTGCTCTGCTGGCGGGACTCGCACAGCGTCACCCCGATGCCGTGTGGTCCTGGATGGAGGAACGGGTGGGCGATCCGCGTCTGGCCGCTGCGGCGCTGTCTTTCGCCCACGAGCACCCAGCGCGCGAGCCCCGCCTGTTCGACTTGATCCTGCAGGCTGCCTCGGCGGCAGGGGGTGAGGGCGCGGCCCGCTTGGCGGGGAGCCTGACGTGGCATTTGGTCGCGTGCAATCAGCCGCTCGCCCAACGCATGGCCGTCCTTGCCTTGCTGGCGGAGCAGTGCCCTGCCCCGGCTCTTCCCACCACGCTCGAGGTGATCGGTTTCTTGCTCCAGGAGGCGCGCAAAAGCAGCCTTCGCATCGATACCGCCGTCGCCGCGAAGTACGCGGATGGGCTGCGCCGTCGGTTCAGCGAGTCCGATCAGATTGCCGCGACCGTCGACTTCGACGAGGACACGGCCTACGGTGCCGCCGAGATCGCCTCCTCCCTGCCGGAGGAGTTCGCCGCCGTCGCATCCGGGCAGCTGCTGGCCGTCGACGGCAGATCCGGCCTCCCGCTCGCTTGGAAGCGGTCACTCGAGAAGCTCCCTCCGTCGGCGCGCGAACGGCTCGTCATCGCCTTCCAACGGAGGATGGGGGAAGCCCGCGCTGCGGCGGGAGTCAGTGCCCGTGTCGATCTGACGGCCGCTGGGGTTCTGACGGTGCTCGGTAACGGAACGACGGCCTGGGCCGACATCCTGCGGCAGTGGGCGTCCGGGGCACCAGCCCAGCGTCGGCAGGCCGCGGCCGCCGTCCAGCACTCATGGCAGGATCCGCTGTGGGCAGAGATCATCTCGGTGCTTCTGTCCGCAGGCGTCGACGCAGCCACTAAAGACGCCCTGCTGGCGGGTGTCGTCCTGCCCGGTATGACAACCGATCTTCCTGATGCACTTCAGCCCCGCCGGGAGGCATTGTCCCCGCTGCGCACAGACCCGACCGCTGCTGTCCGCGCTTTCGCCGCCGACGCCCTGCACAGCCTCGACGTCCTCGAAGAGGAAGAGCGTCGGCGGGAAGCCGACTTCGACCGCGGATACCGCACCTGAACCATCCTGGGTCGGTGCGGTCCTGCGTCCCGCCTGTAGTTGTCGCGCCCGCCGCTCCGCCCTGCACTCCTCCAGGCGAACCACCGACCGCCAGAGCCCGCAGGGCGTGATCACTGCAGCGACCGAGACCTGGCCAGGACTCCTTCCGGATGCTCGTCGATCCAGGACAGGCCTCCCAGGTCGAGACGTCGGCGGGTGCGGGTGACGGCGACGTAGGCGAGGCGGGCTTCGGCGTCGTCGACGGGGTCGGGGGCGGGCGCCGGTGTGCTTCCTGCCGGGTCGTCGGCGGTGTCGTTCGGGGATCGGGCGAAGTCCTCGGCGATGAGGACGCTGGGCCATTCGCGTCCCTTGGCCTTGTGGGCGGTGGAGACGGTGACGTGTGCGTGCGGTTCGGGGGCGAGTTGGGTGATGGCGGCGAGGATGGCGTCGGCGCCGTGGGTGTCGACGAGGTTGACCAGGGGCTGGAGGTCGCGGCCGGCGGGGTCGTGGGCGGCGTAGTCCCGCAGGTCGCCCCAGCAGGGGAAGAGGAGCAGTTCGGGATGGTGGGTGCGGCGGCCTTCCTTGAGGTGGCGGGCCGCGAGGGCCAGGGCGTGCAGGCTGTCTCCTCCCCCGGCCAGGGCGACCCGGTGTCCGGCTGCCATGTGGGTCATGACCTGGGCCATGGCGCCCACGTTGGTGCGGCACAGGACGGCGTCCGGCTGTGTGACGAGGCCGAGTTCGGTGGGCACGGCGGGGGTGCCGGTGAGGCGGATCGGCGCGTCGGCCAGGTGCAGCCAGCGGTTGGCTTCGGCGGCGAGGTCGGGGCCGAAGCGGAAGGACTGGGACAGGGCGAGCTGGGTGCCGTCGAAGCCGGTCATGATGTCCTTGGCGCCGCGCCAGTGGTAGATGGCCTGGGCGGAGTCGCCGACCATGACCAGCTGGGCGTGGTCGCGCTGGGCGAGGAAGATCTGTTCGACGACGGGGTTGGTGTCCTGGGCTTCATCCAGCAGCAGGAAGTCGGCGTAGATGCGCGGCCGGGTGAGGGCCCAGATCTTCAGGTAGTGGTCGTGGTCGAAGCGGACGGCGCCGTCGTCGGGGTGTTGCAGGTCGGCCCACGCCTTGTGGGCGAACGGCACGATGTGGGCGGCGAGTTGGGTGTGGAGGTCGGTGTCGTCCAGGCCGCGCAGCCGGGGCACGTGATGGGGGGTGATGGCTTCGTCGGCGGTGTGGCAGAAGCGGGCGACGGTGCGCAGGGTGGCGTTGGAGAGGGCTCGTTGCGTCACCTCGCGGTCGCCGATGCGGACGGCTTTGTTGATGCCGAGCGTCTGTCCGGTCTGCCAGGCGGGGCGGCGGGGTGCGTTCAGGCGGTGGGTGTAGCGGTGGCCGACGGCCGCGTAGGCCAGGGCGTGGGCGGTTTTGCACTGCACGGTGTTGGGGAAGCGGGTGCGGGCGTCCTGGGCGATGGCCCGGTTGTAGGCGAGGTAGCGGCCGCGGCGTGTAGTGGTGCGGGCGAGCAGGGCCAGGGTGGTGGTCTTGCCCGTGCCGGCGCCGGCCTGCAGGGCGAGGTGCTGGCCGGCATGGAAGGCGTCGGCCGCTGCCGTCTGTTCGTCGGTCGGGTTCATGCGGGGGCTGCTCCGGGGGTGCGGGTCAGGGCGTGGCCGACGGCTGCCAGGAGGTGTGCGGCCGTGGTGTGGGCGAGCAGTTGCTGCACGGCCCGGTCGAGCCGGTGGGCCTCGTCGCTGGCGTGCTGGGCCAGCGCGCGGTGCAGGGCCAGCTTCACGAAGATTTCCGGGCTCTGCCCCGCTTCATGGGCAGCCTGGCAGATCGCAGCATGGACGGCGGGTGGGAAGGCGAGGTTGAGCAGGACCTGTCCTGCGGCATCCGGGTAGTGGGTGATGATCACGTCCACGGGAAGCCGTGCGGCGAGGCGTTGGCGCAGCCGGTGCGCGGCGCGGTGGGGGGTTTTGGCGCGTACGAGGGTCATGAGGCGGGTGGTGTCGTGGTTGGTGGCGAGCGGCAGCACGCGGACGGCTTCGCGGAGTTCGGCTTCCAGGGCGTGGTGCGGCATCATCACCGCTCTCTGCTGTCGTGTGCCGGTGGATAGGGCAGATCGGTACGCACGTGCTCGGCGTGCAGAAGGGGATCAAAGACCTGCCATCCAGCCAGTGCCAGATCGGCGGTGCCGTGGGGGACGGCGTGCGCGGAGCAGCGCTGGATGCGCCAGCGTCGTTGTTCGGCGTGAGGCAGCCGGCTGAGGTCGTAGACGGCCATCGTCTGTTCGGGCAGAGCAAGCTCGCCGCGCCGGGGGCCGACAGGCAGCAGGCTCCAGGATCCGGCCGGGCCGTCCGGGTCGAGGACGGGGCGGGGGCAGCGGCGGCGGTGGTTCGTCTGGGCTACGCAGCGGACGGCCTCCACGGGGCCGTCGGCGAGGTAGAGGCACAGCAGCATGCGTACGACCGGGTGGTCGGGGGAGCCGGTGCCGGTGGGCGCTGTTGTGGTGGGGGAAGCCGTGGGCGTGAAGGCGCCGGTGTCGATCAGGCGGCGGGTCCGTACGGCGAGTTGGCGGCGCGCCGACTCAAGAGGCCGGCTGAGCCGGCAGATGGGGGTGCGCTGCGGGCAGAGCACGGCGTGCGGAATGCGGCACCAGGTACGGCCGTCGTCGTGCGGGTGGGCGATGCTGGAACTCAGGTGCCAGCGGCAGGGGGCGGGGACCTGGGCAGTGGCGAGTTCGGCGGGATGCAGGGCGATGGGCCGACCGTCCGTACGTGGGTAAAGGTCGATGCGGTTGCCGCATTGGTGGCAGCGGCGGCTCTGGCCGGCGCGCAGCAGGCGGCTGGGGCTGGTGGTGGCCACCCGCAGCGGACGGCGCACCGGTGCGGTGCGGGGGCTACCGTCCCAGTGGCAGCCGGTGGGGGCGGTGTTGGGGCGCATGGCGAGGACCGTGCCAGGCGCCCCCTGCCGGAGGCGGGGCAGGCGGGCCGGCAGTCCCCCGGCCGGCCCAGCGGTATCGAACGGTGACGCGGTTCTGCGAGTGTGCGTTCCATGCGTGCTCGCCGGTTCGGGTGATTTATGCCGCGCTTCAGGCCTGGCGCGACCGGAGTCAGGCGCCCTTGGATCCGGGCGGGGTGTGGCCTTCACAGAGTGAGCCGAGCAGCTGCTCGATGGGGACGTCGAAGGCGTGCGCGAGGGCATGCCAGGTGGTGACGGTGCCGGCGGCTCGGCCGTGTTCGAGGTCGATCAGCGTGCGCCGGGCCAGGCCGCTGCGGCCGGCGAGTTCGTCGAAGGTCCACCCGCGCTCATTCCTCAACCGTGCCAGCGTCACACGCAGGGCGTCGCGGTCCGGGTCGGGGGGCAAGATCGTCACTCCACCATCCGACGGTGCAGACACCTGCCCTGTCAGTGCGGATTTCTGCACTATCAGTGCAGGTGAGCGCACCGGGCCCGCACTTCTGCGCGAGTGCAGGAATCTGCACTACGGTGCGGGCGGCTCCCGCGTGCGCACCGGGAGACCACCGCGCGACGCCGGCGCAGACCAGAGCGGAGGGACAACGAGCCGATGCGGCTTGCCAGCACACACGCCACGGTGCAGCGCATCTGGACCGTGCGCCTGCGCCCGCAGACGGGCGGACCGGCACTGGCCTGCCCCCGCTGCACGCACAGCCCCGTCCTGCAGGCCGTCTCCGCCCGCTCGGCCGCCCTCACTCATCTGGCCCGCCATGCTCGCGCCGACGCGTTGCCCGGGCATCTGCGCACCTGCCAGTGCCGGGCGCTGGGCTGCCGCTGGCACCCCCGCCACCGCGGCTGTGCGGGGCCCGTTCTGCTCGCCCTGACCTGCGACCGCGGCGGCCGTACCTGGCGACTGGCCGATGCCTGCGCCGCCTGCGCGGCGGCGATGAGCCGCACCGCCGTCGTACCGCCCACCCTGCTCCGCGCCGACCGCACCCCGACGCACTCCAGTACGTCGCGCTCTGCGCGCATCGCACCGCCATTCGGCCCGGCAGAGCAGCAACGCGTACGCGAAATGCTCACCTACCTCGCCACAGCACTGCCGCGTTTCTCCTCCCCCGCGGCCCGGCTGCTCGCCCTGCAGTGCGCACTGCGTGCTGACCGCCAGGGGCAGATCCGCCTGCCCCACGGCTTCCTGCGCGGCATGCGGCTGCACGGCCGCGCAGAGCTGTGGCTGGAGCTGGAACACGCCGGCTGGCTGCACCGCTTCAGACGCAGATGCTCTCCCATCCAGGCGCAGTTGCTCGATGCCCCCGTCCTCCACCAGGATCCCGGACGCACCGCGCGCGTCCGCGCCGCCCAATGGGCGCTGCGCCCCGCCCCGCTGATCCTCTCGCCCGCCCTGCCCTCCGCTCTACGGCTGGCCGCACTGGCACTGGCCGCCCACAGCACCGCTGGGGCGGGCGGGGGTGAGCTCGATGCTCTCGCCCGCCAGTGCGGGCAGCCACCTCAGCAGTTGGAGGACCTCCTCGACCAGTTGGTCCGCGCCCGTCTCGTGACCACCTGGCGCCTCCATCACGACGGTGACGAGGTGCGGTGGGAGCTGCCCGGGCACTCCTGATCGGGCAGAAGTCGTCCAGCGGGCCGAAGTCGGCTTCTTGGCAGGCGAGTTAAGCAGCCGAGCCGCCGCGCGGGATGGCGACCGGGCAGCGCCCGGCGTCCTTCGTTGCCGCCGACTTGTTCACCCTTTCAGGTGTATCCGGCAGGCGGGAAAGTCCTCGCAGCGCGGAGCGGAGCAGCATGGGCATGCCGGGCTACGGCAGCAGTCATCACCGAAAGAGGCAGGGGCGGGTGAACAGGTGACGGGAGCTTGGCTGTCCGGCTCCTGCCAACCCGTGCCGGTGCGGGGGCAGTCGACGGCGGGCGGGTTTCGTGGGGCGGCCGGTGCAGGTCAGGGACTGGGCCCAAAGGGGCTGCCGACCGGACAGGTATGCGGGACCCTGCGGCGGCACGGCAAGGGGTGGGCAGCGTGAACGCGGCGGAGGGTCCCGGCGGCCTGATGGAAGGCGAGGCCGTGCCGAAGGCGGGGCAGGGTGTCGTGGTTTTGTACCGCGAGCCCTACGGGCCGGTGCGCCTGCGCAGCGCGGCCGGGCTTCGGGGCGTGGCACTGGAGGAGTTCGGGCCGGTGAGCGAACCGGTGCCCTACCGGGGCCGCAAGGGCATCATCACCTACTGGCCGGTGGCGACCCGGGAGCAGACCGTGGTGTGCGGCAGCCTGCGGCAGTGGCGGCTGGCGATAGAGCTGGGCTTCGAGCCGGCCTGGGCGGCGTTCAGCGCCGGCCCGGTGGAACTGCGGTGGCGGGCCGGAGGACGCCTTCGCCGCTGGCGCCCCGACTTCGTGGCGCGCACGGCCGAGGGCGAGCGTGAGGTGCTGGTGCTGAAGCCGCCCCGACAGGAGAGCCTGCCCGCGGTGAGACTCGAGGTGCTTCAGGAGGTGGCGCAGGCGGCCGGGTGGCGGGTGCGGCAGGTGCGTGAACCGTCGGGGCTGCGCGCGCGGAACCTGGGCTGGCTGGCCGGTTACCGGTTTGCCGTGGGCGACGAGGAGGGCCTGGGGCGGGCGCTGCTGGAGGCGTTCAGGGCGCCGACCGGTCTGCGGGCGGGGGTGGCGGCCAGCGGGCTGGACGAGATGACCGGGCTGGACCTCGCCTACCGGATGCTTTGGCAGCGGCGGCTGCTGTTCGATGCCGCGTATCCGCTGCTGCCCGACGCCGTGGCCTGGGCGGCCTGAACGACCAGGAGGGGGCACATGCCGGGAGCAGACGAGGGCCGGTCTGCGGGGTCGCTGTCCATCGGGGCGCTGGTGCGCTGGCACAGGCGCGAATGGGAGGTGGCGGAGTGGCAGGGACCGCTGGTCACGCTGGTGCCTCGGGACGGCGCCGAGGCGCCCCGGGCGGTGTCGTTCCGGTGGCTGGTGGGCGCGGAGGACTTCGCTGTCCTCAGTGGCGGTGCGGCACCGGCCGTGGGTGGGGCGGCTCTCGGCGGGTGGGGCCGGCCGGAGGGGCAGGAGGAGGAGGCCGCGCTGTGGCAGGCACGCATGGTGGAGATCGACACCGGTCTGGCGCCGGGCCGAAGCGAGCATGCGCGGGGATTCGGGCCGGACACGACGCTGGCCCAGCGGTGCGCCGCGATGTCGGCGCGGCTGGCCGCCGACGGCGTCCGCTGCTCCGCCCACACCCTCGCCGACAAGCGGCGCAAGTGGAAGGCGGCCGGGGAGAACCCGGTCGTCCTGCTGCCCGGGCCGCGGGACAAACGCCCGGGGGGCTTCACCGACCCGCGGTGTCTGACCGCCATGCAGGAGGTGGTGGCCCGGCGCGCACACGCGTCGGACGTGACCATCGACGTGATCCGCGAGGAAGTCGAGGACCTGCTGCACTCGCGGTACGCCGAGGAACTCGGCTCGGCTGCCGTGGCGGCTCTGCTGCCCTCCCGTTCCACCTTCTACCTGCGGATGAAGGAGTCCGGCCTGGCCGATGCCCTGGGCCAGCCGACACGAGCCCGGGCCGCTCTGGCCTCCACGCCGCCGCTGCCCCATGGCGGGCGCGAAGTCGTGCTGCGGCCGGGACAGGTGACCCAGGCAGACACCACGCCGCTGCGGATTCTGGCCCGCGGCGACGACGGCCGGCCCACCGCCACGGAGCTGACCACGCTCATCGATGTGGCCAACCACAGCGCGTGCGCGCTGATGATCACGCCCAGCCGTCCCCGGGACGCCGAGAGCGGGCAGGCGGGCCAGGCGACCCGGGCGATCGACTTGACCCTGATGCTGGCCCAGGCTCTCGCGCCCTGGCCGGTGATGCCCGGCTGGGACCCGCTGAGTGCGGCCGCCGCCTCCAGTCTGCCGTTCGGGGCGCTTAGGGCGGCGGACGAGCGGTTCACCGAGGCCACCGCCGCCCGCCCGGTCATCCGCCCCGAGCTGATCATTTACGACCAGGGCAGCCCCTATGTGAGCGAGCACTTCACCGAGGTCTGCGACCGGCTGCGCATCGCCCGCCGCCCGGCGCGCAAGAAGACCCCGACCGACAAGCCGCTCCCCGAGCACTTCTTCGTCACCCTCGCGCACCGCTTCAGTCAGCACGTGACGCACGGCTGGCAGGGCCGCAGCCACAAGAAACGCGGCCGCGGCATCGACCGGATGCCGCTGTACACGATTGCCGAGCTCCAGCAGATGGCCCAGGAGTGGGTGGCACTGGAGTACCAGCAGACCCCCGACGCGGGGCTGCGTGACCCGTTCCGTCCCCACGTCGTGCTGTCGCCCAACGAGATGTATGCGGTCCAGGTGGCCCGCAGCGGCTACCGGGCGGTGCCGCTCTCCCCCGCCCAGAACCGCTTCTTCCTGCTGCGGCAGTGGGTCATCCCCGGCAAGGGCGGATTCATGATCGACTATCGGACCTATCAGCCCGTCGCGCAGGACGCCGCCCACTACCGGGAGATCGTCCTGCGCGGCGACTCGAAGCTGCCCGGCCGGGAGAAGCAGTGGGAATGCCGCTTCAACCCCTACCGTCCCGAGCGGGTGTGGCTGTACGACCACACGGCCGACATCTGGGTGACCTGCGATTTCCGGCTGCGGCACCTGCTGCACGATCCGTGGACCGCGGACATGTGGCAGGAACACGCCGAGCAGCACCTGGCGGCCGGCGGCAGCAAGCAGGACGAGGAGGCGATCGCCCTGTCCCTGGCGCAGCGCGACCGGCGTCGTCGCAGTCGCAGACCGCCACCGAAGCGCACTGGGGCCGAACCGCCTTTCCAGGGGCTGGAGTTGGAGACGGAGCAGCCGTCCCAGGACCCGTACGCGGGTCTGGAGGAGTTCGACCTGTCGACCCTGCGGCCCTACCCGGCGCTGCCCATCTCCCCCATGGCACCCCCCTCTGCGCCCGCCACGTCGTTGCTGCCCGCGGGCAGCGACGACGTGGGGCCGACTTCGGGCAGCGGGCTGGCTCCGCATCCGCTCGCAGCGCTCTTCCCCGACGACGGCGACGGCAGCGGGCCGCAGGCCCTCACGGCCGAAGCACCGGCATCTGTAGACGAGGTCGTCGACGCAGAGCTCCTCGACGACTCCGATCCGGACGATGACGAGGCCGAGAACGACGTATGGGATGTGTAGGCGCCCTGAGGAAGGGGCCGTGAACGACGCAGCCGCAGTCCGGCCCCCGTGCGGGCGGACGCGTCCTCCGGCCCGGTGCCGGTCTGCCGGCGTCGAGGCAGGAACCGTGACGAGGGAGAAGCGTGATGAAGGCATCCGTCGAACTGCGTGATAAGCGTGAAGCCCGCCTGCGCCAGCAGCTCAGGGACACCCCGATGCGGCCTCTGCCGCTGTTCCAGCTCACCGGCTGGACCCACTTCGTCGACGAGGAGGTGAACCCGCCCGTCCTGGCGCCAGGCGACAGTCCCGCCGAGGACAGGAAGACGGACGAACAGGCCATCGCCTACCACCGGCACCTGCGGATGGTCCCCACCGACGCGATGACGCACATGCAGAAGACGGTCGTCGAGGCGGTCCACCGCAACAGCGGGAGCCGTGAGGGCCTGATGGACCATGTCATCGACGGGCCCGCAGGCACCGGCAAGACCTGCCTGCTGCGAGCGATCGGACGCACCGCCCAGCAGGAGATCGAAGTCGCCACGAACGGCCGGCAGCCCAACACGATCCCGGTGGTGCACATCACCACCCCCGCGGACCCGGAGCTGAAGGTGAACTGGATCTGGGAGATCGGCTCCTACCTGGGTCTCAACCCCGAGCCGAAGAGCCTCACGGAAGTCCTGGAGATGCGCAGGCACCAGGACGTGACCCTGTCGGTCAACTACGTCCTGGAGACGGCGCAGACCCGTCTGCTGCTCGTCGACGACATCGACCGGTCCTCGCCACAGCAACTGGCCAACGTGCTGCCCTACTTCGACTACCTGCGCGACAAGCTGGGCATCTCGCTCATCTTCTGCGGCACCGGCGCCAGCCACCTCCTGCACCAGGCCCGCATCCTGGCCCAGGACCTGACCCGGGTCAGCGCGGAGAACCGGGTACGGCTCGAACAGGCGGGCCGCCCCGCGGATCCCGCCTCGCCCTCCCCCACCGCGCTGCTGCCCGTGACCTGGCTGCACCCCCTGCCCCTGGGCCCCAAGGCCGAGGAACAGGAGATGTTCCGGCGCGTACTGGCCAGCTTCGAGGCCGACTTGAGGCTGTACCGGCTCGAGGAAAACGCCCTCAGTAAGCACGCCGCCCAACTGCACCAGTTTACCGGCGGCTACTTCAAAGCCCTCACCTACGTCATCTCCACCGCCGCCGTCATCGCGATCCACAGCGGCAGCGAGAACATCACCGAGAAAGAGCTCAAAGCAGCGACAGCCCAGCTCGGCCCCTGGCAACCAGCCGCAAACCAGCCATGAACCCGGGCCGACCTCGACCCCTGAAACGAGCCAGGGCAGGCAGCGGGCCGTTCGTCTCGTGTCATGCACTACCCGGTGGAACCGGTTTCGTCGCCGCCCGCCCGAGCGCCATCTGCCGGCACGGTGGCGTAATCGACCCCGGGAGGGAGCCGGATGCGGCTCTCATCGACGCGGACCCTGGCCAGCCGCGGAGCGTCGTCCGAGAGGCGGCACAGCACGTCCGCTTCACGGCGGCCGTCCCTGGTGGTGTGCCAGGACCGCAGCTCGCCGAAGCGACGTTTCCCGTCGGCGGTCTCCACGAGCACGAGCGGGGCAGGTGCGCGTCCCGGCCCCACGGTGACCTGGGCAAAAAAGCCTTCCTGGCGCAGCCGGGTACACAGGTCCACCAGCGAGGATGCCTGGGTGCTTCCCAGTTCCATGCCGATCTCGAATTTGGGGTGCATGATGCCGGAGTTGGGCCCGGTCCACCGGTACAAGGACCCGGCATCACTACAGCGATGGGACGGCATGAGAGTGGGGCGCCCGTGCGGGAACTACAGTATCTGTCCGCAGCCAAGCTGGACGACTTCTACGAGCCGCCTCGCAGCGGGCTGGTCGGCCGGTCCATGGAAGCGGAAGCTGGCGCACTAGGTATCAGTGCCCGCCTCGCGCTTGGCCCGGGAAACGCTGTGGAACCCACGGTCACCGAGAAAGATGCCAAGCGGCTGGAGAAGGTCCTGAGGCATCTTCGGGAGAAGAACACGGCGCACATTCAAGAGCCAGCAACGTGCCAGGAGCTGGGCGCGGGCGCCTGGCTGGAGTTCTGCGGACGCTTCGTTTACGGCGCGGCGGCAAGAGATCTCGGGCTCCGAGACCACGGCGTTTTCACCTGGAGGTCGCTGGAAGAAGGCCACTGCCAGCACCGTGACGACGAATTCTGCAGCCATACCCAACTGTTCCTCTGCGGGTCGATCCAGCACGTGCGGGACCACCGTGATCATCCGCCCAGCAGGATGGGGTCCGGCTCGGACTGGCTGCACGATCTGGCAGCGGATCTGGTCGCCCGTGAGGCCCGCGACGATACGTCGCTGCCGAGCCTGCTGGACTCCACCGGGATCAATGACCAGGAGTTCGCGGCTCGTTCCGCGTTCGCCATGCTCTCCAGCCACCGGACCGCTGGCTATCTGAGCGGGCACGCACGGGTACTGTGCAACTTTCCGCCGGAGCGCCTGCGGCACCGGCTGATCGTCGCGACCCCCTTGTACGTGGAGACCGGGCTACAGCCTCCGTCAGCGGGGGTGACCTCGGCCGCGCCACCCACGACGGGGTGGTTCGGACGCTGGCGCCGTCGTCGCGCATGACTCATGTAGGCGCGCAACGGGCCCTGGCCGCTTCGCGGAGCGGGGAGGGAGACTCCTCCCCCACCAGGATCCCGACCCCGATGCTGTGACCAGTCCGGCTCAGGCTCCCGACACGCAGCAAGGTAGGAATCGAGCAGATGCTGGGGGGCCTACTCCCGCGTGAGGGGTGACGCGGTTCGGGGGCAGCGACTTCTCTGGGCGAATAATGACAAACTAGCGAAGCAGGCGTCTGTTTGAGGAGGAAGTCCTGCCGGATGTGCGCCAAGAGCCGATCGAGGGTGCTCCGGACTGCCTCGTCGTCGGACCAGTCGAACATCAGCCCGGTGCTGGCAGCTAGCCGGACCTGGCTCCGACCCTCCCAGATGCAAATCTGCCCAGGGCCGGAATCAGAGGGACGGCATGCGGACGGTGCCTGGCCCGTGACAGGTACAGCGTTGATTCTCCTCGCGGGCCGCCTGTGAGGCAGAGCCAATAGCAGGTGACGGTACGTCATTGTGCCCACTTTGGGCCGGTGTTGGATTGAACTCACTTTGTCTGTTTGTGGGGCGCAAGAGGCCTTGTGTATGCCTTCCTGACAGAGTGGATCTGCCTGGGTCCAAGATCCGATGTGTCTCTGGGGAGGGCATGTGAGTGCCGGGGCGGGCGCTATGGCTCTGTTGTTCAGTGAAGCGGAAGGCCGCATCCGGGTATCGCTGGCTGAAGTGCCGGAGGGCACACATGCTCTGTCCGTGCCGGTACGTCGTGAGGGGATGAACCGCGCACCGCGTAATCGCCGGGGCTTGCTGCGCATTCGGGAAGTCGACCTGGTGACTGCGCGGGAGCAGCCTGTTTATGAACCTCCGGAGACTTTGGATAGTCGGCATCTGGTGTGGGCGCTCTCGGCGCAGCGGCGCTCTTGGGCCACGGTGGAGTCCCGTTTCGGAGACAAGGCGTGGGATGTAGCTCTGGCGCTGGTGCGGTGCGGAGGTGTGGTTCTGCGTTGCGCGGTTGATGACGATCTCGAGCTCGCCGGTCCGATGGCATGGCGCCTGTCTCATTCCTGGGCATTGCAGGCGGATGAGCTGTTGCAGGAGCTGCGCGGATGGCGGGATCCCGATGAGGTACGCAAGGAACTGCTTGCGTTGATGGCGCCGGTACCGGAGTTGGAGCGGGAGCAGGTGCTGCTGGAGGCCTGTCCGGCGGGTTCGCCGCTGAGGGTGCCGCAGGACAGTGCGGTCGCGACCGAGGCGTGGACTGCCTATGAGGCGGCGGTGCGCGCGGCGTCTGTGTGGTGGCCGGCGTACCGGGACGGGGAGCGGTTGTCCGCCAAGGAGTTGGCTGGCCTTGCGTTGAGCGGGTCGAAGAAGTGGACCCCTCCACGGCAGGCGGCTTTCGAGAACCTGGTCGGGATGAGCTTTGACCTGGCGCTCGATGAGGCTGACGTCGATATTCGGGTGCGGGGGCCTTTGCGGTGGCGGGTGGGGTCGGTGGCTGCCGACGCTGCGGTGGCCAAGCCGTGGATCGCTCTGCCTGCTGGCGCTCTGCGGCTGGTGGGGGAAGTCGAGCACGGCGGGCGGGGCGTCTTCTTGGTTGAGAACTCCGACACGTTCGAACGCGTGTGCGCGATACCGGAGGTCACGTCGCAGTGGCTGTGCATCTGGGGCAAGGGGTACGTCACCAACAAGCTGGTTGCCCTGCTGGAGTGGATGCGTCCGGAGCGGATGGCCATCTGGGGAGACCTGGATGCCGATGGGATTGCCATCATCGATGATCTGTCCCGGCGCTTGGACCGCAAGGTGCATCCGGTGGGGATGGAAGTGGAGATGTGGCGTGCCGGCCCCTACCGGGACCAGGAGCCGGAGCAGTATCCGAAAGCGCGCGCGCTGGCGGAGAGGATGGCGGCGGAGGGGCCGGTGGAACTGCGGGCCCTGGCGGCGGAGATCGCGGTCTCGGGCGAATCGTGTGAGCAGGAGCCGTTGCACCGGAAGGTGCTGCCTCGCTTGGTTGGGCTGTTGGAGGCGGTGCCGGCCGGTGGGTGAACAGCTCGCGTTCGGGGACGGCGATCGGGAGGATCTGGCGGCGGCTGTTCAGCTGGCCAACTGGCGGGCGTTCATGGCTCCCGTTGCTGAGGATGCTGGTGCTGTGGCGCAGCATCCGGAGGTGGCGCGGGTGGCGCTTGCGATCTTGAAAGTGTTTGCCGAGCATGCCGGGGCGCACGGGCTGTCGAAGGCTGAGGTCGTGCAGGCATTGAAGGGCAATCCTTCGGGGTGGCCGGAGGAGCTGATCGAACGCCGTTTGGCTGTCCTGATCCGGCTGGGGTTCCTTGAGCCCTATCTTCTGAAGTCCCATCAGGACCGGTATGTCGTGCGGCCTGCAGGGCTGGCGGGTGCTCTGGCGGCTGAACGGCTGGCGGAGCACGGGGGTGTTGATGAGTTGATCTTGCTGTTGGATCGGGCGAGGGCGGTGTTCGATCGCAGCAATCCCGACCCCGAGGCGGCTCTGGACTATCTGGTGTCGTGCCGGAACGCGCTGCGGGTTTTCGCTCTGGATTTGCAGCGGCAGATCGCTACCGGCACGACGGCCGAGTTGATGGAGTCCCATCGACAGCATGATCATCAGGGGTTCACGCGCCAGGTGAAGGAATTGAACAAGCTGGTCACGGACCGGTTCAGTGGTGACTGGGCGCTGGAGGAAGCTGGTTCGGCTCTGATCGAGGCGGAGCAGTTCTACCGTCTGCAGGTCATGGCCGCCGCGGACAAAGTGCTTGAGCAGGGCGGCGGCAGTCTGAACTTTGACGTGCTGACCGTGAAGGAGTACGACCACGCCGCGGTCCAGGGTGACGTCGGGCTGCTGTCGCAGGTAGGTACGGCACTGGTCGCCGACGTGCCGGCAGTGTGGATCGAGCCGGCTCAGCTTCTGGAGACAGTGGAGGGGTTCGCCCCGCGCTCGCGGGCACGCGTGCGGCCTCTCGTGGTCGAGGGCGACGACGAGGATGAGGACGATCCTTTGCAGTGGGCCGAGGATGCACACGCGCATCTACGGGAGCGGCGTCGGCTGCGGGCCGATGAGTTGTTGGCGGCAGACGAGGAAGTCGATCTCACTCAGGCGCTGTACGAAGCGGGATGGCCTGCGGCTGCGTCGATCATCACTGATGTGCTGGCGCTGAGTGACGATCCTGGCGAGCCCTATACGGTCGTGGTGGAGGACGGTTTGCTAGCCGATCCGGAGGCCTCCGTCACCTATCTGCATCCCCTGCATCTTCGGCGTCAGAATGTGGCTCAGAGGTCCGATGGGGGTTCGGATGGCTCCTGAACAGGACGCCATCCGTGCGGCGGATGAGGACAGAGCGTTTCAAGCAGCGTTGCTTCTGGGGCGGTTGCGGGCCGCCGGAGTGACGTCGGCCGAGACGACCGGTCCCGTGGTGTTTGCCGCCGCGGCAGCGGCCGCCCGGATCGGACGCCGGGTGATCCGCGTGCACGGGGTGGGCCGGCTGGCCGATGTGCTGGTCTTGGGGTGGGACGGTGAGACAGCACCGGCTGCCGGCCTGTCGCCGGCGTTTCGGATTGGTTTGTCGCCGGTGCCGACCCTGGTGTGGGCGGCGTGCCTGCGCGCGGCGTGGCCACGGCCTGAGCGCGCGCCGTTTCCGGGCGGGCCGTTTAGGCGTGCCGCCATTGTGGCGTTGTGTTCTCAACTGGGCGCGGACCGCGAAGCGGTGGAGCGGGCACTCGAGCGGACCTTGCCGGAGGCCGGCCTGATCTCCGTGGACGGGGACGAACTACGGCTGGGGGCAGCCGTTGCGGCGTTTCCTGCTGTGGTGGTGGAGGGCCTGCGTCGCGGACACCATCTGCTGCCAGCTCCCGTGGCGGATGAGCAGGCGAGCGGGGGACCGGATTCGGCGGTGCCGGCGCATGAAGTCCGGGCCGACGCCGAAACGGCGCTTGAGATGTCCGAGGGATATGTAGTGCGGTCAGTGATCGCCACACTGGAGACGGCTCGTCGGCCGGTGCCCCGGGCTGAGCTGCCGATGCTGGCTGATCCGGCGATACGGGCCGCCGTGGATCAGGCCTTGCTGCCGTGCGGGCGGCAACTGCTGCAGACGGCGGAGGGCAACTGGGTCACCGCGTTTCGTGACCCGCTCGCCGATGCCCTGGTGGCCGAGGAGGTCGGGACCCTCGCCGCGGTGGACCGGGCCGTGCTGGCCCTGGTCCTGTTGCACACGGTGGCGATTCCGAGAGCTCGGGGGCGGCACCGGCACAGCCGTTGGACGGGGGAAGCCCACACCGTCACCCTGGCGGAGCTCGCCTCCAACCGGCGGATCTCCAAGGCCGCGATGAGGACGGCGCTGCGCAGGCTGCGGGCGGCGGGCATGGTCGCGGAGACCACCACGGGCCGTTACCTGCCCGGCCCCGCGCTGGAGCGCATGAGCGAGGCCCGCAGCAACCTGCTCTGGGAGGACCTGATCCTGGTCGGTCGGCCCAGCGGGCAGCTGGCCGCCGCCATCCGTCGGCGGCGTGGCCTCGAAGTCCCCGCGTCTCACGGCGAGTTATCTGAGATCCCGACAGAGACGGACCGCATGTGAGTCAGCAGATCCCTAGTGCACGTGGCAAGCGGGGAGTGATCGGTACCCGTCAGCTGGTCGCTGTCCAGACGTTCTCCATTGCCCGTTTGACCTCCCACCCGGTGGCGATCGTCCCCGGCACCTTCGTCGCGGTGACCGGGCGGGGGCCGAAGGACTCCAATGAGTCGGGAAAGACCAGCTTCCTGTCTGCCCTGGCCCTCTTGCTGGGAGACCCGGAATGGCGCATGACAGGCGGTGGCTCCGTGCACGCACCCAAGCTGCTGTTCGAGCCCGTCACCGCCGGCGCATCGCCAGAGGTGAACGAGGCCGCCTCGATCGGCTATGTGGTGGGCGTCTTCGCCGAACCCGAGGATCCGCTGGGCAGCGCGCACACCGTGTGGCTGCAGGTATCGGCCAAGTCACCGCACATCGAGGTACGGCACAAGGAAGGGGTGCACCTTCTACTCGGCGGAGACGATCGCAGCCAGCACGAGCTGGCTCCAGGGTTCTTCCGCGCGCTCGGTGGTAAAGCCCTGGGGGCCACGGACTACGCGGAGGTCCTCTACGGCCGCGCCCCGCGTCTGCTGGCCTACATCATCAGCCGCGGCGGTATGCGGTCGCGGCCCTCTTTGCTGAAGCTGGATGCGGGCACCTTCACGCCCGTGCAGATCGGGGAGGCGCTGCTCGATCTCACCGGCAAGGCCGGCATGCTCGCCACGGACGTACAGGCCCGCAAGAATCTGGCTAGGACGCAGAAGAACCTGGCCGACAAACTGGCCGACGCCGAGAAGTCCTGGCACGAAGAGGAAATCATCCTTCACTCTGTCGAAACCCGGCAGCGGGCCCGGGTGGAGGCCGGCCGGGCTCACCGCTTCTGGCGCCTGGGATCGGCACGCGCCACCCTTGATGCCGTTGTCTACGAGCGCCGGATCGGCAGCAGCCTCGCCCGTGTCGAGGATGATCTGGCAGCTCTGGCTGCGCGGCATGGTGCAGTGCAGGGCCAGCTCACCAAAGCCCGCGACATCGGCCAGCTCCGGCAATCGGCCCGTTCCGCACAGGTGCGCAGCGACGAGCATCAGCGGGAGGTGGAGGAGGCCAACGAGAAGGTGGGACTGCTTCGAGGCGACTTGAAGCGGGCGCAGCAGGATCACCGCCAGGCGCGGCAGCAGGCCGAGGACTACGCCGGCCCCTCCCCCACCGAGCTCGCCCAGCACGTCAGCGGCCAGGAGGCACGTCAGCTCGAGGTGAAGGCGGAACTCCTGCTGGCCGAGGAACGTGTCAGGGTGCTGGAGGGAGAGCTCGCCGAGGCCCGGGAGGGGCGCACCGGCCAGGCGGGGGCGGCGTTGCGGGCCCTGGAGGGGGCAACGTCCCACCGGAGGGTGGGGCTGATGGCCACCACTCGCGTCCGTCCTGAGGCGCGGTCTCAGTGGGAGGCCCGCCTGGCGCCGTGGAGGGAGGCGGTGTGTGTCGCCTCCGATGCCCTGGAGGATGCCAGCCGTGCGGTGAGCACTCTGCCCGGGACCATCCTCATCTGCGGGCCGTCGAGCGAACCGGAAGCGGCAGGTTCCGGCGCCCCGGATGGCTTGCCCGAGGGCATCCTGGACGCCGATCCCCTGGCGGTGCCGTTCCTGCATGCCCTGGCCGATGCCACCGAGGTGACGGTTCCTCCGCATGCCTGGCTGTCTGGGCTGGGGGTCCGCATCATCGGAGGCTTCGAGAAGCCGATCGCTGGCCAGAAGGACATCTGCGCCCACCTTGAAGGGCGGCGGGACCAGGCCCGGGCCCAGTGCGCTGCGCTGGAGACCGCAGCCGACCTGCACCGTCGCCGGATCGCCGAACTGCGCCGGGACATCAAACGGGCCGAGGCCCAAGAGCTCGCACAGCGGCTCGTTCCCAAGATCCGCGACCTCGAGGACACCCACGCCCAGTGCGTTGCCGCGCTGCCCGGGCTGCGGACGTTGGCCAAAGAGGCAAGCGAGACAGCGCATGAGGCTCAGACGGCGTTCCTCACCGCGAAGGAGCGCGCTGACAAGCTCGAGGGCGAACTGCGGAAGCTGAAGGACGACAGGGCGCAGGCGACGCGGAGGAAGGAGAAGCTGGAGGAGCTCCGCAGAGGGTCAAGCACCGACCGGGCACGGATGATCTGGACGGGCTCTGAGGAGGAGGCTTTGGAGGAGCTCAACTGGAGCTGCCTGCCCGAGGATGAGCCCGGCGCGGAGCCGGCCGACGGCATCAACTCCTACGCCGTCGTACCGCGGGACACCGAGCGCCCGCCCGAGGTCCGCACCTGTGCGGACCTTCGCAGCGAGAGCCGGTCCCGGCTGACGGCGGCGCTGACGAGGCTCGCCGCAGACACGGCAACCACCGGTGTGGCCACCGTGGAGATCGCCGACGCCCTGCACCATCACGAGGCGCACACCCACGATCCGCACGACACCATCTTCCGTGGCTCGCTGACCGCGCTGAAGACGTGGCTGGATGAGTACGAGGAGCGGGACGCAGGAGCTCGGGAGCAGGTGGAGGTGAAAAGACGGGAGCGGGAGGACGAACAGAGCTACCTCCACGACCTCGTCGAGGAGTCACGCCAGGCCCTCGAAGAAACCCAGGAGTCCATCAAGGAACGCGTGCACAGTTCGCTGGAGCGCATCAGCAACCAGCTCAACCTGCTGCACAAAAAAGATGGGTACGCAGCCGACCTGCTCTACAACGTAAGCGCGCCGGAGAGCGCCGAGGGCCAGTGGATCTGCCATGTCGTGCCCCGGTGGCAGCGCAACCCCGGCGGCTCCTTGCTGGCCTACGATGCGCCCACCAACACCGCCCAGGAGAAGCTGTTCTCCATCCATCTCGTCCTGGCCGCCTTGCTGGCCGCACCCGACGCGCGGGGCCGCGTCCTCATCCTCGACGAACTCGGAGACTCACTCGGCGCGGAGCACCGTCGCGAAGTGATCGCCGCGCTGCGTGACGCCGCGCTAGAACACGGCATCACCGTGTTGGCCACCTGCCAGGACGGCCTGATGGCGGACGTGGGGCCGATGTGTGGCCAGGTACTGCAGTTCCGCTACTACTCGAAATCCGACCCCTTGAACCGGCCCACTGCCATGTACGGCTTCGACGCCAACCGGCGCCGCGTCAAGCTCACCTTGAATGATCTCGTGGTCAGCCGATCCTGAACGACGTGTGAGTATCCGCCGACGGCCGTTGGCCCGCCCCTCGGCACCCGCAGCCGGAGCACGGCTTTCGTCGTCGTCTTCGTCCTTGCACTCCTCGTCACCCGTCGCCAGTGTCCTCGAGGTCGTAGGGCTCCGCGGCATGCCCGTGACCGTAGTGCACTGCAACCGGACTAAATCGACCATGAGTTCACCGACCGCGCCCGCAGCCACGCGCTATGACCCACCCTCGCTCCCCCAAGCCTCCAGACCACCCTGACCAGCGCAGACTCGCTCCGCCTGATCTACTCGGCAATAGAGAATCCTTCGACGATCACTGGATTCCGGAACGATCACTGAACTCGCACTTCAGAGGGTTCTTGGGCTCTTGAACCTGCACGGAAACCCCAGCTCAGATCAATCCGCCACGACGGCTCGGGATCCTGCGACGATCACTAGATCAGCAGCTCAACGCATCACTCATACAGTGATCCTTCGTGGATTTGTCAGATGTGAGCAGGCATCCGCACATTGGTGATCTTGTGGTTCTATGCGCGTCTTGCATGCAAGTTGTCTGATTTCCATTGGGCCTGACAGACTGTTAGGGCACGTCAGTGGTCTCAATGACCTGCCAGCCCCGTACCGCCGTCGGCGGAGGGGGCGTGAGCCGTACGCCGCGGAACTGCCCACTATTGATGGTGTTGCAGTGGTGATGTTCCGGTGGCGCGCACAGTCTCCGGTGGTGGACTCGAAGAGGCAGACGGTCTTCGCCGGTACGCGCCGCAGGTGCGTGGCGGTGGCGGCGGCCCTCGCCGGTGCTCCGTGGAAGGAGTGCCTGCGGTCCGGGTGCGTGCCGTATTCGGCATCGCCGGATGCGCTGGGTCGCGCCCGGGGCCATGAGGGCTCCGGGAGTTAGGACTGTCTGCTTCTCATGTCTGCCCGCAAGGCCCCCGAGGGGCCCTTTCCGTATCCCACCCACCCGACCTGGGCTCTGAACCTCTACGAGGCCATCGTTAACACCTGCGGGGTCGAGGGCTTCGCGCCCGTGCCCCAGCAGGCCGTGCTCGACGCTCTCGCGCCGGCGCTCGGCGAGGGCGAGGCCAAGCACGTCACCGAACGCCGGCGCGAGAGCCGTTTCCTGCGCGCCACCGCTTACCACGTCGAGCAGCGCGACACCGACGGGGCGCTGCTGGTGCTGAAGGCGAAGCTGCACGGGGCGGCGACGCTGCCCTGGGTCAACAACGACCGCACGCGCAGCGCCTGGCTGCACCCCTCCGCCGAGAACCAGCAGCGGCTGGAGGAACTCGTCGACCAGCAGCGGTCGGTGGCCGTGCGGACCGTCGCACTGGAGCGGGCGCGGTCGGCGCTGCGGACCCTGTCCCCGACCGCGACGGCGGCGGAGAACAGCGCGGCGGCGGCCGCGGTCGAGGCCGCCGAGGAGGAACTGGCCCGCGCCAAGCGGGAGCTGGAGGTGTGCGAGCAGACGCTGGGCAAGCGGCGCCCGCTGCCGGTGGTGCGGGCCGTCACCGAGGACGGGATCCCGCTCGCGGCGCTCACAACGGAGGCCGTCCGCACGGAGGTAGCCGCCGAGGTGCAGCGCTATGCCGTGGAGACGCTGCGGCAGCGGGCGCGGCAGCGCCCCTACGACCTGGCGGAGTCCCTGGTGCAGGAGGGCCAGCGGGATTCCACGGTGGTCGTGCTGCAGCGCACCCCGGTGATCGACCAGGACGGATCCCGGCGGCACATCTGGCGGGGCCAGCAGGCCACCGGCGCCAACCGGACCGATGCCCGCCTGGAGACCTTCGGCATCACGCCCCAGCACCTGCTGACCGGTGTGCCGCAGTCCCTGCTGCGACTGCCCGGGGAGGAGGACAACCGGCGGATGGTCGTACGGGGTCTGGGCGAGATCCTGCGCCGGATCAGCTCCCTGCTCAACGCCGAGTACGCCGACCCCGACCAGGATCTTGAAGGGCGTGCGCAGCGGGCGGCGCGGATCGCGCAGGTGCCGGCCCGGATCGTGGTCGGCGCCAAGAAGCCGGAGCGCCTGGAGGAGTCGCTGCGCCAGCTGAACGTCCACGAGCACCTGCGCGGCCAGCTGGACTACGAGGACATGGACCGCTCCCTGGGACTGTGGTCGACCCTGGTCAAGGCCTACCGGGCCAAGGGGCTGCTGGGTGAGCTGCTGGCCCAGGAGGTCGCCCACGGCCGCATCGCGGCCAGCGAGTTGGACGAGGAGGCGATCGCCGACGCGCTGGTCGGGGCCCGGGCGCTCGACGAACTCACGGTGCTGCTGCCGCCGGGCGACGACGTGGGCCCCATGACCCTGCGGGACGTGGCGATCCGCTGTGCCACCGTCCTGGTGTTCCCGCCGGTCCCGCCGCGCCCCGAGGGCCTGTCGGCCCGGGCGCACATGCCCACCGGCCGGTACTGGCCGGTGGTGCGCGCCGCCCTGCAGGAGGCCTCCTGGACGCAGAGGAACGGGGACAAGGCCAAGCGGCGCACGGAGATCTGGGCGGCCGTGGTCGCCCAGCACTTCCTGCGCCCCGGCCCCCTCGCCGCCGCCGAGGGCCTGTTCGGCAGGGCCGAGGTGCAGTTCGGGGTACGCACCGACGCGCGCAGCCTCGCCTCGCTGCTGATCGCCTGCCGCCAGGGAGACCCCGCGGCCTGGGAAGCCCTAGTGCGGCGGCACCTGGTGCCCGGCATGATCAGCGGCGCCGAGCCGTTCATCACGCCCAACCAGGGCTCACTCACCAGCGCGCAGCGCAAGGGTGTGCGGCGCGCGCCGTCCAACGCGGTCCAGTCGCTCGTGGAGGCCTACACCAACCCGCCCGAGGGCGTCACGCGTGCGCTGCTGCTCGCGTTCGCCGAGTCCGTGCTGCGCGCCCCCGACTCCCCGGCCGGCGACGGCCTGGCACCGGGCACCTTCTGGGCGCCCGACGCACACGGCGATCCGTGCGAGGGACTCCTCGCCGACAAGGAATGGTTCGACGCGCTCTTCCCCCTGACCTCATTTCCCAGGTCCAAGCGGCCGCAGCCACCCGCAGACAACATCGGTGCCGAGGACGGGGACATCGGCGAGAACAGCGGCGAGGACACCGTGGAACTCGCCGAGGAGATTCCCGAGGACCCACTCGTGCGGCTGACCCGTCTGCGCATGGAAGTGTCGGCCGTGGTCGACAGCAGCACGGTGGGCGCCGCCGCCCTGGCCGAGCAGATCGCCCGGCTCCTGGTCACCCTTGAGGACGCTGTGCGTGCCCGTGAGGAGGCCGGCGCCGCAGAGGAACCGGCCCAGGTGCAGAAGCTGTACGTAGAGGACTTCAACAAGATCAAGGCGGAGTGCGCGAAGATCGCCCCGCTGCTGGACAAGGCCACCCTGGCGGTGATGTCGCTGTGAGCGGGGACTGCTGCCCGGAGCCGGTCGCCGGACCGGTGGTCGACGCGCGGGTGCTGCGCCACGCGTGGACGGCGCTGGGCCCCCTGGCGCGCGGCGGCTGGCCCGCCTCGCGCAGCCTCCTCCTACCGCACCGGGCCGAGAGCCTCGCGGCGCTCGGCGAAGTGCTGGCCGGGCTGTATCTGGCGGTCGACGCCGAGGGGCGGCTGCGGTGGCTGGGCAAGGCGCACCGCGGCAGCGGGGTCAAAGCCCGGCTTGAGGATCACTTCCGTCATCCCGAGCGGGCCCGGGTCTACGCGGGGGTGTTCGTCGTGGAGGCCGACCCGTTCAGCCCGGCGAAGGCGATCGAGGCCGCCGAGGGCCGGGCCGCCGACCTGATCGGGCTGCGCGGCCGAATGGGCCCGCGGACATGGCCCGTAGTCACCCCGGCGCAGTGGCTCGCCCAGGTCACCTCGCACCCGGCCACCCGTATCGGTCCTCCCCGCCCGAGCGCGGACGGCTCCGGCGACCGGTCCGCGGCACCGGCCTGACCTATCCCCGCTCGGGTCCCGGCGGATTGTCTGCCGGGACCCGAGCGGGCGACACGCAGGAGCGGTGCGACAGCCGGATGGGGTTCTGGTGTCAGTGGGCGTTCGTAGGGTGGGTGAGTGGTGAAAGTTCCGTGGGACAGACTGGCGGCCGAGAGCCCGAAGGTGTCCGAGGCACTGGTGACGATGCTGGTGCTGCGTCTGCGCGAGAGAGCGCGGGCGGTCGACGGCAGCGGCGGGGACGGCGGCCGGGACCTGTTCGAGGACACGGAGGACGATGAACTCGTCGTCTACGAGGCGAAGTCGTTCACCGGCCGCATGACCGCGGTCCGGCGGCGGCAGGTGGTGGGCTCGCTGGTGTCGGCGGCCCGCCACCAGCCCGACCACTGGGACCTCCTGGTGCCGATCGACCACAACCCCGCCGAACTGCTGTGGTTCGAGGGGCTGCGCGAACAGTTCCCGTTCGTACGGCACTGGCGCGGGCGCAGCTGGCTGGACGAAAAGTTCGCCGCCCATCCCGATCTGGTGCGCTACGCGCTGCAGGAGTCCAGCGCCTACATCCTGGATCGGGTCGCCGAGGCGCGCGCCGAGCGGGACGTGCTGCTGGGCGGGCTGCCCGACTATCTCGAGCGGGCGAGCGCGCTGCATGCGCGGGCCCAGGAGATCTCCCCGCACTACGCGCTGCACACGACGCTGGGCGCGGACGGGCAGACGGTCGTACACCTGACGCCCAAGGGGCCCACCCCCGACGGGCAGACGGCGATCCGCTTCACCGGCCGCGTCCGCTTCCCCGCCGGCGATGAACAGGAGGTGCAGCGGCGGCGCCAGTTCGAGGAGACCATGCGCTTCGGCGGCGAGGTGGAACTGACGGCGGACAACCTCGCCGAGACGCGTCTGGCCGGGCCCGCAGGGCTCGGACTGGATCAGCTCACGCTCGCCAGCGTGCGCATCACCTCGCCCCGCCAGGAGGTGACGCCGCCGCTGCGCGGGCGGGTCATCGTCCAGCAGCCCTCCGGTATCCCGGTCGCCTCCCTGGCTGTGGCCTTCACGCACCGTGTCCTGGGCACGGACGGCGGGACCCTGTACGGAAGCGACATGACCGGCCTGATGCGGGTGCAGGTGCGCTTCAGTCGGCACGATCTGTCCGGCCAGCTCAAGTTCTCCTTCGTGCCGCCCGAGACCGCGATGCCGGCGGCCCTGGTGCCGGTGCTGCAACTGATCGCCGAGAGCCGCCCTGGCCGCTTCATGGCGCTCGTCTTCGCCGGGGACTCCAGCGACGGGCTGCGCGCCCCGATCACCACCGGCATGACCCCGGCCGGCTGGGAGGCGGGCGAAGCCCGGTTCTGGGCTAACGCGTACGACGACCTGGCCCGGCTGCAGAGCAGGACCGGCCAGTACTTCCCCGTCCCCGACGACTTCACCCAGCAGGACGTACGCGAGGTCAAGGAGATCCACGCACTACTCGACGGAGAGGAGATCGTCCTGCGGGGCGAGACCGTGTCCGTGGAGGTGATCAGCGCCGAGGGCCTCGACCAACTATCTGACATCCGCGGCGGCATGTTCCGTCTCACCGCCGGATACGAGTCCATGCTCTTCACCCTCGGCGACCACCAGATCGACCTCGGCCCCTGCACCGAGACCTACACCATGGACAAGATCCTCAACATGAAGGAGGCCCAGCGCGAGCTCGCCGAGCACGGGCACGCCAAGGTGATCATGCGCCTGTCCGAGCGCTTCCCGGCCGTGCGCTACCTGGGAAACGAACGGCCGGAGTAGTCGCGGGGGTTCCCCGCGGTCCAGGCGCCGGCCTCGGCGGGCAGAGGACCTGTACGGTACGGGGCCGCAACCGCTCTACCCAGCCGGTGTTGGGCTCGGGTGCGGTGCGGTCGATGAGGGCGTTCAAGCCCGCAAGGTTGGGACGGGCGGCGGCGACCTTGGCGGTCAGTGCGCGCACCGAGGGACGACTCGCCTCGCCTGGCGAGGTGGCCTCGACCGGCGTAGTTGGTCGAAGGCTCCGGCGCTGTCGCCGGCATCGAGCAGGGGGCGGGCGGTGTCGGTGACGGCCCGGGCGCGGCGATCGCCTGTCGGCAGGGCCCGCAGGTCGAGGCGGGCTGCGTGGGCGAGTGCGGTGTCGACGTCTCCGAGGTGGCGGTGGATCCCGATCCGGTAGAGCGTGCACTGGGCGGCCGCCAGCAGATGCCGGTGGGCGTCGTCGTACGGGCGGTGTGCGAGACGCCGGGTGGTCTGGTCGGTCGCGTCCTCGAAGTGCCGCGCGAGGGCGGCCTCGTGGGCCTGCGCGGCGGTGTAGGCGACGGTGAGCTCCACCATCCCCGCCGCGTCCAGCTCGGCCGCGGTGGGCCGCGAGGCGGATGTCAGCCGGTCGTGTGCCTCCTGCAGCAGGGCGAGGGCCTGTGCAGTGCGGCCGGTGCGGCGCAGCGGGGTCGCGCCCGCGCGGGCCGCCGCGGCGAGCACCACCGCGTCCCCGCAGCGGCGGGCCGCGGCGCTGGCCAGGCCCTCGTATGCGCCGGCCGGCTCGGTGCGGGACTGTTTGAAGCATCCACACTCCTGCCGCGCGGGCGGCGCCCGCCAGGCCCGCCCCGGCCCGGCCCTCATCCCGGGCCCGGCCCAACGCCGGGGCGCCCTCACGACGGTAGGACCGTCTGGGCGGGCGCCGACAGGGGCGCCCGCCGACCACACGCCCCCACCACCGTGCTGCGGGCAGAGCGAGAAAACCGCAGCGGGTGCGGTGCGGCCTCAGCCGTCCTCGGTCCAGTCGACAGGCACGGGCGCGGCCGCTGTTTCGAGGCCGTGCTCGGCGAGCACCTGGGAGAGCAACTGCTGCTGTCTGGCGGGAAGCTGCCCGGCGTTCAGCTTGGTGCGGGTCTTGGCCAGCCAGGGGCCGATCATGACGCGTTCGCCGTCGACCTCGATCCATTCGCGGGCGCCGGGGGTGCGCTGCCAGCGCTGAAGGAACAGGGCGAGGATCTGCACGGTCTGGGCGAAGGAGCGCCGCCCGGCCGTTCTGTGCGGGTGGTCGAGGTCGATCTGGCCGGGGGTGAGGCCGATGTGGGTGAGCAGGTCGCGCTGGCCGGGTTCGAGCCGGTCGAAGGTGGCGAGTTGGCGGTGGAGCCAGCTGCCCGCCTTCGTCTCGCCGATCACGGTGTCGCGGGTGAGGGTGGCCGGGTGGTGGCCGGTTTCGAGGTGGCGGCGCAGGGCGTGGTACTTGCGGTGCCAGTCGGCGCCGTGCGGCAGGCGCCAGTCTGGGTCGAGGGCGTCCAGCTGGGCGGCGCGGGCGGGGGTGAGGCGGCCTTTGCGGTCCAGGGAGCGCTGGTCGGCGAGGAACTGGCCGCCGGGGGCCTGGGCGGGGATGGCGAGGTGGCCGTGTTCGGCCTGGTAAGCCTCGACGGCGGCCAGATGCCCCTGCCAGGCGGCCTCGTGCTCGTCCCAGATCAGGCCGAGTGCCTCGAGCTCGGCGATCCATGCGGGATCGAGGGTGCCGGTGCGGTGGGCGGTGCGCTGGCCGGTGATGAAGGCGCCCAGCCGGTAGCCGTAGGCGTCTTCGTAGTCGGCCGGGACGCGCAGGTGGCCGTGTTCGGCCCGGTAGCGGACGGCGGCGGCGAGGCCGGCGCGGCGGGGGGCGGACAGGACGGCGCCGTCGGCGGGCCAGACCATGAGGTCCAGGGCGCGGGCGATGGCGGTGGGATCGAGGGTGTGGTCGAAGCGGAAGCGGCGGGTGATGTAGGTGTGGGAGTCCCGGGCGGGGCGCTGGTTCTTGGCGCGGGGGGCGCGGGCGGCGATGGTCTGGTCGTGGTGGCGTAGGGCGGCGGTGACCAGCCAGAGGGCTTCGTAGGGGGTGCCGAGGAGGTCGGTGGGGTCGGCGGCGGGCGGGATGTAGGCCGGGATGACCAGGCTGGCCGTCTTGGCGGTGAGGGTGGGGGGTTTGCGCAGGGCGCGGCCCAGGGCTTGGACGATGCGGCGGACGCTGCCGGTGCGGTCGGCGAAGACGACGGCGTCGACGGCCGGCAGGTCGACGCCCTCGCCCAGGACCTTGGCGTTGGCCAGCACGCCCCGCTCGGCGTCGGAGAAGCGGGCCAGGATGGCGGCGCGCCGGGTGGGGCTGTGCGTGCCGTCGATAGAGGCAATGCTCAGGTGGTCGGTCCAGTCGGGGCGCTGGTCGTCGGGCAGGGTGCGCAAGGTGTGGCGGAGCTGGTGGGCGAAATCTGATGCGTCGGCGATCTGCTGGAAGTACACGAACACGTGGCGCAGGTCGTGTTCGCGCATGGCCTTGAGGATGGCCAGGTGCAGGGCGGTGGTGCGGCGCGCGGTGGGCCCGGCTTCCGGATCGGTGAGCGCGGTGCGCAGTTCGTCGTCGGTGACCGTGGGCACGACGAGTTGGTAGTCGGCCAGGACGCCGTCATCGATGGCGTCGGCGTGGGAGTAGGTGTGCAGGCGGGGGCCGAAGATCTTCGGCTGGTCCATGGTGGCCAGCAGCGTGGGGTCGTCCCATTCCGGGGCAGTCGCGGTCGTGCGTTTGGGAGTCGGGCCGGTGGTGGGCGGCTCGGCCAGGCGCGGTGCCTCCCACACGTAGGGGGTGGCGGTGAGGTAGAGACGGCGGTCGGCCGGGATACGGCTGTTGTCGTGCAGCGCCGTCCAGTTCTTGGTCCAGGTGCCGGCCGTGGCGTGGGCCTCGTCCACGACCAGCAGGCCGAAGACGGGGGCGGGGAAGACCGCCGAGTGCTGGGCTTCCTCGATCTTGGACAGGGAGTCGAAGGTGAAGAACACCGTCGCTCGGGGGTGGCGGGCCAACCAGTAGGCTAGGTACTCCCCGGCGTTGGTGGAATCGGCGTCGGCTGCGGCCAGCACCGGGTGAGAGGCGGCGCGCAGCGACGAGACGGTGATCATCGGCTCGCGGCGGAGGTCGGCGCGGGCGGCGGCCGCCCACTGGGCGACCAGGTCCAGGCTCGGCACTGCCACCCCCAGATGCTGCACTCCCAGTTCCTCGGAGGCGCGCAGCGCGAGGAGGGTCTTGCCGGTGCCGCAGGCGGAGACGACGTGGCCGCGGGTGTGCGGTCGACGCAGGTGGCGGACCGTGTTGGCGATGCCCTCCTGCTGATCGGTGCGCAGGGCCAGGCGGGTGGTGTGCTGGGGGGTTGCGGGGCTGGAGGGCGTCACGCGGGTCCTCGGCGTACGGCGCAGACAGGGCAGGTAGCCATTCTGGCCTGAGGGAGTAACTCCGTGCGGGGTGGATTCCCGCGCTTGCGGGCGGGTTGTCCAAGGCGCAGTTTCCTGTCCAGCCGAGCAAGCCTCTCGCCCCGGCTGGTGGGACAGCCGTGCGTTGGGATGCGGCTCCCTTCGACAAGGCCGAGCGCGCCGGCGGTGTACGACGGCGGGAGCATCGCGACCTTCCGGGGGTACACCGGCAGCACCGACCGCGGCGTGCGCTGGCACCTCGTGTGGGTTTCTGAGCGAATCGACGAAGTAGCAGCTGCGGGGATGCGAGGGGCTGTGGTGGCGATGCCACGGGTTCCTCTCGGGGTACGGAGTGCCGTCGCACGGCGTGCGGCGGAGCAGCGCTCCCGCCCCGGCGATGGCGCAGTCGGCTCACACGTCGTCCGGCGTGGTGCCGCGCTTGCCCGACACGGGCGGGGTCGGCAGCCATGCCTCACCCGGCTCGACGACGAAAGTGAACTCGAGGCTGTACCAGGGCTCGGTCACGTCAGGACCGGGCGCCGGCTCGTTCTTGTGGCGCACGTACGTGCCGACCAGGCTCTGTACGACGCCGAACTGCGCGTCGGTCTCCAGGATCGGGTCGTCGTGGCTGTAGAGCTGGGACGCGATCGTCTTGTAACCGGGTTTGTGGATCAGCGCATGGAGATGCGCCAGCCGGAAGGGATGGCGTTCCAGCGCGGTCAGGAGCTCTCCCACCGGCCCGTCGATCGGTATCGGATAGCCGGAAGGCTTGATACTACGGAAGGCGAGCACACCTTCCTCATCGCTGAAGAACTTGCCACGCAGGTTCCACTCGGCCTGCTCGGGATCCTGGTTCTCGTAGAGGCCGGCCGGTGACGCGTGCCAGACGTCGACTTCCGCGCCGGCGACCGGCGTTCCATCCGTGTCGACGATCCGGCCGGTGAAGAACAGCGGCGGCCCCTCGGTCGGCGAGCGGACGATCGACTCGCCGTTGTTCATCGCCAGGCTGCCCTGGCGCCAGAACGGACCGAGCAGGTTCGCCGAGGTCGGTTTGTCCTCGCTGCCGTTGTTCATCAAGGCGACTAGCGTCGACAGGCCCAGCGAGCCCGCCATCAGCCTCACCTCGTTGTGGCTGGGCGTGGTGAGTTGGCCAAGCCTGGTCACGATGTTGATGGAGGTGTCGAACTCCTTCTCAGTCAGCCGCACTTCGCGAGCAAAATCGTGCAGGTGGCGCACCAGTGCCTGGACGATCTCCTTGACTCGCGGGTCGCCGGCCCGCTCCGTCTCGGCAAGTACCGCGGCGGCGGTGAGCTGCTCTTCGTCCTGGATGATCACGTCGGCATCCCCTTGAGACGGTCGGCTGCTGACCCGTGGCCGACACTGCGACGCAAGTATCGGAAGGCCGTTCGGCCCGCACAACGACAGTGTTCATCCAGTGAACAATGAGGCGCCGCAGCGCGAATGAACTCCGGACGCACGTTCGGACAGGCCAAAGGGATCGGCCTCTTCGAGGAGGTCGATGTCGCCAGCCGTCGCTCATTCCGCCCTTTTGCGCTTCACGCTGTCTGCCCGCTCCGCCGTCGCTTCTCGGGTCGTCCGGCGGCCCCACGGCGCGGCGTCCGTACCCCTGCGGGCCGGTGGGGAAGCGGAAGCACCAGCCGAGCCGCCGGTATCGGCGGGCGCCCGAGCCCCGGCCAGGGGCAGTCGGTGTCAAAGAACCGGTAACCGACTGTGCGATGGAGCGTTGCCCAGAGGGGGCAGTGCGCCCATGGCGCGACACTCCGATGGACTCACGCACGGGGCGCGTGCGCGCGTGTTGGGTCACTCCCCCTTGGCCGGCCCGTGCGCCGGCTGTCACGGATCACACTGGGGAGGGACGTGTCCTACCGTCGCACTATCGGCGCTCCGGCCGCGTTGCCCGTTCAGCGCGGCGCATTGCAGCAGGACGGTTCGCCGGGTCCGGCCGGCGCCAGCCCCTACTCCACCGGGGGTGGCGGGACCATCCTGGAGCAGCGCTATGGAGCGGTGCTGTTGTCACATCTGCTGACCGGGACGCCGGTGCCTGGCCTGGGGGACGCCGTGACACCGACCCGGATCCGTTTTCAGGCGCGTTCCGTCAGCCGTGTGGACGACATCGTTGTGATCGGAACGGCACCCAACAAGACGGAAGTTGTGCTGTCCATCGGGGTGCGCAGAAGGCCGAAGCTGGTACCGAGCGAGGCGGACTCCGTCAAGCTCATCGCCGACTTCCTGCACGTCGCGTGTACCAGGCGGGCGCTGGTGGACAGCGGCCGCTGGAAGCTCGCCCTGGCCGTGGTGCCCTCCTGTGTTCCCGCTCAGCAGCTCAAGGCGTTGGCCGAGATGGCTTCGGCCTCGGGCAGCTGGACGGAGTTTCAGGACCGGCTGCGCCGTCCGGGGAGCTTGCAGACAGCGGTACGCAACCGGCTGACCCAGCTGGAAGCGATCGTCGCCTCCCTGATCCCCGAGCCGTCGGCGCAGGCGGCGCGGGAGACCTGGCGGCTGCTGTCGGTCCTGCGTCTGACCGAGATGCGCCTGGAAGGCGCCGACTGCACGGACCGGACCTACAGTGTCGAACGCCTGCGAGACGTGACGCCGCAGCGCAGCAACGACGCGGCGCACGCCCTGTTCGCCCATCTCGCGGAGCAAGTGGGCGCCTATGCTCCCGGCGGCGCGGTGGTGGATCTGTCCCGGCTGCACGCTGACCTCCAGGGACTGGACTGCTTCGCCCCGGCGTACCTGCCCTCCCCCGCCGCTGCTGCGCCCGCCCGGCCTGCGACGCGAACGTCACGGCCAAGCCGGCGCCCTGCACGCGCCAAGCTGCGGTGGAAGGCACGTCTGCTGTCCGGGACGGCCCACCAGCCCCAAGTGGACGACGGCACCGTGGTGGTGGTCGACGGCTGCTGGACGCTCGCCTTCGATGTCGACTCCGGCGACCAACGCTGGGGCAAGAAGGGCGGCGGCGGGCACAGAGCGGTGGTCGCCGGTAGGGCGTGCTTCGCCTCCGACCCTCTGGGCCATGCCCGGGCCCGGGATCTGCACACCGGTCAGCGCAGCGCGCCGCTACGCCTGCGCATGCAGGACGGCCTGGCCGCGGTGTCGGACGGGGTGCTGTTCGCCGCGCACCCCGCGACGGGGCTGAGCGCCTACGACGTCGCCTCCAAGGCGGTGCTGTGGTCGTACGCCGGGGACCGCCTGCAGGTCGCGGCAGCGCCCCAAGCTCATGGCGGCACGGTGTTCGCGCTGCTGCAGGCCCCGTCGGCAGCCGCGGGCGAGCAGCAGGTTCTTGCTGCCTTCGAGGCACGGAGCGGGCGTACGGTGTGGTGCTGGCCAAGCGGCTCGTGCGCCATCGCGCACTGGAGCGCCGGCGACCAGGTCCTCACCGCCGTTGTCGACACACCGGATCACAAGCGGGAGATCGTCGCCCTGGACCGCATCAGCGGAGGGCTGCTGTGGCGCCACGAACTGACCGGCGAAGCGGCAGCAGCACCGGTGCATGCGGGTACGGCGGTTCATCTGACAACCCGGAGCGGCCGAGCGCTGGCCTGGGATGCACAGGGTGGACGCCTGCGGTGGGACGTTCAGGCCTCCCGGAGCATCACTACGGCTCCCCTGGTCACCGACGACGGCGTCTGTATCGCTTCTTTCGCCCCGGGGCGGCTGGTGGTCCTCGATCCCTCCTCGGGTGGCGAGTTGTGGCGCAAGAGCGTGAGCGGCGCCTTCACCGCCGCGCCGTTCGTGGCGGGCAATCGCATCTGGGCGGCTGACCGTACCGGAGTCCTGCACAGCTGGGACCCGGGCACCCGCCGAACCCTGGCACAGCAGTTGGAGCGGTGGAGCGAAGAGGGCGGCGGGCAGCCAGCCGTTGAGGGCCACACGATGTTCGTCTCCACCTGCAGCGGCTGGCTCCAGGCGTGGGAACTGCCCTGAAGGCCTACAGGCCGCGTCGTCGGCAACCGCATCTCCGTCGTCGGCACAGCCCTGGCCTGGGCTGTCAGCGCTCGATCGACAGCGGTACGCGCACGTAGCTGGTGAGCCCGGCATGGATCGCGGGGTCGATGCAGTCCACGTCTGCCATCGGCCCGGTGATGACGACGACGTCACCGGTGGCGGCGACAGCGCGCTGCCACGTGGACTGCGACGGCATGGAGCCGTCGTAGAGGTAGCTCGTGTCCGGGAAACGGATCACGAGGGCCTCGTCGGGCAGTCGCAGCTCGGCGCTCCAGCCCGGGGTGCGCTGCGGGGTGAAGAGGGACGTCATGGTGAGCTGCTGTCCACCCGTGCGTCGTACCAGGTACTCGACGGCGTCGGGGATCTCGACCTGATCCTGGGCATCGCGGACCTGCAGGGTGTGGGGTTGCAGGATGAAGATCGCTGCTTCGTCGGCAAAGTGCCCGCTCGCCGCCCGGAGTTGCATTTCGGCGATGCCCGGGACGTGAGGCGGCAGTGGGGTGTCGTGGTTACTCATCGCATCTCCTCTTGTCCTCTTGCGCGTTCAGGGTGCGGCCGGGGGTCACTGGCAGAGGAAGTCCGTCGACCACCGGGACAGTCCGGCGACGAGGGTGACGGCGGTGTCCGCCGCTTCGCGTCGTCTCATCCTTGCGGGCCTTCACCCTCCGACGGCGGGAAAGTCACGAACCCGCCGCACGGCGGCAGATCTTCCAGTAGGAGGCACGAGCGGGCCCGGCTCTCCGTCGACCTCGACGTCACGGGCGCCTCCACTCGGCGATCGGGCCGAACTTCGGGTCGAACCGCGAAAGCGGGAACCTGCGCGAGTTCATCGACCACACGCGGAACCTGGCCGACGCCTCCGGCGGCACCCCGCTGATCGTCGTGGGCGGCGCCGGTCGCTGGTGGTCGACGGGGTGCGGCTGGTCGACATGCCCGGCGTCCCGGACACCCACAAGCCCTGGGCGCTCATCGTCGCCGAGGCCCTCGACATGCTGCGGGCCCAGCCCGAGGGCGTCGAGTGGACCTTCCTGTCACCGCCCCCGGTCATCCAGCCCGGCGAGCGGACCGGGTCGTACCGGCTCGGCGGCGACTCCCCTGCGGGTGACGCCATCTCCGCCGAGGACTACGCGGTCGCCCTGATCGACGAAGCTGAGCGGCCCGCCCACCGCCGGCGGCGGTTCACCGTCGCCAACTGAGCTTCGGCCCCGAGGGGTTGATCAGCTCGGAAAAGGGCCCTGACCTGCGAAGGTAAAGAGCGGCAACCGAGTCGGGTTGTACGCCGGGTTCTACGGTGAGGGCGACGGCGTATCGCGGCGCTGGAGCGCCCGTTCGCCTTGGCGGGCACGTCGGTCGACCGGGGCGATGCCGGGGTGGGATACGCGACATGCGGACTTGCGGGGGTCAGGCGGCGAAGCCGATGTTGGTGACGTATTCGTACTGGCCCCACTGTGATCCGAGGTCGACGATCTGCTCGATCCAGGCCTCGTCCAGGGCCCGGTCGTCGCCGGTGGACCAGGCCGCCACGAGGACCTCCCAGTGGCGGATGTTGAGGGTGCGCAGTTCCACGACCCGCTGGTGGGAGGGCCGCACGCCGGACTGGTTGAGCGGGTGGATCTCGACGCGGGTGCCCCGGCCGCCGCGGTTGAGGCGGGCCAGGAGGTAGCGGGCGACGTTGCGGCGGCGGAGAGTGCGGTAGGCGGCGTCGATCCGGGCGAGGTTCTGCTTCGTCGGGCTGCGGGTGCCGGCCAGCCATGCCTTCAGGGTGCGGCCTGTGACGGTCAGGCCCGCGTCGTGGGCGGCGGCGCGGGCGTGGGGGGTGCGGGTGAGGTAGTGCAGGCGGGCCATGAGGCCGCGCCGGGTGGTGACGGGGGTGGCGATGAAGTCGGCGAGGGCGTCGAGCTGACGGGCGATGGCCTCGTGACCCTTGATTCCGCTGGCGCCGTACTTGCCGAACTCGGCTGTACGCTCGGGCACTTAAAAGGTCCTTCTTCCCTGTCGGTTCTCAGTCATCGGCTTCTTGGGCGGCGGCCGGGTCTGTGGGCGGGGCGCCGACGGTGTAGACGTCCTTGACCTTCACCTCAAAAACCCCTCGGCCCTCGGGGAAGACACGGCGCCAGGTGCCGATGACGTGGAGTTCGTCGGTGCCCATCGCGCGGACGACCGTCAGGCCCTCGTCGTGCGCCTTGTGCGCCTTCATCCAGAGGTTGGCGAAGGCCTGGGAGCGGATGAGGTGCATCCAGTCGGGGCGGTACAGTTCCCGGTTGTAGTTCGACTCCCCCATCGTGGAGACGAACTTGGAGTACATCGCCTTCACGTACTCCAGCGTCACCTCGTCGCCCTCGGCGAGCGCCCTCTCCCGGGCGTCCTTCAGTGCGATACGGAACTTCTCCAGCAGGCTCTCCGTCGCGCCCGAGGTGAACGACTCGTGGATCTGCGGCGGTTCGCACAGTCCGTACCTGGGGCCGGACAGGCGCAGCAGCAGGCGCAGGGTGGGTTCGGTGACCCAGAGCGGGCCGGGCTCGTCGCGGTTGCCGATCGGGTTGGGCAGGTAGGCGTCGTGCTCCCATGCGGGCGGGGTGATCAGGTGGACGCCGGCGCGGCGGCGGTCGTGGTGGTTGCCGGTGGAGTGCTCCAGCTGGCCGATCGGCAGGTGCGTCTTGAGCGCGCTGAGATAGGCGCCGTTGATGTCCAGGGCCGTCACCTCGTGTGTGCCGGAAGGCAGTTCGGGGCGGGTCCACTTGGGCCGTGCCTCCCAGATCTGGTCGGCGCCGCGGGCGGAGGACTTGCGCAGGATGTCGGGGATCCAGGGGTGGGCGACGATGGCGTAGCGGCCGCCCTTGCGGCAGTTGTCCAGCAGAGCCATCGCGTCCGGGATCGCCCGCTTGACCAGCGCTGCCGTCGCGGCCTCCACATCGCCCTCGTGTCTGGCCAGTGCGGCCGCGACGACTTCTGCGATCGGATCCGGCAGGTCGGAGGCGGCCTGCACACGGCGGGCGCCGGACACGGTTCTCACCGGCGCGGCGGGGCGGGGCGGACGGCTCGCCGGGACAGCCACGGCCGGCGGGGCCGGTTGCGGCGCGCACTCGGCGGGGTCCAGGTGCTGCGGGAATCCGGCGACCTGGTGGCGGGCGGGCTGCCCGCACAGGACGCACGACCGGGGCACTCCCAGGTCCTCGACGTCGTCGGCTTCCGGCGCCGGATACGGCTGATCAGCTGCACCCGGCCGCTTGGCAGCCGTGCATTCATCATCGCCGCCCGACGTGGCGGGCCCGGATTGGGGGAGGCCGGCGTGAGCAGTGGTTTCGGCCTGCCGGGCGGCACCCAAGTCGGCGAGCTTGGCGTGAGCGCCTTTGAGGAAGTAGGCGTAACGCTCACGGACGTCACCGGCCGGGTCGCGGCCCGCTTCCCAGCCGCCGACCGTGGAGGGACTCACCCCCAGCGCCCGGGCCACCTGCGCGCGGGAGAGGTCCAGTGCTACACGCAGGGCGCGGCGCTGCTCGGCCGGGGGCAGCTCGGCCTCGTTGCGGGCCGCGGCCAGCAGGGCGTCGATCGCCTCGAACTGCGGCTTCACCGCACCTCTCCCTTCACGGGCGGCCGCCGCCGTCCGGCACGGCGCGTGTCGGGCAGTGCCTCGCACGCCCGGGTCGGACCTGCCAGGAAGTCCAGGACATCCATGCCGTAGTGCACGGCCAGCGCCTCGCAGTCGGCCAGACTCCAGGCGGCGGCCCCGGACTGACGGCGGCTCACCTGCGCCTGCGTCACCCCCAGCGCCTCAGCCAGCCTCGCCTGCGACTCGCCCGAGGCGTGCATCAGTGCCGCCACCACCAGCCGCACTCGTTCCGGCAAGGACATTCCCATGGCCCCATCCTACCAAAGTCATGCGATTCATGCATTATTGATGAGTGATTCGCATAGATGCCTGGTGGGCCGGAGTTCGGGGAACGGCGGGAGGCGGGCGCGGTGCATCGGGGCTCCACCCCGGGCACACCGCGGGGTGGAGCCGAGCCCGGCAGGGATTGGCCGGCGTTTCGTTCAGCCTCTCCCCTGCCCCCCTGATGCTCAGCCCCTGGGGTGCCGCAGACAAAGAGTCGTCTCAGGTGAGCGGCCGGGCAGGTAAGCAGGCCGCAGGCAGGGCGTGCGGCGCGCTGTCCGGCGTTGGTCATCCACCCTCGGCGCAGGGCTGGGCCCGGGATGCGGCAGAAGCGGCTGGTGCTCGCTCCGCTGCCGGGGTGGGGTGGGCATGCTGCTCGATATGCACGGGCGCGCCGGGGGATCCTTCGGGATGGTCGTGGATCCAGGACAGGCCGCCGATGTCGAGTCGGTGGCGGGCGCGGGTGACGGCGACGTAGGCGATGCGGGCCTCGCTGTCGTCGATGGGGCCGGGTACCGGGCGGCCGATGTCGTCGTGCTGATCGCTGTCCTTGGGCGGGGTGAAGTCGTCGGCGATCTTCACATGGGCCCATTCGCGGCCCTTGGCCTTGTGGGCGGTCGAAACCGTCACCTCGGCCTGATGTTCGGGGGCGAGTTGGGCAACGGCAGCCAGGATGGCGTCCGTACCGTGGGTGTCGACCAGGTCGACGAAGGGCCGCAGGTCGCGCCCGGCCGGGTCGTGGGCGGCATAGTCCTGCAGTTCGCCCCAGGAGGGGAACAGGACCAGTTCGGGGTGGGTGGTGCGGCGCCCTTCCTTCAGGTCCCGGGCGGCCAGAGCCAGAGCGCACAGGCTGTCTCCTCCCCCGACCAGCCCGACACGGTGTCCGGCGGCCATCAGTTCCATGGCCTGGGCCATGGCGCCGACGTTGGTGCGGCACAGCACCGCGTCGGGCTGGACGACGGGGCCGAGTTCGGTGGGTACCGCGGGGGTGCCGGTCAGCCGGATCGGGGCCTCGGCGATGGCCAGCCAGCGGTTTGCCTCGTCGGCGAGGAGCGGGCCGAAGCGGAAGGACTGGGACAGGGCCAGCCGGGTGCCGTCGAAGCCCGTCATGACGTCCCTGGCTCCGCGCCAGTGGTAGATAGCCTGGGCGGAGTCGCCCACCATGACCAGCTGGGCGTGGCTGCGCTGGGCGAGGAAGACCTGTTCGACGACGGGGTTGGTGTCCTGGGCCTCGTCCAGCAGGAGGAAGTCGGTATCGATCGTCGGTCTTGTGAGGGCCCAGATTTTGAGGTAGTGGTCGTGGTCGAAGCGGACCGCTCCGTCGTCCGGGTGCTGCAGGTCGACCCAGGCCTTCTGGGCGAACGGCACGATATGGGCGGCAAGTTCGTTGCGCAGGCCGCGGTCTTCCAGGCCGCGCAGCTGCGGGACGTGGTGGCAGGCGATAGCGTCGTCGGCGGTGTGGCAGAAGCGGGCCACGGTGCGCAGGGTCGCGTAGGAGAGGGTCTTCGGGGAGAGGTCGCGTTCGCCGATGCGGATGGGTTCGGTGATGCCGAGGGCCTGTCCGGTCTGCCAGGCCGGACGGCGGGGTGCGTTCAGGCGGGCTGTGTAGCGGTGGCCGAGGGCGGCGTAGGCCAGGGCGTGGGCGGTCTTGCACCAGACGTTTTTCGGGAAGCGACTCGCCGCGTCCTGGGCGATGGCCCGGTTGTAGGCGAGGTAGCGGCCCCGGCGTGTGGTGGTGTGGGCGAGCAGGGCCAGGGTGGTGGTCTTGCCGGTCCCGGCACCGGCCTGCAGGGACACGTGGTCGCCTGTGTGGAAGGCGTCGGCTGCGGCAATCTGTTCGTCGGTCGCTTTCACGGCTGCGCGGCTCCGGGATAGCGGCTGAGGGCACGTCCGAGGGCCGTCAGCAGGTGAGCGGAGGTGGTGTGGGCCAGGAGTTCGCCCACGGCCCGGTCGAGGCGGTCGGCCTTCTCGCTGGCGTGCCGGGCCAGGGCACGCTCCAGGGACCGGTTCAGGAACAGCCCCGGAGACTGTCCCGCCTGTCCGGCGGCGTGACGGATGGCGGCATGGACGGCGGGCGGAAAGGCGACGTTGAGCAGGACCCGCCCGGCCGTGTCCGGGTAGTGCGTGGTAATCACATCGACGGGCAGCCGTTCGCCGAGCCGGTGGCGCAGGCGGCGGGCGGCCCGGCCGGGGGATTTGGCGTGCACGAGGGCCATCAGGCGGGTGGCGTCGTTGTTGGCCGCGAGCGGCAGCACGCGGGCGGCGGTGTGGAGTTCGGCCGGGGTGAGGGGCCGGGTGAGGGTGACCTCCAGGGCGTGGTGGGGCATCGTCATGCCTCTCGCGGGCGGCTGGCCGAGGCGTGCGGGAGGCGGGTGTGGATGTGCTCGGCGTGCCGGAGGGGATCGAAGACCTGCCATCCGGTCAGGGCGAGGTCGGCGGCACCGGGGGCCTCGGCGTGGACGGGGCAGCGCTGGCTGCTCCAGCGCAGTTGTTCGGGGTAGGGCAGGCGGCTGAGGTCGTAGACGGCCATCAGCACTGTGGGCAGGGCCAGTTGGCCGCGTTGCGGGTCGGCGGGCAGCAGGATCCAGCGGCCTGCGGGGGTGTGGGAGGTGAGCAGGTGCTGGGAGCAGCGGTGGCGCTGGCGGGTCTGGGCCACGCACCGGATCTCCTCGAGTGGCAGGTCGGCGAGGTAGCGGCCCAGCAACAGTTGCACGACGGGCCGGGCGGGGCGGCGGATGTCGGAAACCTGCTCCTGGCAGGCGGGGGCGGACGGGGCCGGCGGGGTGAAGGCGCCGGTGTCGATCAGGCGGCGGGAGCGGACGGCGAGTTGGTGGCGTACCGCTTCGAGGCGCGGGCTCAGCTGGGCGGTTGCCGGTGTGGTGCGGCCGGGGCACAGGACGGTGTGCGGGAGGCGGCACCAGGCGCTGCCGTCTCCGTGCGGGTGGGCGATGCCGCAGCTCAGGTGCCAGCGACAGGGTTCAGGGACCTGAGCGGTGGCCAGTTCGTCGGGGTGCAGGGCAATGGGCCGCTGGTCGCTGCGCGGGTAGACGTCGATGCGGTTGCCGCACAGGCGGCAGCGGGCGCTCTGCCCGCAGCGCAGCAGGCGGCTGGGGCTGGTGTCGGCCACCCGCAGCGGGCGATGGGCGCGGGTGGCGCGGGGGCTGCCGTCCCAGTGTCGGCCGGTGGAAGCGGTGTTGGGGCACATGGCCCGGACCGTGCCAGGCGGCGCGCCGACGTGACGGGAACGGCGGGGACGTGTCCCCCGGGCAGCCCGTCCAGGGCGAACGCGCATGCGAGTTTCCGCGTGACCGTTCGGTGCCTGCTCGCCGGTTCGGGTGATTCACGAACGGGGGCTCGGCGGGGTCAGGAGTCCTTCGCCCCGGGCGGGGTGTGGTCGTCACAGAGGGTGCCCATCAGGTGCTCAATGGGGACATCGAAGGCGTGGGCGAGAGCGTGCCAGGTGGTGACGCTGCCGGTGGTACGGCCGTGCTCCAGGTCGATCAGGGTGCGGCGGGCCAGACCACTGCGGTCGGCGAGTTCGTCGAAGGTCCAGCCGCGCTCGCCCCGCAGGCGTGCGAGTTCGACACGCAGCGCGGTGAGGTCGGGGTCGGGCGGCAAGATCGTCACCCCACCATCCGACGGTGCAGGACCCTGCCCTGTCAGTGCAGACTTCTGCACTATCTGCCGGAGGGGGAGTGACATTCGCGGTGCAGAAATCTGCACTACCGTGCGGGCGTCCCAGACGCCTGTGGCTGGGACGCCCGCGCACCGACAGACAGGAGGGCGACAGGCCGATGAGGCTGGCCGGCGCGCACACCACGGTGCGGCGTATCTGGACGGTGGAACTGCGCCCACGGGCGGGCGGGCCGAGCCTCGTCTGCGTCCACTGCACCGCCCACACCCCTCCCCTCCAGGCCTCCTCCGCACGGTCTGCCGTCCTGGCGCATCTGGCCTGCCACGCCCGAACCGACGTACTGCCCGGACATCTGCGCACCTGTCAGTGCCGGGCGCAGGGGTGCTGCTGGCATCCGCGGCACCGTGGCTGTGCGGGGCCGGTGCTGCTCGCTCTGACCCGCGACCGGGGTGGCCGCGCCTGGCGGCTGGCCGACACGTGTGCGGCCTGCGCCGCAGCGACGAGCAACACCGCCGTCGTACCGGACACCCTGCTCGGCCCGCACCGGCCCCACGCCGCGCAACGCACCTCGGCCCCCGCCCCCGCCTCGCCCTCCACTTTCCATGAGCAACTGCGGGTACGGGAGATGCTCACCTACCTCGCAACGGCGCTTCCCCAGTTCGCCTCTCCCGCGGCCCGCCTCCTGGCCCTGCAGTGCGCGCTGCGTGCCGACAGCCGGGGACACGTCCGGCTGCCGGCGGGACTGCTGCGCGGCATGCGTCTGCACGGACGCCGGGAGCTGTGGGAGGAACTGGCCCACGCCGGCTGGCTGGAGTTGCCTGCCCCCAGGCCGGCGCACCTGACGGTGCGTCTGCTCGATCCCGCGGTCCTGGACCAGGCACCCGGCCGCAGCGCACGCCACCGAGCCGCCCACTGGGCGACGCACCCGATGCCCCTGGCACTGCCGCCCACCGCCCCCTCCGCCCTGCAGCTGACCACGCTGGTACTGGCTGCGCACACCTCTGCGCTCGCCCGCCACAGCGCCGACCTGGAGATCCTGGCCCGACTGTGCGGGCACTCCTGCCACCAGACCGAGGAACTCCTCGACCGGCTGGTGGCCGCCCGCATCCTGACGGCCTGGCACCACCACCGGGAGACCGACGAGGTGGTCTGGCACCTGCCTCCGCCCCAGCCGCCCGCAACACCTCGCGACCCGGCCCGGCCCGGACCCGGTCGCCTGCGATAGCGGCATCACAGACAGGGAAGCCGCCCATGAGCGCCTCACGGTATGAGCGGAAAGGCGTCCCTCAACAGGAACAAGCAGTTCCAGCCCCGCCTACTGCCTCTGCGCCAGGACCTGACACAGCAGGCGTGCCCGCCCGCCCACTCCGGCGCCAGTGCACGGCGTCGCCGCGGCCGTCCCGCACTGCTTCACTCCGCGGCCGCGAACCGAGGAAAGGCCAGCGTCACGCGCGCACGTCATGCGGCGTGCCCAGATCAACCAGCGCCTTCCGTCGCACAGCCGCCGGGGAGCCGTCGGTGTGACAGGCTGGCTGAGGATCCACCCGGCGACGGAAGGCTTCCGGCGGCGTCGTCCGCCGCGCAGATGGCCGCCGAGTCGGCCGCCCGTCGCGCGCAGCAGCACGGCCACCGAACGCCATGCGAGGGTTTCGCAGTCGACCCCCTCACCCCGAGGCGCCAGCCATTGCCTGCACCTCGGCCACATGGGTCCTGAATGGCGGAATGCACACTTTCGGGGCGCGATGGGCGATGGTAAGAACGTGCTCTGGGCAACGATCATGATCATGCGACGGGGGATGCATGAGTTCACCCGACGGCTCCGCCGAGCCGCTGTTCTCCGAGGTCCCCAAGCCGTCGCAGGTCCCAGTGACAGTGCTGTCCCCCATGATGGCGACAGGCCCCGCGATGACGCCCAAGCAGATCCTTGCGCATCACTCGCCGACTCAGTTCGAGGAGTTCGTCTACGAGTGGCTGCTGGCGCTGAGGGAGGAGGGATACGTGAACGTGATGCAGCTGGGCGGCGCCCACGACGGCGGCGCCGATGTCGCCGCGTTCCTCACGGCGCACCGGACGGACGACCGGTGGCACTGCTATCAGTGCAAGCACTACGGGAAGGCGCTCACCCCGGCCATTGCCTATGTCGAGATACTGAAGATCATCGCGGTGGTAGCCGACGGCAAGTACCGCACACTGCCCGAGCGCTACGTCTTCGTGGCACCCAGGATCGGCGCCTCCCTCACACAGCTGCTGGCCAAACCCGCGGAGCTGAAGGAGACGTTCCTCGACTGGACCGCCAAGGGCACCGACCGGCTGACCGCGGAGTACGGCGCAGATCCGCTCGGCGCGGCGCTGGAGCTGGCCCGGGAGACGGACTTCGCCCGCTTCGAGGCGGCCAATCTCGACCGGATCCTCGAACAGCACGCCACCACGCCGTATCACGTGCGCAGATTCGGCACGCGGCTGCCGGACCGCGAAGCCCGTCAGGCTCCCCCGCCGGAACACACACCGGTGGAGACCCGGTATATCCAAAAGCTCCTGGACGTCTACCAGGAGAAATGGGGCTGTGACCCCGCAGCGATGGGGCAGGTTCGCGCGCATTCCAAGGCGGGCCCCCACCTGCAGCACCAGCGGGAAGCCTTCTACTGCGCCGAGCAACTGCGGGTGTTCGCCCGCGACAGCGTGCCGGAGGGCACCTTCGAGTCGCTGCAGAAGAACGTCTACGACGGTGTCGTCAATGTGACCTGGCGGGACTTCGCCACCGGATTCGACCGGCTCAACGCGGTGCAGGACGCGGCACGCGACATGCCGCTGGGAACGAACGTCCTGGTCCACGTGGTGGAGACCATTGACCGTATGGGCATCTGTCACCAGCTCGCCAACGACGACCGGCTGACCTGGGTCGAGGAGGAGACGTGAGAGCGCTCAACAGCCCGCTGGAGGTCGGTGTGCGCGCTCTGGTGCTGCTCGCCGCCTCCTTTCCCCGGCCCCTGGACCTGGCTCAACTGGTGTATCTGGATTACGCGATGCTGCACAGCGGCGAGATGGACGGGCCGCCCAGCGTGCACCCGTCACTGCCGGCCGGCCCGGGCGAACTGGCCATGAAGCGCCAGCTGCTCGAGCAGGGACTGGTGGTGCTGATGCGCGCGGGCCTGGCCGACGTGCAGGCGGACGACGGCGGGCTGATGTACCGGGCGAGCGAGGAAGGCCCGGGCTTCCTCGACCTGCTCGAGGCCCCGTATGTCGCAGCCCTGCGGGAGCGGGCGCAGTGGGCGCTGGCCTTCCATTACGGCGCCCCGGCCGACAGCCGCGCCGCCACGGACGACATCACCCAGCGGTGGATGGAGACGTTCGAGAGCCGTCTCCCGCGCCGGGGAGGCGACGATGACTGAGCTGCGCCTGCTGCATCTGACCTACGCCGGCATGGGTCGCGAGACGGCCCGCGTGGACTTCGATCCCCGCCTGACGATCGTCTACGGCGCCTCGGACACCGGCAAGTCCTTCGTCACCGAGTCGATCGACTACATGCTCGGCGCCCGCAAGCTGAACCTCATCCCCGAGGCCGAGGGCTACTCGCAGATCCTGCTGGGCATCGCCTTGCCCGACGCATCGGTCATCACCCTGATGCGGGCGCCCCAGTCCGGGCGGGTCAGCGTCTTCGAGGACGATATCCGCGACCTCGTCTACCGGTCGCCGGACCTGGTGCTCTCGGCCCAGCACAGCCCCCGCACCACCAAGAACCTCTCCCGTTACCTGATGGAGCGCATCGGGCTCGACGGCTCGCTACTGGCCACCAATGACTCCGGGGGCACCAAACTCGCCGGCTTCCGGGACCTGCTGCACCTGTGCCTGATCAGCGAGACCCGCATGGTCTCGAAGGTCTCCCCCGTCCTGCGCACCTCGGGCACCAGCGGCCAGACCGCGCACAAGTCGTCCCTCAAGCTCCTGCTCACCGGGGCGGGCGAGCAGCCCTCGCCCAGCCGCCTCAACCAGGCACAGCGCCGCGTCCACAAAGGCAAGATCAGCCTGCTGGACGATCTGATCCTCGGACTGCAACGCCAACTGGCCTCACGCGAGGCCAACCAGAGCCAGCTGCAGCAACAGCTGCGGCGGCTGCTCGAACATCAAGAAAACCGCGCCGAGTCGCTGCGGGACGTCACCCGCCGCCACGCTCAGGCGGCCTCCGACCGCGCGACCCTGTCCGTGGCGCTGGCCCACTACGCCCAGCGCCTGGCAGAGACCGATGACCTGCTGGGCCGGTTCGAGCTGCTGCGCACGCAGTACGAGTCCGACCTGGCCCGCCTGGGCATGGTCAGCGAGGCCGGCAGCCTGCTCGGCTACTTCCGCAGCGGCCCGTGCGTGTTCTGCGGCGCAGAGCCCCACCACCAGCAAGCCGGCCACGACGCCATGGAAACTACCGCCTTGCACCAGGCCGTCACCGCGGAAAGCACTAAGACCCGCACGCTCCTGGCCGACCTGCTGGTCACCATCGAGGACCTGCGCTCGCAGCGCGCGTACGTGGCCGAGGACCAGGCCGTACAGGCCGCCTTGGCCGAGCAGGCGGACGCCGAGATCACCCGCATCGAACGCGAGGAACTCACCCCCCTGCAGGACGAGGTGGCCGAGGTGATGGCCACCCGCTCCCGCCTGGAGAACGAACTCGGCCTGCACGCACGGATCGAGGAGCTGGAAGACGTCAGAGCACAACTGGTCTCCGAAGAGGCCCAGCCGGGCGGGCAGCCCAGCCGTGGCATCCCGCCCGCCACGCTGACCGGCTTCGATCGCACCATCGAGCGGACGCTGGATGCCTGGCGGGTACGGCGGGAGGAAGAGGTGACCTACGACCAGTACACGGCGGAGCTGTACGTGGGCGACCGGTCCCGCTCCGGCCACGGCAAGGGCATGCGCGCCGTCCTGCACGCCGCGTTCACCACCGCCCTGGCCGACTACTGCCTGGAGCAACGGCGCAGCCATCCCGGGTTCATCGTGCTGGACTCCCCCCTGGTCACCTTCCGGGAACCCGGGGTGCGGGAGGCGGACCTGCGCCAGAACGTGCCCCAGCACTTCTACCGGCACCTGCTCAACGCCTTCCACGGCCAGGCCGTCGTCGTGGAGAACACCGACCCGCCCTCCGACGTCCTCGATCAAGGGCAGGTCTACATGTTCAGCCGCGAGGCCCACGGCCAGCGCTTCGGATTCTTCCCTCTGACGTCTTCGTCCGCCCCGGCACAGTAACGGGGTACAGCAGCGGTGGCTGCTTCCCCGTCGGCCCGGCCGCAAGGCGGGTGTCACCGGGGGCCGGCGGGGTCGTGTGCCCAGAGTGCCGCTGCGATGCGGCGCAGGACGGCAGGGGGCGCGGTGGGGGGTGCGTCGACGTCGGGGTCATAGGGTTTAGGGACGATGATCGCTGTCTGCGCGGCACGTTCGGAGTGCTGGCCCAGCAGGGGCGAGAGGGCGTCGACCAGTTCCAGCGTGGTGTAGGCGCTGGAGGGGAGCACGAGGGCGTCGAGGTCGGGAGGCGTGGGGTCGGTCGCGCGCTGGCAGCGGATCACCGGCTGGTTGTGCGGGTAGCGCACGGCTCCCTGCCCGGGGATGATGATCTCCGCGTCGAGCATGCGGACGGCGAGTTGGCAGGCGAAGGCTTCGGCCTGCTTCCGGTCCCGGAGTACAACCACCACGCGGCGCAGGCGGTGCTGTTCGATGAGGTGGGCTGCGCCGAGGGCCTGGGGCCGCCAGATGGGGAATCTGGGCAGTTCGGGCACTCGGATCCGCATCAGCTGGTATGGGCTGAGCAGTCCTTTGTCCACCAGTTCTGCGCGGTCCACGCTCGGGTGGTGGGTGCCGAAGATCGGCTGGGAAGGCATGTCCACGGCCCAGGCGGTCTCGGTTCGGCTGTCGCCGGGGCCGGGCAGCTCGCTGGGGATGCGGGGTGTGGCCGTCAGATAGACACGCTTGTACGCGAGGATGCCGTCGTCGTAGTGGATCACAGCGTGCGGATGGTCCGAGCTGGTGATGCCGTCAACAGTGCGGTGGGCTTCCTCGACGACGAGATGTTCCCAGGGCGGCAGGTGGTGGTCGCGGTGGCTTTCGGCGATGAGCACGGCATCGCTGTAGCGGGCCACCACGAGGGCTCCCGGAGGCTGTTGTGCCACCCAGTCGGCCAGTTGGCCTGCGGTGGTCAGCTTCTCGCCCGCCTTGCCGCTGTTGGTGGGCCGGATGTTGATGCCCACGAGGGGCCCCCGGCTGACCATGCGCCAGGTCTTGACCACGTGGTGGAGGTAGGTCCGGTCCGGCCCGAGTACCAGGCACGCGCGGCTCGCGGCTTCATGGACCGCTGTCGCTACCGTCATGGTCTTGCCTGCCCCGGCCGGCATGCTGAGCAGCATGCGTCGGCCGCCGTTGAGGATGACGTCGGGCAGCATGGGGGGTGACGGTTCGCGGCCCGCGACCCAGAAATCCTGACCGTGTTCATGCGAGTCGGCGATACCGGGTGTCGGCTGCGGCCACTGGGCAGGCGGGTGCTTGTCGGTGGTGTCCGCTGATGTGACAGGGAGCGTGGCCGGGGTGCGCCCATGCTGGGGCCTTGGGGCCCATTCCATGGCCAGGGCTTCGACGGAGTCGATCTCTTCGCGGCTGAGGAGGCGCGCGTTGGCGAGGACGTGCAGGTCGGCGATCCACTTGCCCAGTGGGAAGCACGGGTTGGTGTGGTCGTCGAGGTAGGCGACGGGAACGCGCAGGTGTTGGTGGGCGCGGTAGAAGCGCCGGGCGGCGCGCAGGCCGCGGGCGTGATGGGCGGCCTGGCTGGCGAGGGGGCGCCGCAGTGCGAGAGCCAGGGGGTCGTGCTGCAGGGGCAGCGCGGCCAGTTGCGCCTGCTGGCCCTCGGCGAGGGCGGGGAAGGTGTCGAATTGTTCGTCCAGCCAGCGGGTGAGGGCGTCGGCGTCGGCCGGCAGCGGGCCCGTGGGGATGGCCAGGGTCTTGCCGTGAGTGCGGGCGCGGGCGCACATGCGCTGCCACTCTTCGGGCCAGGCGGGGTTCCACCAGGGGTCGATGTCTTTCAGGGCGCGCTGGTAGGGGGCGGGCAGGGTGCCGTCGGCTGCCTGGCGGCGCTGTTCGGCGAGCCACTGGCCCAGGGGACGGCCCCGGTAGGTCTGTGTCGGTGCCGGGAGCAGGTGGCCGTGCTCGCGGGCGTAGGCCTGGGCGAGTTCCAGGAAGGTCTCCGTGCTGTTCTTGGGGTGCGCCCAGGGCATGTTGCAGGTGGCCAGCGCGGCGGCGCGGGCTGCGGAGAGGTTGCCGGCGGCCTTGAGGGCGCGCTGGTAGCCGAGCCAGCAGCCGAGGTGGAAGCCGTCGGGGGTGATGTGGTTGCTGGGGACGCTCAGGTGTCCGTGGGTGTCGAAGAAGGCTTGCGCGCAGGCCATCCCGGTCTCCCAGACATCGGGCTCCGGTTCCATGATCCGCAGCATCAGGTGCGGGGCGATCTCCGGGGCGCGTGCGGGCCGGATGGCGGAAGCCGGTGTGGGCAGCAGCAGTCGGGGCCCGTTGACCGGGAGACGGTAGAAGTAGTGTTCGTCGTACGCCTTGAGCGCGATCATGACCTGGTGCAGCAGGTGGTACGGGGTGCCGAACGCCGCTTCCTCGGCGCGTTGCCCGGGCCCGAAGAATACGGGGATGACCAGGGTGGAGACCTTGTTCATGCTGGGGCCGATGCGCAGCGCGCGGCCGATCGCCTGGACGATGTCGATGGTGCTCTGCTTGGGGTCGGCGAAGAGCACGGAGTCGGCCAGCGGAAAGTCGACGCCTTCGACGCACAGGCGGACGTTGCACAGCACGCTCAGCTCCGCCAGCCGGCCGGCGCGCTTGTCTAGTGGGGGCTGTGCGAATCGTGCCAGGCGCTCTTGCCGCTCACGGCGGCGGTTGCGGGAGTGGACGCTGGTGACCCACAGGTCCTCGGCGTGGCCGCCGGGGATGGCGGCGGCGGTTTCGGGCAAGGTTTCGGCGAAGGCCTCGCTTTGGATGATGCTGCGGCTGAAGACGACCGCGCGGCGAATCGCGTGATCTTCGCGTGCTTTGAGCAGGGCCAGCTGGGCCGCCGCCACGCGCATGGCGTCGGCCTGGGGGGTGCGGCGGGCCCCCTTGCGTGTGCGCCCGGCCAGGAAGGCGTGCAGCTGCGCGTTGTGGATTTCGGGGGCGGCGATGCGGTAGTCGGCGAGCCGTCCTTCGTGGATGGCTTCGGCCAGTGAGTAGCGGTAGGCGATGCGGCCGAAGAGGTCGACGTCGTCCATGGAGGCGATCGGCTCGGTGGTGATGCCGCGGTTGACGTCCCAGATACGGGGTGTGGCGGTGAGGTAGAGCCGGTGGCGGGCGGGAATGGCGTCGTCGTCGTGGATGACGGCCCACGGCTTGGCGCGGGCGCCGGCGGTTCGGTGGGCTTCGTCGACGACAGCGATGTCCCAGCGCGGCAGCAGATGGCGCTGGTGGGCCTCAACGAGTTTGGGCAGCGAGGCGTAGGTGGCGAAGACGCTGACGGGCCCGTCTGCGTCGCGCACGGCGGCGGCCAGCCAGGCCGGGTCGTTGGTCATGGTAAGCACGCCGCTGAGAACGGGCTCGCTGGTCTGCTTGTCGGAGCACAGGCCGAAGAAGTGGCCCGGCCGGCCGGAGGTGTGCCAGACGCGGGCTGTCTGGTTGAGCAGGTCCAGGGTCGGCATCACCGTCAAGGTGCGGCTGCCGGAGGTGATTTCGTGGGCGATGTGGACGGCGAGGTGGGTCTTTCCCGTACCGCACGGCATGATGACCTGCTGGCGTTCGGATCCCATGGCGAACGCGTTGAGCACGCAGTCCGCCGCCGCACGCTGGCGCGTCCACAGTTCGCTGGGCAGGCGTTCGGCAGGCAGGTCGTGCAGCACAGGATGGCTCCCCCGCTCAAGTTGATGATGTCCCAAGGGGCAGGATGCGGACATGTGTGCGGCGCGGGTGCTCAATCCGGGCTTCCTCACCCCTGGGGGTGAACCCTCCCGTCGGGCAGGGGCGCGCCGTGGTAGAGAGCGCAGTGCCACACAGCGTTGAGGAGGTTCCCGCGGGCCGGGACAGCCGTGCGGCGCCGTCCGGTCCCATAGGCCCGGACGGGCAGCAAGGATCAACAAGGGCTGCACGGAGGTGGTGCCCGTGGCCGGGCGGCCGCGGAGCCCTGGGACGGGGCGGGACGTTGGGGAACGCAGTGTGGGGCAGGAGCCTGGCTCAGCAACCGGTGCGCTTCGTGGCGCACGAGTCGAACTGCTCGTTCTTGTGGCGGGTGGCCGGTTTGCAGGGGGTGGAGGTCGACTTCCTGCTGGCCGAGTTGGGTGACGGGCCGCCAGGGCAGCAGGCCCTGCGACCGCATCTGGCGGAGGTGCTGCTGAGCGGCGCAGCGGCGGACAGGCTCGCACAGATGCTCGATGTGCCGTCCGCGCGGCTGCGGTGGGCTCTGCCGCATCTGCGCGCACCGCATCTTCTGCCGGGCGAGCGGGCGCGGTGGGAGTGGCCGTGGGAGCCGTTGGCGCACTGTCTGGTGCCGGCCTGCGGGTTGTGTGCGGCGGTCCGCGGCGGGGGCTGGGGTGAGATGTGGCTGGTCTGGCCGGAAAGGTGGAAGATCTGTGAGCGGCACGGCCGGTTCACCCATGTGCGTCAGGGCGGGCCTGGAGGGGTCGAACTGGCCCGGCTGCCAGAGTCCGTCGACGCGCACCGCAGGCGGGGCAGGCTGGAGCGGCGCTTCGGGCCCGCCGGGGCCGTGCTGGTGGCGGACGCCTTCGCTCTCGCTGGATGGTGGTGGCGCCGTGCCCCACTCACCAGCCGGTGGGCCGAGCGGGCCGGGCGGGCCGGGCTGCAGCCCCGGGATGTCGAGACGGCATGGCTGTTGGTGTATCCGGAGGCACTGCTCGTGGCCCGGGCGCTGCTGCGCTACGAGCAGCAGCGCGCCGCTCTGCCCAGCGGGCCGTGGGCTGCGGCTGAGGCCCGTCTGGTGGCCGAGCTGTCGCAACTGGCGGGTTCGCTCGAACTGCCCCTGGGCACTTGGCAGGTCCCGGTGGCGGAGTGGCTCGCACGACACCGCCGGTGTACGCCGGCCGTACAAGACAATGGGGGTAGCGGCCGCCGCGGGGACCGGCAGCCTGTCACCGCGTTGATCCACCAGGACGACGAGCACCAGGCGCCGCTGGGGAGCCTGTGTTGCCTGCCCTGGGACTGGGGCGACCCGTTCGCCGCCGTGTGAGCTCGTCCTCCGCAGCGATACGCATCTCACGTCTCGTACATGCATCCGCCGGTCCCCTCGATCGTGGGGTGAAGACGGTTGCAGCTGCGCTCCCCGGGCCCGTGCCCGGATGCTGGAGCGGGGACACGCGCAGGGCGGCCCGCTGCAGAGAACGAAGGGGACGGACGTGCCAGGGGGCCCGGTCAGCGCGCACGAGATCGCCGTCTGCTACCTCGACCGGTTCGGACGGCAGCGCGAACGCCCGGTGGCAGAGGTCGGCGAGGTGGCGTTCGAGGAGCTGGCCCCGCTGGAGCGGCCCGTACCCTACCCGGGACGGCAGTCGTTCGTCACCAACGCATGGGCCTCGGCCACCGACCAGTTGCTGGCCTGCGGCTCACTCCGGCAGCAGCACTGCGGCATGCTCCTGGACCGCGACCCTGCAGTCGGGCTGCGCAGCGCGGGACCCATGGAGCTGCGCTGGAGCCGTCAGGGGCGCCGCCATCGCCTGCGGCCGGCGTTCGTCGCCTTACGAGCGGGGCAGCGCGAGGTGATCTGCGTGCGGCCGGAGGAAATCACCGACCGGTGGCAATCCGAGCAGGACGTGCTGGCGGTGGCTTCGGCAGCAGCAGGCTGGCAGATCCGGGTGATGGAGCCTTCCACCGGGGTGGAACTGGACAACCTCAAGCTCCTCTACGCCGCCCGCAGTCCACGGTGGCTCACGGCCGGGCAGGACCAGTTGCTAGCACGGCAGTTCGCCTTGCCTCGGACCATCCGCTCCGGGGTACGCGCCGCCGCCCTGCCCTCGTATGTGGGAGTGGACCTTGCCTATCACTTGATCTGGGCGCGGCGGCTGCACACCGACATGAGTGTCCCGCTCACCCCGTCGTCGACGGCATGGTCAGGGGAGGTCAGGTGATCTCGCGGCACGCCGCAGGCGCCGCAGCGCCCCCCGCTGCTGACACCCTGGCTCTGGGGGACACCATCCGCTTCCGCGGTGGCCTCTGGGTGGTCACCGCCTTCCACGGACCGCGTCTCTTCCTCGATGCCGCAGAGCCCGCAGAGCCCGCAGAGCCGCTGATCATCCTGCAGACGGCAGTGACCTCGGCCCCCGACTTCGCCGTGCTGAACCGGGCGGCGCGACGCAGTTCGCTGCCCGGCCGCCTCGGCGAGTTCCGTGCGCTGCCGCGCGACGTACGCAAGGCCGCTGAGAAGTGGGAGCGGCATGTCAAGGAGGTACTGCACCAGCAGGCCCCGAACGTTCCCGCCACCACCGAGCCCCCACCGGCCTTCGACCCGCAGCAGCGCACCCTGCGCCAGCGCTACCAGGCCAAGGCCGACCAGTTGACGCAGGCAGGAACCCCGGTGTCCGCGGCCACTGTCGAACGAAAGTGCGCGGCCTGGCGTAGGGACGGCCTGATGGGCCTGGTCGACAAGCGCAGCCGGCGTAGTGCGGCCCCGCACGGGCGCGTCGACACGCGAGTGGTCGACCTCGTGTGGGAGGTCCTGGACGACGAGCGCGGCAGAGGCCTGTCACCAGGAACGCTGTCCCGGCTGATCGACCGGGTGCAGCAGACGGTTCGGGTTCGCTACGCGCACCTGCTGGCCGACCCGAAGACCGCCCGGGGCCTGATGATCAGTCCGGCGACGTTCTACCGGCTGCTGGAGCGGCTGGGGATCACCGCAGAGAACTCGCATGACGCCGCGGCCCGTCACGCGGCCGGACCTGCCATATCCGCAGAGCGGCCCGGCGCCCGGCGGGCGACCTGGGCCCGCTGGCCCGGGGAACTGGTGCAGATCGACACCACCGGACTGGACGTTCTCGTCCTCGGTGACGACGGACGGGTCATCTCCGTGGAGCTCACCATCGCCATCGACGTGGCCACCCGCAGCATCGTGGGCTCCCTGATCGTGCCCAAGCGCACCGGCCGCACAGGCGGGACGGGACGATGGGCCGCCGGGCGGGCCACCCGCTCGTTCGACACCATGCAGGTCGTTGCCCAGACCACGGCCCCGCTTCCCGCGCGCCCGGGCTGGGCACCGGAAACCTTCATGGACGGCTCGGACCTGCCCTTCGAGGACCTCCTGGCGGCCGACCCCCGATTCGCCGGCGCCGCCGCCCGGCCCGTCATCAAGCCCGAAACGCTCGTCATCGACCACGGCTCGCCATTCATCTCCGCAGACTTCACCCGCGCCTGCCACTCCCTGGGCATCGAAGTACGCGAGGCACGGCTGCGTACCGCTGTCGACAAGGCGATCGTGGAGCGCGCCATGCGGGCGGTGAAGACTGGCTTCAGCCAGTACCTGGCCTCCTACACCCACCACCGCCTTCACCTGCGAGGCAAGCGCGTCCGCAAGCAGCCGCTGTGGACCATCCGCGAACTCCAGGAACGGTTCGAGCAGTGGGTGGTCATCCACTGGCAGCAGACCCCCCACGGAGCACTCCGCTCCCCCTTCACTCCCGGGCTGCGCCTGACCCCCAACCAGATGTACGCGGCCCTCATTTCCCTGCGCGGCTACCGGTCCACCGCGCTGACCGCCGAGGAGAACCGCAAAATGCTGCCGGCGGTGTGGGTCCGGGTCAGCCGCAAGGGCTTCCAGATCAACAATCGCACCTACAACCTGGACCGGGGAAAACTGGATCTCTTCCGTGGGTCCTCCGGCATCACAGCGCAGCAGGGGCGCTGGGAGGCCCACTACTCCCCCGACAACCCGGAGGTCGCCTGGCTGTTCAACCACCGGGCCGAGCCGGGCACCGACCCGTGGGTCGAGGTGCCCTTCATCCACCGCCGGCTATTCACTGACCGGTGGACCGAGGAGGCCTGGTCTGAGGGCCTGCGCATCCACCTCGCCGCCGGCGGCAGCCGCCACAACGAGGCCGCCATCGCCCGGGCCACCACCCAGCTGCTGCGCGACCTGGCCGCCGGGCCGTCCTCCGGCAGCGCGTCACAGACCCCTCGCCCGGCTACGGCATCCCGCCCGTCCCGGCCCTCGCTGCCATCGCCCGCCAAGCCCTACGCCACCGACATGCCGCCCCTGGACCCGGACACCGTCCGCCCGTTCCGCACCCTCGACCGGCCCGCCGGAGAGCTCTTCGACACGCCCGAGCCAGTCCGGGGCGCAGAACAGACCCTCGACGACTTCCTGGCGTCCCTGCCCGGCCTGCACCCGCCCGGCCCCAAAGGCCCCGGCAGCAGCAACGAGCCCAGCTCAGCCATCCCGGGAGACAACAGCACCGGTGCTCCCCCGCCTGGCGGCCTGCCCGGCGACGGACCAGGCAGCGGACGGCGAGGAGACAAACAGTGAAGACCCCCGTACGCGATCCGCAAAGCGCCTCGCCCCCTGCCCCGGCCCCAGTCCTGCCTCCTGGGCCGCCGACCACTCTGCACGGCTGGCGCGCCCGTGTGCGGCACAAGCCCTCCCCTCCCCCGATCCCACCGGCCAACGAGGACGGCACCGCCGAGGACCCTGTCGACGAGAACGACCCCCGCGTGCGCTACCACGCCCAGCTCGGCCTCGTCGAAACCACCGACATCATCAAAGGATCGCTTACCGCCCGGCGGCTGTTGCGTCACAACGGGGAACGCCGCCATCCCTGCCCGCACGTCGCCATCGACAGCGACTGCCGCGGCACGGGCAAACGCACGCTGCTTCACCACATCGGCCTGGGTCACCAGGGCCGCCGCGAAAAGCTCTACGGTATCGACGACAGCCGTATCCCCGTCATCTGCATCAACGCCCCGCCCGAACCTGGCACGCCCGCCGACTGGTCCGCGGCCCTGGCCGTCTTCCTCGGCTGGGACCTCTACCGCCCCGACACCCAGCAGCGGCCCGTGCAGCGCATGAAGGACTTCACCGGCCCTGCCGTCCACGTGATGCGCCACTCCCGCACGGAGGTCTGCCTGGTCGACGGCATCGACCGGCTGCGGCCCGAGGACCTGCAGCCGACCTTCGACTACTTCGACTACCTCGCCGAGGAGTTGGAACTGACTGTCTTCTGGAGCGGCATCGGTTCCAGCGACATCCTCCGTGAAGCCCGCGCGGCTCGATTCCCCGCCCTGCGGCGTCCTACCGAGGCCACCGCGCCCATCCGGCAACGCTCAGTGCCCACCCTGTGGGTCAACCGGCTGCCGCCCCGATGCAAGGAACACCCCAACGAATGGCCCAGCACCGTGGCCACCCTCGACGGTCGGCTGTCCCTGCGCCACCACCGGCCCGGCAGCCTCCTGGACCACGAGGAAGACCTCTACCACATGACCGACGGAATCATGGAAAACCTCACCCCTCTGGTCGGCATGGCCGGCCAACTCGCCATCCTCGACCGCACCGAAGCCATCACCCGCGATGTTCTGCACGACGCCGCCCGCTACCTCGACCTGCCATCCGAAGACGGCCGCTGAGAAGGCATGTTGACCGGCCTGGTCCGCTCAAGGCCTCCAACATAACCGCGCAGTCTGTCAGAACAGACCGTCCTGTCCATCAGTCGAGGGCACGCGTGAAGCGGCTCGGACCGTGAGACCGGCTGCTCGGGCCTGGGCTCGCAGGCGCTTACCGACGCCCGCAGGAAGGCCGCGCCACCCGGACGATGACGCGCATGGTGGAGCATCATGAACTCGCTGTGCGGGTCAGGACGTGTCATCTGCGCTTGACGGGTGAGAACGTAGACTCGCGGGTCTCCTGGGCTGTTGGGGAACGCCCTCACCTGGAGCGTTCCCCAGCCGTCGGGCCGCCGTCAGTCCTGGGTGACGATGAGCGTGCGCTGGTTGAGGTCGAGGTGGACCGTTCCCCCGTTCTGCTCACGGAGTTGGCGCCACGCGGCGTAGCCGGTGAGGATGGCGTGCTCCCAGTCGGCGGCGCGGCAGATGCTGACCTCGAGGTGGGCGGTCATGTGGCCGATGGTGGCGAGGAGTTCGTGGTCTATGTGTTTGATGTCGGCGAGGTAGCGGTGGCGGGCGGCGTAGGAGAAGACGAGGGCTGAGATGCCTTCTTCGATGGCGATGGCGCGGCCGCCGTCTTCGGCTTCGTCGGTGCGGGGGTCGCTTTTACGTTTGCGGCCCAGCAGGAAGCGGGTGACGGGGGACCAGCCCAGCACGGTGGCGTGGGCGAGGTGGAAGATGTCGTGGAAGCGGTAGTCGTCTTCGACGTGGGAGGCGCTGGTGAGGGGGTCACCGGCGGGGGTTCCGTCTTCCCGGGTGAGGACGACGACGGTGCGGCCGTCGTCGGTCGTGGTGGGCGTGAAGGTCAGTGTGGTCTGCCGGGGCAGCTGTTCGTGGGCGGGAGCGGCAGCATCGAAGGGGGTGTGCTCGTCGTGGGGGGTGAGGCGCCAACGGTCCTTGGTCTTCTCCAAGTTGGCAGCGGCGACGTCGTCGAGGTCGAGCCCGAAGCGGTGGGCGAGAGCGGCGACGTACCACAGGACGTCGCCGAGTTCTTCGCGTAACTGGTGCTTGCCCTGCTCGAAGGCGGGTCCGTCGCGCAGGAATTTCTTGTAGGCGGTGGTCAGGGACCCGACTTCGCCGGCAAGGCCGAGGAGAGGGACGAGGACCGGGTCGGTGCCCTCGGCAGGGAGTTGGAGGGTCTTGACGGCCGCTTCCTGGTAGCGCTTGAAGTCCACACTCACACCTGTCTGATCTTGGGACAACCCCGTTGGCTTTCCCGACAGCATGTCGTATGCTACGACAGCGTCGTTGGAAATGCAGACGATTGGGGAGAGTTGTCGAACACGGACACACCGAGCATGGACGACATCACCTCGGTCGTCGTCGACTTCCTCGCCGAGTACGAGGGCGTCTCGCCCGACGAGCTCCGCTCTGAACTGGAGCAGAGCGGTCGGGAGTTGCCCGTGGACTCGCTGCTGGTGGTCGAGATTCTCACGCGCATTGAGGAGCGTTACCACGTCGCCATTCCCGCAGACCGGGAAGCGGCCCAGGCCACCCGGTCCGTGCGGGCATTCGCCGCGGCGGTACTGGACGCCATCGTTGAAAGGCAGCAGTCATGACCCCTCCTTCGGACAGCCGTGACCGTGATCCTGAGCTGGTCCGGCTCGGTGAACGGCTGAAGAAGACCCGCGACTACCTGAACATGTCCCAGCAGTTCGTCTCGGACTCGACCGGCATCCCCCGCTCGGCCATCAGCGACATCGAGCGCGGCGAGCGGCGGGTGGACAGCCTGGAGTTGAAGAAGCTGGCGCGCCTGTACCGGCAGCCGGTCGCCTACTTCCTGGCCGAGGAAAAGGACGCCGACGCCGGCGAGTACTCCCTGGCCGGTCTGCCGCGGGCACTGGCCCAGCTCACCGACGGGGACGCCAAAACAGTGCTGGAGTTCGCCGAGTACCTCACCCTGCGGCGGGCGGCAGAACGCGAGGAACAGGAGACCGAGGACGGGAGTCCGACGGCGTGAACTGGGCCTTAGCACACCGGATCGCCTCGATCGCCGCCGTCCAGGCACACCGCGACCTCGGCATCGACCGCACGCAGTACGTCCACGTGCACCGGGCACTGGGGGCAGCCGACGTGATCGGGATGGCGCAGCCGATGCCCCGGCTGTTCGGCGTGTACTTCTCCCCCGCCGACAAGGGGCCGGCCGTGATGCTGAACGCCTCGCTGAATGCGGTCACCCAGCGGCACACGGCCGCACATGAGCTGGGGCATCACCGACTGGGCCATCGCACCGCAGCCGATGAGGAGCTTGATCCCGCGCTGCGCTGGGGCAACGGCAGCTGGCCCGAGGAGGAGAAGACAGCGGAGGCGTTCGCAGCGTGGTTCCTGATGCCCCTGCCGGCGGTGCGGGCGGCCCTTGAGCGGATCTGCGGCGGCCGGCCGTCGTCTCCCGAGCACGTCTACCGGGTGGCGCGCGAACTGGGTACGTCGTACGCCGGGACGGTACGCCACCTGGTGAACCTCCGGCTGTTGGATGCCGGCCGGGCCGACCAGTGGTCCAAGATCCCTCCTGCCGGCCTGCGCAGTTCGCTGGCGGGCGGGACCTCGCTGCCCGCGCACGCCCAGGTACACGTGATCACGGCAGCCTCTGCGGGGCAGACGGTGTACGCCGACGCGGGCGATGTGCTGGTGCTGCACCTGGAGAACGCGGTCTTCGACGTCCTGCCCAAGGGGCTTCAGCCGTGGACCAGTGATGGCGCGACGCCGCTGGCGAGCGCCGTGGTGAGCGACGAGCTCCCGCCGGGCGGACAGGGCCTGATCGAGGTCGCGGTGCCGACGCACGGCGCCGCGCTGCGGTTGACGGTGGTGCGCGAAGCCCCGCGTGCCGGGGTCGACGAGACCTGGCCTGCCTGAGCCCGGCTCCCCGGATCACACCCGTATGTGTCAGGAGGACTGATGCACACCTTCACCGTGACCGAACGCGACGTCACCCAGGCCTGGGTCGCCGCCTGCAACAAGCTGGACCGCAAGGACAACCCGGACCGGACCGGCCTGCACACGGTGGTGCGCATCGCCGACCCGACGAACGACGACCCGGTATTCCGCGCCGAACTGGACCGGCTGCGCACCGCTCGCGGGCTGTGGCCGCTGGAGACCGTGGCCAGCACCCTGTTCCCCGCGGCCCTGGCGGCACGGAGTGCCGGCCCGGATGACCTCGCCGAGCGCTACCGGCAGATGTATCCAGTGATCAAGCGGTACCCGGGCAACCACCGCGGCACCTACTTCGGCCGCCTCGTGTCCTACCCTGCGGTGTCCAAGAGCGGCGTCGACCAGCTCGGCACCGTCATCAGCCGCCTGCGGGCCCAGGCCTCAGGCACCAAGATAGCCGCCGCCTACGAGATCGACATAGCCGCAGCCACGGACGCGGAGGAGGCCAGCGCGGACCTGCTGGTCCACACCGCCGGAAAGGACAACAGCTACATCGGCTTCCCCTGCCTGAGCCACATCTCCCTCCAGCTGGACCGCGAGCGGCGGGTGCACGCCGCGGCCCTGTACCGCAGCCACTTCATGTTCGAGCGCGCCTACGGCAACTACCTCGGTCTGGGCCGCCTGCTGGCCTACATCGCCCAGCAGGCCGAACTGGCCTGCGGGACCTTGACCGTGATGGCCGGCCACGCCCGGCTGGACGGTCCCATCACACAGCTGCGCCCCCTGCTGACCGGCACCGGCCGCCTCGCGGCATGACGGCAGCCCGCCGCACGGCCGCCGACGTCACATGCGGCAACCTCATTGCTCCGGCGGGCCGTTGAGCTGCCACTTGGGCGGGAACCAGGCCGGCATCACAACGGCCTGCCGCCGGTAGGTCTGCTTGATGCGGCTGCGGCCGCTGATCCCGGCGATGTCCGGGTGGGCGACCCGGGCGTACTTGTCGACCTCGCAGAAAAGGTTCTGGCAGTCGATCAGCTGCAGTGGGCGCCCGCGCAGTCCAGCGAAGGCAAGCCCCAGACGGGCGAAGTGCTCGTCCTGCGTGTCGGCCATATAGCGGATGACGTCCGCCTCGATGCCGTCGGCCGCAGGCCCGAAGCACTTGCGGATCCCGTCGCGCGCTCCGGGCCCGGCGACGACGAAGTCCATCTCCGAAAACGGCATCTCGGCCGCATAGTTGAGGTCGATCACGAACTGGTAGGCCAGGAACGGCCCGATCGCCGGGAATCCCAGCAGAACCTGGTAGGCGTCCTGCAGCGTCGGCGCGGACAGCACACGCTGCGGCGCGTCCGCCTTCATCATCATCTCCAGCAGCCGCAGATGGTTCTGGTGCTTGCGCTGCTCGCCGAGCTGCGGCGGGGGCACGATGTAGGCGGCGGAGTACAGCCGTTGCCCTGCGGTGAAGGCCTGTGAGAGCACCCGGTCAAAGGCCCGGTAGTCGTAGGCGTCCCACCGCACCTCTCCCAGTGCGCCGTTTAGCAGCCGCCACGTCGAGGTCTTGTTGAAGATCCTGAACAGCAGGGTCCGGAAGAAGACTTCCTCCCACGCCTGCTCGCCCCGGTAGATCACGCCACTGATCAGGTCCTGGCTGACCCGGTCGGCGGCCCGGAAGCAGTTGGTGAAACGGTATCGCTGCAGGATCGGATCGTCCGTGAACGGTCCCGCTCCCCCGGCAAGTCGCGCCTCGTAGACCTTCTGGCGCGCCGCCGCGAAGCGCCAGTAGGTGTCGAACACCGGCGTCAACGTCAGCGTGCGGCCTGCCACACGGATCTTCCTCACAGGGCCGCGGTCTAAGACCCTCTGCCCTGAACGCTCTTGCAGCACCGTCACCATGGGCTCAATATATATTCAATATAGATCGGTGTCAGCGAGGGGGACGTGTGGAATTGCTGTGGCAGCGTCCACGACGCAAGACGCTGGTCGACTGGCCGGAGGACGTGGACACAAAGCTGGACGTCCTGGTGCGGGCCGCGGCCGCAGCCGGGGAGCAGACGTCGCGTTCGCAGGTGCTGGCCGCACTCGTGACGGCGGCCGAGGTCCGTCCCGCCGTCGTAGCCGAACTCCTCCACTCCTACCGCCAGATGCCCGCCGACGCCCTCGAAGCGGACAACACGCGCGAGGACCTGCCGTCCGTGCGCTCACCCGGACGCACTCGCGGCAGGAAATGACGCCGAGTCAGTTCCGCTTTCTCACTCGAGTCCCTTCGCTAACCCGGTCAACGCCGCCAAACGACATACGGTCACGGCTGCGTTCGCCGTCCCTCGACAGGCGGCCGATCGGATGTCCCGCAGACCTGGGCCGATTACTCGAATGCCCTGACCAACGTCGCCGGGAACAGACCTAGATGGGCCTCAGGGATGACGAGCTCGGCGCCTGGTTTGCTCCGGGCGACGCGGTGCCGGTACAGGGCGAGACGACATGGTCGTTCCTGCATCGCGTCGCCGTCTGCTACGGCCTTGAGGCCGGCGAGCTGCTGGCGTGGGGGTGGTGGCAGTGGGTGAATCCGGTCACCCAGAGCCGCGGCCGCCGCCCGGACGGCGATGTACTCCTGAACGTCATGGCACAAGCACAGGTCGCGGCGTGGGCCGCGGTCCCGGTTGCGCATCTGGCGCGGGCATTGCCGTCGTGGACGGCCGGGCCAGCGTCCCTCGGTGAGCGGGCCCGTGCGGATCGGGGATGGGCACGGTGGCGGGTGGGAGCTCAGGCATGGGGGCCGGTGTCTTTCGGCTGCCGGCTGTGTGCCGCCCGGCGCAGCGGCCGGAGCCAGCGGGTATGGCGGTACGGGCAACGGTGGAATCGGGTGTGTTCCCGGCACGGGCGGTGGCTGCTGGACGTCGGCGATGGCCACGACCTGGAGTATCTGGACGTGGGCGGGTGCCAGGAGCTGGCTGCCGCCCAGGCGCGGTGGCCGCGGGTGGCCCGACGGGCCGTGAGCACGGGAGCGGAGCCGGGGGCTGTGTTCGCGGTGGCTCGGGCGGTGGTGTGCGGATGGTGGCAACAGGAAGCTTTCTGGCAGCGGGAGCATGTGTGGGGCCAGCGCCTTGAGCGCGTCACTCTCGACACCAGCCGCAGAAACGAGGCGGCGGCGCAGTGGCCGGCGGCGTGGTGGCAGCTGGTCGCGCGGGACGCGGTTGTTTTCCCCGAGGTGGTAGCGGTGGCGGCCGCATTGGTGGATCCGGCCCTGCGGCTGCTGGTAACGGATGAACGGCCGCTTGTCCGCCGGTCTCGGCGCCATGACCGTTTCATGACCGCGCTCGGAGACCGGCTGGAGCGCGGCTGGCTGAAAGAGGTGGAGTGGCCGGAGAGGCCGAGCGCCCTGCAGACATGGATGAGGGGTGTGGCCCGCGAGCTGCGCTCACCGTCGCGGTCCGCTTCGCCACACAGCGGGATCTGGTGGGTGCCGGCGGCCCACCCGCCTGCCGAAGTGGGAGCGGGGCTACGTCTGTTGGCCACCACTCCACCAGTCGCCTTCCGAGGGCACGCCGGGGTGGCGGGGTGGCGGGCCGAGCTGTACGTGCCTCGACGCGTGGGGCGGGGCGCCGGGTTGAAGGCCGTGTCCGAGGAACGGTTCTGGGAGGGCCTTGGTCACGCGCGCAGGTATGTGGTCCGGCATGGGCATCTGGCCGTCCCCCACGCCGGCGCCCCACAGGATGGGTTCGACCTGGGCCGATGGCTGGCGAATCTGCGCGCCGCCTCTGCCGGCTTGCCGCCCGAGTTCGTGCGGGCGCTGGCGGAGCTGGACGTGTGGTGGAATCCGCCCTGGCCGATCAGCTGGCAGCGAGCCTGGCACCGGGCCCGTGCTCACGCCCTCGCCCACGGCCTCGTCAGCGGTGATGACAATCTGGCGGGGATGCCGCGCTGGCTCGAGCGGTGGCTGCGCCAGCAGATCGCCGAGTACTCGCGGCTGGCCGCCGAGCAACAGCAACTGCTCGCCCAACTCGGCCTCACAGCCGCAGAGATCGACCGCTTCCACGCCTGGCCCGCGCGGCGCCGCAGCGTGCTGCACGGCCTGGAGGCTGCTCACGACTACGCCGCCCGCCACGGCCACCTGGCCGTCTCCCAGCCCACCTCTCATGACGGGTTCGCCCTGGGCAAGTGGCTCAACCAAGTGCGCCACCGTCAGCGCGCCGCCACCCAACCCACGCGTCTCGGCCGGCGGCTCACTGCCCTGGACACCTGGTGGAACCCGCCCTGGCCACTGGACTGGCAGCGGTACTACTGGGCCGCCCGCCATCATCTCCATGACCTGCCCGAAGGTGTGGTGTGGTGGACCGGCGCACCGGACGAAGACCAGGCCCGGCAGTGGTTGCACGCGCAGCAGGCATCATGGCATCTCCTCCAACCCGGGCAACAGGAGCTGGTGAGCGGCGCTGCCCGCGGCGGGGTGGCGCGCTGTCGCTTCAGCAGCGGTGCCTCCGCGCACGAACGCGACACCTGAGCCCGTGTACCGGGCTCATCCGAGGCCTCAGAGATCCCGGTCGAGCACGGGGTTCCAGGCAAACCAGTCCAGCGCTTCGGCTCCCAGCTCGTACGGTGCGTTCAGGAGCGCTCGTTCCACCTCGGGCAGATCGTCATGAACGATGGCAGGGGCCCGTTGCAGGATCTCGGAGAAGTCGATCTTGTAGACGGCCCTGAGGCGTTCCACGAACGCGGGATCCTGTCCGCGAAGTCGGTCCATGGCGGCACGTACCCGTGGCTCCCATGCGGGCATCCCGAAGTGGTCAGAGGCACCGAAGCCCTGAAGCGCGGCAAGGAGGAGGAACTCCTCAGAGGTCGTTTTCTCCTGTTTCATTGCAATAGACACGTTTTTGTGAACTGTGAGAACGTGATGCTGATGGGATCTGAGGCGCGGTTGGTTCCTGG
>NZ_JBIRFL010000029.1:0-75239 GCF_044327445.1 Streptomyces sp. NPDC018045
CGGCACCCGGGGGCGTCCCTCCACCTGCTTTGGCACCGGCTCGGGCAACAACGGCTCGATGAGTGACCACAGTTCATCCGACACGATCCACGGCCACGACTGACGTTTCCCCACGGCCAGGCCAACGCCTATCCGAACCGAAAGTCACACGACCAACAGCTTCTGTTAGGACCTCAAAGCTGCATCAGGTTTCGCATAGGTCAGCGTGACCTTGCATCGATGGGTGGGGTTAGCCGGACGTGGTGCATGCGTTAGTGGTCCTGCCGGGCGGTTCTGCTGGACCGCCTGCGACTGGGTTGGAGGTCGCGTACGTCGCTCCGGACGGGACGGAGTTGCGGTGCCCTCTGGCGGACGCGTGGGCGGTGTCGTTCGAGCACGCTGCCCCGGTTCGCGCCTTCGCGTCGTACCGTCGGCAGCCCAATCTGCCGGGCCTGTGGTGGTCGGCGACGACGGGCGGGCACGTCGGGTGTGAGTCCTGGCTGGAGCGCGACCACGTCATGCTGCTGGACTTCGACCCGGCGGTGGTGGGGATCTCCTCGCAGCCGTTCTGGCTGTTCTGGGCGGCGGCGAACGGGCGGCCTCTCTCGCACGCGCCAGACTACTTCGCCCGTCGTGACGACGGGACGGCCGTGATCGTCGACTGCCGCCCGGCCGATCGCCGCGGCCCGCGGGGCGTGGTGAAGTTAGAAGCGACGGCGGCGGCCTGCGCCGAGGTGGGGTGGGAGTTCCGGCTGCTGGGTGCCCCTGACCCGGTGGTGGCCCGCAACGTGCGGTGGCTGGCGGGCTACCGGCACCCCCGGCACCGGGTGGAGCCGGCCGCCTCGCGGCTGCGGGAGGTGTTCGCCGAGCCGCTGCCGCTGATGGACGGGGCCGCGGAGGCGGGTGAGCCGCTGGCGGTGCTGCCGGTGCTGTTCCACCTGCTGTGGTCGCACGAGCTGACGGAGGATGTCTCGGTGCCCCTGCACGGCGGCTCCCTGGTCACGCGGGGGACGATCCGATGACCGCGGGCGGGGGTCCGGTGCTGCGGCCGAGCGACTGGCTGATGTTCGACGGTGACGAGCATCAGGTGGTGGCGCTGGCCGGGACGGCGGTGCGGCTGCGGTCGGCCGCAGGGGCGGAATCGGTGGTGCTGGCCTCGTACTTGATGGCGGCGCGGGCGGATCTGACGATCGCGGTCGATGTCGCCACCCGCACGATCTGCGCGGCGGTGCTGCGACCGGTGGGCACCAAGGCGGCGGACGCCTCGCTGCTGCTGCTGGCGCGGATGCTGGTCCTCCCGGAGCCGATGCGGCCGGGCTGTTCCACCTCGCTGCGGATGGCTGCCTCGCGGATGCCGCACCGGCATCTGCTCGACATCGACGCGCGGATGGAGCAGGCCGCCGCGAAACCGGTGATCGCGCCGGACACCGTGGTCATCGACGGCGGGAAGGTGTTCATCTCCGACACCTTCCTGCGGGCCTGCGAACGCCTGGGCATCTCCGTCCAGCGGGCGCGTCCACGCACGCCGACGGACAAGGCGATCGTGAAGGCCACGTTCTCCGCGATCAACACCCTGTTCTGCCAGCACCTGGCCGGCTGCACCGGCCGGGACGTGACCCGCCGCGGCGAGCGCGTCGAGCAGGCCGCCGTCTGGACGATCTCCGAACTCCAGGGCCTGCTGGAGGAGCGGCTGTTGGCCGGGTGGCAGATGCGGCCGCACGACGCCCTACGCGCCCCGTTCCGCCCGAGGAAGGCGATGTCGCCGAACGACAAGTACGCCTCCCTCATCGCGGCGGCCGGCTACCTGCCGCTGGTGCTGCGCGGGGAGGACCACCTGGAGCTCTTGCCGGTGGCCTGGCGGGCGATCAACGACTACGGCGTCCGCATCGGCCACCGCACCTACGACGCGCCCGGGCTCGGGCCGTGGCGGCGCCAGCACTCCGGCCACGCGGCCAAGCGGGGGCTCTGGGAGGTGCACTACGACCCCTACGACCTCTCCCGCGTCTTCGTCCGCACCACGAGCGGCTGGATCACCGCGCCCTGGGTCCACCTGCCGCTGGTGAACGCCCCCTTCGCGGACTTCACCTGGGACCACGCCGGCGCCTGGCCACCGCGGCCGGCCTGGACGACTCCAGCGAGGCCGACATCGCCCGCGTCCTGGACGCACTGCTGACCCGCGCCGAGCACGGACCGGACCTGCGCTCCGCGTGGGTCATCGCCCGCACCCGCACCGCCGCCGCCCTCCCGGCGCCCGCCGCGACACCCGAGACCGAGAACACGCCCGACCGCCCCGAGCCCGACTCCGCCGCAGTGCCGTCCGCGGAGGTGGTGCCCTACGGGGTCTTCGACGCCCACGCCGAAGCCGAAAGGTGGCTATGAGCACGCCCACGACCAGCACACGCCAGCCGGAGTCCGGCGAGCAGGCCTTGCCGGACTCCCCGCTGACGACCAAGGAGGGCTGGCGCCGCTACGTCGAGCACGAGACCGTCCCGCCGAAGCTGCTGCCCGCCGCCGAGCGGGCCGCGCTGAGCGGACAACAGCGGGCGGCGGCCGACGACCGGCGGCGGGAGTATCACGCGGACCTGCCGCTGGTGAACACCCCCACGATCCGGAAGGTGATCTCCACCGCCCGGCTGCTGATCCAGCTCAACCGCCACCAGGTCTCCACCCGCCGCGGCCTGATCCTCTCCGGCGCCTCCGCCACCGGCAAGACAACCGCGCTCACGCAGCTAGGCTGCGCGCACGAGCTGGCCACCCGCAAGCGCCACCCGCACGACCGGGCCCGGCTGCCGGTCGTCTACGTCACTGTCCCGCCCGTGGCCACGCCGAAGATGCTCGCGATGGAGTCCGCCCGCTTCTTCGGGCTGACCTTCCCGGCCCGGGCCACCCACACCGACATCGTCGACGCCGTCTGCGCCACCACCGCACACGTCCACGTCGACCTGGTCCTGGTGGACGAGCTGCACAACCTCAACCTCGGCTCCCGGGCCGGGGCGGAAGCATCCGACCATCTGAAGTACTTCGCCGAGCGGCTGCCGGCCACGTTCGCCTACGCGGGCATCGACATCGAGAACCAGGGCCTGTTCGCCGGAACCCGGGGCCGGCAGATCGCCGGACGGTTCGTCGTCATCCCCGCCGCCCCGTTCCCCTACGCCACCACCGCCGACAAGGACACGTGGCGGGGGCCGGTCGGCACGCTGGAGTCCATGCTCCGCCTCCGCGAGCACGCGCCGGGCACGCTCAGTGCGATGAACGGCTACCTCTTCACCCGCACCGGCGGCATGATCGGCAGCCTGTTCCAACTCGTCCGCGGCGCCGCCGTGCTGGTTATCGAGGACGGCAGCGAGCGGATCAGCGAAGAGCTGCTGGAGATCGTTCCCGTCGACTTCACCGCCGAGCAGTCCGAACAGCTCACCGCCCCGGCCAAGGCGACCGGGCGGCGGAGGCGCGCGGCCTGATGCTCCGCACGCTGCCCGATCCCATCCCGCCCGCCCGGCACGAGATCCCCCCGTCCTATGTCGGCCGCCTGGCCACCCTGCACGGCCTGGACGTCAACGGCCTGTGGTTCCAGGTCACCGAGCCCGCCTATCCGGGGGCCGGTCGCCGCGTCGTCGTCCCCGAACGGCTCGCCGCGCTGACCGGCCGCAGCGTCCACACCCTGGCCGGGGCGATGCCGGAACTGCGCGACCCGGCGCCGACTGGGAGATGTTCCGTCACCAGCCGCAGACCGGCTGCCACCTCTGCGACGCCAGCCATCCCGGCGGCAAGGTGGTCCGGCTCCTGCCCCACCACACCTACGTCTGCCTGCGGCACGGCACCTGGATCGGCCCGCCCGACATCGACCATCCCGCCGTCGACCTCACCCGGCTCCCGGACATCATCGACGCACAGCGGCGCCACCTGCTCCTCCTGCGGCGCTACGGCTGGGCCGCCACCTACGACGCGGTGCCGACCGCCCTCACGCTCTGCGCGCACATCTGGTCCGTGGACGGACTCCCGAAGCCCTTCGGGTCCTGGGACACCTGGGACGACCGCCTCCACCTCCTGATCCCCTTCGACCGGGAGAAACGGGACTACGTCGACCACTGACCACCTACACTCCCGGCCGCGTCAGCGGCACCCTCCCTCCCCCCGCGTCGCGGCGAACCGCCTCTCCCGCCACGAGAAGAGCGCGATGCGGTTCAGCCGCAGCCGCCGGGACCAGGGCCGCACGCTCCTCTTCCATGGCCACCTCAAGCCGGCCCTCCTGCGAGACCGCGAACCTCAGTACGTGAAGCGGGAGGGCACCATCTGGCACAGCACGCGCACCGACGACCAGATGAAGGGACAAGCCGCGAAGGAGCGCCGGGCCCTCGAAGGAACGCCCAGGCCCTCACCTACCGCACTGAAGCGACCGGTTCGGTAGGTGCCGGCGACCGCGCCGGAGCGCGAGCGGCAGGGAGAGGCGAGCTGGGCCCGGCAGCGCGAGCTGGGGTGGCGCTCGACGTCGTCCGCGTCGCTCGGGGAGGCTTCCTACGAGGCTGTCATGCCTCGGATGCTGTCGCAGACGTCTGGATTGCGTCGGGAGCCTGGGATGTCGTATCGTGTCCCAGTTCCTGTGCCGAGGTATCGGTGGCAGCGACCGGATTCCCTGTTTCTTCTGTATCGATCTTGAGGTGTTGACCTATTAACCAGGCCATGTAGTCGTCCGCGTTCCCCGCGTGCTGTTGTGTCGCACGTGTCCGGGGGCGGACGTCGCGCTGGCCTGAGTTGCGTCACCCTTTCCCGCAGTTTTCTTTCCCGGGTGCAGCTCTGCCGTCTGCCCCGGGTTTCGTGCTGTCCGGACCCGGTGCGGCTGTCGGCAGGGCTCCCCGATTCCTTTGGATCAGGAGTTTCCCGTCGTGTCTTCCTCCGCGCTCGACAACGAGCCGAAGCACACCACCCAGCCCCCGACCCAGCCCACACCCGGTCTGTCGAAGATGGGCCTGGCGGCCTGGATCGCCCTCTTGGTGCTCCTGGGCGCCGAGTTGATGGACATGATCGACCAGTCGGTCGTCCTGACCGCCCTGCCCGCGATCCAAGTGTCGACCGGCGCCGGACCGGACACGGTGCAGTGGCTGACCACCGGCTATTCCCTGCCCATCGCCGTCGGACTGATCACCGGCGGACGCCTCGGCGACCTCTGCGGCCGGCGCAGGATCCTGCTCATCGGCACCGTCGTGTTCACCACGGCCTCACTGCTGTGCGGCCTCGCCGCCGGGCCGGGCGTACTGATCGCCGCCCGCGCGCTCCAGGGCGTGGGAGTCGCCGTGATGATCCCGCAGGTCCTGGCCACCCTCCATGTCACCTTCGAGGGCCAGAACCGCAGCAAGGTGTTCGGCCTGTACGGGGCCATCATGTCGCTCGCCAATGTCCTGGGCCCCGTGATGGGCGGTCTGCTGACCGAGTCGGACCTGTTCGGGCTGTCCTGGCGGCCGATCTTCCTGGTCAACGTGCCCGTCGGCCTCGCCGTGATCCTCCTGGGACGCCGGTTCATCCCCGAGTCGACCGTGAAGAAGGCCGACCGGCTCGACCTGACCGGCATGCTGCTGTCCGCGCTGGCCATCGTCCTGATCGTCTTCCCCCTCACCGAGGGGCACCTGCATCACTGGCCGCTGTGGTGCTTCGCCCTGCTCGCCGCGGGCCTGCTCGTCCTCGGCGTCTTCCTGCGCCACCAGAAGCGCAAGCAGGGCAACGCCCCGCTCGTGCCGCTGTCTCTCTTCCGGGGCCGGCAGTTCTCCGGCGGCATGGCCGCGCAGTTGATGCACGGCCTTCTGTGCGGGCTGTTCTTCATGACCTGGACGCTCTACCTCCAGCGCGGACTGGGCATGAGCCCCTTCCACGCGGCCCTGGCCTTCGTGCTGCTCTCCGTCGGAGAGCTGGGCGGTGCGACGGTCGTGGCGAGGAGCGGCGGGCGTTTCGCCCGCCGGCTGCCGCAGGCCGGAGCTCTCATCACGCTCGCCTCGATGGCCGTCCACGGGCTCCAGATCGAAGCAGGCCAGGCGGACCTGACTCTCGCGGCGATGACTGCTCCGGTGGTACTGATCGGATTCGGCCTCGGCATGGTCGGCGGCCCGCTCGCCGACATGTCGCTGGCCAAGGTCCCGCACGAGGACGCCGGGGCCGCCTCGGGTCTGTTCAACACCGTCATGCACCTGGGCATCGCCCTGGGCACCGCGCTGACCGCGCTGGTGTTCTTCGCGACCACCGGCGGCTCATCCGAGGCCGCACTCAACCGCGACGCGTTCATCACCGTGCTGTGGTGGGTCGGCAGCCTCCTGGCCCTGCTGTGGGCCCTGCTGTTCTGCCTGCCCCAGCACACGAAGAACCGGGCCGGGTAGACCGGTTCCCCAGGGCGGCGGCGCCCGGTCCCGTGCCGCCGCCTCGTTCGGGTACGGGAGCGGTAGGGCGGCCGGGCCGAACTGCTCCCGTCGAAAACGCGAGGTGAGTCTTCACAACATCGGCGCATGCTCTGGCGGCACACTCTTCGCCATGCTGATCCTCGCCTCCTACGTTCCGCCGCATCTGCGCGAACAGGCCCACCACCGTGCGGCGCAAATCCTGCAGGACGGTGCGCAACGCACCGCTCTGGCCGAGGGCCTCCGGCTGCGAGCCGCTTGCGAGGCCAAGCGTGCCGGTGCCCAACCGCTGGTCGAGTCCGCGGAAGAGCCCATGGCGTCACGAGAGCACAGGGACATCGACTTCGACTTCGATTTCGACACCGAAGTCGCGCGCATACAGCAGTTGTGCGACGCCTTCCACTCACCCGCAGCCGAAGCCTTTGCGCTGGAACACCGACTGGAACACCGGCTGGATCAAGCATGACAGCACGCTCCACCGCACCAGCACGGCCGACGAATGTCACCTGGTGCGCAGAATGGCCGCACGGACGCCGCCTTTTCGCCGCCGCTGCCCGCTCAACTCCAATGACGCAACCCACATACGTGGCATACGCGGCCCCACTGTGGGCAGTGCGACAGCAGAAGGAGAAGATGGAATGTTCGGAAAAAGAAAAGGCACGCAAGAACAGCGCAGCGTCGCAGCACGACCAGACGCAGCGGAGCGGTACCTCCACCAGCAAGCGTCGCAAGCGCAAGTACGACACGTGGCCGGATGCAGAGAAGGCGGCCGTCATGACCTCCGGGATCCACACCAGCTAACCTCTTGCGCGCTCCGCGCACCGAGGGCGTGGCCGACCCTGGCCACGCCCATCGGCTGTCTGCAGAACGGCGCTGGCCAACAGATTACGGTGCAGGCTCACCCGTGTCCGTTCCCGTGGAGCGCGGACGGTGCCACACCCGGTGTTCATGCCGGCAACGGGTTCTCGGTGCCTGGCATAGGCTTTCCCGTCCCTCTGGCACAAGAGGCTTCCCTGCCTGGGAGCACCAGTATGAGCTGGCTTCAGGGAATGTGCTGACGGCCCCGGCATGGCCTTCCCAGGTCACTCAGCGCGCCCCTCCGCCGTTCCCCGGGGGCCTGGCTCCCCGCGTTTCGGATACCTACGACGAGCGCCGCCTCCGAGACCCCGCGCAGGCACTCTCCTCACCTGTTCTCCATCGCCAGCCAGCCGGCCAGGCCCCACATCGTCACGGCGGTGGCCATGTCGAGGCGTCGCCGGGTGGCGCGGCCGGTTCCTGCCTTTTTCAGCCGGCCGCCGAGTGCGGCGTATCCCCAGGCACAGAAGAATTCCACCGCGATATAGGCAAGGCCGAGAGCCAGCAGTGGAACGGTGACCCGGTGGGCGTCGCGGGACAGGAACTGCGGCAGGAATACCGCGAACAGGATGAGCGCTTTGGGATTGGTCACCGCCACGAGGAACTCCTGCCGCGCCAGCCGCCAGGCCGGGACGTTCCGGCCCGTGTGCTGTTCCCGGGCGGGGCTTTCCGGTTCCTCGTCGCCGGGCTCGGCCCGTCGGTCGTTCTTCGCGCGCAGTGCCGTCCGCAGGGTCTGTAGTCCCAGCCACAGCAGGTAGGCCACCCCGCACCACTTGATGACGTTGAAAACCACCGCTGACCTGGTCAGAACGGCGCCCAGCCCGGCGGCCACGGCGATCACCATCAGGAGGAACGCCGTGAACCGGCCGAGCGAGGCGCCGAGCGCCGGACGTAATCCGTGCCGTACACCGTTGCGCAGGGCCAGGAGTTGATTGGCGCCGGGCGTCGCGGCCAGCAGTACCGCGGAGGGGAAGAAGGCCGCCCATGACACATCGGAAAACATGAAGAACGTATGCCCGTACCGGCTCCCGTCTCTCACCGTCGCGCTTTCGTGGGCCGCGGCGGCGCGGGACTTTTCGCCGCGCCGATCCGGCGTACGAGGTCCCGCGGGTCGGATACCGCGTGGTCGGCGACCGGCGGCCGCCCCGAGCGGACCGCCGGGGGTACGGGTGGCCGGCCTCGGTGAAGTGCGGATTCCGACGTCCTCATGCCGTCCTCTCCCGTGCCCGTGGCCCCGCCGTCCGCCGTCGCGTTCCCGGGCGGCGGCCGCCCCCTGCGCGGCGAGTAGCAGCCGCCGGGCGGGGGCGTATGCCGAAGTGGCTTTGTCAGGACTTCCGTTGTGTGCCTCGCGGTACTCTTCCCCTACTTGCCGTGCGGCGAGGTCACGAGGTGTCGGCGTGAGGCACATGTGCGCGCCTTTGAGGCAGAACCACAGCGCCGTCGTGCCCTGCGCAGGGGGTCCGGTAAGTGGAGCGAGGTCGGGTCATGGCAGCAGAGACGGCGGACGGGACCGCGCGTCCGGTGTCGCGGGCGGGGTCGGGGCATACGGGAGGACGGGGCGGGGAACCGGAGCTGCGGCAGTTGCTCGCGGGGCTGACGGCCGTACGCGACGGGAACTTCGGTATGCGGCTGCCGGACGAGGACGACGGGCTGCTCGGTGAGATCGCGACCGTCTTCAACGGCATGGTCGACCAACTGTCCCGGTTCACCTCGGAAGTGACCCGGGTGGCCCGCGAGGTGGGCAGCGAGGGGCGGCTCGGCGGGCAGGCCGAGGTGCCGGGCGTCTCCGGTACCTGGGCCGACCTGACCGACTCGGTCAACTTCATGGCCGGTAACCTCACTTCACAGGTGCGCTCGATCGCGGCGGTCGCGACCTCGGTGGCGCAGGGCGACCTGTCGCAGAAGATCACCGTCGATGCCCGCGGCGAGATCCTGAAGCTGAAGAACACCATCAACACCATGGTCGACCAGCTCTCCGCCTTCGCCGACGAAGTCACCCGCGTCGCCCGCGAGGTCGGCACCGAAGGGCGGCTCGGCGGACAGGCCGACGTCAAGGGCGTCTCCGGTACGTGGAAGGACCTGACCGAGTCCGTCAACGTGATGGCGGACAACCTCACGGCACAGGTACGGTCCATCGCCGAGGTCACCACCGCCGTGGCACAGGGCGATCTGTCGCAGAAGATCCGCGTGGACGCCCGGGGGGAGATCCTTGAGCTGAAGAACACCATCAACACGATGGTCGACCAGCTCTCGGCCTTCGCCGACGAGGTCACGCGGGTGGCCCGCGAGGTCGGCACCGAAGGCAACCTCGGCGGCCAGGCCACCGTACGGGGCGTGTCGGGCACCTGGAAGGACCTGACCGACAACGTCAACGTGATGGCCTCCAACCTGACCGGCCAGGTGCGCTCCATCGCCCAGGTGGCCGCCGCCGTCGCCAAAGGCGACCTCTCGCAGAAGATCACGGTGGAGGCGAAGGGCGAGGTGGCCGCGCTCGCCGGCGTGATCAACACGATGGTCGACACGCTGTCGGCCTTCGCCGACGAGGTCACGCGGGTGGCCCGCGAGGTCGGCACCGAAGGAATGCTCGGCGGCCAGGCCCGCGTACCGAATGTGGCCGGTACCTGGAAGGACCTGACCGAGAACGTCAACTCGATGGCCAACAACCTCACCGGCCAGGTACGCAACATCGCCCAGGTCACCACGGCCGTGGCCAACGGCGACCTGTCGAAGAAGATCGATGTCGATGCCCGCGGTGAGATCCTGGAGCTGAAGAACACCATCAACACCATGGTCGACCAGCTCTCCTCCTTCGCCTCCGAAGTCACCCGCGTCGCCCGCGAGGTCGGCAGTGCGGGGCGGCTCGGCGGACAGGCCGAGGTCGAGGGGGTGTCGGGCACCTGGAAGCGCCTGACCGAGAACGTCAACGAGCTGGCCGGCAATCTCACCCGGCAGGTACGCGCCATCGCCGAGGTGACCAGCGCGGTCGCCGAGGGCGACCTGACCCGCTCCATCACGGTGGACGCCTCCGGCGAGGTCGCGGAGCTGAAGGACAACATCAACTCCATGGTGCGGTCCCTGCGGGAGACCACCCGGGCCAACCAGGAGCAGGACTGGCTCAAGAGCAACCTGGCGCGCGTCGCCGGGCTGATGCAGGGCCACCGGGACCTTGCGGTCGTCGCCGAGCTGGTCATGGACGAACTGACGCCGCTGGTCTCGGCCCAGTACGGCGCCTTCTACCTGGCCGAGGAGACCGAGCACGGCACCGTGCTGAGGATCGTCGGCGCGTACGGCCGGCCCGCCGGCAGCACGGGGCACGACCGCTTCGGGCTGGGCGAGTCCCTGGTCGGCCAGGCCGCCCGCAGCCGCCGTACGATCGTCGCCGACGGAGTGCCCGCCGACTGCATCAGCATCTCCTGCGGCCTGGGCCGGGCGGCGCCGGGCAGCCTGATCGTGTTGCCGGTCATCGTCGAGGACCAGGTCCTCGGCGTCATCGAGCTGGCGTCCTTCACCGCTTTCACCCCCGTCCACCGGGACTTCCTCGAACAGCTCATGGAGATGGTGGGCGTCAACGTCAACACCATCGTCGCCAACGCGCGTACCGACGAGCTGCTGGAGGAGTCGCAGCGGCTGGCCGGAGAGCTACAGGCCCGTTCCGGGGAGCTGACCCGGCAGCAGGAGGAACTCCAGCGCTCCAACGCGGAACTGGAGGTGAAGGCCGAGCTGCTCGCCTCGCAGAACCACGACATCGAGACCAAGAACCTGGAGATCGAGCAGGCGCGGCAGGAGCTGGAGGACCGGGCGCGGCAGCTCGCGCTGGCGTCGAAGTACAAGTCGGAGTTCCTGGCCAACATGAGCCACGAACTGCGGACCCCGCTCAACAGCCTGCTCATCCTGGCGCAGTTGCTGGCCCAGAACCCGACCCGCAACCTCACCCCCAAGCAGGTCGAGTACGCGGGCATCATCCACTCCGCCGGCTCGGACCTGCTCCAGCTCATCAACGACATCCTCGACCTGTCCAAGGTCGAGGCGGGCAAGATGGACATCACCCCGGAGCGGGTGGCGCTGCGGCAGCTCCTGGACTACGTCGAGGCGACATTCCGGCCGCTGACCACGCAGAAGAGCCTCGACTTCACCATCAGTGCCGCGCCCGGCGTCCCGGTGGATCTGCTGACCGACGACGCGCGGCTGCGGCAGGTTTTGCGCAACCTCCTGTCCAACGCGGTCAAGTTCACCGAGCAGGGCGGCGTCGAGCTGCGGATCGAGCCCGCCGGCGACAGCGAAGTGCCCGACACCGTCCAGCGCGGCGGCCCGGTCGTCGCCTTCCGGGTCGAGGACACCGGTATCGGCATCGCCGAGCAGCAGCTCGATGTGATCTTCGGAGCGTTCCAGCAGGCGGACGGCACCACCAGCCGCAAGTACGGAGGCACCGGCCTCGGCCTGTCCATCAGCCGCGAGATCGCCCACCTCCTGGGCGGCGCCGTGACCGCCGAGAGCACGCCCGGACAGGGCAGCGCCTTCACCCTGTACCTGCCCGTCGCGCGCGCCGACTTCCAGGAGCAGGCCGGCACCGTACCGGCCCTGGAGGCACCGGCGGGCGAGCGGGACGAAGGGCAGGAGGTTCCGCCGCGTACCCCCGTCGTGGCCCCCGCACAGCCCCGCCGGCTGCTGGTGATCGAGGAGCGCGCCCGGGGACTGCTCTCCCATGTGGCCGACAGCGCGGTGGCCGAGTTCACCGGCGGCCAGGACCCGGGCGACCGCGACCGCAGCCGCGCCGAGAGCATCGAAGTCGTCTCCGTGGCCGGCGCCCAGGAAGCCGCCGGCGCGCTGGCCGCCGGGCCGTTCCACTGCGTGGTCCTCGACCTGGACATGGCCGACGGCGAAGCCCTGCGCTTCCTGGACGCGATGGACGGGGACACCGCCGTGCGCACCGTCGCCGTCCTCGCGCACAACAGCAGGCGCCTGGGGGCGGAGCAGGAGCGCGTCCTGCAGGCGCGCGCCGGCGTCCGGCCGCTGGAGCTGCTCTCCAGCCTCGACGAGCTGCGCGAACGCATCGCCCTGCACCTGTCCGCCGAGCAGCCCGGTGACGTACTGCCGCTGGTGCGGCCGGAAGAGCCCGTCCAGCAGGCGCCCCAGCCCGTCGACGACAGTCTCAGCGGCCGCACCGTCCTCGTCGTCGACGACGACGCCCGCAATCTGTACGCGCTCAGCAGCATCCTGGAACTGCACGGCCTGGACGTCCGGCACGCGGAGGACGGACGCAAGGGCATCGAAGCGCTCGTCGAGCATCCGGACATCGACCTCATTCTGATGGACGTGATGATGCCCGAGATGGACGGCTACACCGCGACCGCGCGGATCCGGCAGATGCCGGCCCACGCCCACCTGCCGATCATCGCGGTCACGGCCAAGGCCATGCCCGGAGACCGCGAGAAGAGCCTCGCCTCCGGTGCCAGCGACTACGTCACCAAGCCGGTGGACACCAACGAGCTGATCTCCTGCGTACGCCGATGGCTGACGCCCTGAAGGGGGTGCCCGGGCGGCCGGGCGCCGCCCCGGCCTGCTCACGCAACGCACTTCTCGCATCGAGGAATCGGCAGCATCATGAGCACTTCTGAGCACGCCGGGGCCCCCTCCGGGAACGATGCCTCGCCGGTGCCCGGCCCCGGCACGCCGGACGCCCGGCCGGACGGGACCTCCGCCGTCGGCCGCCTGGCCGCCACGGTCGAACGCCTGCGCGGCGAAGTCCAGGCCGCGCACGCGGCGGCCGACGGACGCGCCTTGATCGAACTCGCCAAGGGCATCATGATCGAGCGGCTCCACTGCGGACCGGCCCAGGCGACCCGGCAGCTCGCCGAACTCGCGGAGAAGGCCACGGTCTCCCCACTGGAGCTGGCCGTGGACCTCATCAACCAGGCGGCCCGTGACCGGGTCGCGGACGTCGCCGACGCCTTCCTGCGGCGCACCCGTACCGGACACACCGGCACGGACCCGGCCGTCGCGGTGCGGCTGCGCACCGCCGAGAGCGCCGCGCTGGCCGCCGACGACACCCAGGCCGTCGCCGACTCCCTGCTACAGCACGCGCTGGCTCCGCTGGGGGCGACGGCCGTGGCCATCTGGTCCGCGGGATCGGACACGTCGCTCACCTTGGCCGGCCACGCGGGGTTTCCCGCCGACGAGGCGGTGCGCTGGCGCTACGTACCCCCCGGTGTGGTCACCGTGGCCCGCCAGGCGCTGACCGAACGGGACACCGTCCGGTTCGCCTCCCTGGCCGAGACCGGCATCCCCTCGATCGGCCGCGCGCACCATCCGCAGGGCGGCCGGGTGGCGCTGCCCGCCGGTACGGGCGGCCGCATCCTGGGCGTCCTGGAAATCTGCTGGCAGCAGCCGCTCCCCCCGCAGCCGCCGGTGATCACGCGCCAGATCGATGCCCTGGCGCAGCTCTGCGCGCACACCCTCGAAGACACCCCCGCGCCGCGGGAGTACGGCCGGTCCCCCGGCCGGCACGGCCCCGCCGTGGCCGAACTCATGGATCTGGCGGACGGGCTCCACGACCCGGCGCTCGTCCTCACCCCCCACCTGGCGGCCGACGGTCACCTGACCGACTTCCGGATCCACCACGTCAACGGGCGCTTCATGGACCCGGCGGGCCGCCCCCGCAGCTTCGTCAACGGCGCCCTGCTGCTTGAGGCCTACCCGATGGCCGCCGACGAGAGCGAACTGTTCGACAAGGTCCAGCGCGTCTACGCCACCGGGGAGCCCTTCCGCGCCCAGCGGATGACCCTGACCGCGCTGGTGGACCAGGTGCCGCTCGCCGCCGTCGCCGACATCAGCATCAGCCGGCACGGGAACAGTGTGCTGCTCATATGGCGTACCGAGGACGAGACCGTTCGGCTCGCCGGCCTTTTGCAGCACGCCCAGCGCCTCGGCCGTATCGGCGGCTTCGAGGAGAACCTGCTGACCGGTGAGATCACCTGGAACAGGCAGCTCTTCACCCTGTACGGGCGGCCGGCCACCGGCGCCCCCGTGTCCCTGTACGACCTGGCCGCCCACGCGCACCCGGACGACGGTGTCGCCATCGGCCGCTTCCTGCGCGCCGTACTGCACCACCAGCGCTCCGCCTCGGCCGCCTTCCGCCTCCGGCGCCCCGACGGCGTCACCCGCCACCTCCGGGGGATCGCCGAGCCCGTGCTCGACGCCGACGGCCGGCTGCTCGCCGTACGCGGCGTCTACCAGGACATCTCCTCCCAGCACTGGACCGAGGTGGCGCTCGCCGCCACCCGCGACCAGCTCGCCCACACCGAGCAGCAGTCGGCCGAGCGCAACCGCCTCGCGCTCCAGCTTCAGCAGGCGATCATGCCGCCGAGCCGCGGCCCCATCGCCGCCCCCGGCCTGCAGATCGCCGTGCGCTACCGGCCCGCGGAGACCGAGTCCCTGGTGGGAGGCGACTGGTACGACGCCGTCGTGCTCCCCTCCCGGCGGGTGCTGCTCTGCGTCGGTGACATCGCGGGCCACGGCATCGAGGCCGCCACCGGGATGGTGGTCCTGCGCAACGCCCTGCGCGGCCTCGCCGTCACCGACGCGGGGCCGGGCCAGTTGCTGTCCTGGCTGAACATCGTGGCCCACCACCTCACCGCCCAGGTGTCCGCGACGGTCGTCTGCGGCGTGTACGACGCCGAGACCCGGGTCCTGCGCTGGGCCAGAGCCGGCCATCTGCCGCCCGTGCTGGTCCGCGGGCAGGAAGCGAGCAGGCTGCCGCTGGCCCGTGGACTGCTGCTGGGAGTGCTGCCGGAAGCCGAGTACGAGGAGGCCGAACTCCAACTGGCCGCGGACGACACCCTCCTGATGTACACGGACGGACTGGTCGAGCGGCGGGACACCGCCATCCACGACTCCCTGGCCCAACTGCTCGCCACCGCACGCACACCCGCGCCCACTCTGGAGCACCGGCTCGACCACCTGCTGACCCACAGCAAGTCCGACACCGACGACGACACCTGCCTCATCGGCGTCCAAGTGGTCTGAAGCGCCGCGCGCGGCGGGGAGGGTCCGGCCCGCCCCCCGGTCCGGGCCGGGCCCCGCCGTCACACCCCTGGGACGGCCGGGATGCCGAACTGGGCCTGGAGGGCCTGGAAGAGGACCTGCCAGGACTTGAACTCGGTGTTGGTGTGGACGGCGATCGTCCGTTCGCCGTCGGGGGTGCCCATGACGAAGAGGTGGGAGCCCTGCATGCTGCCGGCCATGCCGCGCAGCCGCAGGCCGCCGGTCACGGCCGGGTCCAGCCCGAAGACGCCGAGGCCGTACGTGGAGTGGGGCATCCAGTTGCCGCCCTCGGTGGAGACCATCGTCCACATCTCGCGGTGCTGGGCCGACGGCAGCAGGCTGCCGGACGCGAAGGCGTTGAACACCTTGATCATCTCACTGGTCGTGGAGATCACGTTGCCGGCCGACCAGGCCCACGAGCTGTTGAACTCGGTGGTGTCGAGGGGCGGCAGGCCGGGCTCCTCGAACATCGACTCCCAGTTGTCCGCGGTGATGTCCGTCGGGTCGACGCCGTCCTTCATGAACAGTCCCGAGTACGCCCGCGGGTGCGGCTGCGGATAGCCGGTCTCGTCGGCGGGCCGTACGTAGGTGTGGGTCAGGCCGAGGGGCTCGACGATGGTGCGCGCGACCTCCTCCGCGTAGGTGTTGCCGGTGACCTTCTCGATGATCATGCCGGCGAGGTAGAACCCGCCGTTGGAGTAGGCGAAGGCCGTGCCCGGCTCGTGGATCGGGGGCTGAGAGACCGTGAGTTCCAGCAGTTGGTCCGTGGTCCAGATGTCGAAGCGGTGTTCGGCGAGCGCGGAGCGGGTGGCGTAGCGGCGCGTCAGCTCCGGCGCCAGGCCGGTGATGAACAGGCCGCCGGTGTTGCTGAGCAAATGCCTGATGGTGATCTTGTTGCCGTCGTAGCCGTTGACGTCCAGCGCGCCGGGCAGCCACTTCTCGACCGTGTCCTCGATGCTCAGCCTGCCCTCCGCCTCCAGCGCCAGCACGGTGGCGGCCGTGAACGCCTTGCCGGCGCTGCCGACGTGCACATGCTCGCCCTCCTGGCGCGGGCGGCCGGTCTCGATGTCGGCGACGCCGGCCGATCCGAACCAGGTTCCGTCCGCGTCCCGGATCTCGGCGACGATGCCGGGCACGTCCACCTCGGCCACGGTCCGGTCGAGCATCCGCTGGATCTCTTCGCGCCCGGTGTGCTCGGAGTGCGTCATGTCGGTTCCTCCCCGGCGGGCGCCGCGGCCCCTGGTGGGATCCGGCTGTCCGCCCGCTTCTCGGTACGGGGACGACAGTGCCGCCCGGTGCTGACACCGCGCTGATCACGTACTGACAGACCGGGCCGGGCGCTGTCAGCGGCCGGCAGCCGGGCCGTTCCCCGCCGCCCGGCGCAGGTGGTCGAGTGCCTCCTGCCGGGGCATGGCGGCACCCCGGCCGTACGCCCCGTCGTACTCCGCTCGGCCGAGCCGTCGCACGAGTGCGGTGGCGAGTTCGCGTACGTCGGGGTCGCCCCCGTCGAAGGCGCCGCGGATGGCCCGGCTCATTCCGAGCGCGGTGGCCGCGGCTGCCGGGTCTCCTTCCGCCAGCAGCAGCCCGGCCAGGTGCTGGGCGGCCGGAGCGATGTTCTGGTGGGCGAAGGCGGCCCGCACGGCCCGCGGCAGCGACTCGCGGGCCCGCACGGTGTCACCGGCCGCCAGGAGGTGCGCCATCCGCACCGGCGCGACCCAGTCCCCCACCACCTCGTCGGGCAGGCACGCCGCACGGCCGAGCGCCTCCATGCGGTGGAGCTGCCGGTCGGCCCGGTCCAGCTCGCCGGCGCGGCGGTGCAGATCGGCCCGGTAGGCCAGGACCCCGATCCGCAGGAGATCGTCGCCGCGCTTCCGGGCCGCCTGCTCGGCCCGGTCGATGTCGTGCCGCGCGCCCGTCAGATCACCGCCGCGCATCCGCTCGGCGGCGAGCCCGAGCCGGTACTGGATGTCGTCCGGGGGTACGAGGGCGAGCCCGCGCCGGTAGGCGGCGACCGCCGCCTCGTGCTCCCCCCGTACGGAGTGCACCTGTGCCACGCCGGCCAGCGCCATCGCCGTACACCAGCGGTCACCCGCCGCCTCGAACTCCCGGAGGGCACCGGCCGTCGCGCTCGCGCAGCCCTCCCAGTCACCACGGTCGTGACAGGTGAAGGCTTCCACGAGATACGTACAGGCGACGGCCCATCGGTCCGGGCGCCCGCGCGCCTCACGGACCAGGCGTTCGACCAGGTCGTCCAGGCCGAGCAGGCCGCCCTTCAACAGCGTCAGCAGGAGCAGCATCGGGTAGCGCTCCAGCGCGCCGGTGCGCGCGCAGTCCTCGATCACGTCTCGTACCCGCTCGGCGTCGGGGGCCGTTCCGCCACTGCCGGCCAGTAGGTGGAGCGCGGTGAAGGCGGTCCGGGCGACCTCGGGCAGCGCCTGGCCCAGCTCGCACACCCCGGCCACGAGGGCGTCGGCCCGGGCGTCGTGGCGCAGTGTGTGCCAGTACCAGTACAGCGGGCCGAGGATCCGGGCCGCGGCGTCCGCTTCCCGGGTGTCGACGGCCGTCCGCAGCGCGTACACCAGGTTGTCGTACTCGGCCGTGAACAACGCGAACGAGTCCTGCTGCCGGGCGGAGCGCAGCAGCGGCTCGTGTTGCTCGGCCACGTCGGCGAAGTGCCGGACCAGGCGGTCCCGTACCGCTTCCCGCTCGCCGGCCCGGAGGAGCCGCTCCGCCGCGTAGGCCCGTACGGTCTCCAGCATCCGGTAGGCGTCCCCGTTCCGTTCCACGAGGGACTTGTCGACCAGCGAGCCGAGCAGGTAGGGGACCTCTTCGGCCGGCAGGGTCCCGTCCGAGCAGACCGCCTCGACGGCCACGGCCCCGGTCGGCGCCGGGAAGACCGCCAGGCGCCGCGCCAGCGTGCTCTCCTGGCCGGTCAGCAACTCCCAGCTCCACTCGATCACCGCGTGCAGGGTGCGCTGGCGCGGCTGCGCCGCCCTGTTGCCCGTGGACAGCAGCCGGAACCGGTCGTCGAGCCGCCGCGCTATCTGCTCGGCGCTCATCGACCGCAGCCGGGCCGCCGCCAGTTCGAGGGCGAGCGGCAGGCCGTCCAGCCTGCGGACCACCTCGCCCACCGCCTCCATGGCGGGCGCGTCGGGTGTGAAGCCGGGCCGTACGGCTGTCGCCCGGTCGACGAAGAGCCGTACGGCGGCCGACGCGGCGGTCTCGGCCGCATCGGCGCCGCGGGGCGGGAGGGGCAGCGGGCCGAGGCGGCAGAGCGCCTCGCCCATGACCTCCAGCGGCTCCCTGCCGGTGGCCAGGACGGTGAGCCGCGGGAGCCGTTCGAGCGCCCGCTGCGCGAACTCCGCCACGGCGTCGGCGGCCTGCTCGCAGTTGTCCAGGACGAGCACGGCCTCGCCCCCGCCGAGCAGGTCGGCCACCTGGTCCAGCGGATCCGTACGGCTGTCGTCGGACGGCCGTGGCGCGTTCGGTGCGCTGAGCGCGCCCAGCACCGCGTCGGCCACTGCTGCGGGGCCGCGCGCTCCGGCCAACGGGACGAGCCACAGCCGGCCCTGCCGGTGGGCCCGGTGCCTGGAGGCCGCCTCCGCCGCCAGCCGTGTCTTGCCCACGCCGCCGGGACCGACGACGGTGACCAGCCGGGAGGTCTCCAACAGCCGGTCGAGCAGGGCCATCTCGGCGTCCCGGCCGACGAACGAGGTCAGCCGCGCGGGCAGGCGGCCGGGCGCCGGACCGGACCGGACGGCGGCAGGCTTCCCGTCGCCGCGCAGCACGGCGAGGTGGGCCTCCCGGAGCCCTGGCGAGGGGTCGACACCCAGCTCGTCGGCGAGCCTGCCGCGTACGGTCTCGAACACGGCCAGCGCGTCGGACTGCCGGCCCGCCGCGTGCAGGGCACGCATGCGCAGCGCGGCCGGCCGTTCGCGCAGCGGGTGGTCCGCCGACGCCGCCTCCAGATCGGCCAGGACCCCGGCGTGGCGGCCGAGCCGCAGCTCCGCGTCACAGCGGTCCTCGAACGCCGCGAGGCGCAGTTCCTCCAGCCGGGCCGCGGCCGGACCGGCGAACGGGGCCTCCCGTACGTCGGCCAGCGCCGGGCCTCGCCACAGCGCGAGCGCCTCGCCCAGCGAGGAAGCCGCTTCCCCGGGCGCTTCCGCGGCGAGTTCCCGCCCGCCCCGTGCCGCCAGCTCTTCGAAGCGCGTGGCGTCCACGTGCTCCTTCGGCACGGCGAGCCGGTAGCCCGCCCCCGACGACTCCAGCAGCCCGCCGTCGGGCAGGGCCTTGCGCAGCCGGTACACCAGCGCGTGCAGTGAGTTGAGCGCGTGCGCGGGAGGGTGCTCGCCCCACAGGCCGTCGATGAGCGCCGCGGGTGACACCATGTCGCCCGCCGCCAGCGCCAGTCGGCTCAGCAGCATGCGCGGCCGCGCGCCCCCGATGCCGACCGGTGTCCCGTCCCCGTCGAAGACCCGCACCGGCCCGAGTACCGCTATCCGCATTCCCACCCGGCCCAGTATCCCGGACTCGTGGGCACACGGTCCGCTGCGCCTGCCCTCCACCGGTGGCCTCCGGACCGGTGGAGGCGCCGTGGTCACGCCGGTGGCCGGTTCGGACGGCCCTTCGACCGGCTGCCTGTACGGCGGTCCGTCAACCGCCGCACACCCCGTCGCACTTCTGCTGCCACAGCCATCCGCAGCCGGACGCCTGCTCGGTGCAGGGGACGGAGTTGCCGCAGGAACTACATCCGCTGGCTCCCTTGTGGCAGTCGCAGTTCATCGGCAGGCGGGGGCCGGCGGAGGTGGAGGCGGCGGGTGAGTCGGCCGGGCCGAGGACCCCGAGCGCGGCGAACGAGACGCCGGGGCCGAGCACCGCCACCGACTCGTCCCGCAGCCGGGCGACGTCCGCCGCGGGCCACGCGCCGGTTCCGGCGAAGAGGGCGGGTATCGCCGCGGCGACCTTCTCCAGCATCGCCGACCGGGGTCCGGACAGTTCGGGGTGCGCCGCCCGGTAGCGCTGTACGTGCTCCAGCCACAGGCCGGCCTTCGCCCGGTCCGGGAGGCGCGCGTACACGGCCCGGCGCCGCGGCATCGGCAGCGCGGTCACCTCGCGGTAGCCGGTGGGGAGCCGTTCGAGCCCGGCGGCCCACTCCTCGGCGCCGGCGGCCGTCATCCGACGGCCGGGCGAGGCCATGGCCGGCGCGGCGAGCCCACCGGAGACGAGGAACGCGCCCAGCGCCAGGCCCGGCACGGCCTTGAGGAGTCTGCGCCGGTCGCCGTGCACGAGTGCGTCGGTGCGGTTCAGGGCCCGGGCCACCCGCAGCGAGCCGACCGGCCCCAGAAGGCGGCACAGGCGCACCGACAGGGCCGGGCCCGTCCAGGCCCGTACCCGGTCGCCGTCCACGGCCAGCAGCGTCGGCGCGAACGGCGGGTCGTCGCCCAGTGCCCGCCGCCGCAGGGCACGGACGGGTTCCTCCCCGAGTCCCACCATCGTCAGCCGGTGGTGGGCCAGGCCGCCGATTCTCGCGGCCGCATCGCCGCACACGCCGCAGCCCGCGTCGAACGCCAATAACCACTCCGTCATGGCCACTCCCCTGCTCGCACCGGTACTGCCGCCCCATGCATACCCGGCTTCACGGCACAACAGGCCCGTCAGAAGGCGTAGTTCACCGATGGGGCACGGTGTCACGCGGGCTCACGAGCATCTGGATGTCATCGGCCGCCCACAGCACGAACCGTTCGATCGGCGTCACCCGGTGTCCGGGCGCGGGCCGGAAGCGGAAGCGTTTGAGCAGGACGGCGAGGACCAGTTCGGCCTCCACCATGGCGAGTTGGGCGCCCTCGCAGCTTCGCGGCCCGATGCCGAACGGGATGTAGGCCAGCCGCGGCCGCTCGGCCACTTCCCGCGGGGCGAACCTTTCGGGTACGAACTTCTCGGGCTCGGGCCAGTAATCGGGGTTCATGTGGACGGCCCAGAACGGGTAGAAGATCGTCGTCCCGGCGGGGATCTCGTGGTCGCCCAGGACGAGGGGCCCGGTCGTCTCCCGCGCGCCGTAGGGGCCGGGCGGGTAGAGCCGCATCGCCTCTTTCAGGACCATGTCCAGGTAGGTGAGGCGCCGCAGATCGGCGTACTCGGGCACCGTGCGGTCGCCGAGGACCCGGTCCAGTTCGGCGGCGACACGTTCGGCCGCCTCGGGGTGGCGTCCCAGGAGGTGCAGGGTCCAGGAGACGGCCACACCGGTGGTGTGGTGGGCGGCCAGCAGCGTCACCATGACGGTGTCGCGGATCCGCGCCGGGCGCTCACCGGCCTCGACGAGCGCCCCGATCAGATCACTGCGGTCCGTGCGGCCGCCGGAGCGGTGCGCCGCGACCGCCCGGTCCACCGTCTTCCGCAGGTGGGCGAGGGCCCGGGCCGCCCGCTCGGCCCGTTCCTCCGGCGTGCCCGGGACCGGCACCTGGTACAGCCGCCCCAGGTACTCGGTGAGCACCTCCTCGAAGGCCGCGACGACGCCGTCCGGGTCCGCGGCCTCACCGTCCAGCGCATAAGCACAGATCATCCGCAGCGACAGCGCGGTGAGGTCCTTCTGCAGTGCGACGGGCCCGCGGCCCGCCCGCTCGTCCCAGCGGTCCGCGAGGCCGGTCGCCAGCGCGGTGAACCGTGCGCAGTGACGTTCGTGGGACGGGCGCCCGGCCAGCACCGACAGCAGGACGCGTCGCCAGGGCGTGTGCTCCTCGGCCGGCAGCACCTGGAGGTTGCCGGCCTCGCACAGCGGGTCCAGGAACGCGAACAGCCGCTCCGGCCGTTTGTCGATGTGGGCCGTGGCCTCCAGCAGTACGGGGTCGGCGACCGACACGGCCGTCTCCGCGCCCGGAAGCTGGAACCGCACGACGGGCCCGTACTCCGCGTGCAGCCGTAGCTGGTAGGTGTGCAGTCCGCCCGCCGCCGCGACCGCTCCCACGCCGCCGTCCGGCCGGGGCTCGGGACCAGGGATACGCATGGCCAACGCCTCCTGTTCGGCAGCCCGTTGCGCCGTGCGGAGGACCCGCACGGCGGGGGTGCGGCCTCCATCATCATCCGTCCCGGGTTCGCGTGGCAGGAAGGCGGTCAGGACGGTCAGGTGGCCGCAGGGCCGGTCCCGGCCGCCGCCGAACGTCCGGGAAGGAGCCCGATGACGGCCCTGGGCCCGCCTCTCCTCGTCCCGGGGCTCCCACGCGGCACCTCCAGCCGGGGCCGCCGGCTCGAACCGTTCCCCGGGCACGGCGAATGAATCTGCCGCGGGACCGTGCCGACCCGAGCCGAGGTGACATGTTTGAGCCGGGTCACAGGTGGTGTGCTGCACGGCAGGGCCCCAGGTGACAGGCGTCCGCGGGCGGCGATCCCGTACTGCACACATCGCGCGCCCTGTCAGCGGTGCCGATCGAGACAACCACGCAGGTCTCCCTGTTGCGGTGGCCGAAGCGCCTCTACGCTGATGTGCGCAGTCGGTTCGCGCCACCGTGGCGCGTCGTAAGAGGGAAACCCGGTGGGAATCCGGGACTGTCCCGCAGCGGTGAGTGGGAGCGAAGGCCGCCAACAGCACCGGACCCGGCCGAAGGGTGCGGGAGGCGGCGGCCGGAAGGTGTCGCCGGAAGGCCCGGCCGACGTGCCCACGAGTCCGGATACCTGCCGACCGCGCGCGTGCGGGCACGGACGCACGCGCTGTCCACGGTGACCTCGAGGGCTGGGTCGGCGGTGCGGGCGGAGCGGCGCGCGTACGGCGCGCCCGTCCTCTTCACTCACCGGTCATTCCCCGGACCGGGTGCGGCGAGAGAGGGCGTGTTCGTGACCGAGGCATACCTCCGGGGCGGCCGACGGCCTGCCCAGGCACGGCCGTGGTGCGGTGACCGATGCTGACCGCGTCCGGTGGCGCATCGGCGGGGTGCGTCTCCGGCGTCTGCCAGGGGACGCTGGGCGAGCTCTACCAAGGCCCGTCGCACTCCGGTGGGGACGGTGACCGGGACATCGCGATCGTGTCGTTCCCCGTCGACCGCCACTCCTGGGTGTACTTCACGCCGGGCGCCGCCCCCGGGAACGCACCGCCGCTCGGTGAGAAGGCGGCGACGGCCGCGCGGCTCTTCCTGGAGCACTCCGGCCTGACGCTGCCGCCCGGCCGCTGGAGCACCCACTCGGACCTGCGCGTCGGTGTGGGCATGGCCAGTTCGACGGCCGACATCGTGGCGACGCTGCGCTGTCTGTTCCGGGTCTTCTCCCTGCCGTACGACACGGGGGCCGTCCTCCGCGTCCTGTCGGCGATAGAGCGGGCCGACAGTGTGTTCCTCGACGAGTTCGCGCTCTACCTGAGCGGCCGGCACCGCGTCGTACGGCGGCTGGGCACCGGCATCGGCTTCCACACCGCCTTCGTCATGGAGCCGGGCACGGTGGACACCGCCGCGGTCACCCCGCTCCTGCGGCGGCACTACCGGCGCTGCGCCACCGAGTACGAGAAGTGTCTGACCGACCTCCTCAAGGGCTTCGCCTCGGGGGACCCGGCCGCCGTGGCCCGGGCCGCGACCTTCAGCGGAGCGCTGTCCCAGGAGGTGCTGCCCAAGCACAGCTTCGACGCCGTACTGGCCCACCGCGAGGAGTTCGGGGCGGACGGCCTCTTCGTCGCCCACACCGGCTCCCTCATCGGCTACCTCTTCAGCCGCCGTCCGGCGCCGGCCCTGAAGGGCGAGCTGTCCGCCTTCTTCCGGTCGCTCGGCCACCAGTGCTCATTCGCCCAAGGAGGCTACGCGTGACGCACCCCCACATAGCCGATGCCCTGAAGATCCCCGACCTCGTCCGGCTGTCGGACGGCATGGTGCTGCTGCGGTTCGAGTCGATGAAGATCTACTCGGCGCTGGCGGCCGTCCGGCACCTGCTCGACCGGGGCACCATCCGCCCCGGGCAGACCCTGATCGACAGTTCCAGCGGCATCTACGCCTACGCCCTGGCGCTGGCCTGCCACCGCTACGGCCTGCGGTGCCACATCGTGGCCTCGACCACCGTCGACGCCACGACGCTCGCCCAGCTCGAAATCCTCGGCGCGACGGTCGAACAGGTCAGACCGTCCCGGAATCTCAAGCTCGACCAGGAACTGCGGGTCCGGCGGGTACGGGAGATCCTCGCCGAGCGGCCCGGCGTCCACTGGATGCGCCAGTACCACGACGACATCCACTACCTGGGCTACGGGGAGGTCGCGGACCTGGTGGCCACGGCGCTGCCGGACCGGGCGCTGACCGTCGTCGGCGGGGTCGGGTCGGGGGCCTCGACCGGTGGCCTGGTGGCGCATCTGCGGCGCCGTGATCCCGACGTCCGGCTGGTCGGGGTGCAGCCGTTCGGCAGCGTCACCTTCGGGAGCCAGGACCACCACGACCCGGAGGCGATCATCGCCGGTATCGGTTCCTCGATCCCGTTCGACAACGTCCGCCACCAGTTGTACGACGCCGTGCACTGGATGGACTTCACCCACGCCATGTCCGGCGCCGTCGCCCTGCTGCGCGAGCACGCCGTCTTCGCCGGGCTGTCCACCGGCGCCGCGTACCTGACCGCCGCGTACGAGACCCGCCGCCACCCCGACCGGCTCCATCTGGTGATCGGAGCCGACACCGGCCACCGCTACGTGGAACGGGTCTACGCCCGCCACCGGGAGGCCGCGGACCTGACCGCGCTGAAGCCGACCGAGGTCGGCGGTCCCGAGGAGATGTCCATGCCCTGGTCGACGATGGCGTGGAACCGCGCCCCCTGGCCGTTGCCCCGTAAGGAGACCCGCGCATGACCGTGGTCTGCCTGGAATCGCTCACCTTCGGGCTGGGCCGCCTGGCGCGCGCCGCCGGGCGGCTCGGCGAGCCGCTGCGGCTGCTGACCCGCGACCCCGCGTACTACGCGCACGAGCTGGAGAGGCTGCCCGCGGACGCCGTCGAGGTGGTGGAGACCGACACCTTCGACACGGAGCTGGTGGCAGAGCTGCTCGGCCGGACCCCGGACCTGCGGGGCCTGATCAGCTCCACCGACACCTGGATGCTGGTCGGCGCCGCACTCACCGCCCGCTTCGGCCTCCCCGGCCTCGACCCGTCCGTACTGCGGCTGGCCCGGGACAAGGCCGCCGTACGGGACCGGCTGTTCGCGGCCGGCCTGACCCGGTCCCGCGCGGCCGAGGCGGACAGCGGCGACCCGGCGACGGCCGAGCTGCTGGTGAAGGCCGTGGGCCTGCCGGCGATCCTCAAGGACACCGCGGGCACCGGAAGTCAGAACGTCTGGCTGGTACGGGACGAGCGCGAGCTGGACGCGGCGCTGGCCGAGGCCGCCGGGCGGGAGCTGAAGGGCCGCCTCTTCGCCGAGCCGTACTTCTCCGGCCCCGTGTACAGCGCGGAGACGCTGACCTGGGCGGGACGGACCCGACTGCTGGGTGTCTCCAGCCGGCTGATGTCGCCCGAGCCGCACTTCCGGGAGGAGATCACCGCGTTCCCCGTCGCCTTCCCGGAACCGCGCCGGGCCGCTCTGGAGCGGTGGCTGGACGAGGTGCTCGCCGCGATCGGCTACACCGACCGGTTCGCCCATGTGGAGTTCGCCCTGACCACGGCCGGTCCGGAAGTGGTGGAGATCAATCCGCGGATCGGCGGCGCGCTCGTCGGTGAGGGGCTGTGCCGGGCCCTCGGCGTCAACGTGTACGAGGCGATGGTCGAGGCGGCGCTGGGAGTCCGCCCCGGGCTCATGGACGCGGCGCTGCCCGGCGGCCCCGCCTCGGCCTTCGTCCTCGGCTACCCGCAGCAGCCGGGGGTGTTCACCGGCGTCGCCGGACTCGGCCGGCTGCCGGACATGCCGGGCTCCCCCGCCTGGTACCCGGTCAAGCGGGTCGGCGATCGCGTCGAGCACCTGGGGGACAGCCGCGGCTACGCGGGGATCGTCTACGCGGAGGCGGAGACCGCCGAACTGGCCACCCACTGCGCCGTCGCGGCCGCCAACGCCGTACGCGTCCTGACGGAACCGTTCTCTGCGGCGGACGGAGCGGACGGGACGGACGCGTTGGGCGGGACGGACGAGGCGGGTGCGGCGGGTGGGGCGGACGCGGCGGCCCCTGCGGGTACGGCGGTCACAGCGGCGCACCGGGCCTCCGGTGGCTGAACGCGACGGCGGCGGCCGCGGGTTGCGCGCCACACTGTCCACCCTGACCGGGCCGCTGCGCTTCCTGCTGCTCAGCTCCTTCCTGATTCCGCTCGGCAGCTTCATGGTCCTGCCGTTCATGTCGGTCTTCCTGCACGAGCGGCTGGGGATGGGGCTCGGGGCGGTCGGTGTGGTGCTGGCCGCCGCGTCCCTCGTGCAGTTCTCGGGCGGGGTCCTCGGAGGGGCGCTCGCCGACCGGGTGGGGCTGCGGCGCACGATGGTCTGGGCGCTGGTGGTGCGCACGGCGGGCTTCGCGGCGTTCCTGGCGGCGCTGCGCTGGCCCCCGATGGCGGTGGGGGCGCTGATCCTGACCTGCTGTGGCGCCGCGCTGTACCTGCCGGCCAACAAGGCGTACCTGGTGCACGGTGTGGCCGAGGAGCGCAGGCCGGGGTTCCTTTCCGCGGGCAACGCGGCGCTCAACGCGGGGATGGCCGTGGGGCCGGTCGTCGCGGGCCCGTTCGTGCTGTCGTCCCCCGGCCCGCTGTTCGCCGTGGTGACGGCGCTGTTCGCCGTGGTCGCCGTGGGACACGCACGGCTGCCGGCCGTGGGGCGGGAGGAGGAGCGCCGCGTCCACGTTCCCGCGGCCGGCCAGGGGCTGCTGGCCGGGATCGCCGTCCTCCCCTTCGTCGCCAACGGCCTGGCGTTCTACCTGTACTTCCACTTCCAGCACTACCTCGCCGTGTACGCCGTGGCGCGGGCCTCCAGCGAGTTCTACAGCCTCGTGCTCCTGACCTGCTTCGTCCTGGTCATCGTCGTCCAGCCGCTCGCCTCGGACGGCATCCGGCGGATGAGCTACCCCGTCGCCCTGGCGGTCGGATTCGCGGGGCTGGCCGCCGGGATGGCGGTGCTGGCGTCGGGGACGCGGACCGCCCTGCTGGCGGGCGGCGTCCTGATCACGCTCGGCGACATCGTGCTCTTCCTGAAGAACGACCTGGAGGCCCTGCGCCGCAGTCCGCGTTCGGATGCCGTGGTCTTCGGGCAGCAGCGGCTCGCCGCGGGGCTGGGGGCCGGTGCCAGCGGCGTCCTGGGCGGGCAGCTCTACGGCTTCGGCGAACGCGCCGGGCACCCGGGCTGGTTCTGGCTCTTCGCCGCGGCCCAGTGCGTCCTGCTGCCACCGCTCCTGCTCGCGCTGCGGCGCGGACGGAGCGCCCCTCCCCCCGCTCCCACTGTTCACGACGACCTCACGGAAGGACCACTGGTTCCCGATGACGCACACGGGCGGATTCCAGGACGATGACTTCTGGACCGAGTTCCACGACTTCCTCTTCTCCGACCAGCGCCATGCCCAGGCCGAGGAGCTGCTCACCACCTCTCCCCTGCTGTCCTTCCCGACCGGCGCCCGGGTGCTGGACCTGTGCTGCGGGCCGGGGGTGTTCACCGTTCCGCTCGCCCGCAGGGGCTTAGGCGTGACGGGCGTCGACCGCAGCCCGGCCATGCTGGACCGCGCCCGCAAGCGGTCCGCCGACGCCGGGGTCACGGCCCGGTACGTACAGGCCGACATGCGGGAGTTCTGTGAGCCCGGTGCCTTCGACGTGGTCCTCAACATGTTCACGTCGTTTGGCTACTTCGACGACCCGGCCGACAACGCCCGCGTGCTGCGCACCCTGCACACCTGCCTGGTCCCCGGCGGCACGCTGCTCCTGGACCTGGCCGGAAAGGAACTGCTGGCCCGCAAGGTCACCCCGCCCAAAGTCGTGCGGCGCGGCGACGACCTGCTGGTGCAGACCGACACGGTGCTGGACGACTGGGCGCGGCTGCGCAGCGACTGGGTGCTCGTACGGGGCGACCGGGTGACGCGTACGAGCCTGGTGTGGTTCGTCTACAGCGCCGTGGAGCTGCGGCGGATGGCCGAGGAAGCCGGCTTCGAGGACATCGAGATCTTCGGTGGCTTCGACGGCCGTCCGTACGACCAGGACGCCGAGCGGCTGGTACTCCGGGCGGCTCGCGGGGCGTGACCGGGGCGCCTTTCCCAGGCGGAGGGCGCGCGGAGTCCGTCGCGCGCCCTTTGCCCCGAGCCCGGCCAACCGTAATATCACCTGGTCATCACCGCGACGGGAGTCAGGAAGCCGGTGCGATTCCGGCACGGTCCCGCCACTGTGACCGGGGAGTGCACCCCTGCGACAGGCCACTGCGCGCGGCGCGGGAAGGCCGGGGGAACGTCGATCCGGGAGTCAGGACACTGGCCTGTCGCGGGCCCGTTCCGAGGAGCGCGGACTCCGCAGGAGGCTTTACGTGTACGACGGCACGCCCTGTCCCCCCTTCTCTCCCCCCTCCGCCCGGCTGCGCCGGACGCGACGCGCCGCGGCACTGGCCGTGGCCCTCTCCGCCGTACTGCTGACCGGCTGCGGCACGGCGCGGGACACCGCGGGCGGCGCGCGGCCCGCGGCCTCGGCGGCGAAAGGTTTCCCGGTCACCATCGACAACTGCGGCATCCGTACCACTTACAAGAAACCGCCCTCCCGGGTGCTCACCATCCACCAGCACCCCGCCGAGCTGATGCTGGCGCTGGGGCTCCGCGACCGGATGATCGGCACCGCCTTCCCCGACTCCGCCGTCCTGCCGGAACTGCGCGCGGACTACGCGGCCATCCCGCGGCTGGCGAAGAAGGAGCCGTCCTTCGAGACCGTCCTCGAAGCCGATCCGGACTTCGTCTACGGCGGTTACGCCAGCGCGTTCGCCGAGAACGAGGGCCGCTCGCGCAAGGCTTTCGCCGACGCCGGCATCGACACCTACCTCAACCGCGAGTACTGCGGGAAGAAGCAGGTGTCCATCCGGGACACGTACGACGAGATCCGCACCATCGGCAGCATCTTCGGGGTACGGGAGCGGGCCGACAAGCTGGTCGCCGGCCTCCGGGCACGGGTGGACCGGACCACCGAGGCGGTCAAGGGCGCCCCCGCCGTACCGGTCTTCGTGTACGACAGCGGCGACAAGGCGGCTTTCACCGCCGGCGGCAAGAGCCTCGGCACCGAGATCATCCAACTCGCGGGCGGCCGGAACGTCTTCGCGGACCTGGACAAGGTCTTCGGTGACGCGTCCTGGGAGCAGGTCGTCGACCGGAAGCCCGAGGTCATCGCGATCTACGACTACACGGGGGCCGGCAGCGTCGAGCAGAAGAAGAAGTTCCTGCTGTCGCAGCCCTCGCTCGCCGACGTGCCCGCGGTGAGGAACCAGCGGTTCGTCGTCCTGCCGCTGACCGCCACCCTCGTCGGAGTGCGGCCACCGTACGCGGTGGCGGAACTGGCCCGCGCGCTGCACCCCGAGAGGTTCCGGTGACCGCCACCGCCGAGGCGGCGGCCGTACGTGACCGTCGGCCCGAGCCGAGGCCGCGCCGCCGTTCGCTCGTCATCACCCTCGTCGTCCTCACCGTGCTCCTGCTGGTCTCCGCGACGGCGGGCATGGCGATCGGGTCGGTGCACGTGCCGCCGGGCGAGGTGTGGGGCATCGTGACCCACGCGCTGGGCGCCGATTGGTCGGAGCCGGGGTGGTCCGAGGCGCGCGAGACCATCGTGCTGAACGTGCGGGCGCCGCGGGTGATCCTCGGTGCGGTGACGGGCGCGGGGCTCGCGGTGATCGGTACCGCCATGCAGGCCCTGGTACGCAATCCGTTGGCGGAGCCGTATCTGCTCGGCGTCTCCTCGGGCGCGTCCCTGGGCGCCGTCATGGTGATCGTCTTCGGGGTGAGCCTGTTCGGCCCGCTGTCGCTGTCGGCCGCCGCCTTCGCCGGCGCGCTGCTGACCCTGCTGCTCGTCTACACGACGGCCCGCGCCGGCGGCCGCATCACCTCCGTACGGCTGGTGCTGTCGGGCGTGGCGATGGCGGCCGTGCTCACGGCGGTCATGGACGTCCTGCTGCTGACCTCCGACCGGGGCAACGAGGCCCGGGCGGTCCTCGCCTGGACCCTCGGCGGCCTCGGTGGCGTGCAGTGGGGCACGCTCTGGCTGCCGGGCACGGCGCTGCTACTGGGCATCGCCGTCCTCCTGGTCCAGGCCCGGTCGCTCAACCTGCTGCTCGCGGGTGAGGAGTCCGCCACGACGATGGGGCTGGACGTGGCGCGGTTCCGGGCCCGGATGTTCGTCCTCCTCTCGCTCGTCACCGGCGTCCTGGTGGCCGCGGCCGGGCCGATCGGCTTCGTCGGCCTGATGCTGCCGCACATCGTGCGGCTGTTCGTGGGCGGCGACCACCGCCGGGTGCTGCCCGCGGCCGCACTGGCCGGTGCGGTGTTCCTGATCTGGGCCGACATCGCGGCACGGACGGTCGCCGCGCCGATGGAGATCCCCGTCGGGGTGCTGACCGCGCTGTGCGGCGGACCGTTCTTCCTGTGGCTGATGCGCCGCGACGCCCGCCGTACCGTGCGCCGAGGAGTGGCATGAGCGCGACCGAACTGACCGTTGACGGCGTCACGCTCACCGCCGGAGCACACCATCTGGTGCGGGACGTCTCCCTGACCGCCCGGCCCGGCGAGGTGGTCGGCCTGGTCGGACCCAACGGCAGCGGCAAGTCGAGTCTGCTGCGCGCCGTCTACCGGGTGCTGCGGCCCGACGCGGGACACGTCCGCGTGGACGGCGCGGACGCCTGGTCACTGCCGGTACGGCGGCTGGCCCGCACGGTGGCCGCCGTGGTGCAGGAGGCGGGCGCCGACTTCGACCTGACCGTGCGCGAGGTCGTCGCGATGGGCCGCACACCGCACAAGCGGCTGCTCGACGGGGACAGCGCCGAGGACGCCGCCCTGGTGACGTGGGCCCTGGAGTCGGTGGACGCCGCCGCGCTGGCGGACCGGTCCTTCGACCATCTCTCCGGCGGCGAGCGCCAGCGGGTGCTCATCGCCCGCGCCCTGGCCCAGCGGCCCTCCCTGCTGGTCCTCGACGAGCCGACCAACCATCTGGACGTACGGCACCAGTTGACGGTGCTCGGGGCCCTGCGCAGGCTGCCCGCCACGGTCCTGGTGGCCCTGCACGACCTGAACCTCGCCGCGTACTACTGCGACCGCCTGTACGTCCTGCGCGAGGGGGCGGTGACGGCGTCAGGGCCGCCCGTCGAGGTGCTGACCGAGGAGCTGCTGGCGGAGGTGTACGGCGTGACGGCCGAGGTCGCCGTCAACGCGCGGACGGGCGCGCCGCAGGTGTCGTTCCTGCCCGGGGAACACGACCGGCCGGCCGTCGCGATACCGGATCACTCCGGTATCTGAGTGGCCGGGGCGGTCACGGGCGGCCCGTCCGGCCGGGGCCGCCCGCCGTCGTGGCCGGAGAGGACCACGGCCAGCAGCCCGGCGATCACGGCGGCGGCAGCGACCCGGCCCACCGCCCGGGCCGTCCAGCGCAGCGGCGGGACCTCCGCCTGCCGCCCGGGCGCACCCAGGCGCTCGGCCCGGCGCGCGGGACGCAGCAGCCGGAGCAGAAGCAGCACCGCGACGGGCAGTTGCAGCAGCCACAGGGCGGTACGCGGCCACTCGTCGTACCAGACGTTGGTGCCGTACAGCAGCGTGTGCCAGACGCTCAGCACGTACACGACGATCACGAAGCGGTGCAGCCGGCGCCAGGCGGCCGCGCCGATGCGGTGCCGCACGTAGAAGAGCAGGCCCAGCGGGACGGCGAGATACAGGGCGCCCTGGCCGATGGGGATGGCCAGCTTGCCGGTCCCCGAGTCGTACCAGCCCGGTACGAAGGTGTCGGCGAACGCCGACCACAGGCGGGCCGCCCACGCCAGGCCGCCCGCGTCCCGCACCAGTTCGGCCGCGAACATCAGCGCGTGCGCGAACATCAGCGCCATCGTCGTCAGGCTCGTGGTGCGGTGCCAGCGCTCCAGCACGGCCCGGGACACGGGCAGCCGGCCGGGCCGGGGGCCGGACAGCAGCAGCCCGAGCAGCACCGTCCCCCACGACCACAGCAGCCCGGACCAGCCGAACGCCTGGCTGAGCAGGTACATCCAGTAGGTGCCGGGGTCGTCCATGAAGGGCATGACCGCGACCGTCGCGGACGCCCCGGACCGCATCCGCAGGTACAGGAAGACGAAGACGGCGACGGTGACCACCACTGCCGCGCCGGCGTCCGGCAGGGCCGCCTTGAGGTCGGCCCGCAGCGGAACACGGCCGCCGTCGCGCCTGTCCCGCACCGGTGCCGGCGGCGTACTGTCGCGGCCTGTGGTTTCGGGGTGCATTCGGGGCCTTTCGGACAGGTGTCGCCGGCGCGTCGTGCGTTGCCGTACAAGTGTGGCTGGAGAGGCTGGCGTTGCCGAGAAACTATCCGGCCAGAGCAGCCGCCCGGCCCGCTCCGCCCGGCTGCGCGTACGGGGGCGCGGCGGACCACCGTCCTTGCGTGGCGTCTGCCCTGCTCACTTCCCGGAAGCCTGCGTGAAGCGGAGCATGTTGCCGGACGGGTCGCGGAAGGCGCAGTCACGGACGCCGTACGGCTGGTCGACCGGCTCCTGCAACACCTCGCCGCCCGCGGCGCGGATGCGCTCGAAGGTGGCGTCGCAGTCCGCGGTCGAGAAGATCACGGCCCGCAGCAGGCCCTTGGCCAGCAGCTCCGCCATGGCCTCGCGGTCGGCGGGCGAGGCGTTCGGGTCGGCGAGGGGCGGTTCGAGGACGATGTTCACATCGGGCTGCGACGGTGCGCCGACGGTCACCCAGCGCATCCCCTCGAACCCGACGTCGTTGCGCACCTCCAGGCCGAGCACGTCCCGGTAGAAGGCGAGCGCCTTGTCGTGGTCGTCGACGGCGATGAAGCACGTGGAGAGGTTGATGTCCATACGGACCACGCTACGGGCGGGAAGCGGGCCTCGCTTCTCCGTTCCTGACCGGTCGCGTATAAATCTTGGCGTAGCAGGCGGGGATGGCGGCGCCGTCGTCGTGGTCGCGGGCCCGGTACGCGCTCGGGCTCTCGCCCACCAGCTCGGTGAACCGCGAGCTGAACGACCCCAGTGACGTACAGCCGACCTCGAAACAGACCTCGGTCACCGACAGGTCGCCCCGCCGCAGCAGCGCCTTGGCCCGCTCGATGCGGCGGGTCATGAGGTAGCTGTACGGCGTCTCCCCGAAGGCGGCGCGGAAGCTGCGGGAGAAGTGTCCCGTCGACATGAGCGCGGCGCGCGCCAGCGCCGGAACGTCGAGCGGCTTCGCGTACTCGCGGTCCACCAGGTCACGGGCCCGGCGGAGCCGGGTGAGGTCCTCCAGCGTCACTCGGCCATCATCCCATGGGGCCGGGGCCGGGCGTCTGGGCCCGGGGCCGGGGTCGTGGGCGGAGCCCGGGGGCCCGGGCGGAGCCGGGGGCCCGGGCGGGGCCGGGGGCCGGGGGCGTCGAAGGGCTCACGTGGTGCCGTAGACCCCGGGGCGGGGCCCTGAGCCCTACGGAATGGGCGCATAAGCCCCGCAGAAGAGGCGCACCGCCCCCAGTAGGGCATAACACCTGAACACATGTACACTTGTCGAACGAAGCCCCGCGGTTCCCCCGTCCGCGGGGCTTCGTCATGCCGTCGGCCGGTGGCCGACGAGTCACCGCGGGCTCCCACCGATCCGCACCGGGAACCCGGGAACGGCGGAAGCCCGGGAGGGCGAGTGCCAGAGCCTCGTCATGACTGCCGCTGATGACTCTTTCCGATCGTCCGGTGTCGTTTCCGAGACAACTCACGGCGGCCCGGGCATCCAGCTCGCCATACGGGCACGCACTTGGTTCGCCTGTGTGGCGCAGTGGTTCGCCGAGGAAGGCTTCGCCGTACCGGTCGCGGACGGCCGCGGCACCCCCGGCCGGGGCCCGGCCTGGGAGAAGGCCATCCACGGCGACCAGCTCATCCCCGTACCGGCGGACCGGACCGACGCACTGCACGCGGCCGTCGCGCGCTTCGCGGACCTGGACCCGTCACGGGTGGCGATCCGAGGCTGGTCGTTCGGCGGCTTCCTGGCCGCCGCTGCCGTCCTGCACCGTCCCGACGTCTTCCACGCGGCGGTCGCCGACGCCGCGCCCACGGACCAGCGGCTGTACGACACCCACTGGAAGGAGCGCTGTCTCGGCCACCCCCTGGAGGCCCCGGAGAACTACGCACGCTCCTCCCTGGTCGACCACGGCCAACTGCTGCGCTGCCCGCTGCTGCCCGTCCAGGGACTGGCGGACGACAACGTGGCCCCCGGCCCACATCCTGCGCTTCTCCGCCGAACTGCCGGCCGCCGGCCGGCAGCACAGCGTGCTGCCGCTGCCCGGAGCGGGACACGCGCCCACCGACGCGACGGTCAACGAGAATCCGCTCCGCTTCGAACGTGATTTCCTGCGCTCCGCACTCGACAAGAGCTGAACGCCCGCGCCCGCCCACCCGTATGGAACTTCCACAACGCCCAGGGGACGCACACGCCACGCAACCCGCACCACCCGCGGTGCGCGGCGCCCCCGAAGGGCATCCAGAGAGGAAGGCACGCCATGACTGAGCAGGCAACGACAGCGACGGCAGGGCGGACGGGCGCGGGGACGGCACGCCGTACGGTCGTCGCGGCGGCCGGCGCGGCGGGACTGGCCGCCGCGCTCGCGGCATGCGGGAACGGCTCGGACGGGTACGGCGACAGCGCGTCGTCCGCGCCGCCCGACACGTCGGGGGCGTCCGGGGACGACGGGGCGAAGAACGGCGACGGGGCCCCCGGGAGCGCGGGCACCGGCTCGGCCGGAGGCGTGCTGGCCAAGACCGCGGACATCCCCGAAGGCGGCGGCAAGGTCTTCAAGGACCGCAAGATCGTGGTGACGCAGCCCGCCCGGGGCGAGTTCAAGGCGTTCTCGGCGGTCTGCCGGCACCAGGGGTGCCTGGTGAACGAGGTGGCGGACGGCACGATCAACTGTCCCTGCCACGGCAGCACCTACGCCATCGAGGACGGCAGCGTACGCAAGGGCCCCGCCACCCAGGGGCTCACCGCGGCCGAGGTGAGTGTGGAGGGGGACTCGATCAAGTTGGGCTGAGGGGGAGCGTTCTGTGGGTGTCGGTGGGTGGGGCATGCGGTGGGGGGCCTGCGGTGGCGGTCGTTCCGTGGTGGTCGTTCGGTGGCCGCCAGCCGGTGGCGGTCATTCGGGGGCCGTCCGGGGACCGGACGGCCGGGTCCGTGTCCTGTTCCAGCAGGAGAGCAGGTCACCGGTGGTCGTGACAGTGGCGACGAGGGCGAGGGTGTGCCGGACCATCGCCACGGTGTAGTCGGCGGGCACGCCGGCGATGGCGTCGGCGGGCACCACCGCCGTGTACCCGAGGTTGACGGCGTCGAAGACGGCGTTGGGGATCGCCACGTTCGCCGACACCCCGACGATGACGAGGCTGCGGCAGCCGAGGTTGCGCAGCAGCGGGTCCACGTCCGTACCGGCGAGCGGCGACAGGCCGTGCAGCCTGCGGACGATCAGGTCGTCCTCGGAGACCGGTACCGGGTCGGCGATCCGTACCGCGGCCGTACCGGCGAGCTGCTGTACGGGCAGCCGCTCGGCGGCGGCGAACAGGCGCGCGTTGCGGTTGGCGCCGCGGCCGTCCGGGCGGCGCTCGGCGACGGCGTGCAGAACCTGTACGCCCGCGTCGTGCGCGGCCCCGACCAGCCGGGCCACCCGGTCCAGCGCACCGGACGTGCGGGCCGCCTCGGACAGTTCCGGCAGCGCGCCGTCCGGCCCGACGACGCCACGCTGGCACTCGACGGTGAGCAGTGCCGTCGTCACCGGATCGGTCTGTGCAAAGAGGCGGGCGTGCGATGCCATCGTCTCATCCCTTCCCGGGTCGGTCGTGCGCCAGCCGGGCCGCCGTGAGGGTGGGCCGCGTGAGCGTAGCCGCCATTGCGCGGGCGCGGAAGAGACCGGATGATTCCTGACACCCAGTCAGGCCGTACGGCGGAGGTGGACGACGGATGACCGGCACACAGCGGCGCGGGCGCCGCATCATGATGACGCCGCACGAACGGGACACCTTCCTGGCGGAGCAGCGCACGTGCCGGGTGGCCACCGTGGGCGCGGACGGCACGCCGCACGCCGGTGCCCTGTGGTTCGTCTGGGACGGCACCGCGCTCTGGCTGTACTCGGTCACCCGCAGCAAGCGGTGGGCCCAGCTACGCGAGAACCCGCGGATCGCGGTGGTCGTCGACGACGGGCACGACTACGGAGAACTGCGCGGGGTGGAACTGACCGGCAGCGCGGCCGTCGTCGGCGAGGTACCACGAGCGGGTGGCGCCCACCCGGAGCCGGAGGTGCCGGAGCTGGAGGCGCCGGAACGGTTGTTCGCCGCCAAGTATTTCGGCTTGGACCGGATGCCGCACGACGGCCGGCACGCCTGGCTGCGCCTGGTCCCGGAATCCGTCGTGTCCTGGGACTTCCGCAAGATGTCGGGGTGAGCGGGCCGCGCCGGGCGCCGCCGCGCCCCGGTGCGGCGGCCCCGTAGTGCTCCCCGCGCGGCGCCGCGTGATCGCGTTGTCGGTGGTCTCTGCCACAGTGGTGGGGTCGGCCCGTTCCGGCAGGTCCGGGGCGGCGGCACCGACGTGGGACGACGAGGACGAGGGAGACCTGGTGAACGTGCTCTTTCCGGCACTGAGCGACGCGTCGCCGCAGCCCGCGCTGCGCTTCGGCGAGCGTGCGCTCAGCTACCGCCAACTGGCCGCGGCCGCGGGCCGGCTCGCCGGCCGGCTGGACGGCCAGACCCGGGTGGCTGTCTGGGCCACGCCCACCCTGGAGACCGCGGTCGCCGTGGTGGCCGCGCTGCTCGCCGGGGCGCCCGCCGTGCCCGTCAACCCGAAGATCGGCGAGAGCGAGCTGGCGCACATCGTGTCGGACAGCGCGCCGACACTCGTGCTGGCCGAGCCGGACGCCGAACTCCCCGGCGCGCTGGCCGCCCTTCCCCGCCTCGACATCGAGCCCGCCACCGACGGCGAGGAGGTGCCGCCGCTGCCGTACGAGCCGGACGCCGAGTCCGCCGCCCTCGTCGTCTACACCTCCGGCACGACCGGCCCGCCCAAGGGCGTCGTCATCCCCCGCCGGGCGATCATCCACACCCTGGACGCGCTGGCGGAGGCGTGGCAGTGGACCGCCGACGACGTCCTCGTGCACGGCCTGCCGCTGTTCCATGTGCACGGCCTCGTGCTGGGCGTCCTCGGGCCGCTGCGGCGCGGCGGCAGCCTGCACCACCTGGGGCGGTTCAGCACCGAAGGCGTCGTCCGGGAGCTGACCGCGGACGGCACGATGCTCTTCGGCGTACCGACGATGTATCACCGCCTGGCCGTCGAGGCGGGCGAGAATCCGGCGCTGGCCAAGGCGCTGAGCCGGGCCCGTCTCCTGGTGTCCGGCTCGGCGGCGCTGCCCCGCACCGACCACGAGCGGCTCGCCACGGCCGCCGACTGCCGTGTCATCGAGCGGTACGGCATGACCGAGACGCTGATGAACACCAGCGTGCGGGCCGACGGCGAGCCCGCGCCCGGCACCGTCGGCGTACCGCTGCCCGGTGTGTACGTCCGGCTCGTCGACGAGTCCGGCGAGGCCGTCGAGGCCAGCGACGGCGAGACGGTCGGCGAGATCCAGGTCCGCGGCCCCAACCTGTTCGCCGAGTACCTCAACCGCCCGGACGCCACCGCCGCGGCCTTCGACGGCGGCTGGTTCCGTACGGGCGACATGGCGACCCGCGACGCGGCCGGCAACTACCGCATCGTGGGACGCAAGGCCACCGACCTCATCAAGAGCGGCGGCTACAAAATCGGCGCAGGCGAAATCGAGAACGCCCTGCTGGAGCACCCGGGCGTCAGCGAGGCCGCCGTGACGGGCGAGCCGGACGAGGACCTGGGCGAGCGCGTCGTCGCCTGGATCGTCCCGGCCCCGCCGTCCGAAGGCGCCGCCGCGCCGACCGATGCCGACCTCGCCGACCACGTGGCCCGCCGACTCGCACCCCACAAGCGCCCGCGCGTCGTCCACTTCCTCGACGCCCTGCCCCGCAACGACATGGGCAAGGTCCTGAAACGGGACCTCCGTGCGTAGCGAGACGCCGGGCGGCGGTTCCGGGGTCGGTGACGGCTCCGGAGCAGACGGCGGTCCCAGGGCGAGCGGCGGCTCAGGAGCAGACGGCAGTGCCGGGGCAGGTGGCGGGGAGGCGGGGGCCGCCGGTCCGGGTGGGGCCGTGAGGGGCGGATGTGCGGGCGGACCGTCCGCATCCGCCGGGCCCTCCGTGTCCGCCGGCCCATCCGCATCCGCCGGGGCGTCGCCGCGCTGGTCCGCGCGCGAGGCGGTCGCCGTGGTGACGGACGGCTTCACGGAGTTCCCCGCGCCGGGGACGGAACGGGATACGGCGTCCGGGCCCACGGGAGCCGCACCGACGCCTTTCGTGCCCGCTTCTCCCGCGCCTACGGGAGCCGGGCCGTCGGTGCCGGTACCGTCGGCAGCAGCGCCGTATGACGACGGCCCGCTCGGATGGGACGGCTACGGCTCGGCGCGGCAGCGGGCGCGGGAGCGGACCGGTGAGGACGAGTCCGTCATCAGCGGTACCGCCCGGATCGCCGGGGTGCCGACCGTCCTGGTCTCCTTCGAGTTCGGCTTCCTCGGCGGTTCCCTCGGGGAGCGCACGGGTGACCGGCTGGTGGCCGCCTGGACCCGCGCCCGGGAACTGCGCCTGCCGGTCGTGACGCTGATCGCCACGGGCGGCAGCCGGATGCAGGAGGGCATGCGGGCCCTGACCCAGCTCCAGCGGGTGGCCGCGCAGTCCGCGCTGAACCGGGCGGCGGGACTGCCGCAGGTCGCCGTGGTCCGCGATCCGACGACCGGCGGCGGCTGGGCGACGCTCGGCGCGGGCGCCGATGTCGTGCTCGCACTGCCGGGCGCGCAGGTCGGCTTCGCGGGCTCACGCGTACGGCCGGTGGACGCCGACCCGTACGCGTACAGCGCCGAAGGCCAGTTGGCGGCCGGCCAGGTCGACGCCGTCGTCCCGCCGGACGACTTGCGCGCGGTGCTCGGCCGCTGGCTGCGCCTGCTGGCTCCGGGAGGCGGGACGGACGGGGCGACGGAGGCGCCAGGTACGCCGTCCGACCGGGCACCGAGCATGGCAGCGGGCCCCACCGCAGAGGCCGCGCCGCCCCCGTGCGCACTCGGGACAGCCGGCCTCCCGGCGTCCGGCTGGGAGGCGGTGTGCTCGGCCCGTGACGTGCGGCGCCCCCGCGCCACCGCCTATCTGGACGCGTATTTCGACTGGCGCGAGGAGATCAGCGGCGACCGCAGCGGCGGCACCGACCCGGGCATACGCTGCGGGTTCGGCCGACGCGACGGGCGCACGATCGCGTTCGCCGCCCAGTGCGGCACGGCCGTACGTCCTGCGGGGTTCCGTACGGCAGCCCGGCTGATCCGGATGGCGGACCGGCTCGGCATACCGGTGCTCACGCTCATCGACACCCCGGGCGCGGCCAACGACCCGGCAGCCGAACGGGCCGGCGCAGGCGCCGCCATCGCGGACGTCTTCGCCACGCTGGCATCGGTCCGTACGCCTGTGACGTCCCTGTTGATCGGAGAGGGCGGTTCCGGTGGGGCGCTGGCCCTGGCCGCGCCGGGCCGGCTGTGGGCGACGCCGGACAGCTACTTCTCCGTCATCGCCCCGGAAGCGGCCGCCGCCATCCTCAAGCGCGCCACCGACGCGGCACGCGGCACGGCCGACCAACTCCGCGTCCGCCCGCAGGATTTGCTGGAGCTGGGCCTGATCCGGGGCGTCGTTCCGCCGCTCACTGCCGGGTGACTTCCGGAAGCCTCTGGCGTCACAACGACCCATGGAAGCCCTCCTCGTCCGCCCCGTCCGCCCCGTCCGCCCCGTCCGCCCCGTCCGCCCCGTCCGGCCCGTCCGGCCCGTCCGGCCGGGGGAACTCGGTGCCGTCGCCGCGCTCCGGTGGTAGTGGGCGCGGGAGACCGGTGGGCCACCCGTCACCACGCGCGAGGATGTCACGCGTCGTCTCGTGGCGCGGGCGCGGCAGAACGCGTCCTCGCACCACCGCTTGGTCACGGTGCGCGGCGACGCGGTCATCGAAATGGCGTGGCTGAAGGTCACCCGACGCGTACCGCCCCCGCACGCTGGGCCGGGCGTCGGGTGGCGTGCAGTGTGTATACGTGCTTCCACACGAGCGGGACGGCGGCCCGAGCGGACGGCTTACCAACGCGCTCGATCTGCGTGCTCGATCAGCGCGCACGATCTCCGCGTTCGCCCCGGACAGCGCCTAGCGGACGTCCGCGATCACGGCGGCCGCTGCCGCCTACCAAGCTGGACCGGACCAGGCCGAACCAAATCGGGCCGGGCCAGGTCGGGCCGGGCCAGGTCGGACCCCGTCGGACCGGACCGTACGCGACCACTTCGATGATCCACTCGTCCGCATGCGGCCGCAACGCGACCCATACCCGGCCGTACACCGACCGCAGGCGTCATCGCGCCGGTCGAGAGCGCCTGGTTCCCGGGAATCAGCGGCCTTCGACCTCCTGGCCCGCCACACGCAGCGCGGCGACCGCGGCACGGATGGACGGCCGCCGGTCGGCGTCGGCGCGCCAGATCGCGTAGACGTGCCGCCGCATCGTGTGCCGTACGGGCACCACGCTCACCCCGTCCGGTACCGGCCCGCGCCCCAGCCGGGGAGCCACCGCGACACCCAGCCCGGCTCCGATCAGCGCCAGTTGGGTGTGGTGCTCCTCCACCATGTGCGAGATGCGCGGTTCGATCCCCTGGCCGCGCAGGGTGAACATCAGCCAGTCGTGGCAGAACTCGCCCTGAGGCCAGGAGATCCACTCGTCGTCGGCGAGCTCCGCCAGTTCGACCGAGTCGCGGTGCGCCAAGGGGTGGTCGGCGGGCATGGCGACATCGGCGGGGTCATTCAAGATCGGCGCCTTCGCCAGCCCCTCCGGCAGCGAGAGCGGCCGGTTGTGCCAATCCAGGACGACACCCAGGTCGATGTCACCGCGCACCACGCACCGCACCGAGGCGTCCGGCTCCATCTCCCGCAGGTGCGGGCGGAGTTGCGGGTGCTCGGCACGGAGCCCGGCCAAAGCGGCGGGGAACAGCCCACGCGCCGCGGTGGGAAAGGCGCCGAGCCGCAACTCACCGACGGCCTGGCCACGGTGGGCCTCCAGTTCGGCCTGGGCCAGCTCGACCTGCGAGAGGATCCGTACGGCATGATCGGCCAGGAGTCTGCCGGCATCGGTCAGCCGCACGCCACGGCCGTTCTTCGCCAGCAGTTGCTGGCCCGTCTCCCGCTCCAGCTTGGCGAGTTGCTGCGAGACGGCGGAGGTGGTCACATGCAGGCCGTCCGCCGCCGCGCTCACCGAGCCGTGCCGGGCCACCGCGCTCAGCGTCCGCAGGCGATCAAGGTTCAACATGTAAGCAATGCTAAGTGATACCCCCTATGAAAACTCGCTTGTGCTACGAAATTGCGGACCGCATCGTAGTCCCCATGAGCACCGCCGCCCCTTCCGGAACCGACACGGCCCCTGCTCCTCCGGGAGCCACTCCGCCCGTCGATATACCCCCTCCCCCGGCCCGCACCACCCCGGACACCGCCCCGACCCGCAACGCCGCGCGGCCGGCCGTGGTACGCCGCGCCCTCGACTGGCGCCTGCGATTCGGGGCCCTGTGCCTGGTCTGGGGCTTCAGCTTTCTCTTCATCAAGGTCGGCACACAGGCCTACGCTCCTTTGCACGTCACCTTCGGCCGGGTGGCGTTCGGTTCGGTGGTGCTCGTCGCCGTACTGGTCGCCAAGCGTGAGCGACTGCCCCGCTCCGCGCGGACCTGGGGCCATCTGGCGGTCGCCGCGTTCTTCCTCAACGCCCTCCCCTTCTCCCTCTTCGCCTACGCCGAACTGACCATTCCGTCCACCCTGGCCGGCGTCTGCAACGCCAGCTCCCCGCTGTGGGGCATGGCGCTCTCCCTGGTCGCCCTCTCCGAGGACCGGCCCACCCGCCGTCGCGTCGCGGGGCTCGGGCTCGGCTTCCTGGGCGTACTGACCGTGCTCGGCGCCTGGCAGGGTTTCTCCGGTACGGACCCGACGGGCACGGCCATGGCCCTGGGCGCGTCCCTGAGCTACCCCATCGGCTGGATCTACGTCCGGCGTACCCTGGCCGGCGTCAAGGACTCCAACGTGGCCCTCTCCAGCACCCAGATGCTGCTGGCCACCGTCCAGGTCGGCGTGGTGACCGCGCTCTTCACCTCCGCTCCGGTGTCCTACCCGGCCGTCCCCCTCCTCGCCGTCCTCGCGCTCGGCGCCCTGGGCACCGGCTTCGCCTTCCTGTTGCAGTACGGCTTGGTGGCGGAGGTGGGGCCCACCACCGCCCAGATGGTCACCTACTTCGTCCCCGTGATCGCCACCACGGCCGGTGTCACGCTGCTCGGCGAACAGCTCAGTTGGAACACTCCCGTCGGGGCGGTGATCGTCCTGGCCGGCGCCGCCTTGACCCAGAGCCGCCGCCGCGTCGGCCGCCGCCCCGCCCGGCGCGGCGGCGGCCGGCCGGCGGACGAGGCGACGCCATAAGGCCGTACGTCACAGCGGCTACCGACGGACGAGCGACGCAACGCCGGGCAGTGCGGATCGGGCACCCGGGCCGCACCGGTTCCTCAAGCCCGGCCGAGACCGACCCGAGGCGGCCCGAGGCGGCCCTAGGCGGCAAGGCGGCTCGGGCCGACCGGGACCGGCCGCGAGTCGCCTCAGGACCGCTTCAAGATCGGCCTGGGCCCCGGCCCGGAGTCATCTCAGGACCGGCCTAGAACCGACCCTGAGGCGCCTCAGGACCGGCACGAGAACGACCTAGGGCCGACCCGGACTCGGCTCAGGACCGACCCGGGGGCGCCTCAGGACCCGTTCAAGACCGACCTGGATCCGGTTCGGGACCGGCATAGGACCGACCCGACGCGCCCCGGCACCCCGCACCCCCGCCATCGGTCAGGCATATCCCGAGAAGGCCCCGGCAGACGGTCAGCCGCCACCGCCCGAAGAGCCCACCCCACCCCCGTACGCGATCATCTCCGCCGTCACCGCCCAGCGTTCGTGGTCGCGCCACGCACCGTCCACGTACTGGAAGCGCGGGGAGTAGCCCTCCAGCCGGAACCCCAGCCGTTCGACGAGCCGGACGGAAGAGGCGTTGCCGGGCTGGATGTTGGCCTCCAGCCGGTGCAGCCCCAGCTCGGTGAAGGCGTACTCGACGACGAGGCGCACGCCCTCGGTCATATAGCCGTGCCCGGTGGTGGACGCATAGGCGACGTAGCCGAGGGATCCGCTCTGGATGCCGCCCCGCACGATGTGGTTGATATTGACGCCGCCGACGATCGCGCCGCTGTCCCGGAGGCACACCACGAAGCCCTCGTGAGCGGCCTGGTCGAACTTGGCGACGTACGCGCGGAAGGCCTCCTCACCGGTGTCCCTCGCGGGGACCCACGGGTGGTGCAGTGCGGCGCTCTCACGGTCGAGGGCCGCGATCTCCTCCCGGTCCTGGAAGGAGATCCGCCGAACGGCCACCCGTGGGCCACGGACAAGAAAGCTCTGATCAGGCATCGTGCGATGGTAACCAGCATGATTTCCCCCCTCTTCAGGCCAGTTGGCCTGTCGGTCTGCCGCTCCATGGGCGGCGCCGGACGGGCTTGAGGCGCGAGCGGCTTCGAGCGTGCGGCACGCTCCTGACCGGGCACCCCGTGGGGCGCACCGCTGCCGCGGCGCCCGCGATCACTTCAGTCGTAGCGGCGCGCCTCCTTCGGCTCGACGGCGGAGGCGATGGCGTCCGCCAGCGTCAGCAGTTCGTCCTCCGCGAGGCCCGCAACGGTGACGCGTATACCGGGCGGTGAGTGCATACGGAAACGCGCTCCGGGCGCGACGGCCCAGCCCGCGTGCAACAGGCGGGCGACCGCGCCGGTTTCGTCGGGCACCGGAATCCATACGTTCATCCCGCTGCGTCCTCGCGCCCGGATTCCACGGGCCGCCAAGGCGTCGATCAGGGCATCCCGGCGCCTGCCGTAGGCGCTCGCGACGGCCTTCGGGTCGACCGCCCCCTCACGCCACAGGTGCACCATCGCGTCCTGTAGGAGATGGCTCACCCAGCCGGGCCCGAGCCGCTGGCGCCCGCGCACCCGGTCCACGGTCACGGCGTCACCGGTCAGCACGGCCAGCCGCAGGTCGGGACCGTACGCCTTGGCGGCGGAGCGGATGAGCGCCCAGTGGTCCGTGGCACCTGCGAGCGGGTGCAGCGGGGCGTTGACGATGTCGTGTCCGTGGTCGTCCTCCATCAGCAGCACGTCCTGGTGGCCCGCCAGCACCTCGCGCAGTTCCCGGGAGCGCCCGGAGCTGAGCACCGCGCCCGTCGGATTCTGCGCCCGGTCCGTGACGACCAGGGCGCGGGCACCCTCGCGCATCGCCCGGCCGACCTGCTCGGGCAGCGGTCCTTCGTCGTCCACCGCGACCGGCACGGCCCGCAGGCCGAGGCCCGGGATGAGATCCAGCAGGCTCCCCCAGCCCGGGTCCTCGACCGCGACCGCGTCACCGGGACGCAGATGCGCGCCGAGCACGCGCTCCATCGCGTCCAGCGCGCCGGAGGTGACGGCGATGGCACCGCTCGGCACCCCGTCCGCCTCGAAGGCGGCGCGGGCCATCCGTTCGAGCTCCGTACCGACGGCGGGGGCACCGTAGAGCGTGGGCCGCTCCGCGCTGCGGGCGGCGGCCGCGGCCAGCGCCTGCCCGAGGGCGGGCAGCAGCGCGGGGTCGGGATTCCCGGAGGCCGCGTCGCGCACGCCGGGCGGCACGGGACCCAGGGCCGCCTCGCGGGCCGTACTGGCCGGCCGCGGGCGCACCCGGCTGCCGCGGCGGCCCGCCGTCTCGATCACCCCCCGGTCCCGCAGTGTCCGGTACGCGGACGCCACCGTATTGGGATTGACCTCCAGATAGACGGCCAACTCCCGCAGCGGGGGCAGGACTTCGCCCGGTTGGAGCTCGCCCGCACCGACGGCTTGCTCGACACTGGCGGCAATCTCCGATGCGCGCCGCCCTTCGATCCGATACTCTCCTAGCACAAAACCCAGTATGCACTAGTGCAATGGAGAACGCAATGCCCCAGGCGCCCCAGGACCCGTCCTTCGCCCGGACGGAGCGCACCGTACCGACCCGCGCCCGCGAGCGCGCCGTCTATGACCACGAGACCGTGCACGCCATCCTCGACGCCGGTTACCTGTGCCACCTCGGTTTCATCCGCGACGGCGCCCCGGTCGTCCTGCCCACGCTCTACGGCCGGGTCGGCAACCGCCTCTACCTCCACGGCTCGACCGGTTCGCGCCCGCTGCGCATGGCCGGTGAGACGACCGACCCCGGCCTGCCCGTGTGCGTCACGGTCACCCACGTCGACGGCCTGGTCCTGGCCAGGTCCGCCTTCCACCACTCGATCAACTACCGCAGTGTCGTCGTCCACGGCACCGCCCACCAGGTCACCGGCCACGACGAGAAGACGGCCGCACTCGACGCCCTGGTCGACCACGTCCTGCCGGGCCGCGCCGCCGACTCCCGGCCGGCGAACGCCAAGGAACTGGCCGCCACCGCCGTCATCCGCCTCGACCTGGACGAGGTCTCCGCCAAGATCCGCGCCGGCGGCCCGAACGACGAGCCCGAGGACCTTCCGCTTCCCTACTGGACCGGCGTCCTGCCGGTCGCCCCCGTGTACGGGGCCCCGGTCCCGGCCGACGACCTCGCCCCGGGCATCGCCGAACCCTCCTACCTCACCGCACGCTGAAGGAGGAGCGCATGCTGATCCACCCGTGGGACGCCCCCACCGACGACATCGAGTGGCAGGACTGGCTGGCCGGCCACAACTTCGGCCAGCTCGCCGTCAACGGCCCGCCCGGCAGCCCGCCCCTCGTCCAGCCCCTGCACTTCGCCTACGACCCGGCCCGCCGCGAAGCCGTCACCCACCTCGCCCGCCCCAACCCGATATGGCGGGCGCTGGAAGCTGCTCCGGCCGTCCTGCTCAGCGTCGTGGACGACTACGTCTTCATACCGGGGCCGTGGCAGGCCGCCGAGGAGGCTCCGCCCGAGCACGGCGTCCCGACCAGCTTCTACGCCGCCGTACAACTCACCTGCACGGCGCACGTCGTGGACGACCCGAAGGAGAAGGCCGCGCTGCTGGAACGCCAGATGGGCCACTTCCAGCCCGAGGGTGGTTCGGCGCCGGTCGCCGCGGACGGCCCGCCGTACGGACGGCAACTGCCCGGCATCCGGGGGCTGCGGCTGGTCATCACGGACGTACGGGCCAAGTTCAAGTACGCGGGCAAGCGGAGCGAGACCGTGCAGCGCCGGATTTCGGACCGCCTTGCCGAGCGGGCCGCGCCCCGTGACGCGCAGGCCCGCGCCCATCAGCTAAGGCGGCTGGCAGCCGGACGTAGCTGACGGCCCACGGGACACGCGGAGCGGGCGAGGACGCCGACCGCGGGCAGGAGCGGACGGCGGGGGGGCGGACGGCGAGGGCCGCGCCGCCCCCGGGCCGGTCAGCGCGCCGTGGCCGTCCGCGCCCGGCCCGTACGCGCCGCCACCGCGCCCCGCGCCTCGCACACGGCCAGCCCCGCGACGGCCGCGAGCAGCACACACGTACCGACCACCGTGCCCGCCGTCAGCTCCTCCCCCAGGAAGAGCACCGCGATCACCGCCGCGGACACCGGCTCGACCAGCGAGATCACCGACGCCGTCGCCGCGCGCACGGCCGCCAGGCCCGCGAAGTACAGGCCATAGCCCAAGGCCGTCGGCACGGCGGCGATGTAGCCCATCAGCCAGAGGCTGCGGCCCAGTTCGTGCGCCTGCGGCCACAGCCCCTCCGCCGCGGCGAGCGGCAGCAGGCAGACGGCTCCGACGGCAAAGGCGCTGATCGTGGAGCCGTACGGATCGGCGACGGCACCGGCCCGCCCCGGACGGCGCATCGTCAGCGTCATCACGGCGCAGCCCGCGGCGGACAGCAGCGCCAGGGCGACCCCGGAGGGCCGCACCGTACCGGAATCAGCGCCTCCGAGAACCAGTACGGCCAGTCCGGACAGCGCGCCCGCGACCGCCAGGACTCCTCCGGCACCGAGCCGTTCGCCCATGGTCAGCCGCGCGCCGAGGGCGATGAGGACGGGCCCGGCACCCATGGTCACGACCGTGCCCACGGCCAGGCCCGTGCTCTCGACGGCCGCGAAGTACGCGGCCTGGAAGACGGCCAGAGCGATCCCGGTGGCCGTGGTCCGCGCGACCCGGCGCCACAGCGGGCCCTCCGGGGGCACGGGACGTGCAGGCCGAGCAACGGGATCCGGCGCGCTCACCGCCCGGCGGCGCAGCACCGCCCGCACGGCCGACAACAACAGCAGGCCGCCGACAGTGCGCCAGAAGGTGAGCGCGACAGGGCCCAGGCCGCTGCTGCGGTAGAGGAGGGAGGCGGCCGCGCCCGCCGTACCCCAGGCGGTCGCGGCGACGGTCACGTACAACAGGCCCCGGCCCACAGGCAGGGCAGGGGAAGAGACACCATGCATGGCTGTGCTTCTCCGGGAGATCCGGGACGGCGCCGAGCGCCGTGGAATGGTCGCGTGGTCCCGTGTGCGGACAGCAGCAACCGGCCCGGGGCGGGGCATGCCCTTTGGAGCGCCCCAGGACCGGGCCAGGTTCTCTCTCGGAGACCGCCGCCCGCGCTACGCGGCCGGCGGGGGAAGCACAGTCAATCGCATGATCGGCACTCTAAGAGGCGCGTCGGCCGTTCGACAAGCCCCGGCTGTCGCCGAGAGCCGATGTGCCGTCCGTACGGTCGCGATCACCGCCTCCAGGCCCGCCCGCCCCCGCCACCTGCGGAGCCGACCGGGCGCACCGATCAGAACGCCGATGAGGTACGCCGACGCGGTGGCGGCCGACACGAGCCACACGAGCAGCAGTACGGCGAGCACCCGACCCCGTCCAGCAGGCGCGCCCGGCGAGCACCGGCCGCCCCATCTCCCACGGCCACGCCGACGTTTCCCGGGTCCGGCCGGTCTCGCCACCGCTTCCCGGGTGTTTCGCGCTTCCGGAGTCTCCGCATTACCCGGGGCACCCAAGTTCCCGGGGCCCAGGATTCCCCGGAGCCCGGGACGCCCCGGATTTCCGTCGGCCCCCTTGGGCCGCCTGACTCCCCACAAGCCCGCATCGCCCATCACGACAGCAGCCGGCATCAGCCTCACCCCTGACGCGCCGGTCATTCCTGGCCGGAGCGGCCCCCGTCCAACCGGGCCGCCAGCCGTTCCGTGTCGACCGATGCCCGGCGCAGCACCTCGACCGCGCGCGACTCGGGATCGTCCACGAGGGCGGCGAGCAGGTCGAGACAGGCGGCATGGGTCGCGTACCGGGCGTGCGCGCGGTCGAGTGCGCCGTCCAGGGCGGCGGCCGCGGCCGGTGACCAGCCCGGCACCGTCCCCTCGGTCACCATCGGCACCGCGCCGGAGTCCTCGATGGTGCCGTGCCACTGGAGGCCGTACCCGATACTGCGCTGGACGAGATAGCCGAGCAACCGGGCGACCTGCGCCCCGCTGTCGAACGCCGCCCGCACCGACGGGTCCGACTCCAGGAGTCCGTGCAGCAGGTGGGCCGTGTCCACCTGGCGGTCACCGTCCCGCGTGGCACGCCTGCGGGCAGCGGAGACCACCGACGCGAGCTCCACGGTGAGTCGCGTGTCGAGGTCCTCGCGTGGAGGGCCCCCTCCGTTATACGCAGTACGGTTTTGCACAATCCCCACCCCACCAGCAGCCGACGCCCGGAACATCCCCGGCGGGAAGCATTTGCGCATCCGCCCATGGTTGGGCACGCCTTCGCCGCATCTCATCCTTGCGGAGGAGAGGCGACGCGCCGTCCCGGAGGCCGAGTGGGACGCACTCCGACGCCTGGACCTTCCGGGACGACCGCCGCACCGCCGGCTCACCCGGCCCCGCGGAGCGCCCCGCCCCGAGGCGAAGCGCGCCCCACCCCCAAGCAGCACGCAGTCGACCGGAAGACGCCGGCCCGCACGCCCGCCCCCACACAAAGGGGCCGTGACCGGTTCCCCGGCCACGGCCCCATCGAACTCACCCGTCACGTCGCGCCTCAACTCCACGCGGCCGACGGCGGGCGGATCACTCGTCCTCGGCGAGGATCAGGTACAGCTCCTTGCGGGCCTTGTTGACCACCGAGATGGCCTTCTCCCGCTGCTCGGGCGTACCGGTGGACCACACCTGGCGGAACGCATCGATCAGTCCGCCGCCCGCCTTGCGGATCTCGTTCATGGCCTCCCAGTCGACGCCTCGGCCGGCTTCCTCCCAGGGGGCGTCGGCGACGCTCTCCGTCTCCGTACGTCCGGCCTCGGTCAGCGAGAAGAGCTTCTTGCCGCCCTCGCTCGCGCTGCTGATCAGCCCCTCGTCCTCCAGGAGCTGGAGGGTGGGGTACACCGAGCCGGGGCTCGGCTTCCAGGCGCCGCCACTGCGCTCGGCGATCTCCTGGATCATCTCGTAGCCGTGCATCGGCCGGTCCTTCAGCAGAGCCAGGATCGAGGTGCGTACGTCACCGCGCCGCGCCCGGCCGCGCGGCCCGCCACCGCGGCCCCGGCCGCCACCGAACGGCGGCCCGCCGAAGGGCGGCCCGAACGGCCCGAACGCGGCCCGCCGCCCCTCGAACCGTCCTTCGTGGTCTCCTGCGCCGCGCCAGCCGTGGCCGTGGTGCTCGTGTCCATGGGAACGCATGAGGCGCTCCTTTCTCTTCGTGATGGCTTCCTGCGATCACTCACGACATCACTCTGATCGTTCGCGATGCCTCAACGATATATCGGAACTGTTCGGCTGGCAACGCCCCGGGGGCAGCGAGCCTCCATGCCTGCCGTACGACCATGCCCGCCGTACGACGGTGGCGCTTCAGGCGCCGCGCCGTCGGCTGCCCGCGACCGGCGGGCGCCGGAAAACGGTTCGACGGCCTCCCAGGGGCCTGGCACAGTGGCGCACCATGGCGCACAACGAGCTGGTGACCGCCACGGGCGTGCGGCTCATGCAGGGGCTGGCCCAGCGTCACCGCCACCCGTCCGGACCTGGTGAACAGCGAAGCGTCGTTCGGCGAGCCGCCGGCCTGGAACTGGGGCAAGGGGCACGTCGGCAACGGCGCGAGCCGGCGCCGTCGACTGCGGTTCTCCGGCGGGGCCCTGGCGGCGTGGGGCTGGGCCCAACTTCCGCACCAGGTGCGGCGGAACGACGGATCGGTGAAGGACGGCACCGCCGCCCGTCTGGCGTATCAGGTCCATCCCGGCCACGCCGGGGTGGTCGACGAGGTGATCGACTGGTACGACGGTACGGCGGCGGGCATCGAGCGTACGGTGACGCCGTGCGCCGCCGACGCGTTCGCCCCGAAGCGATGGGCGGCGCACGGTCATGAGACCGCCCCGGTCCGATTCGGCGCCACCGGGCCCTGGATTCAGCTCAACGGGCGGGACCTCACCGACCTGGAACAGCCGGTGTTACCGGACGGGTACCGGTTCCGCACCGCCGACGAGGCCGGGGCCGATGGCCGCGGTCCAGGCCCATCTGGACGCCTGGGCTCCCTCGCCGTACCCGGCCGAGAGCCACCAGGGCGTCCGGCAGACCGCGGCGTACCAAAGTGACCTGCACATTCTGGTGGAGGCGCAAGACGGAACGATGGCTGCCTCGACGATCCTGTGGCTCGACGAAGCGAACAGGGCCGCTGCGTTCGAGCCGGTCGGTACGCATCCGGGCCACCGGCGCCGGGGGCCGGCACGAGCGATGCCGCTGCCCGGGATGTGTCTGGCGCGGGCTGAGGGGGCCACTCGTGTGACGGTCGCCTGTCCGGGCGCGCCGGGGCACCCCCGGGCGCGCGGGCTGTACTACGGCGTCGGGTTCCGGGAGTCCACGCGGAACGCGCCGCTCATCAAAACCAGGACCGAGGGCTGAGGACCGGTCGTTCGCACCGTCGTCGGTCAGGCCGTGTCGGCTCGGGCGACGACCTGACGTGGGCGGATGTGGGGGAGTGACGGTTTTGCCTGGTGAGCCGGGGCCACCTGCGGGGTCGGGCCGCGGAGGCCCGGTCTCGCCGGGCCTGTGGCGCGACGCCGACTTCCGTCGGCTCTGGGCAGGTCAGACCGCCTCGCAGTTCGGGGAACGCACCGGCCAGGTGGTGCTGCCGCTCATCGCCGTGCTGGCGCTCGACGCCGGCGCGACGGAACTCGGCGCTCTGCGCGCGCTGGAGCAAGCCCCCGTCCTGCTGCTCTCGCTCCTCGCCGGCGCGTGGGTGGACCGCCGACGGGCCCGCGACGTGATGATGGCGGCGGATCTCGGGCGGGCTCTCGCGCTGGCGGTGCTCCCCTGCGCGTACCTCCTCGGCGTTCTCGGGTTTCCGACGCTGGTCGCTGTCGCGCTTCTCGTCGGCGTGCTCAGTGTGTTCTTCGACGTGGCGTACCAGGCTTCGCTCGTACGGCTGGTACGACGCGACCAGTTGACGCAGGGCAACAGCGCACTCGAAGGCAGCAGGTCGGCAGCGCAGATCGGCGGTCCCGCGCTCGGCGGCGCGTTGGTGTCGCTGCTGTCGGCGCCCGTCGCCGCCGCGGCCGGTGCGTGCTGCTTCGCCCTGTCCTACCTGTCGGTCCGCCGGATCCGCCGACCCGAGTCGATGTCCGAGGGCGCCGACAGCGACGCCACGGCCCCTCGCGTTGGCACCACGAACGTTGCCGAATGTCCTCCGACCGAGGACGATCACGCTGCGAACGCTGACGACCCGGCCACCGGCAGACACGCCACGAACGCGGACGGCCCGGCAGCAGGCGTCGCTGCCAGGGGTCAGCCCTCCCACCTGTGGCAACGGATCGGCGCAGGGCTGCGTTTCGTCGCCGGTGATGCCTCGCTGCGGGCCGTGGGCCTGGCCTCGGCCGCCTTCCAGTTCTCCTTCGCGGCCCTGATGACCGTCTATCTGCTCTTCCTGCCCCGCGAACTGCACCTTTCGGGCACCGGCGTCGGCCTGGCGCTCGCGGCGACGGGCCCGGGCGCGGTCGCGGGCTCGCTGCTGGCCGGGTGGCTGCCGCGCAGGTACGGCTACGGTGTGGTGCTGGTGGCGGCGGCGGTTCTCGCCGATGGTGTGCTGCTCTGCGTCCCCGCGCTGCACGGCTCCACCGCCGCTACGGTCGTCCTGCTCATGGGCATCAACTTTCTCTTCGGCACCTTCAGTCAGTTGGTCAATGTCACCGTCATGGCCGTACGCCAGGCCGTCACACCCGTACCCCTCCAGGCCCGGGTCGTGGCGACGATCAACTGCGCCGGCCTGGGGCTGGCCCCGCTCGGTTCGTTGCTCGGCGGCCGGCTGGCCGACCAGTGGGGGCTGCGCGCCGCTCTGCTGGTGACCGCCGCCGGACTGTCGCTCTCCCCGTTGGTCATGTGTCTGTCCCCGCTGGCCCGCCTGGGCAAGAGCCTCCCAGGGGAGCACTCGCGCCTGTACGAGTACGAGTAGGTCGCCCGCGCCCCCGCCCGGCAGGGCCCAGCACCGCTCACGGGCCGTCAGGGCTTTCGGTCCAAGTAGCCCGCGAGGGCGCTGCGGTTGCGTTGGAGGTCGCCTATGCGTTCGTCGGTGTCCGCCAGCGCCCGGCCCAGGATGGTCCGCACGTCCCCGCACATCTCGAACTCCGGCTGCTCGCCCCGGGCGCACGGCAGCACCGCGCGGATCATCTCGGTGGTCAGGCCCGCGTCCAGCAGGGCACGGACCTGCCGCACGGTGACCACCGTGTCGTCGTCGTAGTAGCGATAGCCGTTCGGGCCGCGCTCGGCGTCCAGCAGGTCCTGCTCCTCGTAGTACCGCAGCAACCGCGCGCTGACCCCGGTCCGCCGGGACAACTCCCCTATCAGCATGTGTCCCATCCCCCTGCCCCGCCCCATTCGAGCTTGACCTTCCCATCGGTGTGAAGCCTTAACGTCGGCCCACGGAGCCGACATCCCGCGCCCGCCGCCCACGGTGCCGGGCGACGGACCACCGCCGTTTCCCTCATGATCCCGTACCGCTGGAGTGACGTCATGACCTCTTTCGTTGTTCAACGTAACGGCCGGACGGCGACGGCCGAGGACTTGACGCCGCTCGCCTTCGCGGGCTATGCCCACTTCACCGCCATGCAGGTGCGCGGGGGCCGGATCCGGGGCCTCGACCTCCACCTGGAGCGGCTCCGGACCGCGTCGGCAGAGATGTTCGGCCGGGCGGTGGCCGACGACCTGGTACGGGCCCACCTGAGGACGGCGCTGGAGGCGGGGCCGGACGATCTCTCGCTGACGGCCACCATGTACTCGCCCGCGGGCGAGTTCACCGTGGCCGGGGCCGACGTGGAACCCGAGACGCTGGTCCGTACGGGCCCGGCCGCCTCCGGGCCGCAGGGGCCGCTGGCCCTGGCGGCGGTCGCGTACGAGAGGCCCCTCCCGGCCGTGAAACACGTGGGCGAGGTGGGCAAGACGTACTTCCTCCGGCAGGCCGCGGACCAGGGCTTCGACGACGCCGCCTTCATCGACCGCCGAGGCCGGCTCAGCGAAGGGACCATCTGGAACCTGGCCTTCTGGGACGGCTCCGCAGTGGTGTGGCCCGCGGCCGAGATGCTGGGCGGCACCACGATGGGCATCCTCCGGCGACAACTGGACGGCCTCGGCGTCCCCCAGCGCGTCCGGGAGGTCACCCGTGCCGACCTGCCCGCGCTGGCCGGCGGCGTGGTCATGAACTCGTGGACACCGGGCGTGGCCGTACACCGGATCGGCTCGGTGCCCCTGCCGGACGCCCCGGACTTCCTGGAACTGCTGCACCGCGCGTACGAGTCCGAGCCGCTGGTCGCTCCCTGAGCTGCCGTGCCCGAATCGCGTCCGGAACGCTTCGGCATCCACGGCGGGGTGTCTGCCCGGCCCCCATGACACCGGCACGGACTGGCCCTACCCCCGTCCGCATCAGAGGCATCCACTTCGCCCACCCTTTCCCACCTCAGACCGAAAATCAGTCCAGTCAATCGCGATTGGCCTTAGGAGTGGACGATGTGGCCTCCTAAGATCCAAGCCATGAGGATTCGTATCGTTGACGCCTTCACCGACCGCCCCTTCGGCGGCAATCCCGCCGGAGTCGTCCTGTTCGACGCCGGTGGCTTTCCCGACGACGCCTGGCTCCAGCGGGTCGCCGCCGAGGTCAACCTCTCCGAGACCGCCTTCGCCCATCCGCTGCCCGCGGGCGGTACTGCCGACTGGGCGCTGCGCTGGCTCACCCCGGCCGCCGAGGTGAACATGTGCGGTCACGCCACACTGGCCACCGCGCACGTCCTGCACACCACCGGGACCGCCCCCGGTACGGTCCGCTTCGCCACCCGCAGCGGGGTGCTGACCACGACGGCCGACGACAGCGGCGCGGTCACCATGGACTTCCCGACCGCTCCGCTGAGGGCGGTCGAGGTGCCGCCGGCCGTCGCCACGGCGCTGGGCGTGGAGATCCGCGGTGCGTACGACACCGGCGAGAACCTCGGTGACCTCCTCGTCGAGTTGGCCGACGAGAAGACCGTACGGGCGCTGGAGCCGGACCTGAGGACCCTCACCTCGCCCGGTGGCCGCGGCGTCATCGCCACCGCGGCGGCCGAAGCCCCCGGCAGCGGTTACGACTTCGTCAGCCGCTGCTTCTTCCCGGCCGTGGGCATCGACGAGGACCCGGTGACGGGCAGCGCGCACACCGCGCTCGCGCCGTTCTGGTCGGCCCGGCTGGGGCGCGACGAACTCACCGGCCTCCAGGGCCCCGCTCGCCGCACGGGTCTCGTACGGACGGCGCTGCGCGACGACCGTACGCTGCTCACCGGCTCGGCCGTCACCGTCATCGAGGGCGAGCTGCTCGCCACCCCCTGAGGCCCGCCGGATATCTGTCCGGAAAGGTGCCAGGGCCTGGGATCAGCCACCGGCCGGCCCCAGGCCCCGCCTTGGCCGGCCTGCTCCCGGGCCCCGCGTCGGACGGGCGGTCCCGCAGTCGGCGGCCGTCCCTCACGCCGTAGGCAGCCATCCCACCTTCCCCGCGAGCAGCGCGTACCCGAGGAACGCCACGATGTCGATCAGCGCGTGCGCGGCGATCAGCGGGCCGACCCGCCCCCAGCGCCGGTACAGCAGGACGAAGATCACGCCCATGACCATGTTCCCGAGGAACCCGCCGACGCCCTGGTAAAGGTGGTACGAACCGCGCAGCACCGCACTCGCCACCAGCGCGGCCACCGGGGTCCACCCCAGTTGCCCCAGCCGCCGCAGCAGATAACCGACGACGATGACCTCCTCGACGACGGCGTTCTGCACCGCCGAGGCGATCAGCACCGGGAATTTCCACCACACGTCGGGCAGCCCTTCCGGGACCACCGTCAGGTTGAAACCGGCCGCCCGCGCCCCGAGGTACAGCAGCAGTCCGCTGCCCCCGATGACCGCCGCCACGCCGGCCCCGCGCCCCAGGTCGGCCCCGGGCCTGCGTCCGTCGAAGCCGACCGCCCGGAGGCCGCCGACCCGCTCCCGGATCAGCAGGTGCGCCACCAGCGCCACGGGGACGAGAGCGGTGGCGATGCCGAACACCTGCCAGGCCAGGTCGAGCCACGGGCGTCCCGGCGCGTGCGAGGAGTTCAGCAGCGCGGCCTGGTCCTTGAGGCCCCCGGGTTTCGTCAGCGACCCGATGAAACTGATGAGCGCGGACACGCCGCTCGCGCCGAGCGAGAGCGCCAGGACCAGCACCGTCTCACCGCGCAGGATCCGTTGCGAGAGTCCGCCGTCCACGCCGTCGTCCCGCCCTTCTCCCGGGCCCGGCCGCTGCCGGCCGGCGGATTCCGCACCGGTCACGGGACTTGTGTCCGACTGCACAGTTGCCTCCAGTTCCGCACTACCGCGACTACCTCACCACGGCTCCGCCGCTCCACTGCCATGGAACGTCATGAGAGGAACGTCCTAGCTTGCCCGACACGGCCTGGGCGAGCCGCACGGGGCGGCGCCCTCAGGGCCTCGCCCCCTTCCCACCCGTTCGCTACAGTGCGGCCCGGGCCGTGACTGGCGCTTGGGTGGAGTACCACCGGGGAGCGGCCCGGCAGCCGTTGCCGATGCCGTGCGCCTGGGCGATTCCTCATGACGCTCAGGAGTGACCCATGACGCAGACGCAGCCGGCCCGCCTGATGGAGGGCACCCATCTCGCCCGCCGGATCATCGGGACCGGAGCCGCGGCGGCCGACCGCCTCCGGCAGCGCACCGGGACGGCGCCCTGCCTGGCGACCGTGCTGGTCGGGGACGATCCGGCTTCGGTGACCTACGTACGGATGAAGCGCGCCCGGTGCGAGCAGGCGGGGATACGGTCACGGCACGTGGCGCTGCCCGCCTCGGTCAGCACCGGCGGCCTGGTCGAGACGATCACCGCGCTGTCCGAGGACCCCGACGTGCACGGCATCCTGCTCCAGCACCCTGTAGGGCCGCACATCGACGAGCGTGCCGCCTTCGAGGCGATCGCCCCGGAGAAGGACGTCGACGGCGTCACCACGCACTCCTTCGCGGCGATGGCTTTCGGACTGCCCGGTTTCGTCTCCTGCACGCCCGGCGGCATCATGCGCCTGCTGGACGCGTACGGCGTCGGGCTCTCCGGGAAGCACGCGGTCGTCGTGGGGCGCAGCGCGATCCTGGGCAAGCCGGCCGGGATGTTGCTGCTCGGCCGGGACGCGACGGTGACGTACTGTCACTCGCGTACCACCGGCCTCTCCGGCCTCGTGCGGGAGGCCGATGTACTGATCGCGGCGGTCGGCCGACCACGCTTCATCGAGGGGGCGGCCATCAAGCCCGGCGCCGTGGTGATCGACGCCGGTTACAACCCCGGCAATGTCGGCGACGTGGATTTCGAGAGCGCCCGGGAACGAGCGAGTCTGATCACTCCGGTGCCGGGTGGTGTCGGTCCGATGACCATCGCCGTTCTCCTGGCCCAGACGGTCGAGGCGGCGGAGCGTCAGCTCGCGGCCGGCTGACGCTCCCGCCCCACCGCTCGCGAGCCTTCACCCCCGCCCCGCCGCCACCGGGGCGGCGGTCCACTCGACGGGCCAGGCGTGCACCGGCTCCCCCATGTGCATCAGCTCGCTGTACCGCTGGGTCATCGCCGCCAGCGCGGCGCCCCGGTCCAGGCCGCGGCCGAGCGCGTGGTGGTAGGCGGCGGCCTGCCAGGACGCCCCGTTCACGTGGCGCCGGCAGCGTGCTTCGATCACGCCGAGGTAGTGGTCGCGGTCGACCGGTTCGACGCCCCAGGCGTCCAGCCCGGCCGCGGCCATGGGCAGCAGTTCCTGGCGCACCAGGCGTACGGCGGAGATCTCGCCGAGGCCGCCGGAGCGGCCGGGGCGGGGCCACTTCAGTACGGCGTCGATGCCGCGGCGGCACGCGGTGTCGAAGTTCTCGGCCGCCGCGGCGAACGGCATCCGGGTCCACACCGGTCGCGGCTCCTCGGCCAGCGTCCGCACCAGGCCGTAGTAGAAGGCCGTGTTGGCGATGACGTCGGTGACGGTGGGGCCCGCGGGCAGCACGCGGTTCTCGACCCTGAGGTGCGGGACGCCGTCGGCGACGCCGTACACCGGGCGGTTCCAGCGGTAGACGGTGCCGTTGTGCAACACCAGCTCCGCCAGGCTCGGGATGCCGCCCTCGTCCAGGACGGCGAGGGGCTCCTCGTCCGAGTGGATGGGCAGCAGCGGCGGGAAGAAGCGCAGATTTTCCTCGAACAGCTCGTACGGGGCGTCGATCCAGCGCTCCCCGAACCAGGTGCGCGGTCGCACCCCCTGGGCCCGCAGCTCCGGCGGCCGTACGTCGGTGGCCTGCTGGAACACCGGAGGGCGGGACTCGCGCCACAGTTCGCGGCCGAAGACGAACGGCGAGTTGGCGCCGACCGCGATCTGGACGGCGGCGACGGCCTGGGCCGCGTTCCAGACGGCGGGGAAGCGGTTCGGGGTGACCTGGAGGTGCAGTTGCACCGAGGTGCACGCGGCCTCGGGCGCGATGGAGGCCGAGGAGGACTCCAGCCGTTCGACGCCCTCCAGCTCGATCCGGAAGTCCTCGCCGCGCGCGGCCCTCATCTGGTCGTTGAGCAGGACATAGCGGTCGATCTCCGAGAGGTTGGAGGCGACCAGGTCCTCGGCGGCCAGCGTCGGCAGAATGCCGATCATCACAATACGGGCGGCCACTTCGGCGGCCTTGCGGTCGGCGTAGGCCAGGCCCGTGCGCAGTTCTTCGGCGAGCTGGTCGAGGACGCGCCCGGAGAGCCGGTGCGGAAGGATATTGACTTCCAGGTTGCACTGGGCCAGTTCGGTCTGGAAATCGCGGCTCGCGATGCGCTCCAGAACCTGTGAGTTCATCATGCGCGGCATGCCGTCCGGCCCGGCGAGATTCAATTCGATCTCCAGCCCCATCAGATTCTTGGGGCGGTCGAACCGCTTGTCGTCCAGGAGCCTCTGCAATCCCGTCAGGCACTCGTGCAGCTTTCTCCGATAGCGTTGCCGGTCCGTGAGGCCGTTACCGCCCGCCGCAACCTTCTCCCCCATCGAAGCGTCCCTCCTCGTGACGACGGGCCCGGCCCGGCGGGCCGCCCGGGCCTTCCGGCAGCGCCCGGGGCCACCGGGCTCCCCGGCGGCGCCCCGGCGAACGCGCTACGGTCGATGATGCCCGGCAATCCGATCGACAACGCCTCGGACGTGCGCCGGAACCGGTAGACTCCGGGAGACGCAGGGGCTGGCACATTCCGAGGGCATACCGTCGGGTCCGGAGGCCGGCTCATTGCGTCGCGGTAAACGCTGTCGAGATCGGCGAAAAGACCGTCCGGATCCGGCCTACCGTGTTCACGGCGGAATAGCAGGCCGTCGCACCACGCGCCGCACAAAGGCGCAGAAAACACCGCTCGGACGGGTCCGGATATCGCCTTGTCGGCAATCCATGGAACGGCTAGCCGAAACACTTGGTGAACACACGTCGTATAAACTTCGCTGACGAGGCAGAGAGTTGGCGCCCAGCGTTGCGGTGTTCCACCGGGGCTGCGGCACAGCGGCTGACCCCGCCGGGCCGACATCCCCGGTCGGCCGAGTACTGGCGCTCTGACCCCGCACGCTGACGACGTCGTCCGCACCATGCCCAGCACCACCGTGTCTCCCAAGTGAGAGGCGACCCACCATGCCGCTGCATGTTCCCCCTGCCCCCGCGCCTGCCCTCCGCAGTGTCCTCGCCGCCCTCGGTTCCCCCACCGCCGTGCGCGAGGCCCGCACTCCCGCCCTCCGTGCCCATCAGGGTCCGCTGCACCCCGAACTCCCTCTTCCCGTGCACGTGTTGGACGATGTCAGCCACCCCGCCGGGCCGCCCCGTACCCGGCTGACCGGCTGGCGCTTCCTGATCCGCAGCGGCGAGCGGTCGGTGGCGACCGCCGAAGCCATGCTCACGGCCGACGGCTGGACCTTCTCGCATTTCTGCGAGGGCCCCTACGTCACGTCGACCGAACGGGCACTGCGTCAGGCGGAGTCCGTACCGACCCCGTACCAGCCGCGCCTGCTGTCCGTGCCGGAGCTGTACATGCTCACCCTGTGGCTGCACCACGATGTCGCCGCAGACGGCGCCGAGGGGGTACCCGCCCCGGGTGACGTCCTGGTCCCGCTGGCGCCGGCCCCGCCGGGCATCGCCGCCCACCGTGCGCACCGGGTGGCGGACCTGCTGCCCCGGCTGAGTCTGCGCCTCGCGCCGGTGCCCCTCCTGGGGTCGCCGGCCTGAGACCCGGCAGGGGGTTCTCCGCGGCGATCGGCCGAGGTCGTACGACGCAACCGCGCACAGGAGCACACCGCCCCACAGGAACGCGCCCCGCGCCTTTCACGGCCGCGGGGCGCTCCGCTGCGCTCACCCGCGCGGAGTACGCGTCCGCCCGCCCCCAACGCCCCGTGGAGAGGACGGACTTGAAATGAACCGACCGCACGGGTGATGCGTCATTATCTAGTGAGTGCCGCTGCAGCCAAATCCCTGCGGAATCCGGCCCGTGGGGCAACACTGGTATCGACCTACTGAAACGGGGGAGCGGCCATGACCATCTCATCGAGCCGCAGGACGAATCAGACCACATCGCAGCGAAAGACGTCATCCATGTGCCAGCATCAACCGCCGTGCCCGACCGCAGACTCCGCCGACCGGGAGGCCGCCCACCTGGTGGCGCACCACCCGGAGCAGGGCTGGAGCCTGCTGTGCAACGGTGTCCTCCTGTTCGAGGACACCGGTGAACTGCTGCCGGACGGCCAGGTCATCGCGCCGCACCGGGTTCTGGGCACGCCGCACGTGGCCACCGCTGCCTGACCGCGTCAGCGCACGGCACCACGCACGACCGCACAGCACGGCACAGGCCGAGCGACACCACAGCACAACGGCCAACAGGGCCCCCGGCGTCGACGCCGAGGGCCCTTCGCGTTGCCGCGCGACCGCGAACGGTGCACGCCGACGGCGGATCAGCCGTCGTACTCCTCCAACGGCGGGCAGGAGCACACAAGGTTGCGGTCGCCGAACGCACCGTCGATTCGGCGCACCGGCGGCCAGTACTTCTCCGACGGCTCGACACCGGCCGGGAAGACCGCCTCCTCACGGGTGTACGGGTGCGGCCACTCACCGCTGAGCGCCGCCGCGGTGTGCGGGGCGTTGCGCAGCGGGTTGTCGTCCTTGTCCCACTCCCCCGAGCCGACCTTGTCGATCTCCGCACGGATCGCGATCATCGCGTCGCAGAAGCGGTCCAGCTCGTGCAGGTCCTCGCTCTCGGTCGGCTCGATCATCAGCGTGCCGGCCACCGGGAAGGACATCGTCGGCGCGTGGAAGCCGTAGTCGATCAGCCGCTTGGCGACGTCGTCGATGCTCACGCCGGTCGCCTTGGTCAGCGGCCGTACGTCGATGATGCACTCGTGCGCGACCAGACCGCCGGGGCCGGTGTAGAGCACGGGGTAGTGCGGCTCCAGGCGCTTGGCGATGTAGTTGGCGCCGAGCACCGCGACCTGGGTGGCGCGCGTGAGGCCCGCGCCGCCCATCAGCCGGACGTACGCCCAGGAGATGGGGAGGATGCCCGCGGAGCCCCACGGCGCGGCGGAGACGGGGCCCACGCCCGTCTCCGGGCCGGCGGTGGGCTGGAGCGGGTGGTTGGGCAGGTACGGCGCCAGGTGGGCGCGGACGCCGACCGGGCCGACGCCGGGGCCGCCGCCGCCGTGCGGGATGCAGAAGGTCTTGTGCAGGTTCAGGTGCGAGACGTCGCCGCCGAACGAGCCCGGCTCGGCGAGCCCGACCAGCGCGTTGAGGTTGGCGCCGTCCACGTACACCTGGCCGCCGGCGTCGTGCACCGCCGCGCAGATCTGCGTGATGTGTTCCTCGAACACGCCGTGCGTGGACGGGTAGGTCACCATCAGCACCGCGAGCTCGTCACGGTACTGCTCTATCTTGGCGTGCAGGTCGTCGGCGTCCACCTCGCCGTCCTCGCCGGTCTTGACGACGACGACCTTCATGCCGGCCATCACGGCGCTGGCGGCGTTGGTGCCGTGCGCGGAGGACGGGATCAGGCAGACCGTGCGCTGCTCGTCGCCGTTGGCGCGGTGGTACGCCCGTACGGCCAGCAGACCGGCCAGTTCGCCCTGTGAGCCGGCGTTCGGCTGGATGGAGACCTTGTCGTAGCCGGTGACCGTGGCCAGCCGCTCCTCCAGCTCTGCGATGAGCGTGAGGTAGCCCTGCGCCTGCTCGACCGGCGCGAACGGGTGGAGCTGGCCGAACTCGGGCCAGGTGACCGGCTCCATCTCGGCCGTCGCGTTCAGCTTCATGGTGCACGAGCCGAGCGGGATCATGCCGCGGTCCAGCGCGTAGTCCTTGTCCGACAGGCGGCGCAGGTAGCGCAGCATGGCGGTCTCGGAGCGGTACTGGTGGAAGACCGGGTGCGTCAGGTACGTGTCACGGCGCAGCAGCTCCTGGGGCAGCGCGTCGGCCACGGCCGCGTCCAGCCGCTCGATGTCGGCCTGCACGCCGAAGGCGCGCCACACCGCGTGCACCTGCGCGCGCCCGGTGGTCTCGTCGCAGGCGACGCCCACCAGGTCGGCGTCCACGAGCCGCAGGTTGACCCCGGCCTCGCGGGCCGCGGCGACGGCCTCGGCGGCCCGGCCCGGCACCCGTACGGTCAGCGTGTCGAAGTACCCGCCGTGCACGACCTCGACGCCGCCCGCACGAAGGCCCTCCGCCAGGACGGAGGCGTAGCGGTGGGTACGGCGGGCGATGGCCGCGAGGCCGTCCGGGCCGTGGTAGACGGCGTACATCCCCGCCATCACCGCGAGCAGCACCTGTGCGGTGCAGATGTTGCTGGTGGCCTTCTCCCGGCGGATGTGCTGCTCACGCGTCTGGAGGGCGAGCCGGTACGCCTGGTTGCCGTCGGCGTCCACCGAGACGCCGACCAGGCGGCCGGGCAGGCTGCGGGCGAACTTCTCGCGTACGGCCATGAATCCGGCGTGCGGGCCGCCGAAGCCCATCGGGACACCGAACCGCTGCGTGGTGCCGACGGCGATGTCGGCGCCCAGCTCACCCGGCGAGGTCAGCAGCGTCAACGCCAGCAGGTCGGCGGCGACGGTGACGATCGCGCCCAGCTCGTGTGCCTGTCCGATGACGGCACGCGGGTCCCGTACGGCGCCGGAAGCGCCCGGGTACTGGAGCAGCACACCGAAGACGCCGCGCTCGGCCACCTCCGCCGGGATGCCCGCGGACAGGTCCGCCACCACGACCTCCACGCCCGTCGGCTCGGCGCGGGTCTCGATGACGGCGATGGTCTGCGGCAGACAGTCGGCGTCGACCAGGAAGACGCCCTGCTTGACCTTGCCCACGCGCCGCGAGAGGGCCATCGCCTCGGCGGCGGCCGTGCCCTCGTCCAGCAGCGAGGCGCCGGAGGTCGGCAGTCCGGTCAGGTCGGCGACCATGGTCTGGAAATTGAGCAGCGCCTCCAGGCGGCCCTGCGAGATCTCCGGCTGGTACGGGGTGTACGCCGTGTACCAGGCGGGATTCTCCATCACGTTGCGCAGGATCACCGGCGGGGTGAACGTGCCGTGGTAGCCGAGCCCGATCATCGGAGCGAGCACCTGGTTACGGTCCGCGAGCGCCCGCAGCTCGGCCAGCACCTCGGCCTCGGAACGACCCTGGGGCAGGCCCAGCGCCTCCGCGCTCTTGATCACGTCCGGTACGGCGGCCGCGGTGAGTTCGTCCAGCGATCCGAACCCGACCTGCGCGAGCATCTTGGCCTGGGCCTCCGGACCGGGGCCGATGTGCCGCTGCTCGAACGGCGTGCCTCGTTCCAGCTCGGTCAGGGAGATGCGGTTGGTGGTCATCTGCGGGGGCCTCCTGGTCGTTTCGACCTACGCGGGGCACCACGGCGCTGGTGCCCGGACGGCCTCCCCCTCTGTCATCTCAACCTGAGAGCTTCACCGGTCCCGCACGCGGTACCGGCTTTCACCGTCGGTGAGGAGGGGTTCCGGCGCTGTGCCCGTCCGTGGCCCGCCCTGCTTTCCAGAGTGACCTCGTCCATGCGGTACGTGAGCCTGAGAGATTCCGGGGAGGAGTTGCTCCTTCGGCGCCTCCGCCATGATCGACGAAGGACTCTCCCGCATGGGGTCTGCAGCCGTTCGCCAGCCTACCAGCGCGGCGAACGGACGTTCCTTCGAGTGGCCGGGGCATGAATTGTGCCGTTTGGTAGTTGTCACAAGGCAGTTGCGACCACTTGGAGGGACCGTGCAGACCGATATCGATCCCCGCAGCTTGATCGGCCGCAAGGCGTTCGACAAGAACGGAACCAAGATCGGCACCGTCGACGAGGTGTACCTGGACGACGCGACCGGCGAACCGGAATGGGCGGCCGTACGCACCGGGATCTTCAGCCGGGACGCGTTCGTGCCCCTGGAGCCCAGCGACCTGGTCGACGAGGCGCTGCACGTCCCCTACGACCGCAAGCTGATCAAGGACGCGCCGGACTTCGGGGTGGGCCGCCACCTCTCGCCGGAGCAGGAACTCCAGCTCTACCACCACTACCGGCTGGACATCCCGGCCCCCGATGCGGTGCCCGATCCAGTGCCCGGGTCGGACGCCGCACCGGCCGACACGGAGTTCGGCCGGGTGGCCGGCGCCGAGGACTGAGCGGCGGAGGGCGCGGCGCCGGGGCCGCCCGGCCCGTGGGAGGCGGTGCCGGCGGGTCTCTCGGAACCGGCCCCGGCGAGGCCACCGGAGGGGTCGCCGGCCCCGTCGGCCGGCTCGTCCGGCGCACCGGACGGCTCGCCCCGCCACCCGTCCGGCGGGCCGCCCACCAGCGGCAGCGGCTCGCCGGGCCGCAATGCGGGGTCGTCGACCCGGAAGGTGCGCACCCGCCCGGGCCCGGTCCACGGCTGCTCGAACCGTACGGTCACCCGGCCCACCCCGCTGCCCTGCACCCACCCGGCCCCGAACTCGTCATGGACGACGTCGAGCCCCGGGAGCCACCGCCGGGGCCGCTCGGGTTCGTCGACGGCCATCCGCGCGGCCTCGTCGGCCGCCCGGCGCTCCCGCTCGGCCTCCTCCTCGGCGGCCTTCTCCGTCGCCACCTGGGCGAACAGGTCCTCCTGCGTGAAGTCCGCGAGGCCGGTCACGCCCACGCCCAGCAGCCGTACGCCACCCGTCGTGTCCACCAGATCCAGCAGCCGGGCCGCGGCCTCCCGCACCACCCCCGGGTCGTCCGTGGGCCCGCGCAGCGTCTCCGACCTGGTCAGCGTCGAGAAGTCGTAGTTGCGCACCTTGATCACGACGGTCCGCCCGGACCGCCCGGCCGCCCGCAGCCGCTGCACGCACCGGTCCGCCAGCCGCGTCACCTCCGCCCGCACCCGCGTCCGGTCCGTCAGATCCACCTCGAAGGTGTCCTCGACCGATATGGACTTCGCGTCCCGCTCGGCCACCACCGGCCGCTCGTCGCGCCCCAGTGCCATCGCGTACAGCCCGGCACCGTGCGCCCTGCCCAGCAGCCGTACGAGCTCAGCCTCGCCCGCCTCCGCCGTCTCGGCGACCGTGTGGATGCCCGCCCGGCGCAGCGTCTCCGCCGTGGCCGGGCCGACGCCGGGCAGCGTACGCACGGTCATCGGGCCGAGCAGCTCCCGCTCCCTGCCCGGTTCGATGACCACGAGGCCGTCCGGCTTGGCCTGCTCCGAGGCGATCTTGGCGAGCATCTTGGCGCCGGCCAGGCCCACCGACCCGGTGAGCCCCGTCGTACGTCTGATGTCACGCCGCAGCCGCTCCCCCACCTCCCGCACCGCCGCGGTGTCCGGCTCGACGCCGCCCGCCTCCAGGTCCACGAACGCCTCGTCCAGGCTGAGCGGCTCCACCAGCGGCGACAGTGCGTGCAGCAGCTCCATGACCTGGTCGCTCACCTGGCGGTACAGGGTGAAGCGCGGGGTCAGGTACGCCGCGTTCGGGCAGCGGCGCCGGGCCTGGGCGGTGGGCATGGCGGAGCGCACGCCGAAGACCCGGGCCTCGTACGACGCCGTGGAGACCACGCCGCGCGGGCCGATCCCGCCGACCACCACGGGCTTTCCGCGCAGGCTCGGCTTGGCCGCCTGCTCGGCGGCCGCGAAGAACGCATCCATGTCCAGATGCAGGATCGTCGGCGCACGTCTCACACGACCGATCGTCCCCCACACCACTGACAATCGCGCCGACCGACCTCGCCGGCCGACGCACCCAACCGCCGGGTCGCGGCGCGGGAGCGGCGCGGCGCGCCCCTGGGCGCCCGCTACGGCCCCGTTCCCCGCCGCCTCCGGCCGATGGGCGCACCAACCGTTCTCGGCCGCCTCAGAAACCCGCCCAGTGGCCCGTGAGACGTCAGAAGTCCCTCACGCATCACCCGTGTCGGACGCCCGGGCCGTCAGCACGGCCTCGGGCGCGGCCCCTGGCCGCACCCCGCCTGGTCTCAGCCCGCCCGGTTGCGCCGTCGCGCCAGTTCGTCGTGCGGGTTGTGCCGGACCAGCGTCTCGCCGGTGTCCACGCGCTCCCCGTGGAGCTGCGACAGCGCGCCCTCCACGTCGCGCCACACCACGCCCACGGCGATGCCGAAGACGCCCTGCCCGCCCTGGAGCAGATCGACGACCTCGTCGGGCGAGGTGCATTCGTAGACCGTCGCACCGTCGCTCATCAGGGTCATCCTCGCCAGGTCGGACAGCCCGCGGGAGCGCAGGTGCCGGACGGCGGTGCGGATGTTCTGCAAGGACACCCCGGTGTCCAGCAGCCGCTTGACGATCTTCAGGACGACGACGTCCCGGAAGTTGTAGAGCCGCTGGGTGCCCGACCCGTAGGCGGGCCGTACGCTCGGCTCGACGAGCCCCGTACGGGCCCAGTAGTCGAGCTGGCGGTAGGTGATCCCCGCGGCCGCGCACGCCGTCGGGCCGCGGTAGCCGATGGTTTCCGCCCCGCGGTCCCCCGGCACCTCGGCGGCCTGTGCCGGGTTACGGTCAACCGCCCCGGGGTGGAGCGGCACCGCCCCTTCTGCCGCCGTACCGTCGCCGGTGATTGCCACGCCGACCTCCGTCCTCCACGTCCCGGACGGGACCTGCCTTATCGACGGTATGCAGTCACTCGGGGTGCGTCAACGATCGCCGCGCTCGCCACGCCGAGTGATAATCACCCTGCGAGTGGTTTCTCGTGCCCCAGGACGGGGAAAGGCTACTCGAATGCGCGGAAGGCGGCCCTCCGCGCACCCGGCTCACTGGCTGTTGGTGCCGAAGTCCTCGGGCGAGATCTGGTCGAGGAACTCGCGGAACTTCTCCACCTCGTCCTCCTGCTCGTCCGGGATGGCGATGCCCGCGTCGTCGAGGACCCCGTCGGTCCCGTAGATCGGCGTACCGGTGCGCAGCGCCAGCGCTATGGCGTCGGACGGACGGGCGCTGACCTCGACACCGCTGGCGAAGACCAGTTCGGCATAGAAGACCCCCTCGCGCAGGTCCGTGATGCGGACCTGGGTCAGTTCCTGGCCCACCGCTTCCAGCACGTCCTTGAAGAGGTCGTGCGTCAGCGGCCTGGCAGGGGCCATCCCCTGCTGGGCGAAGGCGATGGCGGTGGCCTCCCCCGGCCCGATCCAAATGGGCAGGTAACGATCGCCTCCTACCTCCCGTAGGAGCACGATCGGTTGGTTGGAAGGCATTTCCACCCGGACACCCACGACATCGAGCTCGTTCACACAGCAACCCTAGGACGTGCCCGGCCGGTTTGGGTAGTCGGGCCACCCATTGCTCACGTGAGCCGGACCCGCAGGGCCGACTGGACCAGTGCCGCGTGCAGCCGTACGGACAAGGTGGCCAGCTCTCTGGCCGTGGCCTCGGCATGCTGCCTGGTCTGCGGGTTGCGGTGGCGGCGCAGCGGCGCCACGACCTGCTCGACGAGGTTGGCCTCCCGTTCGGCAGCAGCCTTGACCGCCCTCAGATGGCGGGGTTCCAGACCGAAACGCCCCAGTTCGGCGACGAGCTTGGCGACCGTGACGGCCTCGATGTCGTACCCGCCCCCGGCGTCCGGGACGATGAGCCCGTACGCCTCCCAGTCGGCGAGCTCGGCCTCCTCGACCTCGGCCGCGGCCAGCAGCTCCGCCCGGCCGATCCGGGCGGCCGTGGGCCGGTCGCCGGCCGGCTCGCCCAGGCCCTCGAACAGCTCCCCCACGGGTGCGGCGGGAGCCGGGAGCTGCACCTGTTCGCCCCGCGCGAGGGCGTCGAGATGCTCGCGGATCACTTTCAGCGGAAGATAGTGGTCGCGCTGCATCCGCAGGACGGCCGCCAGCCGGGCGACGTCGTCCGGGCCGAACTTGCGGTACCCGGACGGGGTGCGCCGAGGCTCGACGAGCCCCTCGGCCTCCAAGAAGCGGATCTTGGAGATGGTGACCTCGGGGAACTCGTCGCGCAGCGCGTTGAGCACCGTACCGATGCTCATCAGCTTGCCGTCCGAGGTGGTGCCGGCGGACCCGGCACCACCCGGCGCAGTGCGGTGCATATGCCTTCCTTGGCCGGTCAGAAGCCGACGCTCCGCTGGCTCGCGTAGAAGACCAGCCGGAACTTGCCGATCTGGACCTCGTCGCCGTTGGCGAGCGGCACCGCGTCGATGCGCTCACGGTTGACGTACGTGCCGTTCAGGCTGCCGACGTCGGCGACGGTGAAGCCGCCGTCCTGGCCGCGACGGAACTCCACGTGGCGGCGCGAGACCGTCACGTCGTCCAGGAAGATGTCGCTCTGCGGGTGCCGCCCGGCCGTCGTCAGGTCGCCGTCCAGCAGGAAGCGGCTGCCCGAGTTCGGTCCGCGGCGCACGACCAGCAGGGCCGAGCCCATGGGCAGCGCCTCGACGGCGGCCTGGGCCTCGGGGGACAGCGACGGGATCGGCGTCTGCCCCGTCGTCTCCGCGTCGTACGCCTCCAGCCCCGAGATGGAGATGGTCGAGGTCGTCTCGGAGGCACGCTCGGCCTGCGCCCCGGGGCGCAGCGGCGCTCCGCAGTTGGAGCAGAACCGGCTCGCCTCGGCGTTGCGGTGACCGCACCTCGTACAGACCGGCAAGGGAACCCCTCCACCCGTGTTCGCGGCCGACGGTCCCTGGGAACCTATGCGGCCGGGCACGGAGGGGTCAACAGAATGGGCACCCGACGCCCCGGGGCCACCGACCTGGTCGCGGAAGAGCGGACGCTCTCCGCCGGCGCCGCTCTCCTCGGGCTGGCGCGGGGCACGGTGCTTCGCCGAGCCGCTGCCGCCCTCCTGGCGTGCGCTCTTGCCGAACAGCTTTGCAAACAACTTCACGGGCGATTCCCCTTGAACGAAACAGACCCGCCCGTGGGGCAGGACGAACCCTCGATGCACACACCGGCCGATCCGGACATCCTGTTAACGTCCGTGGCCTCCACACAGTTTCCACCACGCACCACCCGTACGGTGCGCCGACCCCCCGCTACCTCTTGCCCGACCCGGGGCGCTCCGCCACGTCGCCGGCTCACCGCGATGACGACCGAGCGTAGTCAGGCCGCTTCGCCGCCCGCAAGGCGTCCACGATGATCTTCTCGTCACGGCTCACAGACACAGTGGCCTGCTCCTTTTCCAAAGTCTGCACCACACCGCCAGGGATGTTCAGCGCCGGTTCCAGGTCCTCGGGCTTGCCGATCACCTTGAAACGGTACGGCTGGGTGACGCGTTTGCCGTCGACCTCCACGCCGCCACGGACGTCCGACAGGTACGAATCGGCCACGATCCGTACGTCGTTGATCTGAATGGCCTCGGCGCCGGCCGCCCGCAACTCCTGGACGGTGTCCAGGAGTTTGTCCGCCTCGACGGAGTGCGTCGGGTCGTTGATGGTGAGGTTGATGCCCGGCCCCTGGGCCGCCACCGTCCCCGCCAGCACGCCGAGCTGCTGCTCCTTCTCCACGGTCTGCTTCCGGGCCTCCTCCGCCTGGTCCGAGCTGTTCTCCAGCTCGGTCTTCTGGCCCTCCAGCCTGCGCTGTTCATCCGTCAGGCGTTGCGAACGGTTGTCCAATTCATCCAGGATGCGCACCAGGTCCTCCTGCCGCGCACCCCGTAGTGCACTGTTGTCACTCGTGGAACGTACCTGAATTGCCAGGCCGAGTCCGAGAATGAACAGCAGCAGGGCGACGATCAGTTGGGCCCGGGTCAGCCGCGGCGGCCACAGACCGGCCGCCAGACGCTGCCGCCCGGTCATCTCCGGCTCCGGCGCGCCGGGCCGCGCCCCCCGTTCGGCGCCCGCCGGAGCCTCGTCCGCGGCGTGCTCCGCGTCGGCCTGCCCGGCCTGCGACCGGCTCTCCGGGGGCATCGGCCGCCGGTCGGCCGGCCGGTCCGTCCCGCCGGACGGCTCCTTGCCCGGCTCCAGCGGGGCCCGGCCCGCTCCCGGCGCCGTCCCGTCCCGCTCGGGGTTCTCGTCCGTAGCCATCGGCATCAGGCCCTGAAGACGTGCCGGCGGATGGCCGCGGCGTTGGAGAAGATGCGGATGCCCAGTACGACGACCACACCGGTGGACAGTTGGGCGCCGACGCCGAGCTTGTCGCCGAGGAAGACGATCAGCGCGGCGACCACCACGTTGGACAGGAACGAAACGACGAAGACCTTGTCGTCGAAGATGCCGTCCAGCATCGCGCGCAGACCGCCGAAGACGGCGTCCAGCGCCGCCACGACAGCGATCGGCAGGTAGGGCTCGACCACCGTCGGCACCACCGGCCGGACCACAAGCCCGACCACGACTCCCACGATGAGGCCCAGTACGGCGATCACGATGTGCCCTTCCCTGTGTCGGCGCCACCCGCGGCACCGGCCTTCGGCTGTGCTGTACGTACGATCAAACTGGGCGCGGGCGGCAGCGTGACCTCGTTCTCGGCGGAAATCTTCGTACGGATGCCGTAGTTCTTGCGCAGCACGTCCAAGTACTGACCGTCCGCACTGTCCTGGAACGCGGTCGCGAGCTTGTGCCCGTCCCCCACCGCCAGCACCGTGTACGGCGGCACCAGCGGCTTGTTGTCGACCAGTATGGCCTCTCCCGCGGCTCTGATCGCCGAGAGGGAGGTGAGCCGCTGCCCGTTGACGGAGACCGCCTCGGCCCCGGACGCCCAGAGGCCGTTGACGACCCGCTGCAGATCGCGGTCGCGCAGCCGCCCGGTGTCCGAGAACCCGCTGCTCTCACGCGGACCGCCGCCACCCGACTGCGCCGACTTGGCATCGTCGACGACCAGTTTCACCCCGGGTCCGGTCACCTGCGTCGAGCCGGCCAGCAGCGCCAGCAGCTCGGCCCGGTCGCCGCCGTGCTCCTCCAACGCCTTGCGCTGCATGGCGCCCACATCGTCGCGGAGCGCGTCGACCCGCTTCTGCACCGCGTCGGCGTCGGCCGTGCCGTGCTCGATGCGGTTGATCAGCTCTTCGCGCTCCTTCGCCAGGGTGGGTGCCGATATCCGCGCCTGGGCGGCGCCGACCGTCACCACCACCGTGGCGAGCACCAGGCCCGCCGCCAGCCCCAACTTCGCCCGCAAGGTACGCGGGAGGCCCCGCACCCCCGCCGCCGCCTTGCGCGCCGCCGCTTCCGCGTACCCGTCGTCCAGGGCATGGTCCATGACGTTGGTCAGCAGCGACATCGAGGCATCCGGGCGCGCGGCCTGGTGGGGGGTGCTCCGATCGGGGCGCTGCTGCGACATGCCGCACATCGTCGCACGTCGGCGCCGTAGTCGCCCAATGGCCCCACCGGCGTGCCGAATCGCGGCACGCCGGTGGGGTCACGGAACGGTACGGACGCGGTCACGCCCGCCGGGGATCAGCGGCCCGCGCTGTCCACCACCGCCGACCACTCGTCCAGCAGTTGCTGGGCCGAGGCGTCGTCCGGGCCCTCCGCCCACAGATGGGTGACGGCCTCCGCCGGGTCCGGCAGCACCAGCACCCAGCGTCCGTCGGCCTCCACCACCCGTACGCCGTCGGTCGTGTCCACCGACCGGTCGCCGGCGGCTTCCACCACATGGCGCATGACCAGGCCCTTGACCGCCCACGGCGTCGCCAGGTCCCGCTTGAGCACATGCGCCCGCGGGATGCGCGCGTCGATCTGGCTGAGCGTGAGCTGCGTCCGCGCCACCAGCCCGATCAGCCGCACGAACGCCGCCGCGCCGTCGAAGACGCTGCTGAACTCCGGAATGATGAATCCGCCACGGCCGTCACCACCGAAGATGGTGTCGTCCCCGCGGCCCACCCGGGTCAGGTCGTCGGGCGAGGTGGTCGTCCACTCGACCTGGGTGCCGTGGTAGGCGGCCACCTGCTCGGCGATACGGGTCGTCGTCACCGGCAGCGCCACCCGGCCGCTGCGCCGTTCGGCGGCCACCAGGTCGAGCATGACCAGCAGCGCCCGGTCGTCCTCGATGATCCGGCCGCGCTCGTCGACCAGCGACAGCCGCTCACCGACGGGGTCGAAGCGCACCCCGAAGGCGGCCCGCGCGGAAGCCACGATCTCTCCGAGCCGCACCAGCCCGGCGCGCCGGGCGTCGGCGGTCTCCGTCGGCCGGGACTCGTCCAGGCCTGGGTTGATGGTCAGCGAGTCGACGCCGAGCCGCCCCAGGAGGCTGGGCAGCACCAGGCCGGCGCTGCCGTTGGAGGCGTCGACGACCACCTTCAGTCCCGCCTCGCCGATGCCCTCGGTGTCCAGCGACCTGAGCAGCGACCCGGTGTACGAGTCGTAGACGCTGGAGGGGAAGTGCAGGTCGCCGATCTCGCCCGGGAAGGCCCTGCGGTACTCCTGGCGCGCGTAGACCCGGTCCAGCTTGCGCTGGCCCGCCAGCGAGAGGTCGGCGCCGCGCTCGTCGAGGAACATGATGTCGACGGAGTCCGGTACGCCCGGTGTCGTACGCACCATGATGCCGCCGGCACTGCCCCGGGCCGTCTGCTGCCGGGCGACCGGCAGCGGCACGTTCTCCACGTCCCGTACGTCGATGGCGCTGGCCTGGAGCGCGGAGATCATCGCGCGCTTGAGCGCCCGCGCGCCCCGGGAGTGGTCACGGGCGATGGTGACCGTGGACCCCTTCTTCAGGGTCGTGGCGTACGCGCCGGCGAGCCGTACCGCGACCTCGGGGGTGATCTCGACGTTCAGGATGCCGGAGACGCCCCGCGCGCCGAACAGGTGCGCCTGGCCGCGGGACTCCCAGATCACCGACGTGTTGACGAAGGCACCGGCCTCGATGGTCTTGAACGGGTAGACCCGGACATTGCCCTGGACAATCGATTCCTCACCGACGAGGCACTCATCGCCGATGACGGCTCCGTCCTCGATCCGCGCCGCCCGCATGATGTCGGTGTTCTTGCCGATCACACAGCCGCGCAGATTGCTCTGCTGACCGATGTACACGTTGTCGTGCACCACGGCCTTGTGCAGGAAGGCGCCGGTCTTGACCACGACGTTCGACCCGACGATGGTGTGCTCGCGCAGCTCCGCGCCGGCTTCGATCTTGGCGTAGTCACCGATGTACAGGGGGCCGCGCAGCACCGCGTCCGGATGCACCTCGGCGCCCTCGGCGACCCAGACGCCCGGCGAGATCTCGAAGCCGTCGATGTCCACGTCGACCTTGCCTTCGAGAACGTCGGCCTGGGCCTTCACATAGCTCTCGTGGGTGCCGACGTCTTCCCAGTAGCCCTCGGCGATATAGCCGTAGACCGGCTTGCCCTCCTTCATGAGCTGCGGGAAGACATCACCCGACCAGTCCACCGGGACGTCGGGGTCCACGTAGTCGAAAACCTCGGGCTCCATGACGTAGATGCCCGTGTTCACCGTGTCGGAGAAGACCTGACCCCAGGTCGGCTTCTCCAGGAAACGCTCGACCTTGCCTTCCTCGTCGACGATCGTGATGCCGAATTCCAGAGGATTGGGGACCCTCGTGAGGCAGACGGTGACGAGCGCGCCCTTCTCCTTGTGGAAGCGGATCAGGTCGGTGAGATCGAAGTCGGTGAGCGCATCTCCGGAGATCACGAGGAAAGCGTCGTCGCGGAGCGCCTCCTCCGCGTTCTTCACGCTGCCGGCCGTCCCCAGCGGCTTTTCCTCGTTGGCGTAGGTGAGCTCCATACCGAGCTCTTCACCGTCACCGAAGTAGTTCCGGACGAGCGACGCCAGGAATTGCACGGTCACTACGGTCTCGCTGAGCCCATGCCGCTTCAACAGCCGCAGCACATGCTCCATGATCGGCCTGTTGGCCACGGGCAGCAGCGGCTTGGGCATACTCGACGTCATGGGGCGAAGGCGGGTGCCTTCACCACCGGCCATCACAACGGCCTTCATGTCGGAAGCGTCCTCCTCGAAACAGACGACGGTCCAGCCGACTTCGCCCGTCCGGGAGAGTTTCCGTTCTCCGTCTTCGCACCCGGTCGGGCCGGGCGCGAAGACTTACGGCGAGTTCAGTCGGCCTTGGTGTCCACCTTGATGATCCGGCGGACCTGGACCACATAGAGAATCCCTGCCCACCAGTACAGTGCTGTACCCCATCCGGCGAACGCCCATCCGAAAATCTCAGCGAGCGTGTGGAGCCAGCCTTCTCCGTCGCTGAGCAGCAGCAACGGGAACGCGTACATCAAGTTGAATGTAGCCGCCTTCCCCAGGAAGTTCACCTGGGGAGGCCCGTACTTGTGCCGGGCGAGGGCCGCGACCGCGATCAGCAGCATCAGTTCCCGCGCCAGCAGGGCCGCGGTGACCCACAGCGGAAGGATTCCGCGCCAGGTCAGGCCGACGAGCGTGGAGAGGATGTACAGCCGGTCGGCGGCCGGGTCGAGGATCCGGCCGAGGCTGCTGATCTGGTTCCAGCGGCGGGCCAGCTTGCCGTCGAGGTAGTCACTGACGCCGCTCAGCGCCAGGACGAGCAGGGCCCAGTACTTGGTGTCCGGGCCGCCGAACTCCTTCCAGAGGATCAACCACAGGAACACCGGCACGCCGACGAGGCGAGCCATGCTCAGAATGTTCGGGATGGTGAGGACACGATCCGTCTGGACGCGCGTCTCCTGGACCTCCACCCGGGGGCCTCCTGTGGGAACGTACCGACGATGCCCCCTGACCTTACCTGGCCGTCCCCGCCCGGCACACCGCGGGTCCCCTGTCCGGATACCGCCGGACAACGTCCCAAATAGCCGGTGAGCTGCCTGCCGGCCTCGCCGGGAAACTTCCGGTATCGCCGAGAAACTTCCGGCCCCGGTGCGCAAACGCAGAAAGCCCCGCACCATACGGTGCGGGGCTTCCCACATTCAAAAATTGTTCGGCGGCGTCCTACTCTCCCACAGGGTCCCCCCTGCAGTACCATCGGCGCTGAAAGGCTTAGCTTCCGGGTTCGAAATGTAACCG
>NZ_JBIRFL010000030.1:0-70874 GCF_044327445.1 Streptomyces sp. NPDC018045
CCAGGACGACGCACATACCCCCGCGCCAACCCCACCCCCGCCACATACAACTCCCCCACCACACCCGGCGGAACCAGCCTCAACCCCCCGTCCAGTACGTACACCCGGGTGCCGGTGACCGGCGCGCCGATCGGCGGCAGGCCGCCGCCCGCGAGCGGCCCCGAGACGGTCGCGCACACCGTCGTCTCGGTCGGCCCGTACGCGTTGATCATCGAGCGGCCCGGTGCCCAGCGTGCCACCAGCTCGGCGGGGCAGGCCTCGCCCGCCACCACGAGCGTGAGGCCCGCCGGGAGGCTGCCGGGGGCGAGCGCCGCCAGGGACGACGGCGGCAGGGTCAGGTGGGTCACGCCGTACGTGGCGACGGTCGCGGCCAGCGGCGCGCCGGGCAGCAGGCGGTCCGGAGGTGCGGTGACGAGGCAGGCGCCCGTAAGGAGGGCCATGCACAGTTCCCAGAACGACGCGTCGAAACCGGGCGAGGCGAAGGCCAGCACCCGGCTGCCCGGACCGGCGCCGAGGCGTTCGCGCTGGGTCGCGGCGAGGGCGGCGACGCCGTGGTGGGAGACCAGTACGCCCTTCGGCGTCCCGGAGGAGCCGGAGGTGTGGATCACGTAGGCGGGGTGGGCGGGGAGCGGCGCCGTCCGGTCGGCGTCGGTGAGGCCGGTGCCCGGCAGCGCCGCGAGGGCCCGTCGCGTGTCGTCCGCGTCCAGGAGGAGGCAGGGGACGGCCGTGCCGGGGAGCGCGGCGCCGGTCGCGTGGTCGGTGACCAGGAGAGCGGCGGGCACGTCGCGGAGCAGGAAGGCGATGCGCGCGGGCGGGTGGGCGGGGTCGAGGGGGAGGTAGGCGGCGCCTGCCTTCAGGACGGCGAGTACGGCTGTGACCAGGCCGGCGGAGCGCGGCAGCGCCAGGGCCACCACGCCTTCCGGGCCCGCGCCCCGGGTGGCCAGCAGCCGGGCCAGGCGGTTGGCGCGGGCGTCCAGTTCCGCGTAGGTGAGCCGGGTGCCGGGTGAGGTGACCGCCGGCGCGTCGGGGGTACGGGCCGCCTGGGCCGCGAACAGTTCGGGCAGCGTCGCGGCGGGCAGCGCCCGGGAGGCGGCGTTCCCGGCCTCCAGCAGCGTGTGCCGCTCGGCGTGGGTCAGGATCTCCAGGCTGCCGATGGGCCGGTCCGGGTCCGCGACGGCCGCTGCCAGCAGCCTGCGCAGGCGCGTGAGCAGCCCTTCGACGGTGGCCGGGTCGAAGAGAGCGGTACGGAACTCCGCCTCCCCTTCGAGTCCGGCCGGTGCCCGCCCGGCGTCCCGGCGTTCCCGTACGGCGACGGTGAGGTCCATCTTCGAGGTGCCGGTGGAGACGTGGAGTTCCTCGACCTCGACGTCCGGGAGGCCGTACGCCGGGTGCGCCGTGTGGTGCGTCGCGAGGGCGACCTGGAAGAGCGGGTTGCGGCCGGCCCTGCGGTCCGGGTTCAGCGCCTCGACCAGCCGCTCGAACGGTACGTCCTGGTGGTCGTAGGCCCGCAGATCGGTCTCCCGGACCCGGTCCACCAGCGTACGGAACGACGGATCGCCGGAGGTGTCGGTGCGCAGCACCAGCGTGTTGACGAAGAACCCGACCACGTCGTCCAGCGCCGCGTCGGTACGGCCGGCGACCGGCGTCCCCAGCGGAATGTCCGTGCCCGCCCCCAGCCGGGTCAGCAGCGCCGCCAGCGCGGCCTGCACCACCATGAACACACTCGCCCCGCACTGCCGGGCCAGCGCCACCACCCGGCCGTGCACCTCCGCGCCCCACCGGAACGCCACCGTCCCGCCCCGGTGGTCGGCGGCCGCCGGACGCGGACGGTCGTACGGCAACGGCAGCTCGTCCGGCAGGCCGCTCAGCTCCTGTCGCCAGAACGCGGTCTGCCGCGCCGCCAGGTCGCGGCCGGGCAGCAGCACGTCCCGCTGCCACAGTGCGAAGTCCGCGTACTGCACCGGCAGCGCGGCCCAGTCCGGCGCTCCCCCGTCCCGCCGCGCCTCGTACGCCGTCACCACGTCCCGCCACAACGGCCCCAGGGACCACCCGTCCGCCGCGATGTGATGGACGAGGAGCACCAGCAGCGCCTCGCCGCCCGGGCCCCGGAACAGCTCGGCGCGGAAGGGCAGTTCGCGGGTCAGGTCGAAGGCGTGCCGCGCGGCCCGTACCACCTCGGGCGCGTCGGCCGCCACCTCCTCGACGGGTGTCACCGTCAGGTACGCCCGCCGGCTGTCGTGGTCGCGCACCACCTGGTACGGCTCGCCGTCCGCCGCCTCCGCGAAGACCGTACGCAGCGCCTCGTGCCGCCCCACCACGTCCCCCAGCGCCGCGTCCAGCGCGTCGGCGTCCACCGCACCCCGCAGCTTCAGCACCAGCGGCACGTTGTACGTCGCGCCGGGCCCCTCCAGCCGGTGCAGGAACCACAGGCGTCGCTGCGCGGACGACAGCGGCAGCCGGGCGGGCCGGGCGGCGCGTACGACGGCGGGCCGGGCAGCCGCCGCGCCGTCCAGCCGCCGTGCCAGCGCGGCCGGCGTACGCGCCTCGAACAGGGCGCGGATGGTCAGCTCGCGGCCCAGCGCCGCGCGGGCCAGGCCGACGAGCCGCGCCGCGAGGAGGGAATGGCCGCCCAGTTCGAACCAGTCGTCCTCGGCCCTCACCTCCGGCAGACCGAGCACCTCGGCGAACAGGCCGCACAGGATCTCTTCACGGGCGTCGCGTGGGCCGCGCCCCGCGCCGACGCCGCCGGGTTCCGGAAGCGCTCGCCTGTCGAGCTTGCCGCCGGGGGCGAGCGGCAGCACGTCCAGCGGCACGACCGCCGAGGGCACCAGGTACGCGGGCAGCCGCTCGCCCAGGTACTGCCGCAGCGCGCCGGGGGCCGGAGCGTGCGCGTCCGCGAGGACCGCGTACGCCACCAGCCGCCGGTCGCCCGGACGGTCCTCGCGCACCACGACCGCGGCCCGGGCGACGGCGGGGTGGGCGGTGAGGGCCGCCTCGATCTCGCCCGGTTCGATGCGGAAGCCGCGTACCTTCACCTGGTCGTCGGTCCGCCCCGCGAACTCCAACTGCCCGTCGGCACGCCACCGCGCCAGATCACCGGTCCGGTACATGCGCTCCCCCGCTCCCCCGAACGGACAGGCCACGAAGCGCTCGGCGGTCGGGCCGGGCCGGTGCACGTACCCCCGCGCCAGCCCGGCTCCCGCCACGTACAACTCGCCCACCGCGCCCGGCGGTACCGGCCGCAGCGTCGCATCCAGCACGTACGCCCGGGTGCCGGTGATCGGCGTCCCGATCGGCGGCGGGCCGCCGCCCGTGAGCGGGCCGGACATGGTCGCGCACACCGTCGTCTCCGTCGGCCCGTACACATTGACCAGGCGGTGCGTGGGGCTCCACCGCTCCGCCAGGTCCGCGGGACACGGTTCGCCGGCCACCGCGAGGGCGACGTGCCGCGGCAGCGTACCGGGCGGCAGCCCGGCCAGGACGCTCGGCGGCAGCTTCAGGTGGGTCACGCCGAAGCGGGCCACGGCGTCGGCCAGTTCCCGGCCCGCGAGCAGGGTGCCGGCGGGGGCCACGGCCAGGGTGGCGCCGGAGAGGAGTGCGGTGCACAGGTCGGAGACGGAGGCGTCGAAGCTCAGCGAGGCGAAGAGCAGGACGACGCTGCCGGGGCCGGTGCCGAAGCGCGCGGTCTGTGCCGTGGCGAGTGCGGCGATGCCCGCGTGCGGGACCCGCACGCCCTTCGGGGTGCCGGTCGATCCGGAGGTGTGGATCACGTAGGCAGGGTGCTGGGGCAGCAGGGGCGCGGTGCGCTCGGTGTCCCGGACAGGGGTGCTCGGGAGGCGGCCGAGCAGGGCGCGGGTGTCCGGATCGTCCAGGACGCGGCGCGTCTCCGGGCCCGGCGGCAGCGTCCCCGCGGTGGCGGCGTCCGTGAGGAGCAGCACCGGCCGGGTGTCGTGCAGCAAGGTGGTGAAACGCTCGGCGGGGTACGCCGGGTCCAGGGGTACGTAGGCGGCGCCGGACTTCAGGACGGCGAGGACCGCGACGATCAGCCCGGCGGAACGCGGCAGGGCGAGGGCCACCGACCGTTCGGGGCCCGCGCCGTACCGGACCATCAGCCGCGCCAGCCGGTTGGCGGCCGCGTCGAGTTCGGCGTAGGTGAGCGTGGCGTCGGCGCACCGCAGCGCCGTGGCGTGGGGTGTCCGTGCTGCCTGGGCCTCGAAGAGGGCGGGCCAGGTGCGCGGTACGGGGGCGGGGCCCGGGGCGGTGCTCCAGGTGTGCAGGACGCGGGTGCGCTCCCCGGGCGAGAGGACGGGGAGGTCGCCCACGGGCCGGTCCGGGGCGTCCGCCACGGCTTTCAGGACGCGTACCAGGCGGTGGAGGGTGGCGGTCGCGGTGCGGGTGTCGAACGCGTCGGAGCGGTGGCCCAGTTTGAGGCCCAGCCGTTCGCCGGGGAGGACGGCGAGGCTCAGCGGGTAGTGCGTGCCGGAGGTGACCCGGGGTTCCGTGACCCGCAGCGGACCGGTGCCCGTACCCGTACTCGTCGCCGCTCCCGCTCCCGTACCGAGCGTCGCGGAGGGGAGGTTCTCGAAGGTCAGAAGGGTGTCGAAGAGCTGGTCGTGCCCGCAGAGGCGGTGCAGCCGGGAGAGGCCGACGTGCTGGTGGGGCAGCAGCCCGGCCTGTTCGTCCTGGAGGCGGGTCAGGGCCTGGACGAGGGGCCGGGCCGCGTCGAGACGTACCCGTACCGGCAGGGTGTTGTTGAACATCCCGACCATGTCCTCGACGCCCGGTACGCCCGCGGGCCGGCCGGAGACCGTGGCACCGAAGAGGATGTCGTCCTGCCCGGTCAGGCCGCGCAGGACCACGGCCCAGGCGCCTTGGAGCACGGTGTTCGGCGTCAGGCCGTGGCGGCGGGCCAGCGCGCGGAGGGACGCGGTCAGTCCGGTGGACAGCGTGGCCCGGACGCTACTGTGCTCCGCGGCCGCGACGGCGGTGCGTCCGGGCGCCACGAGGGTCGGTCCGTCCACGCCGGAGAGCGCCTGCTGCCAGGCGGTTTCGGCCGCCGTACGGTCCGCTGCGGCGAGCCGGCGCAGATGCTCCCGGTACGGCGCCGGGGCGGGCAGGGCCGTGGGGTCGCCTCCCGCCGCGTGGACGGCGAGCAGGTCCCGCAGCACCAGCGGCCCGGACCAGCCGTCCAGAATCAGGTGCTGGACCGTCAGCAGCAGCCGGTGCCGGGCGGGCCCGAGGCGCAGCAGGGTGAAGCGCAGCAACGGGCCGTGGGCCAGGTCGAAGCGGGTGGCGCGCGCGTCGGACGCGATGCGGTCCGCGCGGGCGGCCTGTGCGTCACCGGTCAGGGCCGCGAGGTCGTGCTCCGCCCACGGGAGGGGCACGGCCCGTGCGTGCTGCACCACCTGGACGGGTGTGCGCAGGCCGTCGTGCCGGAAGGCGACGCGCAGGGCGGGGTGCCGGTCCAGTACGGCCCGTCCCGCCGCGCGCAACGCGCCCGGGTCGAGGGGGCCGTGCAGGTCCACGGCGAGCTGGCTGGTGTAGACGTCCGGCGCCTGCTCGTCGAACAGGGCGTGGAAGAGCAGCCCTTCCTGGAGCGGGGTGAGGGGCCAGACGTCGGCCAGGTCCGGGCAGTCACGCGTCAGTCGCGCGGTCTCGTCCCCGGTGAGGGCGACGAGGGGGAAGTCGGCGGGTGTACGGCCGTCCGCGTCCGGTGCCGCCGCCCGGTCCGTGAGGGCGGTGAGCAGACCGGTCCAGGTGTCTGCGAGATCGCGTACCTCGTCCTCGGTGAACAGGGCCCCGGGCCAGGACCAGGTTGCCGTCAGGACCGGGCCGCCGGGCCGATCCTCGACCAGCGTGTCCAGCTCGACGAGGTGGGTGGCGGGCTGCGCGGGATCGGCGCCGCCGGTGATGCCGCCCGAGCCGGGCACCGGCGCCCAGTCCCCGGCCGTCCGGACGAGACGGCCGAGGTTGCTGTAGCCGATCAGCGGGCGGGTCCCGCCGGCGAGGGCCGGGGCGGTCTGGAGGTTGAGGTGGCGGAGCAGGCCGTATCCGAGGCCGCTGCCGGGCACCGCGCGCAGTTGTTCCTTGACGCGCCGGAAGGCCCGGTCCAGCGCGGGTCCGCCGGAGCGGAGCCGGACGGCGTCGGCGCTGCCCGGATCGAGGCGTACGGGGTGGACGCTGGTGAGCCAGCCGACGGTCCGCGCCAGATCGGCGCGGGCGGCCGCGCCCCGCGCCGTACCACCGTCCGCGTCCGGTGCGTCCTCCGCGTCGTCGCGGCCGTGCCCTTCGATGTCGAGCAGTACGGCGGTGTCCGGGCAGCCCGTGCGGCGGCGACGCCAGTCGGCGACGGCCAGGCCGAGGGCGGTCAGGAGGAGGTCGTCGGTCCTGCCGTGCAGGGCGGCGGGCGCCGGGCCGAGCAGCGGGGCCGTACGCTCCGGCGGCAGGGTCAGGGTCACTCGCCGTACCGTGCTCGTCAGGTCGCGGACCGGGTCGTACGGGAGTTGGGACAGGGGCGGTTCGGTGGTGCCGGTCAGGGCGGTCCACAGAGGGAGTTCGGCGATGCGGTCGGGCTGTTGGGCCAGGTCGGCGAGCCGCTGGGACCAGGCCCGCAGCGAGGTGCCGACCGGTTCGAGAGCGGGTGGGCGGCCTGCCGCGGCGGCTTCCCAGGCAGCTTGCAGGTCGGGCAGCAGCACGCGCCAGGAGACACCGTCCACGGCGAGGTGGTGGATCGTCAGCAGCAGCCGTCCCGGCCTGTCGGGACCGGCGTCGAACCAGACGGCCTGGAGGAGGCCCGCGGTCCGGTCCGACTCCGGGTCCAGCCGGTCGCGTGCGGCGTCCTTGTGGCGGCGTACGGCGTCGTCGAACGCGGCGTCGTCCAACTCCGTCACATCGACCCGTTGGACGAAGTCCGGGGCAGTGCCCGCCACGGCGTCAGCGTCGGCCTGTCGGGGGCCGGGCGGGGCGATGTCCAGGGCCCAGGCCACGCCGCCCACCCGCGTCAGCCGCAGCCGCAGCGCGTCGTGGTGGTCGATCACCGTACGCAGCGCGGTGGCCAGGTGCCCGGTGCCGAGGCCGGGCGGCACCTGGACCAGGACGGACTGGTGGCAGCCCGCCACCGCCGCGCCGGTCTCCCGGAGGGCGTGCATGACGGGGGTGAGGGGCAGCGGCCCGCTGTCGTGCCCGGCGGGGCCGGTCGGCGCGTCCTCCCCGGCGGGGCCGACCGGCGCGTCCCCGGCCGGGCCCGCCTGCGCGGCGAGGGCTTCGACGGTGGGGTGGCGGAAGACGTCGCGCGGGGTCAGGGCGAGTCCGGCCCGCCGGGCCCGGCTGACGAGCTGGAGGGCGATGATGCTGTCCCCGCCGAGATCGAAGAAATCGTCGTCCACGCCGGCCGCGTCGGTACCGAGGCCGAGCACCTCGGCGAAGAGCCGGGACAGTGTCCGCTCCCGGCCGTCGCGGGGTGCCCGGCACGAGGAGACCGCCGCGTGACCGGGCTTCGGGAGGCGGGCCCGATCGAGCTTGCCGCCGGTGGTCAGCGGCAGGGTGTCCAGGGCGACGATCGCGGCGGGCACCATGTGGTCCGGCAGCCGCGCGGCCGCGTGCCGGCGCAGCTCCCGCGGGTCGGCGGCCCGTCCGGGGGCGGAGGTCACATACGCGACCAGTCGCCGGTCGCCCGGCCGGTCCTCGCGGGCGACGACCGCGGCCGTGCCGACCGCGGGGTGCGAGGTCAGCGCGGCCCGCACCTCCCCCGGCTCGATACGGAAGCCCCGCACCTTCACCTGCTCGTCCGCGCGGCCCACGAACTCCAGCGAGCCGTCGGTGCGACGGCGGACCACGTCCCCGGTCCGGTACATCCGCTCCCCCGGCGGCCCGAAGGGGCAGGCGACGAAGCGTTCGGCGGTGAGCGCGCTCCGGCCCAGGTAGCCGCGTGTCAGCCCGGCGCCCGCGATGTACAGCTCCGCCGCGACGCCCGGAGGGGCCGGGCGCAGCGCGTCGTCCAGGACGTGGGCACGGACGCCGCCCAGCGGCCGGCCGAGGGGCGGGGCCTGGGCGTCCGGCAGGGGCCCGTCGAGGAACCCGGCGACGACGAACACCGTGGTCTCGGTGGGTCCGTACGCGTGGACGAAGCGCGCGCCGGGCAGCAGGTCGCGGCCTTCCCGCGCGGTGCGGGGCATGAGCACTTCGGCGCCGAGTTCGACGCGGCGCAGGGCGAGTTCTCCGGCAAGGCCGGGTTCCTCGCGCAGGGCGTGGGTCAGTTGCTCGAAGGCGGTCGGCGTCTGGTGGAGCTGGGTGACGCCTTCGCGTACGAGCAGCCGCAGCAGTTCCGCCGGGGAGCGGCTCTCCTCGTACGGCACCACGACCAGCCGGCCGCCGTGCAGCAGGGGCCCCCACATCTCCCAGACCGAGAGGTCGAAGGTGTGCGAGTGGAGCAGCGGCGTCACGTCGTCGGCGCGGAAGTCGAGCGCCGGGGCGTCGCCGAACAGGCGGGCCACGGCGTGGTGCGGGACCACCACGCCCTTGGGTTCCCCGGTGGAACCGGAGGTGTGGATGACGTAGGCCGGGTGCGCGGGAAGCAGCGGGCAGATGCGCTCGTGGTCGTGTACGGGCGCGTCGGAACGCCGACCGTCGGCGTCGGCCGGCTCCGGGCCGTCCAGGACCGGCTCCGGGCCGTCCCAGGCGAGGTGCGGGACGGGCCGCTCGGCCGCCGGTGTCCTGCTGGTGAGGAGCAGCACCGGCCGGGCCGCGCGCAGGATCCTGTCGTTGCGTTCGGCGGGGTGGCCGGGTTCCAGCGGCACATAGGCCGCGCCGGTCTTCAGCACCGCGAGCACGGCGACGACGAGGCCGGACGAGCGCGGCAGCTCCAGCGCCACGAACCGCTCGGGCCCGGCGCCCCGCTCGATCAGCAGCCGGGCCAGGCGGTTGGCGGCCGCGTCGAGCCGGCCGTACGTCAGGGTGGCACCGCGGAAGGTCACGGCCGCGGCGCCGGGCGTACGGGCCGCCTGGCGCGCGAACAGCTCCGGCAGCAGGGCCTGATGCGTGTCCCGGCCGGTGGTGGCCGGGACGGTAGCGGCCGCAACCCGCTCCGGGGCAGCGGCGCGCTCACCTGCCGTGTACACGTCGAGATCGCCGATCGGCCGGTCGGGGTCGGCAGTCGCGTCGGCCAGCAGATGCCGCAGCCGTTCCAGGAAGGCGTCGACGGTGGTGTGGTCGAAGAGGTCGGCGTTGAAGTGGGCGACGCCGGTCAGGGTGTCCGGCCCGGTGGCATCGCCGGGCGTCTCCGTGATGCCGATCTCCAGGTCGGTGACGAGGGGGCCGGTGTCCAGCTCCCGCGCCTCGGCGGTGAGGCCGGGCAGTTCGGGGGCGGCGGCCGGGGTGTTCTGCCAGACCAGCAGGGTCTGGAACAGCGGATGGCGGTCGCCCGTCCGGTCCGGGCGGAGCGCCTCCACGACCCGTTCGACGGGCAGGTCCTGGTGGGCGTACGCCTCCAGGCAGGTGGCGCGTACCTGGGCGAGCAGCGTACGGAAATCCGGCGCGCCCGACGTGTCGACGCGCAGCACCACCGTGTTGACGAAGAAGCCGACCAGGTCGTGCAGCGCCTCGTCGGTGCGTCCGGCGACGGGGGTGCCGATCGGGATGTCCTCGCCCGCGCCCAGCCGCGTCAGCAGCGCGGCGAGTCCCGCCTGCACCACCATGGACGGCGTCGCACCGCATTCCCGCGCCAGCGCGCGCACCGCTTCCAGGAGGGCGCCGTCCCACTGGAAGCGGCAGGTGCCGCTGCGCCCGGTGGGCGTGTCCGGTCGTGGCCGGTCGCAGGGCAGCGCGATCCGCTCCGGCAGCCCGGCCAGCTTCTTCGTCCAGTAGCCGAGTTGTACGGCGGCCGTGCTGGCGCCGGTTCCGTCGTCGGTGTCGAGCAGTTCGCGCTGCCACAAGGTGTAGTCGGCGTACTGGGCGGGCAGCGGGGCCCAGGTGGGCGGGCGGCCGTGCCTGCGCTCCTCGTAGGCGTGCGAGAGGTCGTGCCACAGGGGTGCCAGGGACCAGCCGTCGGCCGCGATGTGGTGCACCGTCAGGGACAGCAGATGCTCGTCCGGCCCCAGGTCGAACAGCCGGGCGCGTACGGGCGGCTCGGCCGCGAGGTCGAAGCCTTGGCGCGCGGCCGCCTCGACCAGGCCCCGGACGGCGTCCGGCGTGGTCTTCGTGACGGTCAGCCGGAGCGGCACCGCGTCCGGGGGCAGGACGCACTGGTGTGGTCCGCCGCCGCCCTCCGGGAAGACCGTACGCAGCGGCTCATGGCGCACCACGACATCGCGCAGCGCCGCTTCCAGTGCCTGCCGGTCGAGCGGGCCGGAGAGTCTGAGGGTGAGCGGGAGGTGGTGGGTGGGGCGTGACCCTTCCAGGCGGTGCAGGAACCACATCCGGCGCTGCGCGAAGGACAGCGGCAGCTCCGCGGGGCGCGGCTCCCGGACCGTCGGCGCGGGGCGGCGCCCCCCGGCGGTCAGCCGGGCGGCCAGGCCCGCCGGGGTCGGCGCCTCGAACACCGCGCGCAGGCTCAGTTCCGTACCGAAGGCCGACCGCACCCGGTTCACCAGCCCCGTGGCCAGCAGGGAGTGCCCGCCGAGGTCGAAGAAGTCCTGGTCGGGGCCGACTTCGGCGAGGCCCAGGGTCTCCGCGAAGAGCCCGCACAGGACTTCCTCGCGGGCGTCGCGCGGTGCGCGTCCGCCGGGTGCGTGGTGGGTGGCGCCCGGGTCCGGCTCGGGCAGGGCCCGCCGGTCCAGCTTGCCGTTGACCGTCATCGGCAGCGCGTCGAGGACCATGACGGTGGCCGGGACCAGGTGGCGCGGCAGCCGGGCCGCGACGGCCTCGCGAACGGCGGCGCCGAGCCCGGCGTCGGCCCGGCGCCGGGCCGGTTCGCTGGTCAGTGCCCGCAGGGAGCGCAGGTCGCCGCGGGGGTGTTCTGCCGGGCGGTGCACGTCGGTGTACGCCACGGGGAGCGTTGTTCCGGGGCGCGCGCCTTCGCCCGTACGGCCGTCGTCCTCGTCTTCGCGCAGGAACACGGCGTCCAGGCTGCCGTCGTCCGCCCCGGACCAGGTGACGAGCGCCTGGTAGCCGGCTCCGGCGGCCAGCTCGTGCAGGTGCTCCGGATCGACGGCGGATCCGGGGCCGGTGCCGGGCGGTCCGGCGGCCGGTCCGGTCTCGTCCAGGCGCCCGTTGGGGATGTCGCTCACCCGCAGTACGCCGGGCCGGCCGGTGCGCAGCCGCTCCGCCAGCGACGGCAGGCCGGGCACCTCGCTGCCCCACCGCACGCGGGGCGCGTCGGCGAGCGACACCACGGGGACCGGGCCCTTGCGCAGCACCACGTCGTACCGGTAGCGGTTCAGCTCGTTGTGGTGCCGCCCGCGTTTGACGCGGATGTCCACCGCGCCCGCCTCGGGCAGCGGCCCCTCGGGCAGGGCGGTGAAGAAGCCGGGGGCGATCAGCAGTTCCTTGTCGCGCGCCATGCTCTGCCGGACCACGGCGTCGTGCGGCACGGCGCCACGGGCCGCCGCGCGGTGCCGGAGCAGCGCCGTGTGGAAGTGGCGGGCGAGCCGGAAGTCGCGTACGTCGCCGACGAAGAGAGCGCCACCGGGAGCGAGGCGGTCGAACGCGCCGCGCAGCACGGCGAGGAGGTGGCCCGCGTCGGGGAAGTACTGGACGACGGAGTTCAGTACGATGACGTCGAAGCCGCCCTCGGGCAGGCCCCGCATGTCGTCGGCGGCCTGGTGGGTGAGCGTGGTGCGGGCGGCCAGTGCGGGGTCCGCCGCGAGCTGGGCGCGCAGTCCGGTGACGGCCTCGGCGGACAGGTCGGTGCCCCAGTAGCTCTCGCAGTGCGGGGCGAGCCGGGCCAGCAGGAGACCGGTACCGACGCCGATCTCCAGGACGCGGCGGGGCCGCAGGGCCCGCACCCGCCGCACCGTGGCGTCCCGCCACTCGCGCATCTCCTCCAGGGGGATCGGCCGTCCGTCGGCGCTGCTGCGCCACCCCGCGAAGTCCTCGCCCAGGGCCGCGGGCCGGCCTTCGGAGGTGGCGTACAGGTCGTCGTACACCTGCTGCCAGGCCGCCGGCGCCTCGTCGGTGCCCGCCGCGCGTCCGGTGGGTCCGCCCGGTGCGGGGTGCGGATGCGGTACGACGTAACCGACCAGGCTCGGCCCGCCGTCCGCGTCGCGGTGGACAGCCACCGCCGCCTGCGCGACGTCCGGGTGAGCCGCGAGCGCGCACTCCACCTCGCCCGGCTCGATACGGAAACCGCGGATCTTGACCTGGTCGTCGGTGCGGCCGGCGAACTCCAGCGCGCCGCCGGGTCCCCGCCGCACCAGGTCTCCGGTCCGGTACATGCGCGCGCCGGGCGGGCCGAACGGGCAGGCCACGAAGCGTTCGGCGGTCAGCCCGGGGCGGTTCAGGTAGCCGCGTGCCAGGCCCCGGCCCGCGACGTACAGTTCGCCCGGGCCACCGGGCGGCGCCTCGGCCAGCCGGCCGTCGAGCACGTACAGCGCGAGATCCGTGAGGGCCTCCCCGATGGTGCTCGGCGCGCCGGGCCGGGCGAGGGTCCGGTCGTAGGCGGCGTAGGTGGCGTGCACGGTGGTCTCGGTGGTGCCGTACATGTTGACCAGCAGCGGCGCGTCGTCGGGGTGCCGGTCGTACCAGTCGGCGAGGCGAGCGGGGTCGAGCGCCTCGCCGGCGAGGACGACCGTGCGCAGCGGGGCGTTCCGCAGGACGTCGGGGTGTTCGCGGTCGGCGGTTTGCAGCGCGGCGAAGGCCGTCGGTGTCTGGCTCAGGACGGTGACCCGTTCACGGGCGAGCAGTGCCAGGAACGCGTCGGGGGCCCGGCCGGTCCGGTACGGGACGATCACGAGCCGCCCGCCGGTCAGCAGCGCGCCGAACATCTCCCACACCGAGACGTCGAAGGCGTGGGAGTGGAAGAGGGTCCAGGTGTCCTCCGGGCCGAAGCGGAACCGGTGTGCCGTGGAGGTGAGCAGGCGGACGACGTTGTCGTGGGTGACCTCCACGCCCTTGGGGATGCCCGTGGAGCCCGACGTGTGGATGATGTACGCGCGGTCGTGCGGGCCCGGCCGCCCGCCGAGGTCGGTGTCGGTGACGGGCGCGGGCGAAGCCTCGTCCAGGAGCCGACGCGTACCGTCGTCGTCGAGCACGAGCGCGGGCAGGCCGGTCCCGGCGGGCAGCCCGCCCGCCACCTGCCGGGCCGTCAGTACGGCTGCGGGCGCCGTGTCCCGCAGCAGGAAGGCGATGCGCTCGGCCGGGTACGCCGGGTCCACCGGCACGTAGGCCGCACCGCACTTGAGCACCGCCAGGACCGCCACGACCAGATCCGCCGTACGCGGCAGCACCAGTGCCACCAGCCGCCGCGGGCCGGCACCCCGGCCGAGGAGCACCCGGGCCAGCCGGTTGGCGGCGGCTTCCACCTCCGCGTACGTCATCCGTACGTCCCCGTGCACCACGGCGACGGCGCCGGGCGTGCGCTCCGCCTGCCGGGTGAACAGCTCGCCCAGCGTCTTGGGGGGCACGTCCCGGCCGGTGTCCGGCGCTTCGCCGGGCAGCGCGCCGGACTGTTCGTCGAACGTCACTTTCGTAGTCCTCTCGCACAACGGGCGCGCGTCAGGACGGCGCGGGGCCGCACAACGGTGTCGGGAGCGGCAGCGGCCGCCGGGAGCGGCGCCCCCTCGACCCCGCCCGGTCAGCTCCAGTACTGCAGGGGCTCGTCGGGCCCCTTGCAGGCGATGAACGCCGCCATGCCGACGCGGTGGCCGCCCCGGGCCGGGGTGACGGCGTGCAGCATCCGGGAGCTGAAGACGATCAGGTCACCGGCCCGCGGATGGATCACGTGTGCCGGGGGCTCCACGGTCGCCGGGTCCAGCCCCTCGACCTCCAGGATGGTGCGGGCCTCCGCGCTCGTGGGATCGCGCCGCCACAGTTGGAGGTCGCCCCCCTCCTCGGGCACCTGGAGGTAGATGTTGGCGACCAGTTGCTCGGTCACCCCGGCGATCTCGGGGGCGTCCGTCTCCTGCTCGATGCGGTCGTTGTGCGGAGGGAAGACCGAGGTCGTGGGGTGGAAGACGCGCAGCGCGCCGACGAAGCACGGCCGGCCGCGCAGCCGCAGCAGGTCGGCACCGGCCGGCCAGCATTCCTGGAGCAGCAGCCGTACGTGGTCCACCGGCGACAGATACGGTGCGAACAGGGCGCGCACCTCGTGGATCGAGGGGAGTGCGGCGTCGTGGTACCGGGCGGTCAGTTCGGGATTCCACGCCGTGTCGATGTGCGGCATGTGCACTCGTCCCACCGTACTCGTATATTTCTTGTGATAATTCCCCAGTGCTTTGTGCCGTACGGCTTTCCGGGCCACGTCCTCCGCGATCCGCCGGTCGCAGAAACCGGGTACGTGAATGGCGGCGATCTCCCGGCGGGCCAGCCGCAGCAGAGAATCCCGGGTCAGTGCACGGGTGAAGTCGCCGTCCCCGGTGCGGTCGGGCGCCGCACCGGCACCGGCGTCGGAACCAGTCGAGGTCACGTCGTCACTCTCCACTCAACGGTGCACAGCAAGGAAAACACCGGGCGGCCGCCGGCCCGTCACCGCACGGCCGCCCCGGGCCTCGTCACAGGAGAAACCGAGGTGGCGCCGGAGCATATGACCAAATGCACTGAGGATTCCGCTCCCGCTCGGGCCCGCACACCCGCTTCGGGAAAGCCCGGGTACGCCCGCACAGTTTCTCCCGGCCCGCCTCCCGCTACACCGCACGCACCGGCAGCCCGTCCCATCGGGGGAATGGGAAGGCTTCCCATGGACGGGTGCCGGTGGAACGACGGTCCGACAAACTGCGGAGCATGATGAACATCCCGGCTCCGTTGCGGGCGGCTCCGGGACCCGTTTCCACCGGTGCCGGGACCCGGTGCCGCGCCCCGCCCCAACCGGGGCTCCGGGACCCGTCTCGCCCCGCCCCCGGGCGGCCCCGCCTCAACCGGTGCCGCTGGGCACCACGCACTCGGCCGGCTGGGGCTTCTTCTCCGGCCAGCCCAGGCCCACGAACGCCACCCGCCGGGTGCGCGGGTCCAGTTGCACCACGGCCACCGGCTTGTCGTAGGCGTTCCCGCCATTGGTGAGGCAGATCCAGCCGCTGGCGCCGCGCACCCGGTGTGCGGCCTCCAGGCGCGGCCACTCGGCGGCGACGCGTTCCCTGGACGGTATCGATTCGGCGGCCTGGGCGTTCGCCAGGAAAATGGCCTCGGCGATGGTGCGTACGCCGTCATAGACCAGCATCGTGCGGGAGTCCTCCAGTTGCACGGCGCCGATGTCGCCGGTGGCCGGCTGGTCGATCAGGTCACGGAGCACCTGGAGTTCCTTGCGCGGATCGGTCAGATAGTCCGGCCGGTCCGCGGCCGCCGGTTTCCTGCCCGTCTTCGCCTGCTGCTCCTTCTCCCACGCGCGCAGCGCCACGTCCCAGGCGTCGGGGTGGCCGGGGGCCGCGTACTGCACGGTGATCGTGGGGCTTCCGCCGTCACCCCGGAGCCGCTCCCAGTCGTCGTCGGTCAGATACCGGTCCAGGGTCGCCGCGCCCGAGCCGCTGACGATGGTGTATTTCTTTCCGTGGCACGGCACTTCGGCCAGTTTCAGGGCGAAGAGCCGGAGGTGGACCGGGCGCCCCGCGAAGTAGACGACGCGCGCGTCCGATGCGCAGATGTTGTGCCCTATCAGCGAGAAGTGGTTTCCGGTCTGGCCCGGGTCGTTGATGCCGGGCGATTCGAAGACCTGGTCCTTCGGTCCGGGCGGGCCCGGCTCCGGGCGGCTGAACGCCTTGGCGAGCGACTCGTCGTAGATGTCGTGCGGCCGGGTGTCCCTGACCAGCACGGTCTCCGCGTCCCGCAGCCCGCCGTGGAAGTTGGCGAGGGCGTCCGCCTGCTGCCGGTTGGTGGGAATGATGCGGGCCAGGCCGGGGAACGGGAGCCGGCCGCCGGGGTTGTCGGGGTTGGCGATCTCGTCGGCGCTGACCCGGCTGGCGAGGACCGGAATGCTCAGCTCGTTGGTCAGCCGCGCGACGGCTTTCTTGGTGGCACCGAGGCTCAAATTGAATCCGGTGACGGCCCGCAGGTTGTCCCGCGGGGAGTCCGCCATCGCCGCGAGCTGGTCCACCACTTTTTCCTGCTGTGCGTAGTCGGCGCCGGGATTGGCCAGGACAAGGCGCAGCAGCGGGGAGTTCTCCGTGCGGTTGGCCCGGTACTGCGCCAGGTAAGCACCCTGCAATTCGCTGCGGAGCTGTCTGCGTTCGGCCGGCATTTTCGGCTGCAACGGCAGCATCATCGCCACGGTGACACTGTTCTCCTGACCGTCGGCCCGCCCGTTCTCCGCACCGACGACCCGCTCGTTCTCCTTGCGGATCGCCTCGGCGACCTTCCGGATCTCCGCGACTCCGAAGTCGTAGCCGGAACCGTTGACACCGATGCACTCACCGGCGCTCTTCTCGACCCCCTCGGCGCAGCGTTCGGGTTCCCCGAACTTCGCCGGGAGGAGGATCGCGGCGGGGACGACCACGGCCAGAACGACGAGCACCGTGAAAGCCTTGCGGATCCAGGTGGCCCAGAACGTGTTGTACAGCCAGTTCAGCAACGCCGCACCCTCCCTCACCCGATGTGTCTCGTGCACGTACACGGTCTGAGCGGCTGCTTGTTCGCGAGCCGGTCGCTCCAGTCGCGGGCCGTCTGCGTCAGCGTCCCGGCCCCGGCAGCGGGCTCCTCCCCCAGCCGCTCCAGCAGCTTGGGCAGGGTCTCGGTCACGGCCTCGTCGAGCGGCTCCGTACGGTCCTCGCAGAGCCGTACGGCGTGCAGCAGCCGGTCGATGCGCTTGCGCCGCACGTCACCGGCCACCTCCGCCTCGCCCAGCGCCCGCGCGCGCCGGTCGTCGGTGCGGCCGAGCAGCGGCGCCTCCGCGATCGCCAGCAGTTCGTCGCACCAGACCCGGGCGCTGCGGGTGAGGAAGGTGCGGTCGAGGTGGTCCGTGACCGCCTCGGCCTCGCCGACCGCCAGGTGGTGGTGCATGCCGTGCGCGGCGGCGGAGCCGAAGAGTTCGTCGGCCGCGTCGTCCTCCAGGGCCCGGTAGTGGTCCCGCAGCAGGATGTGGTCGGCGTGCCAGGCCGCGCCGTCCGCCCGCAGCCGGTACAGGCGCCGCATCAGCAGGCGGCGCAGCCCGAGGTCGCCGATGAAGTGCCGGGGGCAGTGCGGCCAGCCGCTGTCCCGCAGCAGCTCGGCGATGCGGTACGCGGACAGGCGCTCGTCCCGGCCCGCCTGCACCTCGCGCATCAGGGTCTGGGCGCACTCCGCGTCGTGCGCCACCGACAGGTGGCTGAGCAGGTCGAGCCAGTGTCCGCGCTGCTCCGGCGGGAGTTCCTCCGGCGGCTGCCGGACGACGAGGTCGTCCAGCAGGAGGTCCGCGACCGGGCGGCCCTCCGCGTCCTCCCCGGAGCGCACCCGTGCGTCCAGCAGGGCCCAGTCGGTGCCCTCCCCGGGCTCCCGGAACGTCAGCGACGCGGTCGCCTCCCCCAGCCGGGTCACGAACAGCGGACGTCCGCCGCTCAGCCGGTGGATGCCGCTGTCGATGCGGAGCTGGGCGGCGTTGTCGCCGCGCGCCCGCCGCACCTGGAGGCGGGCCGTCTCCCTGGACTGCTGGTCGCGCGTCAGCATCGGCATACGGACCAGGAGGACACCCCGCGACAGGGGCGTCAGGCCCGGTACGCCACCGGACGGACGGCTCCACCGCGGCAGGCCGCCGTCGGAAGGCCGCCAGCTCACGGGTGCGTCGTCCTCCGTACCACCGACGTGGTACAGGAACCGCCCGCCGTCCTCCCGCCGAGCGGTCGCCATGACCACCAGCCGGTCGAGGTGCCCGCGCTCGCGGTCCTCCAGCACCGGCCGCACCAGCCGCCGGCCCAGGGCGTTGTCCGCGTGGTCGAGCAGCAGGGCGGGGCGCCCGGCCCGGGACAGCCGGCCCAGCAGCGACACGTACGCGGCTTCGATGTCCTGCCGCAGCGCGCGGAAGAGGAAGCCCTCGGCGACCTCGCGTGCTTCGCCGCCCTGCTGGAAGTGCGAGGCCAGCGAGTGCAGGCCCAGCTTGGGGTGGCCGCCCGCGCCCGTGTACTCGCCGTAGCACGCCGCCAGCAGCGCCTTGCCTTCCTGGGAGGTGCGGGCGAGCAGCTCGTCGAGGACGGCGTTGATGAACGGTACGGCTCCGGGGTGGGCCACCAGCCCCGCGACGACGCCGACGTAGGCCCGGCCCGCCCGGTTCAGCACGCCCCGCCAGAAGGAGCCGCGCGGCAGCAGTTCGTCGTGCCGTTGCACCTCACTGACCAGGGTGACCGTGTCGGCGAGCGGATCGCTGGCCGCGACCGCCGCGAGCCCCGCGTACAGGCGCGGGGTGGCGACCGCGCCGCCGTCGCCCTGCCACGCGCTGAACTGCCGGGCGACCTCGCGCAGCACCTCGGTCGTCACCGACCGCGTCCGCGGGTGCTGTTCGGCCAGTTCCCGGTACACCGTCAGGCCGCAGTCGACGTGCGCCGTCGGTACGTGGCGGCCGAACTCGTTCCGTACGCAGTGCAGGAACCGGCCCTTGCCCGTACCGGGCCCGCCGACGAGCAGAATCACGGGCAGGTCGGAGCCGTGCAGCAGCTTGCGGTTGCGCCCCGCGCGGGTCTTGCCCAGCAGCCGGGCCACCAAGCCGTCGTCGTCGAGCAGCTTGTCGAATCCGAGATCGTCAGGCACGGGTCCCCCGATGCGTCACCGACCGTACCGCTTGTGATGACACGTCAGGCTAGTGCAGATCCCGGGCTTTCAGGGAGGGTCGCTCCCGGCCGAACCTTCCGTCACGGCACCACCACCCGCTGCTCCTGGCGCCCGAAGAGGCGGAAGCGGGCGATGCCGGAGCACCCACGGTGATGTGCCGGCACGCGTGCCCGGCAGCCCCGACGGGGAATGCTGACCGCTGCCGAAGAGGCGGGCCGGGGCGCCGTCGTCACCGGCTTTCTGCCGCCGAACGACCCCGGCCCGCCTGGGCTTCGTTCATCTTCCCCGAGGAACGAAGCGAGTCGATACTGCCCACCGAGGTCGCTCCCATGCGCGCCACCGCGACGATCACCCGGACAGCGCAGCACGGGCTGTCCAGCCGCCTTTCACCACGCGGGTTCCGCCGGTCTCCGCCGTCCCCTCCCTGGCGCCCCTCAACTCCCGGTTCCGGTGCGGGTACCCGACGCGCGGTGTCATCGGCCGCTGCCCGGGGCAGACGGCGTCGGCCGGCACCTGCGTGCGGCAGCGGGGCGCGATGCGGCGCGGCGTGGCCGTACCGTCGCCGTCAGGCGGAGGAACGGCCACGCCCCGGGAGGCGGTAGATGTTCTCCGCCCGGATGCCCTCGAAGTCCTCGACGAGGTTGAAGCAGACCCGCTCCCCCGACGTCAGCGTGCGGGCCGGTTCGTCCCCCTGGATCGCCGAACGGTAGGCGAGGACGTCCGGTCCTCCGCCGGTCTGGGCCACCAGGCCCGCACCTCGCTCGTGGTCGAACCACTTGACGACGCCATGGGGCACAGCAATCACCTCTGTCGGGTGCGGTGAGCAGAGCAGGACATCCCACGGGTGCCCCCTCACCGGTGGTTAAGGGAGCGCATTGACAGGCGCACGTAGCTCGGAACCGGCGCCCGGCACAGCCTTCGCACAGGCGCGCGCCGTCTCCGCGCCGGAGCCTGTGCCGGTACCCGGCCATCGTTCCGGCCGTCGTTCCGGTCGGCGTTCCAGGCCGCGTACCGGCTGGCGCTCCGGCACGGCCGCCGCCCCAGGCCGCACCCGGTCGGACCGCTCCTCAGCCGCGGGGCGACAGCGGTACGACCATCAGCGGAACCTTTCGATCAGCTCCGCGCCGAGCACGGCACCGCCGCACCGCCGGAAGGTGTCGCGCGCCGCGTCCAGGCGTACGCGTACGCCGGGGCGGTTCTCGGCGCGGGACACGGCGCACCCCTGCCGGGCCTTCGGCGCCGCCCGCATCGCCGGGTACACGCAAGGAGTGCCGTCCCGCAGGGTGGCGAACCCCACGGGCATCCGGTCCTCGCCGGCGGAAGGACCGTCGTCCTTCGCCGCGGACACCGTTCCGGTGACCGGTACGACCTACGGCATCGCCCGCCGCCCGGTCACGCCACGCCCGCCGCGTCGAGCAGGGCGGCCGCCGTGGTCACGGCCAGCCCGGCCAGACTCTCCACCCGCGCTCCGGCACGGGCGCTCGCGCCGTCGAACACCAGAGTGAGCTGACGTGCCAGCAGTCCGGGGTCGCGCGCGCCGCCCCGTTCGGCCTCGGCGCGGAAGGCGTCGGTCAGGTGCCGCTTGACCTCCTCGGCGACGATGCTCGCCGGATGCGCGGGATCCTTGAGCTCGACCTGCGCGGCCAGAAAGGGGCAGCCCCGGTAGTCGGCGGTCTCCGCCAGCTTCTCCAGCCGCTCGAAGACGAACAGGATGCGCGTACGGGGCGGCCCCGCGTCGACGGTGCGCAGGGCGAGCTGTTCCTCGTACGCCGGGGCGCGCCGCCGCAGGCTGGCCGCGAAGACCTCGTCCTTGCTGTCGAAGAGCTGGTACATCGAGCGCTTGGAGACGCCGGCCGTCCTGCACAGCGTCTCCACGCCGAGGGAAGCGCCCTCACGGTAGAAAAGCTCGGCCGCCGCGTCGAGCAGCCGGTCCCGGGTGGACGCCTTGTCTGCACTGGACATACGGGGAGATTATCGCGCCGCGCGCCGCGCGGAAACCGGTCGGTCTACAGCGTTCGCCCCTGCCCTCCGTTGCCTGTCGGGCGGCAAACACACCCCCGCGTGCGCCCCGGTCACCACCCGGTCTACCGTTCATCCCAGAGAAAACCGATCGGTTTCCCCATCCGCTGGACGACAGGCAACGCAGTCGTGCGGCGGGGCCCCAAAGATGCCGGAGGACCCATGGCCGTCACCGTCGAACACAGCTCCGTGGAAGTCAACGGAGTCACGCTGCACATCGCCGAGCAGGGCGAGGGACCGCTGGTCCTGCTGCTGCACGGGTTCCCGGAGAGCTGGTACTCCTGGCGCCACCAGTTCGGCCCGCTGGCCGCGGCCGGGTACCGGGTGGTGGCACCGGACCAGCGGGGCTACGCCCGCAGTGAGCAGCCCGCCGACGTCGACGCGTACAGCCTGCTGCACCTGGCCGGCGACGTGATCGCGCTGATCCGCGCCCTCGGCGAGGAACAGGCCGTCGTCGTCGGCCACGACTGGGGCGCGCCCGTCGCCTGGGTCACGGCCATGCTCCGCCCGGACGTCGTACGAGCCGTCGCCGGGCTCAGTGTGCCGCCCATCCTGCCCGCGGGCATGGCGCCGCCGGAGGTCACACGGCGGTACTACGGCGACGGCTTCTACCAGCAATACTTCCAGCAACCGGGCGTCGCCGACGCGGAGCTGGCCCGGGACCCGGCATCGACGTTCCGCCGCATCCTTGCCAGCGGCTCGGGCGACAACCCCGCCACCGCCACTCCGCGCCCCTGGGTCGTCCCCGACGGCGCGACCCTCATCGACTCGGTCCCCGAGCCGGAGAGCCTGCCCGCCTGGCTCACGCCGGACGACATCGACGCGTTCGCGCGCGACTACGCCACCCACGGGGAGCAGGCGTTCACCGGCCCCCTCAACTGGTACCGGAACATCCAGCGGAACACCGAGCTGCTGGCCGCCTTCCAGGGCCGGGGCATCGACCAGCCCGCGCTGTACGTCGGCGGGGACCGCGACATGGTGAGGTCGCTGCACGGCATCGACGAACTCCTCGCCTCGCTGAAGTCGGTCGCGCCGAAGCTGCACCGCAGTATCACCCTCCCCGGCTGCGGACACTGGACCCAGCAGGAACGTCCCGCCGAGGTCAACGCCGCCCTGCTCGACTTCCTCGGCCACCTGCCCGGCCCGTCGGCGGCCCGCGCCTGACGTCCGGCACTCCGGCTCCGGCTCCGTCGGCCGTGCCACGCGACAGCGGTAGTGCGCACGGCCGGCGGCGGGGTTGTCGGGTCCGAGTCCGCCGTCCGCGGCTCGGCGCCACGCACTTCCGCCCGGCCTTCTCCAGGGAGGTGGCCGAGGGCCGTCGTTTCGCCGGTCGCCTCCGTCACGACGGCCGGCTCGTCTCCCCGTCCCCTCCCAACTTCTCCTCCATCCACGCCACACCGAAGTCCACCACGTCACCGGCCTCGAAGAGATGGCTGTCGGCCGCCCCGACCGTCCCCCTCCTGCCGATTCCGGCGGCGAGCATGTCCTGGGCGATGAGTTCGAACGGCTGCTGCCCCTCGGGCACGACGGCGGAGTAGTCGAAGGCCCCGTCCTCCGAGTCGATGTCGTGGAACCGCCGCCAGACCCGCTCTCCGTCGACGCGGATCGGCTGCTCGTAGTCCACGAAGCGCTTACCGGGCGCTTCGGCCAGGGCCTCGGCGTGGTGCAGGAGCGTGAGGGAGTCCAGCGGGGCGCCCAGCAGCAGCACCCGGCCGCCCATCGTGACCAGCCGTGCCAGCGGGCTGTCGGGGCCGTGCGGGTCGTCCCAGGGGTGGTCGGCGACCAATGCGGTGGCCGCCGCGCCGAGCGCGGCGAAGCTCGCGTCGGGGTGACGGCTGCGGACGGCACCGGGCCGGCGGCGCAGCGCCTCCGGGAGGCGGCCGTTGTTGTGGTCCGCCTCGCTGAGCACGGGGTCGTAGGCCGGGTGCTCAGCGCGCAGGGCGTCCTGCCAGGCTTGCGGCCAGCCGGTGAAGTCGTACGGTGGGGCGTCGTTCCAGCCGCAGGTCACCATCAGGGTTCCGCGCTCGCCCACGGCGTCGCGGAGGGCACCGATGACCGTCTCCGGGCCGCCCGCCACGTAGCCGATGGCGGACATCTCCGTATGGAACATCACGGTGTCGCCGTCGCCGAGGCCGAGTGCGGTCAGGTCCCGGACCAGCCGACGGCGGGTGACCGGGCCGTCGGAGCGCTTGAGCAGGGCCAGTTCGTCCATGAACGGGAAGGTAGCCGTCGCCCACGGTCCGCGACACCGGATTTTCCACGACGGGACCGAGCACGGCGCCGGTCCACCGGTCAGACGGCCCACCGGCCCGCCGGCCAGGCGGTCCCCCGCCGGGCCCCCGGCCCACCGGTCAGACGGCAGACGTCCCTTCCCCCTCCGCGGCCCTGCCCTCCGCAGCCTTCGGCTCTGCTCCCTCCCCCTTCTCCAACCCCTCGCCGCCCTCCGCTCCCTCCGCTCCCTCCGCTCCCTCCGCTCCCTCCCCTTCCTCTGCCTCCTCCGTGTCGGCCCCGGGCAGCACCACCACGCCCCACGTGACCATGACCGCCCCGATCGCCTCGGGGATCAGCCACCAGCCGGTGCGCACCCGCTCGCCGTACACCACGATCCCGAGGAGCAGGCTGACCAGCGCCTCGCCCAGGGTGAGCGCGGGCTGAGAGGCCACCAGTGGGCCGGACTCCATCGCGTTGGCCAGCAGGAACAGGGCGCACGCGCCCGCCGCCACGAAGGCGTACGTCTGCCAACTGGCGAAGAACGCGCCGGGGCCGTGCCGGTCGAAGGTGTCGGTCGCCGCCTTCATCAGCGTCGCGGTCAGCGCGTATCCGATCGCGGAGGCGGAGCTGAACAGCGCCGCGCGCGCCTTGCCGCGGGGCCTCGGCAGGGCGGCCAGGACGCAGGCGGTCATGACACCCCCGGCGACGAGCAGGGTCAGCACCCACGTCCCGGCGGGAACCTCGGTGCCGCCACCGGACGGGGCGGCCGCGGCCAGCCCCAGGCCGAGCCCGGCGGCCACCATGAACGAGGCCACCCAGCCGGCCAGGGGCAGCGGTCGCCGCGCCACCGCACTGGCGATGAGCAGCGTGAACGGAAGTTCGGTGACCAGGATGGGCTGCACCAGCGACAGTGAGCCCAGTGTCAAGGCGAGGGCCTGGCACGCCGCGGCACCGACGATGACGGCGATCCCGCCCAGCCACGCGGGGCTGCGCAGCAGGTGCCGGGCCAGCCGGACGCTGAAGGCGTCACCCGGCGGCACTTTGCGTGCCGCGATCCGCTGGAGCACGGTACCCGTGGCGTTGGCCAGGGCCGCCAGCAGGGCGATCAACGCGGAGAGCACGACTGGCACAAAGGGCTCCTGCGGTCCGGCGCGGCGGTCACCGGCCACCGCTGCTCCCACGGTGCCAGACCCGCCGTCCGCCCCGGAACCGCACCACCGCGACGGGCGGACGGTCACACGATCGGCTCTCCGGGTACGACGGGCGGCGGCCGCAGCGCCGCGAGCCGGAGCGCGACGCGCCGTCGCCTGCTCCGAAAGCCGCACCGGCGGCGGCCCCAGCGGTCTTCGCGAGCCTCCACCACAAGCGACCTGACCTGCAATTATGTGGGACCTGGGGGCCATCCGGGCAGTTGTGTTGCGCCGGCCGGGGGGTTTCGCCGGCCAATCACCCGTTCGCGGCTTTTTGCGGCTTGATACTTGCTGTGAGGCTGGAAGGACTCATGGTGACCGTCCCCACCACCGAGGAGAGAACTCCATGATTCTGTCCATCTCCGGCGTCGTTCTGCTCGGCATCATCGTCTTCCTGTTCTTCCGCAAGGACGGACTCAAGGTGTCCCACGCCTTGGTCTGCGCCCTGTTCGGGTTCTATCTCGCGGGCTCCGCGATCGCCCCGAGCATCAAGGCCGGCGGCGCGAGCCTGGCCAACCTCCTGGGCGGCATCAAGCTCTGACCGCGGCCCTTTCCCCCGCGCCCCGCCCGGCGGGCGGCACCCGGCCGCCCGCGGTCCCCGGAGCGGCCTCCGCACGATCCCCCAGGAGCTGATGTGGCCCGGCGTCCACTGCCCCGCATCCTGACCGACAGCGCGCCGATCGCGCGCGGGCGCGAGTTCGCGCGTACCGCGGCGGACGGCGCGGCCGACGTGTTCCACCCACTGATCACGATCGGCCGGGGGCTGCGCCGGCTGCTGGCCGCCGGGCGTCGGCGCTGGTCCGCCACGCCCAAGGAGCGGCGCGGCTCGCTGCTGTTCGTCACCGCCGGCAGCGTCGTGGCGGTGGCGCTCGTGCCGTACGGGCCGGTGCTCGCCCTGGTCACGGTGATGGCGGCGGCGGCCTGGGCGGGCCGGGAGCAGCCGGCCGAGGAGCCCGCCGCCGGCCCGGGGGACGCGGAGACCGGCCGCCTGCAGGCGCTGTACGAGGCGCTGGTGCCGTACTTCGCGATCGAGGGCGACCCCCACCCCCTGTATGCCCACGATGGGGACTGGGAGGGCGCTTTCGTCGAGTACGCCTTCGACGAGGCCGGGCGGCCGGCGCACCTGACGCTGCGGTACCCGGCGTACTTCACCGACGGCGACGCCGCGTCCCGGGCCCGTATCGAGCAGGTCCTGCACGCCAAGTCGGGGCGCGGCAGGGAGTACCACTTCGCGTGGGACGAGGAGTCGAACCAACTGACGCTGACGGTGCTGCCACCGCTGCCGACCGACATCGCGGCACAGCGCTTCGTGACGACGCACGGTGAGACCGTCCTCGGGTTCACCGACGCCGACGCCGTCCAGCGGACACTGCCGGTGGAGGCCGGTGAGGAGACCCGGGACGTGCCGCCCGTCGTGTGGCGGACCGGGCTGCGGTCGACCGAACCGCACCTGCTCGTACTGGGGCAGCCGGGCGCCGGTACCACGACACTGCTGCGGTCCATCGCGCTACAGGCCCTGCCGTACGGCGATGTCCTGGTGATCGACGGCAGCGGGACCGGCGAGTACGCGTGTCTCGCGGGGCGGACCGGCGTGATGGGCGTCGAGTCCGGCCTGTCGGGGGCGCTGGCGACGCTGGAGTGGGCGGCGCACGAGACCGAGCGGCGGCTGATCACCGCCAACCGCGCGCGGCAGGCCGGCCGGCAGGCTCCGGACGACATCCGCTGGCCACTGTGGATCATCCTGGACCGGCCCACCGCGCTGGCCCATCTCGCGGTGGCCGAAGGGCGGGAGGACCCGCAGCATCTGCTGCAAGTGCCGTTGCGGCACGGCCGGGCGGCCTACGTCACGGTGGTGGTGGCCGACCAGCTCGACGGTGCCGGGATGCTCAGCGAGCCCGTGCTGACGCACACCCGGGCCCGGGTCGTGCTGGGACCGGCCGCGCCGGAGGAAGTGCGGGCGGTGCTCGGGGCGCCGCCGCACACCACGCCGGCCGCCGACGTGCCGCCGGGGCGCGGCTACGCGCGGCTGGGCGCCGGGCCGGTGCTCCGTCTCCAGGTCCCGGCCACGCCCGACCCGTTCGACGACGCCACGAGCGAGGCACACCGCCAGGCCGTACTGGACCTGCTCCCGGAACCCGCGGCCCCGATGGAGGAGGACGCGACCGAGGACCTGACCGAGGCGGCCGGGCTGGCCCGGGCGGATGGAACGGTCACATGCGAGGGGGACGGCACCGTCGCGGCCGGAGTGAATGATGCGGTCGCGGGCGCGGAAGGCGGGTTTGTACCGGCCGGGCCGGGAACGGGCGAACCGGGAACGGGTGGCGGCGCCACCGGCGGGACCGTGCCGGGCGGCACCGGAACAGACGGGGCCGGAACAGGCGGGGCCGGGAGGGGCGGTGCCATCGGGGTGGACGTCCTGTTCGGCGCCGCCGACCCCCGCCCCGCCCAGGCGCACCGCACGGTGGACGCGGGCCGCACGGAGAGCTGAGCCGCCCGCGGACCGGTCAGCGGCCGCTTCGCCGTCCTCGACCAGCGGCCACATACCGGCGGACCGGCGGACCGGCGGACCGGCACAGGGTGACCACTGCCCGCGCCAATGGCCGGCGATCACCACGTACGCCGACGCGCTCCACCCGTCCCCGTGGCCAAGCCCCGCAGGGGGCCGTCCTCACGCCACGAACCTCAGGCCACGAAGCTGTGCGGCGTCTCGACCTCCCCGGCGGCTGTTCCGGTCGCCACGTGCTGGGCGGCGGCGGCCAGACGCGACGCGGCCTCGTCGGCCACGGCTCCGCTGACGGTGAAGGGCAGCCGGACGAAGCCCTCGAACGCGCCGTCCACGCCGAACCGCGGCCCGGAGGGCACCCGTACGCCGAGCCGCTCCCCCGCCTCCGCGATCCGCGAGCCGGAGAGGCCGCCGGTGCGGGCCCACAGGGTGAGGCCGCCGGCCGGCACGCTGAACTCCCAGTCGGGCAGGTGGCGCCGGAGCGCGGCGACGATCGCGTCGCGGTTCTCGCGGGCCTGGTCGCGGCGGATCTCCACGGCCTGCTCCCAGCCGTCGCCCTCCAGGAGCGAGACGATGGCGAGCTGTTCGAGGACCGGCGAGCCGAGGTCGGCGAAGGCGCGGGCGGCGACGAGACTGCGGATGATGTCGGGGGCGGCCCGTACCCAGCCGATGCGCATCCCCGCCCAGAACGCCTTGCTGACGGAGCCGACCGTGATGACGTTGCTGCCCGCCGGGTCGAAGGCGCAGACGGACCGGGGCATCTCGACATCGTCCAGGCGGAGTTCGGCCATGGTCTCGTCGACGACCAGGACCGTACCGGCCGCACGCGCGGCGTCCACCAGGCGGCGGCGCTGGTCCTCGGTGGCGAGAGTGCCGGTCGGGTTGTGGAAGTCGGCGACGACGTACGCCATGCGGGGCGCGGCGTCCCGCATGACCTGGCGCCAGGCCGGGATGTCCCAGCCGGCGAGGCGGTCGGCGAGGGCGACGGGGACGAGCCGGGCGCCGGCGTCGCGCATCAACTGAAGGATGTTGGCGTACGACGGGGAGTCGACGGCGACCCGTTCGCCGGGCCGGGTGATCTGGCGGCAGATGGCGGCCACCGCGCCCATGGCTCCGGTGGTGACCATGATCTGCTCGGGCATCGTGGGGATGCCGCGGGCGGTGTAGCGGTCGGCGAGCGCCTGGCGCAGGGCGGGCAGACCGGCCGGGTAGTCGCCGTGGGTGTGCGCGTACAGCGGCAGGTGCTCCATGGCGCCCTGCACGCCGCGCGTCAGCCAGGGCTCGGGGGCGGGGAGGGCCGCACAGCCGAGGTCGATCATGGAGCTGGCGGCTTCCGGCGGCAGCGGTTCCAGGCCGCGGGTGGGCAGCGGATTGCCCGCGGGCACGGCGGTCCAGCTTCCCGAGCCGCGGCGGGACTCCAGGAAGCCCTCGGCGCGCAGCGCCTCGTAGGCCGCGGCGACGGTGGTACGGCTGACGGAGAGCGCGGCGGCCAGTTCGCGTTCCGCGGGCAGCCGGGCGGCGACCGGTACGCGCCCCTCCAGGACGAGGAGGCGTACGCCGTCGGCGAGGCCTCGATAGGCGGGAACGCGGCGGCCGGCCGGCGCCACGGCGTCACGGGTGTCCTGCGAACGGAGCAGCCGGGCGAGTTGCGACGCCCCTACCGCTGAAGTCCACTGCGCCATCGTGAGCAGTCCACCTTTCCCGAATTGGCTATGGAACCTGATCAACTCCGAGCCACAGAGTGTCACGCGCCAGTCCAATCATGCCAGGAGGGGGACGATTTTGTTCAGCACACGGAAGTCGGGGGCCGGGCGGGCGGCCGGTGCCGCGGCGGACGCCACGGACGGGGACCGCGAGGCGGACGGCGCTCGCACCGAAGGCGGCACCCCCGCGAACGGCGGGGGCGGCACGCCCGGACCGCACCCCCGGCCCCCGGCATCCCGCCGGCTCCCCCGCCGCCTGGTCCACCTCTACACCGGACTGATCCTGTACGGCCTGAGCATGGGGCTGCAACTGCGCGCCGGGCTCGGCCTGGAGCCGTGGAGCGTCCTCAACCAGGGCATTTCCCGGCACACCGGCCTGTCGATCGGCACGATCACCATCGTCTCCGGCGCGCTGATCCTGCTCCTGTGGATCCCGCTGCGGCAGCGGCCGGGACTGGGAACGGTCTCCAACGTCGTACTCCTCGGCCTGGTGATGGACGCGACGCTCGCCCTCGTACCGGACATCACCTCGCTCGCCGTCCGCGTCCCGCTGCTCGCCGCCGCGATCCTGCTGAACGGCATGGCGACAGGTCTCTACATCTCCGCCCGCTTCGGCCCCGGGCCGCGCGACGGACTGATGACCGGCCTGCACCACCGTACGGGCCGGCCCCTGCGCCTCGTGCGGACGTGCATCGAGGTCACGGTACTCGCCGTCGGCTTCGTGCTCGGAGGCTCGGTGGGGGTGGGCACCGTGATCTACGCGTTGGCCATCGGGCCGCTGGCCCAGTTCTCACTGCGGTTCTTCACGATCGACGGGCCGCGCGGCCGTGTGGTGGCGTCGTCCGGGCCCGCGCCCGCACCGTCGGCCGCCGCGCCCGCACCGCTCCCCTGACCCCGGGTCAACTCCCTTCCGCTTGTGCCGATTTGTCACCGCACGCCCCGCGTCCCGATCTTGCCGACTGTTACGCTCTCCCCAGCAACCACTCCTCTGACCTGGCCTTTTGCGGCCCGTGACGCGGGGACGCGGCAACCGAGGGAGCCACTGTGAAGATCGGGATCAACATTCTCAACTACGGGGCGGACACCACCCCGGAGAGCATCGAGACGTGGGTGCGCGGCGCCGAGGACCTCGGCTACCACCTGGCGATGATCTCCGATCATGTGACGCTGCCCCCGGAGGTCACCGGCGCCTTCCCGCCGCCGTTCTACGACCCGTTCACCACGCTGGCCTGGCTCGCGGGCCGGACCAGCACGATCGAACTGGGCACCACGGTCGTGGTCCTCCCGTACCGCCACCCCCTCCAGACCGCGCGGGTGACCGCGAACCTGGACCGGTTCAGCGGGGGACGGCTGGTGTTCGGCGTGGGCATCGGCTGGTCGCAGCAGGAGTACGCGGCGCTCGGCATCGACTACGCGTCCCGCGGCCGGATCACCGACGAGTACCTCGCCTGCATCAAGGAGCACTGGACACAGCCGGTGGTCTCCTTCCAGGGCGAGCACGTCGCCTACACGGACATCACCACGGGGCCCGCCCCGGTCCGCGACCCGCATCCGCCGGTCTGGGTCGGCGGTCTCAGTGATGCGGCGCTGCGCCGGGCCGGGCGGTTCGGGGACGCCTGGCACCCGTACACGCTGGGCGCGGACGCGATCCGCGAGCGGCTGCCCGTCCTGGAGGCCGCGGCGGAAGCGGCCGGCCGGCCGACGCCCGCGGTGACACCCCGGATAGCCCTGCACCTCACGGAGCGGCCGGTGGAGTCGGAGTCCCGGCTGCCGGGCCACGGGACGGTCGACCAGGTCCGCGCGGACCTGGAGGCACTGGCGGAGCTGGACGTCCCATATGTCGTCCTCGACACGTTCCTGTCCAGTTACGCCGGGCCGGTCCCGCCGGAGGAGAGCCCCCGGCACGACCTCGCCCAGTTGGAGACCGCGGCCGAGCGGATACTCGATCTTCCGGGCGAGACGCTGCGCTGAGAGCGTGGCGCACCGGGGGCGGGGCGGGCCGGGGATGCCGGGACAGCGCGAGCCGGGGTGCCAGAGGAGGCACCAGGGGCGCCGTCGAGCGTCGACCGGGCACCGGTACGGGCACGTCGGCGACCGGTCACCCGTCGGCCGCCACCCCGTGGCCGACTGCCGCCCGTGACCGGTTGCCGACGTGCCGTCCACCCGCCCTGTATATCCTCTGGCCAATGCGCTCCCAGCAGTTGACCACCCGCGGGTTCCCCGTACGGCACCCCTACCTCGACCACCCGGCCCCGCTCGCCTTCGCCCACCGGGGCGGGGCCGCGGACGGGCTGGAGAACACCGCCGCGGCGTTCCGGCGCGCGGTGGCGCTCGGCTACCGCTACCTGGAGACCGATGTGCACGCCACGTCGGACGGCCGGCTCGTGGCCTTCCACGACGCCACGCTGGACCGGGTCACCGACATGGGCGGGGCGATCGGCCGGCTCCCCTGGCGGGCCGTCCGCCGGGCACGGGTGGCGGGCCGGGAGCCGCTGCCGCTCTTCGAGGAGCTGCTGGAGGAGTTCCCCCGGGCCCGCTGGAACGTCGACATCAAGACGGAGGCCGCGCTCCGGCCGCTGCTGGATCTGCTGCGCCGTACGGACGCCTGGGACCGGGTCTGCGTCGGCTCGTTCTCGGAGGCCCGGGTCGCGCGGGCCCAGCGGCTGGCCGGGCCGCGCATGGCGACCTCGCTCGGCACGCGCGGGGTGCTGGGGCTGCGGATGCGCTCGTACGGCCGGGGCGTGCCCCTGGACCGGCTGCTGGGGGCGGCGGTCCGGCGCAACGCGGTGTGCGTGCAGGTGCCGGAGCGGCAGTCCGGCATCCGCGTGGTCGATCCGCTGCTGATCCGGGCCGCGCACGCGTGGCGTTTGCAGGTGCATGTGTGGACGGTGAATGATCCGCGGCGGATGGCGGCCCTGCTGGACCTCGGCGTCGACGGCATCATGACCGACGACATCGGCGCCCTGCGGAAGGTGCTGTCCGCCCGGGGATCCTGGCCCGCGGAATGAGGTCCGTACCCTCGGAGGGGCCGGCCGCACCGTCCTGACGAGCCGTTACCCGAGTGTGACGGTCGAGCCAAGGGGTACCCGGATTTAGGCGTGAGGGCCGCGGGCCGGTAGTGTACGCCTTTGGCTCACCAGGCGGACCGTTACTGCGCGCTGAACTGTGGAAAGCGCTGGGTGACATCTGCTGCCAGATGTGACAAACCGGGCATTGGTGGGTACAACAAGGGGCGGCACGAAGGAAGGCAGCGGCGCGCAGCGCCTCCATCAGGCGGTGGTGGGCGACGGGTGGGCACATCTCCCGGTGACGGGAATCTTCACCGCCGACCGGACGTTGACCGGATGACGACGACAGCGACACCTGTCCTGTGGGCGACAAGCCCGGGAGGCACGATTCATGAGTGAGCGAGCTCTTCGCGGCACGCGACTTGTGGTGACCAGCTACGAGACCGACCGCGGCATCGACCTGGCCCCGCGCCAGGCGGTGGAGTACGCATGCCAGAACGGCCATCGATTTGAGATGCCGTTCTCGGTAGAGGCCGAGATTCCATCCGAGTGGGAGTGCAAGGTTTGTGGTGCACAAGCCCTCCTGGTGGATGGCGATGGCCCTGAGGAAAAGAAGGGCAAGCCCGCGCGTACGCACTGGGACATGCTCATGGAGCGGCGCACCCGCGAGGAGCTGGAGGAAGTGCTGGCCGAACGGCTGGCGGTCCTGCGCTCCGGCACCATGAACATTGCCGTGCACCCGCGCGACAACAACAACAATCGCAAGTCCGCCTGACGAACGGACGCGCGAACGGGCCGGGGCCACTGCACCACGCAGTGGCCCCGGCCCGTTTCCGCATCTCTGTGCGGTGGATCTTCCGGATCCCTGTGCAGCGGGCCGGCGCCGCCCTGCGGTGAGCCGGCGCCACTCCGGTCCAGGGCGGCCGCCCTGCGCACCACAAACGACGGACGGCGGATAACGGCCGGCGAACGACGGAGGACGGACGGCTACCCGCCGCCACGAAGCGCACACGCTTCGTACCCCGCGTACACCGACCCGGCCAATCCGCCCTCCGCCGCCCTCAGTTACCCGCTCAACGCGTCAGCGGCGGATCCTCACGCCGAGGGGCGGGCCCCTCGTCCTCGCGCACGACCTCGCCCTGGACGACCTTGCCGTCCGGCTGGTGCATACGGGCCTGCTGGAAGGCGTCCCCGAGCGTGCCCGGTGTGTGGCGCACCTGGCGGGACAGCAGTCGCTCAGCGCGGCGGTGGAGCAGTTTGCGGGTGGGCGGGAAGAGGCAGAGCAGCCCGGCGGCGTCGGAGGCCAGGCCGGGGAACATCAGCAGCAGCCCGCCGAGCATGGCGAGGGAGTTCCCGCTGCCCGAGGACGTCCGCTCCCCCGGCCCCGGGGAGGCCGCGGGGTCCCCGCCTGCCTGCATGCTCTCCGTGAGGTTCTTCCAGGCCCGCCGGCCCGCCCGCTTGATCACGTACCCGCCGACGACCACACCGGCGAGGAGCAGCACCAGGACCGTCAGGCCGCCCGCGGCGTCGGCGACCAGGGTCAGCAGCCAGATCTCCAGCACCAGCCAGGCGGCGATGCCCAAGGGAACGAACCGGCGGGCGCGCGAGCGCTTGGGCGGACGGGACCGGGGCGGCGGCGTGGCTGCGAACGTCATGGTTCAAGTGTGCCTGGCCCCGGCCGCCACGCCCTCCCGCGGGTGGCCTCCGGGCACCTCACGCGCCCTCGAAGACGATCAGGCAGAACTCGTTGCCCTCGGGATCGGCGAGGACCGTGGTCGGACAGCCCGCGTCGTCGAACGGACCGCGCAGTACGCGCGCACCGAGTTCCACCACCCTGCTGAGCCCGGGCTCCATGGCGGGCACCCGCAGATCCAGGTGCATGCGGTTCTTGCCCTGCTTGGGTTCGGGCACCTGTTGAAGGAGCAGTTCGGGGCCGCGTCCTTCCGGGTCCGTCAGGGCGGTGTACGGCGGTGTGGTGCGCGAGATCCGGTAGCCGAGGACCTGGCTCCAGAACTCCGCCAGCACCGCCCGGTCGGCGCAGTCCAGCACCATGACCAGCTCCCTGCGTGTCACCACCGCCATCGCCTTCTCCTCCCGCTCGTACTCCAGGCCGCTTTCGGACGGCCGGTCCGGCACGGCCGCTTCCGTACGGCCGGTTCCGCACAGCCGCTTCCGTACGGTCCCGCACTCCCGTCACTTCCGTGGGGCTGCCCCGGTACGTCTGCCCCCATGGCCGTCTTCGAACGGTCCTGATCGCCCCGGAACGCATGTGGCCGCGCCCGTCGGGCACCCGTACCGGACACCCTTCCCCGTCCCTCTCCCAAGGAGGCCGAACACCATGGACAAGCGCAGTGAGACGCCGGAGCAGGGCGGCAGCGCCGTCCCCCGCGACCTGCCGGACCAGCAGGCGGACCCGCACGGCTCGCCGGACCCGTGGGAGGGCCGCAGTCCGGACGACGGGGACGACCGCTCGGAGCACACGGACGTGCCCGACACCGACGTCCCCGGCACGGGCCGCCGCGGCGCGGCGCACGACCGCGACACGCAGGCCGACGAGCCGACCCCGGACGAGCCCGCCGACTGATGCGGCGGGCCCGTGCGCCGGCCGGCGCGCTTTCTCCCGCGTGCCCCGGGAGCCCCGCGGTCATCGGTTCCGCGGGGCTCCCGGCGCGCTCACAGCTCGCGCAGCGCGGGCAGCAGCTTCTTCCCGGCCCAGTCGAAGAACTCACGCTGGTGGTCGCCGCCGACCTGGACCACGGCGATCTCCGTGAAGCCGGCCTCCGCGTACGGACGCACCGCCGCGACGAAGTCGTCCACGTTGTCGCCGCACGGGATCGTCTCGGCCACGTCCTCCGGCCGGACGAACTGGGTGGCGCCGGCGAATCCGGCCGGGTCCGGCAGCTCGGAGTTGACCTTCCAGCCGCCCGCGAACCAGCGGAACTGGTCGTGGGCGCGCCGTACCGCGGCGTCCCGGTCGGGGTCGTAGCAGATGGGGAGCTGTCCCACCCGCGGCTTGCCGGCGCCGCCGTGCTTCTCGAAGGAGCTGATCAGCTCGCCCTTCGGCTCGGTCGCGATGACCAGGTCGCCCAGGCGGCCGGCGATCTCGCAGGACCGCTCCCCCGACACGGCCACGCCGATGGGCGGGGCCTCGTCGGGCAGGTCCCAGAGCTTGGCGGAGTCCACGTCGAAGTGGTTGCCGTGGTAGCTGACGGTACCGCCGTCGAAGAGCGCCCGGATGATCTCCAGGGCTTCGGTGAACATCTCGTGCCGGGTGGTCTTGCCCGGCCAGCCGTGTCCCACGACGTGTTCGTTGAGGTTCTCGCCCGCGCCCAGGCCCAGCCGGAAGCGGCCGCCGGAGAGCAACTGCATGGTCGCGGCCTTCTGCGCGACGACCGCCGGGTGGTAGCGCACCGTCGGGCAGGTCACGTACGTCATCAGCGGGATGCGGGAGGTGGCCTGCGCCGCGGCGCCCAGTACGCTCCAGGCGTACGGGGCGTGGCCCTGGGACTCCAGCCAGGGGGCGTAGTGGTCGGAGGTCACCGAGAAGTCGAACCCGGTTTCCTCGGCCCGGACGACGTGGTCGACAAGATCACGCGGGCCGGCTTGCTCAGTCATCATCGTGTAGCCGATTTGCACCATATGGCGCGAGTTTCCCGATCATGCGACCGCAAAACTCGGCCCGTGCGACGAGGGCGGGCCGGGCCCGGAAGACTCCGCCCGACCGGCCTAGCGTGTGCTCCCGCGAACGCTCGGAGCACACGGACGGCCGGTCCGGGCCGAACGGCGACGGCCGGGGACGCGACGGCCCCCGCCCCGCCCGGTGTCTCAGCGCCCTCGGAGCTTGTTCACCCGCGAGCCGACACCCCACCCGGTGACCCGCCACAGGGCCTCCACCACGATGTCCTTGCTCATCTTGCTGTCGCCGCGCTCACGCTCGACGAAGGTGATGGGGACCTCGACGACGTGGAAGCCGCTCTCGACGGCGCGGCGGGCCAGGTCGACCTGGAAGCAGTAGCCCTGCGACGAGACCTCGTCCAGGCCGAGCCCCTCCAGGGTCTCCTTGCGGAAGGCGCGGTAGCCGCCGGTGACGTCGCGCAGCGGCACGTCCAGCATGGCCCGGCAGTACGTGCTGCCGCCGCGGGAGAGGTACTCGCGGTGCTTGGGCCAGTTCACCACCCGGCCGCCGGGCACCCAGCGCGAGCCGAGCACGAGGTCGGCGCCCTTGAGGGCGGTGAGCAGCCGGGGCAGCTCCTCGGGGCGGTGGGAGCCGTCCGCGTCCATCTCCACCAGGACGCCGAAGCCGTGCTCGATGCCCCATCTGAAGCCCGCCAGGTAGGCGGCGCCGAGTCCTTCCTTGCCCTTGCGGTGCAGCACCTGGACGTGGTCGTCCACCGCCGCCAGCTCGTCGGCGATCTTGCCCGTGCCGTCCGGGCTGTTGTCGTCCGCGACGAGGATGTGTGCCTCGGGCACAGAAGTCCGTACCCGCGAGACGATCGGCTTGATGTTCTCCGCCTCGTTGTAGGTCGGAATGATCACCAAGGTGGTCCCGAGCGGACCGTACTTCCGCTGACCGCCGTCTGTCACTGCTGCCCCTTCTCGTCCTTCGTACGCCCGCGCCGGCCGATGACTGTCGCGGCGACGCAGGACAGAAGTCCCACGATAGCGAGCACCCACTCGGGAATGGCACCGACGCGGTCGGCCACCGTCTTTTCGTCACGCAGAGGGAGGCTCGCCTCCAGCACCCCTTGGGTGAACTCCGGGATCTTGTGGGTGACCGTACCGTCCGGGGCCACCACCGCGCTGATCCCACTGGTGGCCGCCGTGACGACGGCACGGCCGTGTTCCACGGCGCGCAGCCTGGACATGGCCAGTTGCTGCTCGGGCTGTCCGGTGCGCCCGTAGGTGGCGTTGTTGGTCTGGACGACGAGGGCGCGGGCGCCCGCGTTGACGGTGTCGTGGACGATCTCGTCGTAGGCGACCTCGAAGCAGATCACGTCGCCGAGCCGGGCGGGCCCGACGGCGAGGACACCGGTGTGGTCGCCGGGGTAGAAGTCGCGCGGCACCCGCTGGAACCGTGTGATGATCTTGCTGAGCTGCTCCCGGAACGGCACGTACTCGCCGAAGGGCACCGGGTGCTGCTTGGTGTACGAGGCGCCGGGGCCCTTCACCGGGTCCCAGACGATGCCCTGGTTGAAGACGTAGCCCGGCTTGTCAGGGTGGTCGACGAGGGCGCCGACGAGGACGGGCACGCCGATCGCCTTGACCGCCTCGTCGATGCGGTCGTACGCCTGCGGGTAGCGGAACGGGTCCAGGTCCGAGGCGTTCTCCGGCCAGATCACCAGGTCCGGCTTCTTGGCCTTGCCCGCCTTCACGTCGGCGGCCAGCTTCTCCGTGGCCGTCGCGTGGTTGCCCAGGATCTGCATCGGGCGGCCGAGGAAGTCCATGCCGGGCCGCTGCACGTTGCCCTGGACGACGGCGATGTCGACACGGTCGTCGGCCTCGGTGGGCACCGGGACCAGGAGGCCGGACACCGTGACCGCGGCGGCCAGGCCGACGGCCTCCACGGCGGGCAGGGCCGCCCGTACCGACCTGCCGGGCCCGCGGCGCAGCCGCCACAGGACGGCGGCCGCCGCGGCCAGCAGGGCGCCGCTCAGGGCGACGGCGAAGGTCACCAGCGGCGCGCCGCCCAGGGCCGCGAGCGGGGTGAAGGGCGAGCCGGTGTTGGCGAAGGCGAGCCGTCCCCACGGGAAGCCGCCGAAGGGCACCCGGTCGCGGGCCCACTCCTCGGTGACCCACAGACAGGCGGCCCACAGCGGCGCGTACTTCACGCGGGAGGTGACGGCGAGTCCCGCGCCGAGCAGGAGCAGGTACAGGGCCTGCACGAGGGCCAGCCCGAACACCGCGTCCCAGCCGACGACATGCAGCCACTTCAGCAGCAGGAAGAAGAACGGCAGCCCGAACGCGAAGCCCGTCCAGGCCCCCTGACGGGCCGTTCCGCCGCGGGTGAGCAGCCCGAGCGCCGCGACGCCGACGAGGGACAGCGGCCACAGGTCGTACGGCGGGAAGGCCAGCGCGAGGGCGAGGCCGCTCAGGACGGCGAGCGCCGTACGCGGTGCCGCACGGCGGACCAGCGCCGCGAACCGGCGGCCGCGCCCGGCCGGCCCGGCGGTGACGGAGCCCGATGGCACGGTCCCGGCCTTCCTTGCAGGTCGTGCGGTGGTGTCGGGCACGGTCGCGGCCTTCCTTGCAGGTCATGCGGTGGTGTGCAGACCGTACATCGGGGTTGCGCGATTGCGGACCGGGGGTGTCGGAAGGTATAAGCTGCGCCGCCCGGGCGCGGGCGGCGGGGGAACGGGCACCGTCGTACGGTGCGGATCGGGGCCCGGCGCCCTTCGGGCCGACCTGGGACCCGCTGGCTGCGGGTCGACCGAGAGCCGTTGTCTACTGAGCAACCGGGCCCCACCCGGGTCGCACCTGCCGACCGGCCGAAACCTTTCCGTCGTCCCCGTGCCGCAGGTGCTGGACCTGGCTCCCAGTGACGGTGTGCCGGTGCGGCACGCCATCCCATGGCCCAGCGGCGTTCGACGACTGCGCGGAGGTCTCCCGGTCGGACGTCCTGTGGTGGACTCGGCCGAACCTACCGGCCGCCGACCGTCTGCTGTCAACAGTTGCCCGGACCGCGTGGTTTTCGCGTCGCCCCAGGCCGGCGCCCGCTCTCCCAGGCGGGGCAGGCGCCCGCGGGCGCGTTCCGAGGGGGTACGCGCCCGCGTGAAGTCACTCGTTCGGCCGTCCGTACACCGTGCGACCGCCGACCACCGTCCGCAGGCATACGGGCAGGTCCCGGCCAGGGGTCAGGTCGGGCAGGCCCGGGGTGCCGGACCGGGGGTCGGTGGACCAGCGCTCGACCCGCTCGTCAGGGGCCTGTACGACGAGGTCGCCGGTGCGCCAGACCGCGTAGTCGGCGGGCGCGCCGGGCACCAGGACGCCCGCGTCGTCGCGGCCGACCGCGCGCCAGCCGCCGCGGGTGTGCGCGGTGAACGCGGCGCGGGCGGAGATGCCGTGCTCGCGGGTGCGGTGGAAGACCGCGGCGCGGACGGTGCCCCACGGGTCCAGCGGCGTGACGGGGCTGTCGGAGCCGAGGGCGAGCGGCACGCCGGCCCGCAGCAGGGCGGCGTACGGGTTGAGGGTGCGGGCGCGCTCGGCGCCGAGCCGGGTGGCGTACATGCCGTCCGCGCCGCCCCAGGCCGCGTCGAAGGCGGGCTGCACGGAGGCGGTCAGGGCGAGTTCGGCGAAAGCCGCGACGGTGGCCTCGGTGAGCATCTCGGCGTGCTCGACGCGGTGCCGGGCGGCCCGGACGCGGGCGAGGCCGACGCTGTCGGCGGCGGCCCGGGCGCCGTCGGTGACGGCGGTCAGCGCGGCATCGCCGATGGCGTGGAATCCGGCCTGGAGTCCGGCCTCGGTGCAGGCCGCGACGTGTGCGGCGACGGCGTCGGCGTCCAGGTGGGCGGTGCCGGTGTGGCCGGCGTCGGCGTACGGGGCGTGCAGGTGGGCGGTGTGCGAGCCGAGGGAGCCGTCGGCGAACAGGTCACCGGCGGCGCCGATCGCGCCGAGGGCACGGATCCGGTCGGCGTCCTTCGCGTTGGTGACGATCTCGGCCCAGTAGCCGACGACGCGCGGGCCGGGCTCGCGGGCGGCGCGGGCCAGCAGGGCGGTGAGGTCGTCCTCGCCGGAGATGTCGGGCCCCGCGCACTCGTGGAGGGTCCCGATGCCCCGGGACGCCGCGTGCGCGAGGGCCGCGGCCTGGGCGGCGTCGCGCTGGGCGGGGGTGACGGTGGCGTACGCGGCGGCCCGCACGGCGTGGTGCGCGTCGCCGGTCAGCGGCCGCTCGGCGTGGAATCCGGGCAGGTCACGGATGCCGGGGACGAGGTCGAGAAGGGCGGTGGTGACGACCGCGGAGTGCACGTCGATCCGGGTCAGGTAAAGGGGGCGGCCACCGGTGGCCGCGTCCAGTTCGGCACGGGACGGCGGCCGGCCCTCGGGCCAGGCGGTGGCGTCCCAGCCGTGTCCCAGGAGAACCCGGTCGGCCGGGCGGGCCGCGGCGTGCTCCCGTACCCGGGCCAGCGCGTCGGGGAGCGTATCCGCCCCGGCCAGGTCGAGGCCGGTGAGGGCGAGGCCGGTGGCCGTCGTGTGTACATGTGCGTCCGTGAACGCGGGGGTGACGAGCGCGCCGTCGAGGTGGACGACCTCGTCCACGCCGTCGGCGAAGGAGTCGGCCGCGCCCTCCTCGCCCACCCAGGCGATGCTGTCGCCCTCGACCACCATGGCGGTGGCGAAGGGGTCGGCGGGACTGTGGACCTCTCCGCCGCGCAGCAGGACGGTACGGGGCCGGGCCGGGCCGGGGGTGCGCTCACTCATAGCGGACAGTTTGGCCCCTGCGGGCGGCGGGCCCGCGCGCGGGGTCGGGCATCTTGACGCGCGCCCCCCGCGGGCCGGTCCGCGCGGTACCGGCGCACGCCCCGGGCACACCGGACGTGCGGCCGGGGAAGCCGGGCGCGCCCCGCTCGGGCGTCAGATGCGCGGCGGCCGCGCCTCGTACGGCGTGGAGAGCACGACCGTGGTGCGGGTGGAGACCCCGGCCAGCGTACGGATGCGGGTCAGCAGGTGTTCCAGCTCCAGGGGCGTGGCCACGCGCACCTTGAGGATGTAGTTCTCGTCGCCCGCGACGCTGTGGCACGCCTCCAGCTCGGGTACCTCCGCCAGCCGGTCGGCGATGTCGTCCGGGGCGCTGGGGTCGAAGGGTTTCACCGAGATGAACGCGGTCAGTGGCAGCCCCACCGCCTCCGGGTCCACGATCGCGGCATAGCCGCGGATGACACCGCGCTGCTCCAGGCGGCGCACCCGCTGGTGCACCGCCGAAGTGGACAGGCCGGTGGCCTTGCCCAGGTCGGTGTAGCTCATCCGCCCGTCCTTGACGAGCAGATCCACGATTTGTCGGTCCAACTCCTCCACCCGATCAACCTACTGTGCTCGGGCGCATGTGCGCACCGTACGCCGGATCGTGGACGCGCCCGCGCGGGTCATGTGACCAATGCCACACACGTGCTCCCGTATCCCGCAGGGCTCGGCGATTATGCGCGGGGCATGAGGGGAATTGCTGCTGTTGGCCGGAGCCGCCCGTCACAGGAAGCCGGCGGCCGTGCGGCCCACCCGAGGGGGATGACCATCATGCGACGTCTGAAGATCGAATCCGCGCCGCTCGGCCTCGACGCCCAGGAGGGCGACAGTCCCGGCTTCGCCGGCGAGGACGACCCGGACGACTCCTTCGAGACCATGGAGATCTTCCGGGTGGCCTGCCCGGACTGCGCCCAGCCGATCGCGATGCTGGCCGACGAGGACACCCTGCCGGAGCACGCGCTGTGCCCGACGCCCTGGAACCCCTTCTGCCTGACGGTGTGCGAGGGCTCGGGGCGGCCGGTCGCCGACGCCCCCTCCGCGGACGACTCGCCGGAGGCCCAGGAGCAGGACGCCGGCGTGCTGCTGACCCTGCCGGAGGGCCTGGACTGGCGCCGGCAGCCGTTCTCGCACGTGGGCGGGCCGGGTACGCGGCCGGCGCGCGTACCGCGGATGCGCCGGCCCTGAGCGCCCGCGTCCTGGTTCCGGCCGGGCGCCCGCCGCCCGGCACGCACGATCCCCGCCCTCACCAGTAGCGGCCCTCGATCATCGCCTCCAGTGTGGCCCGGTGCATGATCAGCGCGTCCGGGTCGGCCGGTGCGGGCAGCTCACCGAAGTGGACCCGGCGGTACGCCACGCGCAGCATGACGACGGCGTGCCGCAGGGCCGCGTAGAGGGTGTGGAACTCCATGGCCCGCGGCGTGTGCCCGGTGAGCCGGGCGTATCGTTCCTCGACCCGGTCGCGGCGCAGGAGGCCGGGCAGGCCGCGCTGGCCGCCGCTCTCGGTCAGGTCCTGGAAGAACCGGTGGAGGTAGATCATCCAGCCGAGGTCGAGTTCGCGCGGGCCGGGCACGGCCATTTCCCAGTCCAGCACGGCGGCGGGCCTGAAGCCGTCGTAGACGATATTGCCGATCCGTGCGTCGCCCCAGGTCAGCACGGTGTCGTCGGCGTTCGCCGGCTCCGGCGGCCAGTGCTCGGCGAGCCAGGCGAAGCCGCGCTCGATCAGCGGTGACGGCTCCTGTTGCGCGACGACCCAGGCGTAGTACGCCCGTTGCGCCGCCACGTGCCGCCGCAGTGCGCTCCCGCTGCCGGGCAGAGCGAGGAACTCCGTCTCCTCGACGGGCACCTGGTCGTGGAGCCGGCCGAGGACGGAGACCGTGGCCGCCTCCAGCTCCGCGCGTTCCGCTTCGGTGGCCGCGTGCAGCCAACTCCCCTCGTACGTGTACGGCATGACGTCCGGCGGTACGCGGCCCTCGGCGCGTTCCATCACGAAGAACGGCGCGCCGAGCGGCGCCGGGTCCTCCTCCAGCCACAGCGTGCGCGGCACGGGCACGTCGGTGTGCTCGGCCACCAGGCGCATCGTGCGGTGCTGGCGGGCCATGTCATAGGTGGGGAATACCGTGTAAGCGGCGGGGTCGGCGGCGAGGCGCAGCACGCAGGAGCGGACAGGCGGACGGGGGTGGTCAATGTCGAAGAGCAGGGTCTCGCTGGACATGCCGTTGGAGGCGGGGACGCTCACGGAGAGCGCGCGGGCACCGGGCAGGCGGGCGGTCAGCCACGCGGACAGGCGCCGGGTCAGCTCCCCGGGATCGCGGGTGGTGGTGCGGGGGCGGGGCGCGCCGCTCATGCCCGGCCCCCGGCGGGCCGTGCGGTGCGCGTGCCGCCCGGTGCCACGTCGGCGTGGCCGGTGAAGCCGCTGGGGTCGTGGCGGCCGAAGCTTCCGTGCTCGAAGATCCCGTAGCCGGTGCGGCCGTCGAGGGTGAAGCGGGCCGCGTGGTCGGTGACGCCGTGGGCCGCCGACGGGTGGGCGGCGGGGTCGCCGAGGTCGTAGGTGCGGCGGTCGGTCCAGCCGCGCCCGCGCCAGGTGCCGTGCTGCCAGTCGTCGGCGGGCGGGTAGCCCGCGCCGACGGCCAGGGGTGAGGAGGTGAGAATCTCGGCGGCGAGTTCGAGGGGCTTGCGGGACGGGTCGGTGAGGTGGAGCACGGCGCGCTCGGGGTGGCGGGTGCCGGGCCGGTAGGTGATGTCGGCGTGCGGCCAGCCGAGTTGGACGTCGTGGGCGCCGTCGCGGACGAGCAGGGCTTCGTTGAGCGTACGGTGCCCGTCGGCGTCCTCCTGGACGACGACCATCACGAAGCGGTCGTCGAAACGGACCGGGCACCAGATCCAGTGGAAGCCCTCCGGCCGCGCCTCCTCGGCGGCGCGGCCGCCGTCCTCACCGGGGATCGGCCGCACGCCCCAGCTTCGGTCCCGGGTGCCGGTCCACTCCCCCGCCGTGACGGCCAGTTCCTCACCGGCGGCGCGGATGATGCCGGTGCAGGTGCCCGCCTGGACGAACCGGCGGCCCTCCAGGACGAGCCGTCCGCCGCGGTACTGCGTGTGGTGCGGCTCCCAGACTGCGGGGAAGGCGGCCTGCCACACGAGGTCGCAGGAGAGGCCGCCGGGGTCGGCCGGGTCGGCGGCGCACCGCAGCCGGAGCCGTTCGAGAGGCCGGTCGACGGTGATCGTCAACGGGCCGACGGCGAGCGCGAGGCGGTCGTCGGTGAGCGCGTCGGAGGCGCGTACGGCGTGCAGACGGCCGCCGAGCCGCAGGGTGGCGTAGGCGTCAATGACACCGGTGTTGGGGTAGACACCGAGGCCGGCGACGAGCAGCGCGCGGCCGGAGTGGTCCAGGACGTGGAAGATGCAGCGGTCGTACGCGTTGCGGTCGCCGGTGGCGACGTGCCGCATGGACAGCGGCACCTGGTGGATCGGGTATTCGTCGAGCGCGATCGGACGGTCGGGCACGGGACACCTCCTGGACGCGCGGGCGGGCGCGGGCCGGTGGCCACGGGGCGCGCGCCGCCGCCTCGTCGACGGCCGTTTCCGCGGCGGTAATTGACGGTACGTCAGGAGTAGGCGCGGGGCCATGGCGGTACCCGAGCCGGGACGGGGAACGCATCACGCCACGGCTCCGCCCACCCACCGGCCGCCGGTGGGCACGGACACGGAACCCCGGCTGCCCTGTACGGCGAACGGGCCACCGTACAGTGGAGGACGAAGGCCATCGCGGACACCGGCGCCGCAGCGGTGACGGATCGAAGGGGACACCATGACGACGGCCAGCTCCGCGCAGGGCCCGAGCAGCCTGCACTGTCTGCGCTGCGGCCTGGAGGTGCGAGGTCTCACCGGCTGCCCCCGGTGCGCGGCGGAGGGCATCGGGGTCAACGCGATGCCGCCCCTGGCCGACCTGGCGGGCCTGGAACTGTCCTCGTACCCGGGCGGACCGTGGGGCTGGCCGGAGACCCTGCCGGTCAGCGGCCCGCCGGTGACGCTCGGCGAGGGCGACACGCCGAACATACGGCTGCGTACCGACCCGGCCGCGCTCGGCGACGGGCTCGCGCCGGAGTGCGGCAGCGAGTTGTGGGTCAAGTACGAGGGCGGCAACCCGACCGGCTCGCACAAGGACCGGGCGATGGCGGTGGGCGTCGCCGCCGCGCTGGAGACCGGCGCCGACACGGTGGCCGCCGCCTCGTCCGGCAACGCGGGCGCGGCGGCGGCCGCCTACGCGGGCCGGGCCGGACTGCGGTGCGTGGTCTTCACCGACGAGGGCGTGCCGCCCGCGCTGGCCGCGCAGATCGACCTGCTGGGCGCCGAGCAGATCCGGTGCGAGGGCGGTTTCACGGCCCGTAACGCCGCGATGGCGCGGGCCGTCGAGGAGCACGGCTGGTATCCGCTCACCAGCTTCTCCGCGCCCTCCCCCGGCGGCAATCCGTACGCCGACGAGGGCTACAAGTCGGTGGCGTACGAGCTGGCGCGCGACTTCGCCGGGCGGCGGATCGGCGCGGTGGTCGTCCCGACCAGCCGGGCGGACCTGCTGTCCGGGATCGAGCGCGGCTTCCGCGAGCTGGCCGCGGCCGGTCTGGTGTCCGCGGCGCCCCGCCTGGTGGCCGCCGAGCCCGCCGGCTCGGCGCCCTTCACCGCCGCCCTGCGCCACGCCGACCGCGCGGCCCAGGAGCGTACGCGCGTGGAGAGCCACCCCACCGCCGCCTTCTCGCTCGGTGAGGAACGCCCGTGCTGGCAGGGGCTGGACGCACTGTGGCGGTCCGGCGGCACGGCCGTCGCGGTGGCGGAGAAGGAGTTCGTGGCCGAACAGCGCCGCCTCGCCGAACAGGGTGTCCTTTTGGAGGCGTCCTCCGCCGTGGCGGTCTCCGTGGCCCGCCGCATGCTGCGCGAATCCCCGGAACCGGTGGTGGCGATCGGCACGGCCACGGGCATGAAGGAGATGCGGCCGATGGGCGGGTGAGAGCGCTGCCGGGCCGGTGGAGTCCGTCGGGCCGGAGGCCGGTGTCGCGGCCCCGGCGCTCCGGACGGCAGACGGCTTCCCCGCCCGACCGCCGTCTTCGTACGGAATCGCCGTACTCCCCCGGCGCCCCGCCCGTCAGCGGGACTCGGGCCCCGCCAGATGCCGCGCGACGACCATGCGCTGGATCTGGTTGGTGCCCTCGACGATCTGGAGCACCTTGGCCTCGCGCATGTAGCGCTCGGCCGGGAAGTCGAGCGTGTAGCCATAGCCGCCGAGGAGCTGGACGGCGTCCGTCGTGACGCGCATCGCGGCATCGGTGCAGAACAGTTTCGCCATCGCCGCTTCCTTGGCGAACGGCAGTCCGGCGTCCTTGCGGCGGGCGGCGGACAGGTAGAGCGAGCGGCCGGCCTCGATCTGGGTGGCCATGTCGGCGATCATGAAGCGCAGGCCCTGGAAGTCGACGATCGGGCGGCCGAACTGCTGCCGGGAGGCGGTGTACGCCAGCGCCTCGTCCAGGGCGGCCTGGGCGATGCCGATCGCGCAGGCGGCGATGCCGAGGCGGCCGGAGTCCAGGGCGGACAGGGCGATGGCGAAGCCCTGGCCCTCGTCCCCGATGCGGCGGGCGTCGGGGATCCGTACGCCGTCGAAGTGGAGCTGGGCCGTGGGCGAGCCCTTCATGCCCATCTTGCGCTCGGGCGCGGCGGCGGTCAGCCCCTCCGCGTCACCGGGCACCAGGAAGGCCGTGATGCCGTGGGCGCCCTGGTCGCCGGTCCGCGCCAGCACGGTGTAGAAGTCGGCGACGCCGCCGTGGGTGATCCACGCCTTGGTGCCGTCCAGGGTCCAGGTGTCCCCGTCGCGTACCGCCCGGGTGGTCAGGGAGGCGGCGTCGGAGCCGGACGCGGGCTCGGAGAGGCAGTAGGCGCCGAGCAGGCCGCCGCCGAGCATGGCGGGCAGGTGGGTGGCGCGCTGTTCCTTCGTGCCGAACGCGGCGAGCGCGTGGCAGGCGAGGGTGTGCACGCTGACGCCGAGGCCCACGGTCAGCCGTGCGGCGGCCAGCTCCTCCAGGACCTGGAGGTACACCTCGTAGGGCTGCTCCCCGCCGCCGAACTCCTGCGAGTACGGGAGGGAGAGCAGTCCGGACTCGGAGAGCAGGGCGAAGGTCTGCCGGGGGAACCGCCCCGCCTCCTCCTGTTCGGCCGCGACCGGCGCGATCTCGCGCTCGACGAGGTCCCGCACCAATGTCAGCAGATCGCGGGCTTCCTCCGTCGGCAGCCTGCGGTCCACCGGCCGGGGGCCGTACTGGGTCATGGCGGCGCTCTCCTCCCTGTCGGGCGCTGCGACGGCGCCCGCGAGGGTGAGGCGGCGCCGCCGGTTGTTCGCACAGTGCTCATCAGATGTTCCCCCACCGGGTCTCGGAGGGCGGTGACCTGTAGCTGTGGCGCTGTGAGTATGCCCGATCAGCAGCGTCACGTCACTGGTTGATCGAGATCTTGTACGGGGCGGCCGGGACTTCGTCAGCACGGATGCCGGGCCGAGCGCCGTCCGGCCGCGTCCACCGTTCCGTACGAGCGGTACGCCGGCCCCCGCGCCCGCCCCCGGATCTCTCGCGACCGGCCCTCGCGCCGCCCTCGTGCGATCCCACGCCCGGCCGTCGGCCGCCCTGCCAGACGCTCCGTACGTGCCCCCACCTGGCCCGCCACCCGGCTCGCCGCGTCACACGCCCCGGCCGACGGACGCTGTACGCTCCGCGAAATTGGTCCAAACCATTGACCACACTGGTCTAGTCCTTCTACGTTCTCCCGCAACACTCAACGCGTCCATGCCAATCCGGAACGCGTGTCCGTCCCGCACCGCCCTCGCCCCCTCCGAGGAGACGACATGCCCAGACCGATCCGCACGCGGGCACCGCGCCGGCTGACCGCCGCCACCGCCACCCTGTGCACGGCCGCCCTGGCCGGCCCCCTGTTCGCCGGCACGGCCGCCGCCGACCCCACCGGCAGCGCCCCCGCCGCCGCCCCCGCGACCGCGCCGGCCACCACCCAGGCCGCCGGCGGCAAGGTGGTCGGCTACTTCACCAACTGGGGCGTCTACGACCGCAATTACCACGTCAAGAACATCCAGACGTCCGGGTCCGCCGACAAACTGACCCACATCAACTACGCCTTCGGCAACGTCCAGGGCGGCAAGTGCGCCATCGGCGACGCGTACGCCGACTACGACAAGGCCTACACCGCGGACCAGAGCGTCGACGGCAAGGCCGACACCTGGGACGCGGGCGCCCTGCGCGGCAACTTCAACCAACTGCGCAAGCTCAAGAAGCTGCACCCGAACCTCAAGGTGATCTGGTCCTTCGGCGGCTGGACCTGGTCCGGCGGCTTCGCCGAGGCCGCCAAGAACCCGAACGCGTTCGCCCAGTCCTGCCTGGACCTCGTCCAGGACAAGCGCTGGGCCGACGTCTTCGACGGCATCGACATCGACTGGGAGTACCCGAACGCCTGTGGTCTGACCTGCGACACCAGCGGCCGGGAAGCGTTCACCCACCTCGCCAGGGCGCTGCGCTCGAAGTTCGGCGGCAAGCTGGTGACGGCGGCCATCAGCGCCGACGCCTCGCCCGGCGGCAAGCTGGACGCCGCCGACTACAAGGGCGCCGCGCCGTACCTCGACTGGTACAACCCGATGACGTACGACTACTTCGGCGCCTGGGACGCCAAGGGTCCGACGGCCCCGCACTCGCCGCTGACCTCGTACAACGGCATCCCGAAGGCCGGGTTCAACACCACCGACACCATCAAGAAACTCAAGGACCTGGGCGTCCCGGCCAACAAGCTCCTGCTGGGCCTCGGCTTCTACGGGCGCGGCTGGCAGGGCGTGACGCAGGCCGCACCGGGCGGTACGGCGACCGGCGCGGCACCGGGCAAGTACGAGGCCGGCATCGAGGACTACAAGCTCCTCAAGACCCGCTGCCCGGCGACCGGCAAGGTCGGCGGCACGGCGTACGCCAAGTGCGGCAGCCAGTGGTGGAGCTACGACACCCCGGAGACCATCGGCACCAAGATGGCGTACAAGAACCAGCAGGGACTGGGCGGCACGTTCTTCTGGGAGCTGGGCGGTGACACGTCCAATGGTGAGCTGATCAAGGCCATCAAGTAGCTGTTTCGGCAGGCGTGTCGGAGGGCGGGGGCCGGCCTCCCGCCCTGCGGCGTTCCGTGAACTTCCGCCCCGCGGCAGACCGCCCTGTGGCAGGCCCGTGGCCTCTTGCCCTGCGGCGTGGCTTGGCCCGCGCCCGTGGTGCCGGGCCGGGTCCGAGTCCGGACCCGAGTCCGGGCTTTCCGCGGGTCAGGGGACGGGCGGCCGGGTGGGCGCCGGGCAGGCGGGCTCGAATTCCTCGATCAGCCGCAGGGTGTCCCCCAGTCCCCGGACGAGCAGCGAGCCGACCGTCTCCCGGTCCAGCTCCTGCCGCGCGATCCATTCGAGGGTGACGCCCTCGACGCTGGAGAGCCAGCCGACCAGGGCCGTACGGGCCAGTGCGGGTATCTCCTCGCGGCCCCAGGCGGCGTGCGAGATCGTCTGGAGCAGCCGCTCGCGGACCTCCGCCCGGATCGCGAGCACCTGCGCGTCGAAGCCGACGCCGCCCGTGACGATGGCGCGGTAGGCCGCCTGATGGTGCTGGGCGTAGCGCAGGTAGCCGTCGATCGTGTGCCGGACCCGCTCCACGGGCGGCAGGTCGTGGGTACTCGCGGCGCGCCGGACCAGTTCGGCGACGGCGTCCTCGATGATCGCGAGGTAGTAGCCGCGCTTGCTCTTGAAGTAGTAGTAGATCAGACCTTTCGCGACACCGGCCTGACGGGCGATGTCATCCATGGACAGGGCGTCGTAGGAGGTGTCGGCGAACAGTCTCCTTCCGGTGGCGATCAGTTCGGCACGGCGTACCTGCGAACGCTCGGTGGCCCGGGCGACCCGTGGGGCACCGGTCCCGCGCTGTTGACTATTATTCAATTCGAGCCCTAGTCTCCAACTGCCGCGGATTTTCCGCAGTATGGCAGAGGTACGCCACCTGCGGCTTCGCCCCGTGGCAGCTCCATCAGGCACTTCCCTCGCGCGCTCGCACGTGTCCACGGCTGCGCCGGCAGCCGTTCCATCGCTGCCCCGGGGAGGAAGCAGTGAGCAAGAGAAAGCGGCCGTTGCCGCAGGGACGTACTTCCTGGAAGAAGACCGCGGTGACGGCGATTCCCGCGGTGCTCGCGGTCGGCGCGATGGCCTCGGTCATGGCCGAGGGTGCGCTCGCCGCGTCGTTCGCCGTGTCGGGCACCAACTTCCAGGTCTCGTCGGGCAAGCTGACCAGTCAGGGGCTGGCCTCGTACGTGCACACCGACCGCGACGTGGGCGGCAAGGGGCACCCCGTCGCGCTGCTCGGCCTGGGCAGGGCCGTACTGAGCGACATCTGCCAGGCGGCCGAGGTCAAGACGCCGCTGGGCACCGTGGTGTTCAAGCTGACCGCGGGCGGCGCCGCCGGGCAGGTCACCGCCGACAGCCTCGTCATCGACGGCGAGGATTTGGTGGGCGACGCCCGGTTCGGTACGGCACAGATCGGCCGGGACGCCTCCACCCTCGACCAGGTGCCCGGCGTCCAGGGCGAGAAGGGCAAGTTCGGTCTCCAGGCCGGGGACATCGAGGTCGCCGGGGTCAGGTCGCACGCCTGGTCCGCCACCGGCGGCAACTTCCGCCTCAAGGGGCTGCGGCTGGACGTGAGCCTGGGCGGCAAGAAGTGCTTCTGACCACCCGGCGCCCGGCCGCCGGGCTCCCCTGGCCCGAGCGGCGGGCGGCGTTCCGCGGCTGGCGGCGGACCCGGCCGTTCTGGGCCGGTCTGCTGCTCATCCTGGGCGGCGCGGAACTGTTGCTCGTACCGCTGTCGCCGCTGACCGTGCTGATCAGCCTCGGCCTGGGCGGGCTGGCCGCGCTCGGCATCGGGCTGGCGCTGATCGTGGCCGGGCTGTTCCTGTGGCTGCGCCCGGCCGCACACCACTACGTGAGCCTGCACGCGCTCATCCTGTCCGTCCTGTCCTTCGCGGCGACCAACCTGGGCGGGTTCCTGGTGGGAATGGGGCTGGGGATCGCGGGCAGTGCGATGGGCTTCGGGTGGACGCCGGTGCGGGAGGAGAGCCGGGAGGAGGACGAGGAGGACAGGGAGGACAGGGAGGACAAGGAGGGCGGGGGCTCCGGGGACGCGGGCGGCGGGGCGTCGAACGGGGGCGGTACGGGTGAGGCCGGACCGTACGGCATCCACCGAGCCGAACCGGGCCGTACGGATGAGAGGGAGCCGGACGGCACGCGCCGGACAGCCCCGGACGGCACCCGGGCCACCGGCCGCTCAGACGGTGCCTCCAGTGAAGGCAACGCGCAGGACGCCGCCTCGGACGGCACCTCCGGCGAAGCCGACGGCGGCCGGAGGAAGGCACTCGCCATAGCCCTCCCGGTCGTCCTGACCGCGGTCATCGGTACGCCCGCCGAGCCCGCGCACGCGGCCGGCATCCCCGCGCCGCGCACCCCGCCGACGGTGACCACGACCATGTTCGCACCGAAGGGCTTCACACTGGCCGGCGTCACCGAGGTGCAGACGGCCGACGGACCGGTCAAGGCGATGGTCCTGCGGATGAAGGCCGCCTCGCTCACCGACTACCGGCTCATCACCCGCGACGCCGGAGGCCCACAACTGCGCCTCGGTGCACGCAACTTGGACCTGAGCGGCAATGTGACGCTCTACCTCACCAAATTCAGCGGCTGCCTGGAAGGGCTGATCTGCCTGACCTTCACCCCCGACACCCTTCCGGTGCCGCCCGTCGTGCCGCCCTTCGTCTTCATGACCGACGTGGACGCCGAGCAGGCGCTGGTCACCTCCGACCTGATCGTCGCCGACGGGCTGACGCTCGATGCCGGGCCGGGAGCGGGGACGGCATGATCGGGCTGCCGGCCGCGCTGTTCTGGGCGTACGCCATCGGCTCGACGTTCGCGCTCGCCGCCGCCCGGCAATTGCACTTCCTCGAACGCCGCGCCGCCGACCGCAGCGGGCTGCCCAAGCTGCTCGCCCCGCGTCTCGTCAGCCGCGCCGCGAACCCGTACCTGTGCCTGACGCTCCTGTACGCGGCGGTGCTGCTCGTACCGACCGGGCTGTTCCTGATGTGGCAGAACCCCTCCTGGTCGACGATGCACATCGCGGACGGCCACCGCGGCGTCTGGGCGGGCTTCCCCCTCCTGTACGCGGGCGGCGTCGTGACCGCCACCCTCCTCGGCTTCCTGCTCGCACAGGCCCTGTGCCTGGTCGGCGCGGGCTACTGGGCGTACCTGAACTGCGTCTGCGGCCACTTCCTGCTCTTCGGCACCCTCGTGCACGGCTGGGACGGCCTCGGCTACCGCCGCTTCCTGACCACGGACGGCGCCGCCCTGCGCGCCTGGCCCGAGGACAGCGTGGTCAACAACGTCCTGCGCTTCCTGACCTCCGGTACCTTCCTCACGCTGCTGTTCCTGGGCGCCGCCGTCATCGGCACCATGCTGCTCGCCGAGATCGGCTGGCTGGCCGAGGGCTGGCTTCTGCCGGGTGGCGCCCGGGACCGGAAAGTCCCGCGCTTCCTCGCCGTGGCCATCGCGGGAGCGGGGCTGTACGGGCTGCCGCTGCTCGGCGCCGTCCTGGCGAGCACGCTGGTCCGCTTCCTCGGCTACCCCGTCGGCCTCGCGGGCTTCGCCGCCGTGGCGGGGGCGGTCCTCCTGCCCCGCCGCTCCCCCGTACGCCGGCTGTACGAGCTGGTGGGCCTCCCGAAAGGGCATTGGCGGGCCACGGCGGACCTGCTGCCGGAGCAGCGCGCAGCACGTACCTGACCACACGGACGCACCCGCCTCCGACCACCCCTCGCCCCGGGGTTTACTGCCCCGCCCCGTACGAGCACCATCGGCGTACGGGACGGGGGCAGGAGCCACATCGGAGAGGTGACGCGTGGGCAACCCTTGGCTGGCGATGGAGACGGGAGCCGACCCTGTGGAGCGCACCCGTACGGTGCGGCGCGCCCACGAGGTGTTCCTGGCCGGCGGGGCAGTGGAGCACCCCGTACGCCGGGTGGTGGCCGACTCCTGGCGCCGGTCGGCGTCCGCGCGGGCCACGCTCGACGGACCGGCGCCGATCGACCTCGACGAGCCCGAGCTGCGCGCCTACCGGGACGGCCACCCACTGGCCCGCGCCATGCCGGTCTTCCGCGACCTGCTGGGCACCATCGCCCACGACGGCGCCCACGTCCTCGCCGTCTGCGACCCGCAGGGCCGGATGCTCTGGGTCGAAGGCCACCCGGAGGTCCGCCGGCACGCGGAACGCATGAACTTCGTGCCCGGCGCGCGCTGGGACGAACGGCACGCCGGTACGAACGCCCCCGGCACCGCGCTGGCCGCCGACCACGCCGTACAGATCTTCGCGACCGAGCACTACAACAAACGCGTACAGCAATGGACCTGCGCGGCAGCTCCCCTGCACGATCTGCGGACGGGCCGACTGCTGGGAGCCGTCGACATCACCGGCGGCGACCACCTCGCCAGCCCGCACAGCCTGGCCCTCGTCCAGGCCACCGCCCGTGCCGCCGAGGCGCACCTGGCCTCGTACGCGTCACACACCGCGCCCGCCGCGCACCTGACCGTCCTCGCCCGGGACGAAGCCCTCCTGGTCACGGACGGCCGGACACTGCGGCTCGGCCGCCGGCACAGCGAAATCGTCCTCCTGCTGGCCCGGCACCCGGAAGGCCTGACGGGCGACCAACTGGCCACGCTCCTCTACGGCGAACGCGACGTCCGGCCGGTGACACTCCGGGCGGAAATGTCCCGGTTACGGCACATCGTGGGCCCGCTGCTCGACTCGCGCCCGTACCGCCTGACCCGGAGCGTGCCGACAGACCTGGGCTCAGTAGAGGCAGACCTGACGGCAGGCGACCTGGCGGCAGCACTCCGCGGCTACCGCGGCCCCCTCCTCCCCCGTTCCGAAGCCCCCGGCGTACGCCGCCTCCGCTCCCTCCTCGAAGACCGGCTACGACGATCCGTCCTCACCCACCACGACCCGGAAACGCTACGCCTGTGGGCCGACACCCCCTGGGGCGAACACGACCTGGAAGTCTGGGAGGCACTGGAGGCCACCGCGCTCCCCGGAGACACCGTGACAACCTCCACCGCGACGCGACTTCGCACGGCGTACTCGGTTCCCGGGGCTCTGGCTGCCACCGAGCACGGAGGGACGTATGCGGCGGGGCCCTCGGCTACGGAGGCTGCGGTTCGAGGGGGGGCATGACTGAAGAGGGGGCTCGACTGAAAAGTCGACCTCACCGCGGAGTCATCGGCCTTGGGGGCCTGGGCCTCCACCTCAGGGGCCCGTCTCAGAGGCCGATCCCAGAGCCCTCATCTCAGAGGCCCGTCTCAGAGACCTGTACCTCAGGGACCCCCACGTCAACCAACAAACCCAATCCCCCCGCCGGCCCAACCGTCCGCTCGCCCATCCTCTCGCCCGTCCGCTCGCTCGCCGGTCCCCCGCCCGCCCGCGCTCGCGACCTCCCCACCTCATCCTCGCAGCGTCCCCGCAACGTCCCCGCAACGTCCTCCCTCTTAGCCTGCGCAGCGGCGCCCCGCGCGGGAGTGGGGCGCGACCGACCCGACAGCGATGGGGAGCCCTCATGGCCCGTTACGCGAACCCTGGTGCCGCCGACGCCGTGATGTCCTACCGGAGCCGGTACGACCACTGGATCGGCGGCGAGTACGTGCCGCCGGTGAAGGGCCAGTACTTCGAGAACCCGACCCCGATCACCGGCCGACCGTTCACCGAGATCGCCCGCGGCACGGCCGAGGACGTGGAACGCGCCCTCGACGCCGCCCATGCCGCCGCGCCCGCCTGGGGCCGTACCTCCCCGGCCGAACGCGCCCAGGTCCTCAACCGGATCGCCGACCGCATGGAGGACAATCTCCAGTCCCTCGCGGTCGCCGAGACGTGGGAGAACGGCAAGCCCATCCGCGAGTGCCTCGCCGCCGACCTCCCCCTCGCCATCGACCACTTCCGCTACTTCGCCGGCGCCATCCGCGCCCAGGAGGGCACCCTCTCCCAGCTCGACGACGACACCGTGGCGTACCACTTCCACGAACCGCTCGGCGTCGTCGCCCAGATCATCCCCTGGAACTTCCCCCTCGTCATGGCCGCCTGGAAGCTGGCCCCCGCCCTCGCCGCAGGCAACACCGCCGTCCTCAAGCCCGCCGAACAGACCCCCGCGTCCATCCACTACTGGATGAGCCTGGTCGCCGACCTGCTGCCGCCCGGCGTCGTCAACATCGTCAACGGCTTCGGCGCGGAGGCCGGCAAGCCGCTCGCCTCCAGCCCGCGCGTCGCGAAGATCTCCTTCACCGGCGAGACCACGACCGGCCGGCTGATCATGCAGTACGCCTCCGAGAACCTGAAGCCGGTCACCCTCGAACTGGGCGGCAAGAGCCCCAACCTCTTCTTCGACGACGTCTCCGCCGCCGACGACGACTTCTACGACAAGGCTCTCGAAGGCTTCACCATGTTCGCCCTCAACCAGGGCGAGGTCTGCACCTGCCCCTCCCGCGCCCTCATCCAACAGGGCCACTACCAGGACTTCCTGGCCGCCGGCGTCGCCCGCACCGAACACATCGTCCAGGGCCACCCCCTCGACACCGACACGATGGTCGGCGCCCAGGCCTCCAACGACCAGCTCGAAAAGATCCTCTCCTACCTCGACATCGGCCAGAAGGAGGGCGCCCGCATCCTCACCGGCGGCACCCGCGCCGAACTCGGCGGCGAACTCGAAGGGGGCTACTACGTCCGCCCCACGATCTTCGAGGGCACCAACGACATGCGCGTCTTCCAGGAGGAGATCTTCGGCCCGGTCGTCGCCGTGGCCCCCTTCACCGACTTCGACCACGCGATGACCCTCGCCAACGACACCCTCTACGGCCTCGGCGCCGGCGTCTGGACCCGCGACACCAACACCGCCTACCGCGCCGGCCGCACCATCCAGGCCGGCCGCGTCTGGACCAACTGCTACCACACCTACCCAGCCCACGCCGCCTTCGGCGGCTACAAACAATCCGGCATCGGCCGCGAGACCCACAAGATGATGCTGGATCACTACCAGCAGACGAAGAACCTGTTGGTGTCGTATTCGCCGAAGAAGCTGGGGTTCTTCTAGACGCACGGAAAGGGGCGGCACTGCGATTCTCTGAGGTGGATCACCTCGGCCGGCCGCATGGTGGCGTAGTACACGCAACCGAAGAATCCGTACAGATGAGGGCCCCGCCCCGGCTGTGCGGCAACCGCTGTCAGCAGCCTGGCCACCTGCGCCGGATTGGGCACGCCGTCGGGATCCACTTCGTCGGCGACGGCCGGTGCCACCCACCGCAGGCCCACGAGCGGGTTGTGAGCGAAGTAGCCGCGCTCGACCGGGACACCTAACACCTCGTTGATCGCTGCCTTTTTGCGCTTCACGGTCTTCGCGGCGGCCGGATTTCCGTCGAGCTTGCTGCACAGCGCGTCCAGCCCGCGCCGCAGGACGTCCGGGTCCTCCAGCTCACTGACCGGCAGGGTGTACCGCTGCAGCCAGTTGCGCGCCGACTGCCACTCCTCACGTGGCTCCGTGCCCCAGGCGTTCTTGTTGCACGCCCAGGAATACAGAGTCCGTCGCAGCACCCGCGGCTCCCGGTAAACGTCACCCTCTTCCGCCAAGCAGGGGTGATGGCCATGGCGTCAGCCAGCGTGCGGCGCGTATTACCCGGTGTCCGGTCCCATCGCTGGTCGATGTACTCGCGGGCCAGGGAGTACCACGTGGTCCGCTGCTTCAGCGCACGGATCTCCGAGGTCGGCAAACCCAGCCGTACGTCGAACGGTTCGCCGTCGCGCGCCGCCGTCATCAACTTGGCCCGCCGGCTCTCGGCAAGCCCCTTGGTCATGAACGATTCGGACCACTCGCGCCCGCTGACCGTCCAGCGGACTTCGAACGGCTTCCGCCGGTCCGGCCGCTCCCGGATGTCCCAAAAGCGGACGTGGTAACTCATCGCCAATGCGGGGTTTCCTTCTCACATTGACGCCACCAGGCATCCAGGTCGACGCGGCGGCAGCGAAGCTCACCATTCGGCAGCTTGATCATGCGCGAGGCGTGGCCGCGAGCACGCAGGCGATAGAACGCCGACGGGCTCATATGAATTTCGGCCAGGACCTCAGCAAGTTCCAGCCCAGGGGGACGATCCACAAGTATTCCTTCCTCCAAGATGCCATCGAAAAGGCACGGCCGTGCAGGTTGGCGGACCAATCCGGAGCCGAGCACGAGACATACACGCCTCACGCCTCACCCCGCACTTCCGTCAGGGCGCGACGGGCACCGCAACCAGATGCGCACAGCCCTGTCCCACCGCGCCCGCTGTTCCACCGCCAAATCGGCCCGCTGCGGACTCCTCAATGGTCGCGACGACCGCCGGTCTGGCTAACCGGGCATCGTCGGCCATGTTGCGCTCTTCCACCCTGAGACACGTCCTCGTCTGCCACTATCCCGGCGCACGTCCAATTTCCCAGTACCGCCTCGGACACCCGACCATCGAGCTACCCCACTGCGGAGGCAGCCATCCGAACAGACCGGAGAGCACGAGTCGACAGAACGGACTCCTCACATGTCGCCCGGTGGGCTGCCGACGAGCCCTGTCTTCCCGGGGGTGTTGTACGCTCACATAGCCCCAGAAGGAGTTCCAGTCTTTTGCGGTTCTTTTTTGCTCGCCTGCCGTAGGCGTCTCAGCGGCCACGTGCGCGGGTCGACGCCTCGGAGGGCGAGACTCCCGTCCCACGCCTCCCAGGAGGCTGCGATGCTGGCGCAGAGCCTCCAGACGACGTAGGAGGGCGCTGGCCACCGCTGTACAGCTCGATGGTCCACTCCAGTAGCTCCAGCGCACACGGTCCGGCAGCCGCAACGCGTCCACCACCCGGGCGCCCAGGTGATGCTCCGTGTAGGCCGCGGCCGCCTCGGCGTCGTGGAACGACTCCGGCACCTCGCCGTCCTTGACGACATCGAGACGGGTGACCAACGCAGCGGACTCCGGCAGCATGAGCTGAGAGAGAAAGACACGCAGCGCCCGGGAAATCCCGCGCAGCTTATCGGCGTCAACCTGCGCCAGTCGTCGGGATCCACCCCGCTCGCCTGCTGGACGTCGCGGAGTATCTGGTCGGCGTCCAGGAAGTCGTCGCCGAACACCTCCGCCTGGAAGTGCAGCTCCGTCCCGCCGGCATCGGCGACGTGGGGTCGATGTTAAGAGCGAACGTTTTTCTCACGGGTGTGCCCTTGTCTCCCGCGCGGTGCCCGGCGCATAACCAGCGACCTGCACAGGGTAGCCGCAAGCCTGGCACCTCGAGAGTAGGTCAGGACCGGTTGGGGCACCGCCAACGACGTCGGTGCCCCAACGTTTTCGATCAGTCCCCGAACAGGGAAAGGTCAGCCAGGGTTCCCATCCGGGCTTCGCCCGTAGAGAGGTCTACGATGGTAGGAAAGCAGTCCAGCAGCATCTTCATCGGGTCGCCTGTTTCCAGGTACTCAATGGAGTTGAAGGGGACGATGAGCATCCCCTCCCGTTCCTCGATACTGCTGGAGTCGATCGCCATGGGCGGATCGTATGGCCCTGCTTCACGGGCCAGTTGCTCCTCCGCAATGTGGACTGCTTCAGCGTGGGTCATCATCAATGCGTCCTCATGAAGTAGTACTTGTCCCACTTGGCGGCATGCCCCGCGTGACCATTCTGCCCGTCAGGGAATACCACTTCCCCGTTCCTGTTCACGACATTGAACACGTGCCCCGTTTTCCCCTTGTTGCCGGACACCATACCGCGGGCGCCGTCGCCGGCCTCCTTGATCTCATTTACGATCCAAGAGAACGACTGGGCCTTGAACTTCTTTCCGGGGAAGTACTTCGCTACGGATTCGAGCGACCCGCGGGGAAGATCAGGCAGCGCAGAGGCCGGAGTCCCGTCCAGGAGATTCTCCACGGATATCACACATCCCCGACAGTTGACCTTCCCCCCCCCGCCGGGATTGATCAGCTTCGGCAGCTCCGTCGTCACCGGCGTCTTATAGGGGTCGCCAAGCAAGGTTGTACCGCCCCCGCCGGGTCCCCAGCGCACATTGCCGACTCGACTGAACTCCTTCTCGTTCTCGATGGCCTTGAGCAGATCTTTGGCATTGAAAGCCTGGCGGCCGCCCTTGATCCAGCGGGCGACGATGGTGGCCCCGAGGATGCGGTCGGCGGTGGAGAGCTTCTCGCCAGTGATGATGTCCGTGCCGGCGATCGCTTCCACAACCCCCTTGGCGTCACCGAGGCCCGGCACGAGGTTCAGCAACAGCGAGGTGAGCGCCTGCTTCGCCTTGCTGTCCTCGACCTTGGGGTGGCCGCGGACGTAGTCCGCGATATCGGAGAGGTCCAGGTCCTTGAACGGGCTGCTGCCGTCCTTGCGAAGTGGCGTCTTGATGGCATCGTTGATGCTGTCGACGGCCTTGTTCATACCCGTGACACCACGGTTGGCCTGGTCCATGCCGCGATTGGCGTCGGCAATGCCCTGATTCAACTGTCGCATGCCACGGTTGGCCTCATCGAGCCCCTGAATCATTCCAGAGATTCCGTGGTTCACCTCGTCCGCGCCCTCGTTCATCACCTTGAGGCCGCGGTTCTTCTGATCGAGCGCGCCGATCAGGGATCTGGAGGGCAGAGACGGGCGGCTGATGATGCTGTTGGCCCGCGCATAGGTCGCCGGAGCCTACGCCGATTCCGCTGACCGGAAGCGGGAGCCCGCCTGTTCGGCCCGACGCCTCATGGCGAAGGGGTGACGGCGGCCGTCAGCTCACGGACTCCGGTTGTGCGTGGGTGGCGCTGGGCCAGGTCGGTGACGATCTGGCGGATGGCGGGCCGGTCGTGGACTTCGCCGCGCAAGGCCCGTACGGCGTGCAGCAGCGCGTCGGCGGCCGGCTCGGGCTCGGACATCTGCCACCAGGCGCGCGCCAGGTCGGTGTGCATCCGCGCCTTGCGCTCAGGCGTAGGGAACTGCTGTTCCCGCAGGTTCGAACCGGCTTCCAGGGCGGCGCCGGCGTCGCCGAGGGCCCAGAGGACGCCGACGGCATACAGGGCGACGCGGCCGCCGGGGTGAGCGGGAACACGCGCTCGCGCGGGGCCTGCTCGGGCAAGAAGCGGGCGGCGCGCTGGGCTTCGCCGATGGTGGCCAGGGCCTGGGTCCGATCGCCCGCGCGGGCCGCGCAGTACGCCTGGGTGCACAGCATCTGCGCGTACGCGGAGGTCTGCGCGCCGGTCGTGAGGCTGGTGGCTTCGACCTGGGCCGCGGCCTTCAGGATGAGGCGTTGGGCTTTGGCGGGCTGGTCCTGGTGGCGCAGGACGATGCTCATCTCGCGGGCGGCGGCTGCGGCGGCGAGTGAGGAGCCGGACAGGTCGGCGTAGACGATGGCGCGGTCGGCGGCCCGGTTGGCCCGCTCGTAGCTGCCGATCTTGCTGAGGACCTGGGAGAGCAGGCTGTAGCCGGTGGACAGGCGGGCCAGGTCCATCTCCTGGCGGGAGCGGGCCGCTACGTGTGCGTCGCCCAGCAGGCCGGGCATGGCGTCCAGCAGCCGGGCGTGCTGGCCGGCGTCGAACAGTCCGCGGGCGCGGGCCAGGCGCTGGTCGAGCGGGGCCAGGGAGCCGCCGGGGTCGGGGACGCCTGCCCGCGCGGCATCGACGCCGAGCAGGAGCTGCGCGGGGCCGCGAGTGTGGCGGTGGCGAGCAGGGGGCGGCGGCGCATCGGGTCCTCCTCCACTCGTGGACCATCGAAGGCAACCGTAGTGGTCGGTCAGCCGCCGAAGGAGAGCGACGCCGCCAGAACATCCGTCGGGACGCCCACCTCTTCGGCGGCGCGTCGCAGCAGCCGCAGGTCGGAGGGCAGGCGCCGGGATTCCAGGCGGGAGATGGTGGAGGTCGAGCACCCCAGGCGGGTGCCGAGGTCTTCTTGCCGCCATCCGCGTTCGGTGCGCCCCGTGCGGACGAGGCCGCCGGTGTGGTGGGCGGTGACCAGGGCGCGGGCCTTGTCCGAGGGCCAGAGGGCGTCGATGGGCACAGCACCTCCCACGCCAGGGGCCGGGGCCCGTTCCATGGCAGTGACTTTCCGTATACACATCAACACCGTGTGCAGTATCTGCAAATGGTGTGCGCCCGCTGCAAGTTGATCACCGGCCGGGGCCGCCCGGTGGTGTCGTGGTCGTACGGCCCGCTCGGGGCCGGACCGACCGTCGCAGCCTTCGGGAGGACACGATGGCGACAGCAGTCGAGATCAGCACGCAGGTCCGTGATCCGCGGGACTTCGTGACGCGCGAGGTGTGGGACCGGGAGATCCAGATGCTGATGCGGGATCACCCGGTGGATGAGGTGATGGCCGACCGGCTGTTCTGGGCCGCGGTCTCGTATCTGATCACCGCGATGGAGAAGTGGGGCCAGCACCTGGAGCTGTGCTGTGGCCGCCTGGTGGATCTGGCGGTCCACGTGTTCATCCTGGACACGAAGAACTACCGCGAGTTCTGCCAGCGGCTCTTCGGCGGCCGGTTTCTGGAGCACATCCCGGAGATCGCGTTCAAGTACGACGGCAGCGTGGAGCGCACCGCCAAGGTGATCGCCGACAACGGCTTCGAGATGAACTGGAAGCTGTGGGAGCGCGACTACGCTGCGTGCGGCCCGTGCCGCCCGGGATCGGACGGAGTGCCACTGACGCCGGGACACCGTCGGCCCCGGGAACGCCTGTGCTTTCCCGGGGCCGACTGCCGCTCGGGTGACTTCACGGCAATCACCGCGGGAGGCAGAACGGGCCGGTACGGTTCCTGGTCCCGCTGTCCTCCCGAGGAGCCGTATGCCCCGCGAGCCACAGACCCCGGCCGAGTACTGGGACACGTACAAGCCGCACCGCGGCGACGGCCCCCAGCCCCGGCCGGACACCAGCAGGTTCGAGTGGACCCAGTACCCCGGCCACGGTCCCAGCGCCGAACTCCTCGGCTCCCCATGCCGTGCCCTGGACCTCGGGCCGGCCGAGGGCAAGGAGGCCGCGTATCTGGCCGGCCGCGGCGTCCGGGTGACCGGCGTGGACATCTCCGCCGTCCAGATCGCCCGCGCCCGTGCCTGGTGGCACGACGTCGCGAACCTTGACTTCGTCCACGCCGAGGCGTGCGCCTACCTCACCGACACCACGGAGACGTACGACGCGATCTACTCGGTGTGGGGCGCGGTCTGGTTCACCGACCCCGAACAGCTCCTCCCGCTCATCGCCGCCCGTCTGGCCCCGGGCGGTGTTTTCGCGTTCTCTCAGGCCGAGCCGTCCCCGAGCGCGTACGGCCCGCAGGCCATGCGGGGCAAGTGGCTGGAGGGACCTGAGCGGGGGCTGACCATCCCGCGCTGGCAGTACCCGCCCGAGGCCTGGGCCGACCATCTCAAGCAGGCTGGATTCACGACATCGACGCCCGGGTATTGTCCGCCCCTCATGGGGAAGCTCTGGGCACTCTCATGGTGAAGGCGCATTGCTGAGAGGCGCTCCAGCGGCGCACGTCAACGGTGGTCGGCGGAGGGGGCACGCCTTCTCTTTGAGGTGGGAGAGGACGGACGCGAGCGGTTTGTTCCACCTCTGATCGGATCGTTCAAGATCCACATGCGCCTCTGCGGCGAGTGTGGTGAATATGGCTTGGCCTTCGGTATTCGCCGGGGCCGGGCCGTCCCACCCCAGCACATCGCAGGAGGCAGACATGGTCACCACCCCGGACAAGACACTCAACGGCAAGGTCGCCTTCGTCGGCGGCGCGTCCCGTAACCTCGGCGGGCTGATCAGCACCACCCTCGGAGCGCAGGGCGCCCGGGTAGCGGTGCACTACAACAGCGACTCCTCCCGGGCCAAGGCCGAGGCCGTCGTGAACGAGATCAACGCCGGCCCGGGTGAGGCGTTCGCGATCCAGGGCGATCTGACCCAGGTCTCCGAGGTGGAGCGGGTCTTCGACGATGTCGTGAACCGGTTCGGGAAGCTCGACCACAGCATCAACACCGCCGGCATGGTGCTGAAGAAGCCGCTCACCGAGATCACGGAGGAGGAGTACGACCGGATGTTCGCGGTCAACTCCAAGGCCGCGTTCTTCGTGATGCGCGAGGCCGCCCGCCGTATCGAGGACGGCGGGAAGATCATCACCATTGTCACCTCGCTGCTGGCCGCTTACACCGGCCTGTACTCCACCTACGCGGGGAGCAAAGCCCCGGTCGAGCACTTCACCCGCGCCCTGTCGAAGGAACTGTTCGGCCGCAACATCTCGGTCAACAACATCGCCCCGGGACCGATGGACACCTCATTCTTCTACCCCGCCGAGGACGACGACTCCGTCGCCTACCACAAGTCGTCCGCGATGAACGGTGACCTCACCAAGATCGAGGACATCGTGCCCTGGGTGACGCATCTGCTCACCGACGGCTGGTGGGCCAACGGCCAGACCGTCTTCCTCAACGGCGGCTACACCACCCGCTGAACCAGCACCGCCCGGTGGGCGGCGCCACGCCGCCCACCGGGCCGGACCACGTACCCCGCCCGTGCCGATTCCTGTGGCACCCATGACCGCCCAGCTCACGCAACCTGCTGTCTTTTGACATCTGGCCCGGAACGCATACTGCCCCAACTCCCAGTGCTCTCCTGAGCCAGCGCCCCGGTCCCGCTTCACAGCGGCCGACAGCGGCCCTGGCGGGAACCGGCAGGCTCAGCTCAACACTGGCAGTTTGCGCACCGGCAGGCCATCGAAGATCCCGCCGACGCCCACAAGACCACCACCCGTGAGGTCCTGCACCCCAGCAGGGAGGGCTTGGGGCGGGTCGGCTCCCCCGCACTGGTTCAGGGGGCTGCCGACCGGGAGTCCGGCGAGGTTGCCGTTGGCGGCCCCGGTTCCGTGGGTGGTCGTTCCTGCTGCGTGGGTGCCGTGGTGGTTGGCACAGTCGGTCCCGAAGGCCGGGGATAGGAAGTCACCGACACCTCCGGCGGACGCCGGGGAGGCCGATGCCAGTGCCGCTGCCGCTGCCGCTGCCCATATTGTGAGCGTGACCGCTGTGGGTACTGTGCGCGTGCTCATGCCCGGACAACGATTGCGGGCTGAGGCAGGTCACTTCAGCCGCTGGACAACGCGATTGGTGTGATGCACAGCAAGCCGGACGTCAATGGGCACGTAGTCGCGAGGGTGATCGTGTTTCGGCACAGCAACCCAGCGTCACCGATCAAGACCCAGCTTAGTTCTGGGGGTCGATCTCGAAAGCCATCCGGGCTTCCGCATTGGTGATGAGCTTGAGCACGAAATCGTCGGCGCCACCGCATTGGGTGAAGGGGCTGCCGATGGGCAGGGCGGCGAGGGTGCCGCCTCCAGCGCCGCTGCTGTGTGTGGTGCTTCCGCGCGCATGGGTGCCGTCACGGTTGGCGCACGTAGTGCCGAAGGCCGGGGACAGCACACTGCCGACGCCGCCAGCGGCCGCAGGGGCTGCGGCAGCGATCCCTGCACCCACAGCCATGCCAGCGACGGTGACGAATGCCATTGCCTGACGTGTGTCCACGTGTGGGTAACGGCACACCCCGGCCAGCGTCACGCGCCGCCGGTTCGCTGTCCACCGCCGCCGCCCACGGCAGGCGCGCTGGTTCGGCTCCGGACGCTGGTGGCGCCCGTCGCGGCGGCTGACAAGCACCGCCCACTCATTCATGACGCGATTCGAACTGGCAGCACCGCGGGTGGGTGAGGTGCTGTTCACTGCTGCCGACGCGCAGCCGGAAGGTGGCGGTTGCGGGTCCGCCCGCCTGGTCGTAGGCGTCGATGACTGCTTCGACGCGGTCCCAGAGACGGTCGGGCCCTTTCTGGTGCACGTTCCAGCCAGAGTCGTGGGGAGTGAGGACGGCGGCTGACCCGGTGACGGTGTCGATCAGGAGAGTTCGCCCGATGAGAGTGGTCATCTGAGCGGAGGCCGACCCCGTCGGCTCCGCTCCGGGACGGTTCGGCTTCGACAACGCCGAACACGCACTGCACGAGGCCGAAGCACACCTCGTCCTCGGCCGCACCGAACAGGCCCTCCGCACGGCAGAGAACTCCGCCGCGCAGAAACCCGCCGGCACCCCCGGCTGGGCGGCGGCGACCCTGGTCCTCGCCCGCGCCGAGGCCACCGACCGCCCCGATGACGCTGCGCAACGCGCCCTGGACGTCCTCGACCGCGTGCCTCCCGCCCGGCTGCGTTCCACCGCCCGCCGACGCCTCGCCCAGCTCGATACCGCTCTGGCCACCACGGCCGCACCGGCCGCCAGCGTCACCGACCTGCACGAACGACTGCGTGCGCTGCCCGCGCCCATCGATCCGTACGGCGCCAGCACCGCCTGACGCGATGGCCGCATCTCCTCGAACGCCGCTCGCTCACTTGCTCGGCGGTACGGGCACCTGTGGGTGCTCGGCCGCGTGGGTCTGAGGCGCCTCTGCGGAGGGCGAACACCTTCTTCTGAGGTGGGAAAGAACGTCAGCGAGCGGCTGGTCGTGCTGGTCCTTGTCCTGTTCCCAGAGATGCATGACCGACGCTGCGGCCTCCGCGAAGTCGGCGGGCAGGCCAGCTTCGCGAAGCGTCTCGGCGACCTCGTTGATCTCGGTCCCCCAGCGCCAGGCTCGCGCGGCGACGCTGGGCAGGTAGTCCGGGCCCGAGAGGATGTCCGTCGGCATGATCCGCGCCTCGGAAGTGAGAAGGTCGCCGACTCCGTGCTCCTCAGCGAGCGCGTGGGCGACTCCGGCCAAGGCGCGGGCCGCTTTCTGGAAGCTGGCGAAGCTCATCTTCAACGCGGAGGCGCTGCCGAGTGGGCCACCCGTTGTCCTCGTGTGAACGGCAGTTCTCTCGAACAACGTCTTGGTCAGGTCGATGGCCGACTGTGGTCCGGCCAGGTAGAGGCGTGCTGTGCGACCTTCGCCGTCGGGCGGGGGCCGAAGAACGCGCCGTCCAGCAAAGGTACGGCATCCCCACACGCCGCCGTCCGCAGGAGTCCGAATGACGTCCCCCAGGCCGATGCCTCGAAGCAGCGAGCTATCACCGAAGGATGACGCGCACACCCCGTTCCTCGAAGATCTCCAGGAGGAGGCCGAACAACACAAGCTCGCGATCACCGGCGGGCACGCACTCTGCCAACCGCGTCCGAGCCTCGGCCGAGGAGTTCCAGTGCAAGGTGAACGGAGTGGTCGCGCCCCAGCCACCTCTCAGACAGTCGTCCAGAGCGTCCAGGTTCCAGCCGAAGTACCCACCGGGGCCGTTGACGGCCTCACCGATCGCGCAGCAGAACGTGTCCCAGTCAACGATGTGTCGGCCGTCCAAGGTGAACACCTGGCCTGCAGGCGCATCGGGCTTCCCCTGGCGTTGGTACTCCCGGGACCACAGGGCCACCGACAGCCACGCGTGTCGGTCCTTGGGCGCGAGTTCGTGCCACATTCCGGTGCGGTTCAGGTGACCGCTGCGGATCAGCTCCCACGGTCGTTCCGCTCCGGGCAGGGCGTTCTCACACCAGAGCGTGACCGTGAGGTCCAAGAGGTCGCTGCCGCGGGCGGAGGGCTTGGCGTCGATGACGGTGACCTCGTTGACGAAGTAGGACCCCATGGTGGCACCGTCACCGTCGAGGAGTTCGAACCAGGCGTTCCCCGCCACGGCACGACGACTGCCTACGTGGTCAACGCACATCAGTAGGCCGCCCTGCGGGAGGCAACCCGCGAGGTGCACCCGGCGCGCTCCTTCCTCATCCGGCAGGGGCGTGAACATCCCCTCGGCCTCGTGAGCGAAGCCCCAGAAATCCTTTTCGCCCTCATCCGAGGTCAGCGCGTACTACTGCCCCTCGCCGCCCAGCCCCGATGTTCGCATCGCACCCCCCATGAGAGCGCTGATCTTACCGACGCCGGGGGATCTGCCCAGCGGCCGCCAGCGCCGTCACCACCCCTGACCCCCGTCCCATCCATCTCGGAGGCCCTTGGACGAGCCACATACCCGCCTTCACTCATGAGAGTGAAGTGCAGAGAAGCACCGGCGAATACAAGATCAAACCCATCAAGAAGCAGGTCCGTGCCCTTCTGGGCTACCCGTATCCCCGGCACGTCCCCAAGGACGTGTTCGTCGAGCAGTGGGTCGGGATCTCCACCGACGAGCTCCACCGGGCCAAGGACGCCGACGTCGCCTACATGCGCAACCGGCACCCACTGATCCAGGACCTGGACTGGTCGCGTGCCGACTGCCTGTGCTACCTCACACAGCGCGGCCTGGCCGGCGCCCCGAAGTCGAGCCGTCTGGGCTGTCCCTTCCACGGCAACGCCCAATGGCGGCACATCCGCGACCACAGTTCGGCCGAGCGGGACGACGTCGTCGCCTTCGATGCGGCCATCCGCGACGGCAACGCCCGCGCGAACGCCTGTGGCAACCGGCTGCTCGGCCAGGCGTTCCTGCACCGCTCGCGCGTCCCGGCTCGCTGCCCTGCTCTCCCCCTCCCGCCTCCGTGCCGCGTACGACCGGTGACGAGGTCTTGGCCGAGGAGCGCGCCTTGCTGGCATGTGCAGTCGCACAGCCCTCGGGCCTGCGGCGGATGCGCTGGCTGCAGCCCGACGACTTCGCCCTGCCCCGGCACGGGCAACATTTCCAGTGCCTGACCGCACTGGCGCACCGCCAGGAGCCCGTCGACGCGGTCACCGTCCTGTGGGAAGCCCAGCACCAGCACCTGCTGCACTCCGACTTCACCCCCGCCGACCTGATGGAGCTGCTCGCCACCCCGGTCAGCACCCCCGAACACGGGGGCGAGAAAGTCCTGCAGCGTGCCCTGCTCGCCCAGGCCCACAACACTGCTCTGCGTATCCGGGCGCTCACCGACGCCCCGGCCAACACCCCGCACCAACTCGCCACCCGCAGCCGCCGCGCCCTGGCCGCCCTGACCGCGCTGCGCACCCGCTGGCAGCGCGCCACCCAGCCCCCACATCCACCCATTCCCCGGCCATACCCCGCGCCGAGCCCCGCCTGCGGACCACGCTGCCTCCCCGACCACCCGCGCGAGCCGATAGACCCCATGAGCCTGGTCGGGCCGCTGTGCCCCGAGGACGCCACCGTATTACCGACGGCCCGACCCTCTGCGCGCCAGCATCGATATCGCGCCGCTGATCTTGTTTCCGGAGCGGGCTTTTGGCCACTCCCACGTTGTACGTGAAGAGAGGGACCAGAAGCGGGATTACGGTGAACGTTCCAGCTCTTGGAGAAGGGAGCGACATCGTGGGGGACAGCCGACTGGGGCTCGTGATGGTCCACGGGTTCATGTCCGGGCCGAAGGTGTGGGAGCCGCTGCGCGGCCTGATCGCCGCGGACCGGGGGCTCGGGTTCGTCGAGCCGCTGACCTTCGCCTACGCGACCGGGCTGCTGCCGGTCAATCCGCTGCGGGTGTTCCCGTCGATCGACACGGTCGCCGACAGCCTCAAGGAGTACCTGGTCACGGAGGCCGGCGCGTACGACCAGTTGCTCCTGGTCACCCACAGCCAGGGAGGGCTGGTCGCCCAGCGGTATCTGGCCCGCATGCTCCACGACGGCAGAGGCACCGAACTCGCCCGGATCCAGCGGCTCGTCATGCTCGCCTGTCCGAGCAACGGCTCGGAACTACTGCTCTCCCTACGACGGCGTACGCTGGGCGGGCGCCATCCGCAGGAGAAGGATCTGCGGCCGCTGAACGACCAGGTCAGCGCAACCCTGCGCACGGTCGTCCGGGACGTGGTGCACGCCACGGCGATCACCGACCGGACCTGCCCCATCCCGGTGTCGGTGTACGCGGGCGAGAGCGACGGCGTGGTGTCCCGCGCCTCGGCGCAGTCCGTCTTCCCGGACAGCTCCGCCCTGCCGGGCGACCACTTCAGCCTCCTCAAGGCCGACTCGCCCCAGCACCGGACGTTCACCGCTCTCCGCCGCCTCCTCCTCGCGACGCGCACCGAGCCGTACGTACCCGGTCCCGAACCGGCGGCACCGGCCCGCATGCCCACCCCGGCTGCGGAAAAGCCCTCCAGGAAACAGCGCCCGACGATCGCGATCGCCTCGGTCGCCGCCCTGGCGGTCGTCGCCTCGGTCCTGTACTTCGCTCCGATGCCGTGGGAATCGGACGCCGACTCATCCGGCCCAAACCCCAAATCACCTATCGCTGCTACCAGTTCGGGCACTCCGAGCCCGACGCAGACCGGTTCGAGCACTCCGAGCCCGCCGCGGCAGGATGTCGGCGTCAGCCCGCCCGAGGATTTCCCGGCCACGAACAAGTTCTGGTTCTTCGACATCAACAAGGACCAGAAAGCCGACTACGTCACGGTCTACAAGAACCAGACATTCAAGTTCTGGTGGAACGGCGGCATCAAGGACAACCGCTTGCGCACCGGCGAGTATCACAAGAACTCCTACGTCCCCGCGCCCCGCGCGGACGGCGATGCGTTGCGCTTCGGCGACATCGACGGCGACGGCTGGCCCGACTGCATTGTGGTCGACAAGACCGGCGGGGTGGCCGTCCACACCTGGGTCGAAGGGAATCCGGCCGGCGAACGCATGTGTCAGAAGGAGTACGGCGGCGACGCCGACGTTCCCTTGCGCGATACCGCCGACATCGTGCCGGATCTCAAGGAGATCCAGTTCGCCGACGTCAACGGAGACGGGCGAGTCGACTACCTGCGGATCGAACCGAGCAGCAAGGTGACCGTCTGGTACAACCAGACGGTCAAGGAGAAGGACGGCCCGACGCGGGTGGGCTGGTCCCCTCCCGAGATGCTCAGCACGCACGTCTTCGACCGTGAGATGAGGTATGCCGACCTCGACGGCAACGGGCGTGCCGACCCGATCCTCATCACCCCCAAAGGCGGCGCACGGGCCTGGCTCACGCGCGAGCCATCGTGCAAAGCCCTCCACGACATCGGGCAGATCGTGCCGGACCCGGAAACCGCCGTCCCGCCGGAGGAGATTCAGTTCGCCGACGTTGACGGAGACGGATACGCCGAATACCTGCACGTCGGCAAAACGGGTGAGGTCCGCGTCCAGAACCCCGTCTTGCAAGACCGCTGCCCACGTCGCTGACGAACCCCCCGGTCAGCTCCAGCTCACCCCGAACCTCCCGCTCTCTGCCCACGACCCGCCACACCCCATGCCAAGAGGCAACGAGCTGACAGTCACATGAGCCGCCGGACGGAACCTAGTGCTGGATTCCTCTTTCACTGGATATATGCCGCCGGTGGCGGGGTGGTTTGGCTGCTCGGGGGCGGGGGTGCTGGACGGTGGTGTTACGGGCGCGGCCGAGCCGTGACGAGAACGAGGAACAGTTCGTGCATCGGCTGACGCGAGCGCGCAAGGCGCCTCGTGATCTGGTGGTACGGGCACGGATGGTTGAGCTGGTTCGGACAGCGAGTGCCTGCCATCGCGGACGAGTCAAGGTGCAGTCCCAAGACGGTTCGCCGATGGCTGCACCGCTTCAACCGTCTGGGCCTGGACGGGCGGAAGACCTGGGTGGCCAGGGCCGCAGGAGACGGATCTGCGAGGCGGAACGCTCCCGGATCACCGGCCTGGTCCAAGAGTCTGCACCGGGCCGGCTGACGGTGCAGGCAGGTAGCGACCGTGCCGCGGCGGACGAGGCCGGGCCACCGGAGTGGACCCTCGACGCGCTGTCCGCTGAAGCGGGGCGGCTGGGTATCCGTGTCAGTCGCAGCCAGGTCCGCCGGATTCTGCTGACCGAGGGGTTGCGCTGGCGCCGCACCCGGTCCTGGACCCGCTCGAAGGACCCAGGCTTCGAGCGGGCCTAGGTGGTGTCCGCAAAGTCGTGGCAGCCATAGTCGTAGGCAGGCGAGGGTGACCATGGCCTGGTGGTGGCGGGCGCGTTTGTCGTAGCGGGTGGCCAGGGCCTTGTTGTGCTTGAGGCGGTTGAAGCAGCGTTCGACGACGTTGCGGCGCCGGTAGGCCTCCCGGTTGAGCCGGCACCAGCTCTCACCCCGTCGGATGCGGCCGTTGATCTGGTCGATCCGCTCCGGGATGGCCGCCTCGATGCCGCGGCCTCGTAGGTATGCGCGGATTTTCGTGGACGAGTAGCCCTTGTCCGCCACCACCAGGGCAGGGCAGGGCGGGTGCGAGGGCGGCCTGGCCCGCACCGCCCGATACGGATGCGGGCCATCACCGCCTCGAACTGGGTGCAGTCGTTGACGTTGCTGCCGGTCAGGGCGAAGGCCAGCGGGCAGCCCGGCCGACGCAGGCAAGATGGATCTTCGTGGTCAGACCGCCCCGGGACCGGCCGATCGCCTCGCCCGGCCAGGTCCCCTTTTCCGGGCTCCGACGGCGTGCTGGCGGGCTCGCACGGTGGTGGAGTCCACACACACGATCGACCAGTCAACGGCACCGACCGCATCGCAATGCTGCTGGACATGCGCCAGCAGCCGGTCCCAGGTGCCACCGGCCAACCAGCGGCGGAAGCGTTCACAGACCGTCTTCCACGGACCGTAGCGTTCCGGCAGGCCCCGCCAGGCCGCCCCGGTGGACAGCTTTCACAAGATCCCGTTCAGCACCTGTCTTCGATCCCGCACCGGCCGGCCCATCCGCGATGGAGCCAGCAGCGGCTCTATCACCGCCCATGCCTGGTCGGTCGGCTCATGACGACGCACCACGAACAGCCCAACGACCAACCGACTTTGCGGACACGACCTACTGAGGTTTTCATTAGTTCTATGGGTGTGGGGGGCTGTGGTGGTGCGGAGATGCTGATGTGCCTTCCGAGCCTGCGTCTGTTGTTTCCGGAGTGTCCGTTCCACCGCTGACACGACCGCAGTTGGCCGAGGCTCGGCGTATGCGTGCGGTCGAGTTGTGCGAGCGAGGACGTCCTCAATCCGAGGTCGCA
>NZ_JBIRFL010000031.1:0-63130 GCF_044327445.1 Streptomyces sp. NPDC018045
GCATGGGCGACGCCGCCCGCACCAACATCCAGCGCTACGCCACCGACACCATCGTCCACCGCTGGGAAAACCTCTTCACCTTCCTCCAACGGTGAGTCACCGCACCGGCGATGGAGCTTCCGCGGCAGAGTGCCCGGTCGCTCGGTCGCCGGGCAGAAGGCGTGGTGCGGCGGCAGGAGGTGCTTCGCCCACCAGTGGGCGTGGCGATGGCAGGCCGTAGGGGCCCGGTTGGCCAGAGAGGTCGTCAACGACCGGGTCTCTGCGGTCGGTTCGTCCCGGACCACGTTCGGGAAGGGAAGGCGGCGGCACCGGGGTCCGCCGGCGTCGGCCGCTCGCTCGTCGGACCGTAGGGCTGCCGGGGTGCAGCCGGCGAGCCGGTTTCCCAGGGCGATGTACGGCAAGGCGGGCTGCCCCCGGCCCGTAAGGTCGTGGTCCGGAAGGCCGTCACACCCCCAAGCGGCGCGCCAGTGGTCGGCGGGCGAGGAACAGGGCGGTGCCCGTGGCCAGGGCGGCCAGGGCCAGCACGAGGAAGTACGCCGGGGACGGTGAGCCGTCCCCGGCCGTCTTCAGGGCGTTGCCGCCGATACCGCCGCCGAGCGCTCCGGCCAGCCAGAACAGGCCCACCATCTGGCTGACGAAGGTGGCCGGTGCCACGGCGGTGGCGGCGCTCATGCCGACCGGGGCGAAGGCCACTTCGCCGGCCGCCAGCAGCAGGAAGGCCAGCAGCAGCCACAGCGGTGACACCCGGCCGCCCGCCGCCGACGTCGCCTGCCATGCGGCGAGCGCCATCACCGTGAAGGCCGCGCCCATGCACACCATGCCGATGGCGAACTTGGCGGCGGTGCTGATCCGGTCGCCCGCGCGCTTCCACAGCGTGGCGAACAGCGGCGCGGTGAGCAGCACGAACAGCGGCACCGCCGACTGGAACCAGCTCGCCGGCACGGTGTGGCCGAGCACCGCGCGGTCCGTCGAGTCCCTGGCGAAGACCGAGAAGACCGAGCCGCCCTGGAGCGACATCGCCCAGAACAGGGCCGAGGCCAGGAACAGCCAGACGTACGTCTTCACCCGGACCCGCTCCGGCCGTGTCAGGCGCGGATTGCGGAGCAGTCGCCAGAAGAACAGCACCGGCACGAGTACGGTCAGCAGGCCGGTCAGGGCCATGACGTGGGCGATCCGGAATGTGCCCAGCGCCGCGTCGGTGCCGTACCCGATCGCGAGCGCGGCGACCGCCGCCACGGTGCCCCACAGCACCCGGGTGCGCTGCGCCGGGGTGGCGGCGTGTTCGGGGGCCCGGCCGACGGTGCCGAAATGGCGGGACCCGCGTACGTATTGCAGCAGGCCCAGGGCCATGCCGAACGCGGCGAGACCGAACCCGAGGTGCCAGTTGACGGTCTCGCCCATGGCGCCCACCACGAGGGGCGCGACCAGCGCGCTGATCTGCACGCTCATGTAGAAGACGGCGAACCCGGCGTCCCGGCCCGCCCGGTCCCGGGGCGCGTAGAACGCGCTCAGCAGGCCCGCCATGTTCGGTTTGAGCAGCCCGGTCCCGGCCGCGATCAGCAGCAGCCCGGGGTGGAAGAACGCGTGCTCCGGCACGGCCAGCGACACATGTCCCAGCCCGATCAGCACACCGCCGTACAGAACGGCGCGGCAGGAGCCCAGCAGCCGGTCGCCGATCCAGCCGCCCGGCACCGACGCGACGAAGACCGCGGCCAGGTACAGGCCGTAGAGCGCGGCGGCGTCGCCGTTGCTCATGCCGAGCCCGCCGTCGGACGCCGGGGCCGTGGCGTACAGAACGAGGATCGCCGACATCCCGTAGAAGCTGAAGCGTTCCCAGACGTCGGTGGCGAACAGGGTCATGAACCAACGGGGACGGCCCAGCAGACCTCTGCCACCGGTACGGGGCGGACGGGCCGGTTCGGCGGCCCGCGGGCGGATCGGCGCGGTCATGGCTCCTCCATCAGGGCGCTCGGGGAGAAGGAGAGGTTCACTGCGGCGCGTCGGAGGCCGGTCGAGGACGGGTGGAGACCGGCGCCTTCGCGATCCGCGTGGGCAGTGGGTGGATGGGGCGCCGCCGGACCCGTCCGGTGCGCGCCGTTGCCGCCGGTTCGAGCCGGTGTCGAGGGCGGTCGTCGACCCTGGGTGTCCTCCGCGGACTTCTGCGGACTTCCGCGAACGCCGACTGAGAACGGAGGCTGCCCAGATGCCGCAGTCCCTCCCTTTCCGAGTGATGCTGCGCATGGAGATCCACCCCGGCCGGGGGGACGAGTTCGAGCGGGTGTGGCAGGAGATCGGGCAGCGCATCGCCGCCCGGCCGGGCAACCTGTGCCAGTCCCTGGCCCGGTCGGCCGACGAGGACGACGTCTACTACGTCGTCACCGACTGGGTCGACGCCCCGAGCTTCCACCGCTTCGAGCACAGCGAGGAGCACGTGGACAACCGCCGCCGGCTCGCCCCCTTCCGGCGTGGTGGCGAGATGCGGCTCAGCCAGACGCTGTGCCTGCTGCCGGGGGAGGCGGCCCGGCCGTAGGCGGCCGAGCGCCCCGCCGCCCCGGCACACACACCCTTCGGTCACCCCGCGAAACGGAGAGGAACACCGTCGTGCTGCACCAGGAGCTGAAGGAACTGGCGGAACCCGAGTGGAAGGAGATCATCGAGCACCCGTTCTGGGCGGGAGTGCGGGACGGGACCCTGCCCGCCCGCGCCCTGACGCACTTCGTCGAGCAGTGCGCGGGCCATGTCCTGCCCGCCTACGCCAGGGCCCTGGCCCGTACCGCCGCCGCCACCCGCTGGGATCACCACGTGGTCCTGCTGGCGCAGGCCGCGGCGGGCACGGTACGGGCACGGGACCGGCTGCTGGAAGCCCACAACGGGCTGGACGCCGCGGCGGCCGTCCCCCGCGCCGACCCCGAGGCGCCCGCCGGGGCCATCACCCACGCGCACACCACGTTCCTGCACGCGGCGACGGCCACCACGGTGGCCGCGGGCATGGGCGCGCTGCTGCCGCTGGCCTGGTTCCGCCGGCGCATCGGCGACGACCTGCGGCTGCGCCGGGTGCCCGGCTCGCGGCACAGTGCCTGGATCGACGTCTTCCACCCTGGCCCCGAGTACGCGCGGACCGTCCGCGACCTGGAGGCCGCGTACGACGAACTCGGCGAGCTGATGGCCAGGCCCGGGCGGGCGGAACTCGTCGAGTACTTCACGCTGGGGCTGCGTTACACCGCGTCCGTCACGAAGGCCGCCTGGGCCGAGGCCGGACCACAGGCGGGGCCGCCGGCCGGCTGACCGGCGGCCGGCTGACCGGTGTTCGGCTGACCGGCGTTCGGCCGCCCGCGAGCAAGGCACCGTACGTGGCACGGCACCGCACGGGCCCGGCCCCACCCAGGGGCCGGGCCCGCGCGGTGTTCCCGCGCGTTCACCACTCGATGACCGTGTCCCGGCGCAGGAACACCCCGCAGGGCCCGTCGTCCGGAAGCGTCGCCGCGTCCGCGATGTGGCGGGCCGCCTCCTCGGCGGTCTGCTCCGCCAGTGGTTGCATCCGGGTGCGGACCAGACCGGGGTTGATGGCGTTCACCAGGACGCCTGTCCCCTTGACCTCCTGCGCCAGCATCGTGGTGAGCGCGTTGAGGGCCACCTTGGACGCCGTGTAGCCGGGGCACCCGGGAGCCGGGCCGTACGCGAACGACGCGGCCCCGCTGGAGACGTTGACCACCCGCCCCCAGCCGCGGTCCACCATGCCCGGCAGGAACGCCTGGGTCACCCGCCAGGTGCCCAGCAGGTTGACGTCCAGGCTGCGGCGTACCAGCTCCAGGTCGGCGACGGACGGGGCGGAGCCCTGGTCCAGCAGAACGCCCGCGTTGTTGACCAGGATGTCGACCGCGTGTTCCGCGGCGGCCGCCCGCACCGCGCCGGGATCGGTGACGTCCAGCGCGAGCGCCGCCGTGTCGCCGCTCGCCCGGGCGGCCGCCCGCGCGGCCGCCGGCTCGTCCCGCGCCGCGCACAGGACCCGGTGCCCGCGGGCCGCCAGCTCCGTGGCCACCGCCAGACCGAGGCCGCGGTTGGCCCCGGTCACCAGGGCGGTACGTGCCGTACCGGTCACGTCCGTACCGGTCACGTCCGTACCTCCTCGATGTACGAGGTGCCGCGCGAGCCGTCCCCCCGGCTCCATTCCTCCCGCAGCCGCAGCCGGCCGTCCGGCAGCCGCTCCGGGTGGCTCACGCACTGCCCGGACACCACCTCGCCGTCGGCGAGCACCTGGCAGTACGCGGCGGTGATGACCCCGTCGGCGCCGCACCGGCCGACCAGCCGGCCCTGCCGGACCCGGCCGCCGGAGAACTCCGCCCAGACCAGGTCGCCGTGCTGGTGGTAGGCGCCGGCGGGGACCTGCGCGGCACCGGGGCCCGCAGCGGTCTCCGCGGCCGTGGAGCGGAAGGTCAGACCGTCGTAGGGGGCGGTGTCCGGGCGGGTGGCGTGCGTCATCGGGAGGCTCCTGTCAGGGTGTAGCCGGACCGGAAGAACCCGTCCGGGTCCAGTCGCTGTTTGAGGCGGCGCAGCCGGGCGAAGTTCTCCGTGCCGTAGGTCTGTTCCCCCCGGTCGGCCGTGAGGCTGTCCCGGTCCGCGTAGTTGAGGTAGCCCTCGCCCCACGCGCTGTACGGCTCGGCGAGCCGGGACACCGATCTGGCCCACGCGCGTTGCCGGGCGTCGGCGGCGGACAGCCCGGCGTCCCAGATGGCCATGCCGGTGATGTTGAACCGGGCCGTGCGGAAGGGCACCACGCCCGGCACCCGGGCCCGGTCGCGCACGGCGCCGTGTATCGGCTCGATCAGGATGGTGTCGTTGTACGGGTCGGTGATCCGGGCCGCGCGGAACCGTTCCGCCAGGGCCTCGGTGAGTTCGTCGGGCAGGCCGTCGACGCAGCGCGCGCTCCAGTAGTGCCGCAGCCCGAACGGCAGCCGCCCCAGGCACTGTTGCATCGACACGTACGAGCGCTCACCCACGTTCCAGGCGAGCGGGGTGAGCGTGGCGCGCAGCGCCTTGTCGAGCACGGCCGGGTACTCGGGGTCGTCTCCCGAGTAGCAGACGCTGACCACGGCCGCGGGCTCCTGCATCGGGCCGTACCGTTCGAGCAGCAGGGTGCAGATCAGCTCGTCCGGCGCGTCCCGCATCAGGTCGCGGAAGAACCGGACGGCGGCGGCCGGGTCGTCGGCCGGGTAGGCGACGTAACCGCCGTACACGCGCGGGACGTCGTGCAGCCGGAAGGTGAACTCGGTGACCGCGCCGAAGTGGTGGCCCGCGCCGCGCAGCGCCCAGTCGATCTCGGGGTGCGACTCCGGGGAGACCGTGAGCGTCTCGCCGGACGCGGTGACCAGTTCGTAGCTCAGCACGTTGTCGCAGCTCAGGCCGGCCCGGCCCATCAGGTGGCCGATGCCGCCGCCGAGGGTGAGCCCGCCGACGCCGGTGTCGTCGAACGTGCCGCCCGTCGTGGCCAGTTGGTACGTTCCCGCCGCCAGGTCGACGTCGGCCCAGGTGGCCCCGCCGCCGACGCGTGCCGTCCGGGTACCGGGGTCGACGCGTACCCCGCTCAGCAGCCGCAGGTCGATCACCACGCCGGCGTCGACGGACCCGGCGCCCGCGACGTTGTGCCCGCCGCCCCGCACCACCGTCGGCAGGCCCGTCTCCCGCGCGGCCAGCACCGCGGCCCGTACCTCGGCGGTGTCCCGGGGCAGGCAGACGGCGGCAGGACGGTGGTCGTGTGCTCCGTTGAACAGCAGCCGCACCCGGTCGTACGCGGGGTGCTCGGGAGTGACCACCCTCCCGGGACAGGCTGCCTCCAGTGTGCTGCGCACGTCGGCGCTCATGACGTCTCCCTCCGTGTGGTGGTGATCGGGACGTGACCGGGCCGGGACGTGTGCGGCGGGAGCCGGGCCGGCAGGCCGCTCGCCGCCTCCCGGGACGCGGCGAGCGCCAGCTTCGCCGAGCCGCCGCTGCCGCCGGTGAAGGTGAACAGCCGCCCCGAGGTGCCGGGTACGGGCGTCAGGGCGAGCCGCCCGGCCGGGCCGTACGCGTCCACGGCGGCCACGGGGCGCGTCAGCCCTCCCAGGGACAGGCCGGGCAGCCGCCGTCCGGCCGCCCGGCGGACGGCGCGTTCCTCGTGGTCGAGGAAGCGCGCGGCGCCGGGTTCGGCGCCCCACCGCTCGGTGGGCAGACCCAGCAGCATCCGGCCGGGGCCCGCCGGCCGGCCGTACAGGCCGCTGGTCTCGTCGACGAAGGCCGGTGGCAGCAGCCCTCCGGCCCGGTAGACGGCGCACTGGATGACCTTCGTCCGTACGGCCTCGTCGGCGGCGGTGACGCCGAGGGAGCGCAGCAGCCGGGGCGTCCAGGCGCCGGTGGCCGCCACGAGCACGTCGGCCGTGCCGTGGCCGGCGCCGGTCCGGTACCTGACGCCGCCCCCCTGCTCGTCGCAGGACACCGCGCGCAGGCGGCCGGACGGCAGATCCGCCCCGCGGGCCACGAGGTCGGCGATCACCGCCCGGCGCAGCCCGTCGGGGGAGATGTGACCCGCGTGGGGCTCCAGCACCCCCACCGCCCCCTCCGGCAGACCCCGTACGCCGAACTCGTCGGCCAGCCGCCGCGCGTCGCACCTCTCGGCCGACGGCGGCAGCGCGTCCGGCGGGGCGACGCGCCCGTCGGGCCCGGCGCACCCGGCGTACCCGTCAGGGGGAGCCAGGACGTACAGGGAGGTGCCGGAGCGGTAGCCGGACCACTCCCGCAGGGTGCGGCTGGTGCGCAGTTCCGCGAGGCTGAGGGCGGCCAGCCGGGCCACCTCGGGATCGCGCTCGAAGGCGCGCACGAGGCCGCCCGACGCCGCGGTCGCGTCCGGCCGGGCGGCCCCGGCCAGCAGCGTCACCCGGGCCCCGTGCTCCACGACGAGCCGCCAGGCCAGCAGCGCACCCGCCACCCCCGCGCCCACGACGCAGACCCTCATCCGGTCGGCGCCCCTTCCGGGGCCGGGGCCCCGGCCGTGCCGGTGAGCGCGCCGCGCAGCTCCGGGTCGCCTCCGGGACGCAGCAGGCACCGGGCGGCGAACGCGGCGTCGAAGTGCTCGGGCGTCAGGGCCCGCGCGGCCCGGTCCCGCTCGGTGGCGTACTCGGGACCGGGGGCCGCCGGGGCGTCGAGGTCCCATCCGGCGGTCAGGGCGCGGTAGCGCTCCGGGGTGAAGTTGGTGGGGTACGGGGCGGGCCGGTCCCAGCACAGGAAGGCGCGCAGCACCTGCGGTTCCTCGTGCTCCAGCAGTTCGTGGGCCCATACGGCGTGGCCCCGGCTGGTGGAGAACTTGGCGCCCGACAGCCGGTAGAACTCGTTGACGACCAGGCCGCCCAGGACGTCCGGCGGCAGCCCGCAGGCCAGGAACAGCGCGGGGAACTGCACCAGATAGTAGAACGTGTTGTCCCGGCCCAGGAAGGCCCACAGCGCGTCGACGCCGCGCCAGGCGCGCAGGTGCCCGGCGAGCCCCGCCGCGCCCGGCTCCAGCCGCTGCCCGATGGTGTACAGATAGCCGAGCGCCATCTCGGACCACACGTCGATGCGGTGGTCCGGGGTGCTGACGGACTCGATGCCCCAGTCGGTCGGGTAGCTGAGCGGCACCTCGGGGAGCTCCGGCAGGCTGAACAACCGGCGCAGCAGCAGCCGGGCGCCGGGCGGCGCGCCGGCCGTGGCCCAGACGCGGCCGAGGCCCTCCCGGTACCGCTCCAGCGGGAGGACGGGGCCGCGCACGGTACGCCGTGCGGTGAGCGGTGAGCCGCAGCGGGTGCACCGCGCGTCCACCAGGTTCCCGGCCGTGGTGTACCAGCCGCAGCCCTCGCACGTACCGCCGCACGACCCCGTCCCGCACCGGGGGCAGTCCCCGGACACGTACGCGTGGTGGGCGACGCCGGGGCAGGACGGGCAGGCGGGGGTCTCCCACTCCCGTACGGGCAGCGTGCCGGAGGCCACCAGTTCGTCGAGGAAACCGGCCACCGCGGTCCGGTAACCGACGTCGCTGAGCGGGTCGGTGAACACGTCGTGGTGCACGCCCGCCTTCCGGAACACCGCACGGATGCGCGCGGCGTGCCCGTCGCGTTCCTCGCGCACCTTGGTGCCCTGCTGCCGTGCCTTGGCGAGTACGTAGTTCTGGTGGTCGTCCAGGCCGCACACCGTCAGCACCCGCTCGCCGCGCAGCCGGGCCGCGCGGGCCGCGACGTCCGCGGCGACGTACGGCCCGGCCAGGTGCCCCACGTGCAGCGGGCCGTTGGGGGTGGGCGGCGGGGAGAGCAGTACGGTGGTGCCCCGGCCGCCGGGCGCCGTCGCCGCGGTCATCCGGCCTCCCCGGGACCCGCCGCCGACGGCAGCCAGTAGACGCTGAGGATGCGTACCGGCTCCTCGGCCGCCTCGATGACGTGCCGCTCCCCGGGGGACAGCAGAACGGCCGTGCCCGGCCCGGCCGTGACCTGCGTACCGTCCACCGTGAAGACGGCGGTGCCGCCGACCACGACGGCGAGTTCGGCCTCGGGGTGCTCGTCCTGTGTGCTTTTCCCGTGCGCCGGAATGCGGCACCACATGGCATCGAACGGCAGCGGCTGTTTCTTCGGGTGGTCCTCCCAGCGTCCGATGCCGATTCCGTATTCCTGACTAAGCTGCGATTCATCCAGGGTGAACGTCTGCACGGCCAGCTCCCAGCCGGTAGTCCTTCCGCGCGGCGCGCGGCCGACGGGGAAAACATCCAGGACACCGCTCAAGAAGTGGTTGAACGGGGTTGGGCGGCCGGTCCGCACATGCCACCATGAAGCCATGACCACCGAATTACAGGTGGGGCAGCGCCCCACCCGGTATGCGCCGCGTTCCGTGCGCACTCTGGAACACGTGAGGGCGGGCGGCTGGACGGTGAAACGGTATGCCGTGTCGGCTCTGCGGGAACTGCCGCCGCCGCAGGTGCACGCCTTCGCCCGGGACGCGGTGCGCCGGAGCCTGCCGGCGCCCCACGCCGAGGGCTCCTCGCACGCGTTCAGCGTGGTGCACGAGGACGAGGACGGTGTGTACGCCGTCGTCGGCTGGTGGAGCGCCAACCGGCTGATCCTGCACACCCGTACCTGGCTCGGCGACTGGACGGATCTGGAACGGCCGACCGAGGCGCCGGGGCACGCGACCGCCTGCGTCTGGGAGCTGGCGGCGATCGGCGGTGAGCGCGACGCGTGGGTCGAGCACGTCGTGCGCGCCGACCCGCCGGACTTCGACCGCTATCTGGCCGCGCGGGTCCACGGGGAGTTCTGAGACGTCGGGGGCGGCAGCGGGCGGCTCCGGGGCCGGCGTGCGACGGGGTGTCCCGCGACGCCTGCCGACGCCGCGGGACACCCCGGGGAACTGCCCGCCGCCCCGCGGGACGGGCTGTTCGCGGACCGGCCGACCCTACTGGGGAGCCCCCTGGTAGGCGCCGATGTGCGGGACGCTCGGTACGGGATTGCCGTAGAAGTCCCGGCCGCCGTCACCGGTGACGCGGCTGCCCGCGTTCAGGGCCGGCGAGCCGGTCTTGAGCCGGTAGCCGTCGGCGTCGGACGCGCGGACCGCCGGGCCGGGCGCGGTGAGCAGGGGGTCGCCGGTGATGTTGTGGTCCCCCCGCACGGGGAGCGCCGAGGCGTGGTGGAAGAGGTTGTACCGGTACGTCCCGTAGGGGTCGTCGACGGCGGAGCCCTCCGGCCGGCCCACGAACACGTTGCCCTGGAGGGCGAGGTCGTTCTGCCGGGCGACCTCCACCAGGCTGGGCGCGTTCGGGGCGTAGAAGGTGTTCTGGTAGACCCGCAGGTTGGCGACGCCCGTACAGAAGGAACTGATCAGGCCGAAGCCCTGCGCGCCGGCGGCGTCGTTCTGGCTGATGTTGTACCGGACGACGCCGTCCTTGGCGATTTCCCCGTCGCTCTGGCAGAAGTAGAGGAATCCGCCGGCGTTGTCCTGTGAGTAGTTGTACTGATAGGTGGTCCCGACGTTGCCTCCTTCCACGGCGAAGGCCATGCCGGGGTATTTCCCGTGCCGCACGTCGTTGTATTCGAAGGTGGTGCGGTCAGAATTCCAGGCGTACGCGCCGATGTTGTAGTCGGTGGACCGGATGTTGAATCCGTCGACGGTGTTCTGGGTCACCCGGGCCCGGTTTCCGTTGAACAGGACGATGCCGTCACCGCCGGCGTCCGTCACGGTGTTGCGGCTGATCACGACGCCTTCGTTGGGGACGAAGGTGCTGCCGGGACCCTTGGGGTTCTCCGTGCGCTTCTGCCAGTCGGAGGTGATCCCGATGCCGATCCGGTCGACGTGGCTGACCTTGCTGTCGGTCACCGCGATGCCGGAGAAGCCGGTCGGCACCGAGCTGCCCGCCGCCTCGAAGAGGATGCCGCCGCTGGGGTTCGGGTAGCGGTCGTCGCTGCCGTTGACATCGCGGACGGTGACCCCGTCGATCACGTAGTGGTGCCCGATGCCGTAGTCGCGCAGCAGGACCCGGATGCCCGCGCGCCGGGCCGCCGTCGCCCCGGTGTTGGTGACGGTGATCTTCCGTAGCTGGTAGTACTCGACGTTCTGCAGCAGCACGGCGGCGGACGCGCCGGCGCCGTCCACGACCGGCACACCCGAGCCGTACGGCTCCACGGTCACCGGTGCCTGCGCGGTGCCCGAGCCCTTGGGGGCCAGGGTGCCCCGGCAGGTGGCCCCGCCGCGCAGCCGGAGCTTGTCGCCGGGCTTGAACACCACGCTGTTGGCCCGGGTCAGGGACCGCCAGGCGGTGTTCTCGCCGGTGCCCGCCGCGGCGTCGTTGCCGGTGGCGCAGTCGACGAAATAGGTGGTGCCGGTCGTGGCGCGGGCCGGGGCCGGGGCCGTCGCGTGGGACGGCGCCGCGGCGGCCGGGGCCGGGGCGAGGGCCAGGGCCATCGCCGCGACCAGCGCGGCCCGGGCCGGTCCGGTGGCGAACCTTCTACGCACATCTCCTCCATTCCACCCACGCGGACGGCCGTCGCCAGCGCCGGTGTGCGCCGCATCGTGGCCGGGTCCGCATGAGCCGGACTAGAGAAGGCCTGGATTCCTCTTGTGGCTTATCGAATTGATGTGGTAAAGGGGTACTTACGTTCGGTGACGGGCTGCGCCGACGGCCGCTGTCCGCATGCCCGCCGGGCCGGTCGGAGCCGGGGCGTCAGAGCATCCCCATGCGCCGGGCGATCTCCGTACCGGCCCAACTTCGTCGTCCGCCGGCAACTGGCGGTTGTGCTCGGGACAGGCGCCGAACGCCTCCAGCGCCTCGCGCGCGGGCAGCGCCGGGCGCACCAGCGCGTCGGCGGCCCGCTTGCGCGCCCGCCACGCCGACAGCGGCTCGTCCATGGGCAGCATCCGGGCCGGCACCTGCTGGCCCAGCAGCAGGCAGTCGATGCCGAACAGCCCGAAGAAGGTCGGCGCCACCCGATTCAGCGTGTCCCGCACGAAGGCGTTACGGCGGGACAGCGGCGCTCCCCCGGCGAACACGTCGAGCAGGGGCCGGAAACCGGACACGTCGGCGCAGGCGCGGCACTCCTGCCAGAACTCCGTGTCCAGCCGGGTGTTGAACCGGTAGTGCAGCCCAGCAGCCACCGGATCGCGTCCCACTGCTGCCCCAGCGCGGCGTTGACGGCCTCGCGCGCCTGCGGGCCCTCCCACGACGCCGGCAGGCAGGAGACCAGGGTCTGCACCTCGACGCCGATCATCATCAGGCCGGTCGACTCCAGCGGTTCCACGAAGCCGTACGCGTTGCGGGACTCCAGCAGGGTCACGTCCAGCCAGGGCCGCTCGGCCCTCAGCGCGAGCGCCGTCAGATAGCCCGCGGTGCCGCCGCCGATGACGCCCACCCGGCGGATCGCGCGGCGCGTGGTGTCGTCGGGGCGGACCGCGTCACCGCCCGAGCCCGCCGGCGACCGCAGCACGGCCAGGGGCTCCGCACCGCTCCCGGCGCCCGGCAGCCGGCCCCGCACGGCCTCCGCCTCTTCGGGCGGAAGGGTGCCCAGCACCTGGTCCAACGCGTCCCCCGGACGCGCCGCCGGCCCACTGTTCAGCACCTTGTGATCCATCCGTACCTCTCCTCGGTCCACCGGATTCGGGACGTACCTGCCGGGGCCACGCTGCTTGATCGCGCCAGAGCGGCTCTGGAGGGCGATGTGCCGCGTCCTAGCGGCTCTCTAGCAGCCCTCTTCACCCTGTCGGGCAGACCGAGACGTACCCGCGCGAAGGTGAGGACACGATGACGGCGCACACACCACCGGCGGACGCCGAGGAGCTGACCCGGGCGGTCGCCCGGGACGGGGTGGAATTCCTGTTGGTCATGTTCGTCAATCTGCGGGGCAAGACCTGCGCCAAGCTGGCGCCGGTGCACACCCTCGACCGGCTGCTCGCCGACGGCCTGGGGTTCGCCGGCAACGCCGCCGACGGCCTGGGGCAGACCTCGGCCGACCCGGACGTCGTGGCGATACCCGACCCCGGCTCCTACGTCCGGGTGCCGATCCAGGAGAACCTCGGCATCGTCCAGTGCGACCTGTACGTACGGGGCGAGCCGTGGCCATACGCCCCCAGAGGCATCCTGCGGCGGCAGCTCGGCCTGCTCGCCGAGCAGCGGCTCGAACTCAAGGCGGGCGCCGAACCGGAGTACTTCCTGGTACGCCGCACCGAGGACGGCGGTATCCGCGTCGCGGACGAGCTGGACGACACCGCCTCGCCCTGCTACGACGCGCACGCCGCCACCCGGTCGCTGGACCACCTGACCACGATCAGCCGCGCCGTCGACGCCATGGGCTGGGACAACTACTCCAACGACCACGAGGACGCCAACGGCCAGTTCGAGCACAACTTCGGCTATACGGAGGCCCTGCGCACCGCCGACCGCGTCGTCGTCTTCCGCCACCTGGTCCGGCTGGCCGCGCACCGGGCCGGAGCGCTCGCCACCTTCATGCCCAAGCCGTTCGGCGACCTCACCGGCAGCGGGCTGCACCTGCACCTGTCGTTGTGGCAGGACGGCCGCCCCGTCTTCGAGGCGCCGGACGACCCGCGCGGCCTGGGCCTGTCGCAGCGCGCGTACGGCTTCATCGCCGGCGTGCTCGACCACGCGCCCGGCCTGATGGCGCTGACCTGCCCCACGGTCAACTCCTACAAGCGGCTCGGGGCCGGGGCGGCGACGCTGTCCGGGTCGAGCTGGGCGCCGGGGTACGCCAGTTACGGGGGCAACAACCGCACCCACCTGATCCGGGTGCCGGACGCGGGCCGGATCGAGGTGCGCTGTGTGGACTCCGCCGCCAACCCCTACCTGGCGCTCGCCGGGCTCGCGGCCGCCGGCGCGGACGGCATGGCGCGCGGCGCCGACCCCGGCGGGCCCGTCGACGCGGACCTGGAGGCGGCGGGCGGGGACGCGCGCCCCGGGCGGCTGCGTCCGCTGCCGCCCACCCTGCTGCACGCGGCCGAGGCCCTGGCCGAGGACGAGGTGCTGCGCGACGGCCTGGGCAAGACGCCGGACGGCTTCTACGCCGACTACTACGCCGACGTGAAACGCGCCGAGTTCGACGGGTACCACCGCCAGGTGACCGAGTGGGAGCTGCGCACCTACTTGCAGGTCTGAATCCGCGCGAACGGCCGGTGGGCCGGCCGGGGAACCCCGGCCGGCCCACCGGCGTGCCGCCGTGGCGGCTACAGGTCGAGCGTGATGCCGTAGTGCCGCAGCCAGAAGTCGAACCCGAGAGCCATCTCCAGGTTGGACCGGCTGTGCCACTCGTGCGCGGTGGGGGACCCGTCCGCCACCGCCTTGCGTGCCGCGTCGACGTCCAGCAGCGGGAGCACCGGCGCGTTCGGGTCGGCCAGCACCGCGGCCATCGCGTCGTGCAGCGCGCGGGTGTACGCGGGGTCCTGCGTCACCGGGTAGGGGCTCTTCGGGCGCTCCAGCACCGACTTGGGCACCAGGTCCCGCCCGGCGGCGCGCAGCAGGCTCTTCTCCCGCCCGTCGAACGTCTTGAACGACCAGGGGGTGTTGTAGACGTACTCCACGAGCCGGTGGTCGCAGAACGGCACCCGGGTCTCCAGGCTGGACGCCATGGCGAGCCGGTCACCCCGGTCCAGGAGCATCGGCAGCCAGCGGTTCAGATGGGCGAAGCACAGCTCCCGCATCCGGTGCTCGTGCGGTTCCTCGTTCTCCTGGTGCGGGGTCAGCGCACGTGTCTGCGCGAAGGCGTCCGCGTAGTAGCCGGGCATGTCGAGCTTGTCCATCAGACCGCGCCCGAACAGACCGCGCCCCTGGCCGCCGCGGCTGCCCTGCCGGCGTTTCTCGGCCTCGATCCACGGGAAGTTGCCGGCGGCCACCAGCTCGCTGTCGTGCAGCCACTTGAAGCCGCCGAAGATCTCGTCCGCGGTCTCGCCGGTCAGGGCCACCGTCGAGTGCTCGCGGGTAGCGCGCAGCATCAGGTAGAGCGAGGTGTCCATGTCACCGAGCATCGTCGGCATGTCCTGCGCGACGACCGCGGCCTCGCGGGCCTGGGTGCTGATGAGGTCGGCGGTGCCGAGGACGATGTCGGTGTGGTCGGCGCCGACGTGCCGGGCCAGTTCGGCCGCGTACGGTGCGTCCGGGGTGTCGCGCTGGTCGTCCGGGCGGAAGTTCTCGCTGTAGCCGACGAAGGTGGCGGTGATGGTGCGCACCGCCTCGTCGCCCGCTTCCGCGCGGGCCTTGGCGGCCAGGGCGGTGACCACACTGGAGTCGATGCCTCCGGACAGGGTGGTGCACAGCGGCACGTCGGCCACCAGCTCACGGGTGACGATCTCCGCCAGCAGGGAGCGGATGTGCGCCACCGTCGCGTCGAGGTCGTCCGTGTGCGGCCGGGCCTCCAGGGTCCAGTAGCGGTGCTCGCGGACACCGGAGCGGCCCACGGTCATCGTGTGGCCCGGCAGCAGCTCCCGCATGTCGCGGAAGACGGCCTGCCCCGGGGTCTTGGCGGTGGAGAACAGCTCCTGGAGCTCCGGTACGCCCACCACCGGCCGGATGTCGGGGTGCGCCAGCAGGGCCTTGGGCTCGGAACCGAAGAGCACCCCGTCCGGCCGGACGCTGTAGAACAGCGGCTTGATGCCCAGCCGGTCGCGGACCAGCAGCAGTTCCTCGGTACGCGGGTCCCACACCGCGAAGGCGAACATGCCCTCCAGGCGCTCCGCGCAGCCGGCCCCCCACTCCAGGTACGAGCGCAGCACCACCTCGGTGTCGGAGCGGGTGCGGAACCGGTGGCCACGGGACTCCAGCTCCGAGCGGAGCTGCTTGAAGTTGTAGACCTCGCCGCTGTAGGTGAGGACGGCGAGGGTCCGGCCGTCCTCCTCGGCGGTCATCGGCTGGATGCCGCCGGCCAGGTCGATGATCGAGTTGCGGGTGTGGCCCAGCCCCGCGTGCGGGCCGACCCACACGCCGCGGGCGTCGGGGCCCCGGAGGCCGAGCGTGTTGTTCATGGCCTCGACCGTCGCCTTCTCGCGACGGAGATCTCGGGCGTAGTCCACCCAACCGGTAATGCCGCACATGCGCAGCTCTCCTCACTGTCGACTGTCGTCGGTCGGATCTCGGGTGTCGCCGGCCGCCGGTGCGGTGCCGGTGCGACGGGTCAGAACGGCCAGGCCTCCTGCCGCCAGGCTGCGTCCACGTGGGCCCACTCGAAGTAGGCGGCGTGCCGTGCGTACGTGACGAGTTCCCGGCGGCCGGCCGGCGAGCAGTCCACGGCGATCTCCTCCACGGCGCCGAGGAACACGTCCACCAGACCGCGGTAGGTGTCGCCGGGATGCCACTCCTCGATCACCGCGGCATACCGGGAGCCCGGCACGCAGCGGGTCAGCAGTGCGTCGGTGACGAGCAGGAAGAGCCAGGCGGCGGGCAGGACGGCGCCGGTTCCCGCGGGCAGCGAACGGGCCGGGGCGGCGCCCAGGAAGGCGGTGTAGCCGAGCGTGGTGGGCAGCACCCCGGGGACGCCGTCCGCGAGCGGCAGCCCGAGGTCCTTGCCCCACCGCCGCACCCGTTCCTGACGCCGTTCGGCGTCCTCGGCGGTGCCGGTGCCCAGCCGGCTGAACAGCAGTGCGTGGCGCCGGTCGGCGGCCACCGCGGCGCAGCGGGCGTGGGCGGCGGCGTAGGCGGGCAGGACGTGCCAGTGGTCCTGCTGGAGGAAGTGCGCCAGTGCGGCGTCCGGCAGGCTTCCGTCGGCCAGCCCCCGGTAGAAGGGGTGGCCGACCAGCCGACGGGCGGTGTCCCGCATGGTCCGGGTGAGTTCGGTCCGTACCGGCGGATGCCGGTCGGTGGTGTCACGCTCCATGCGGAAGAGCGTGGCGGTGCGGGCTCAAGGAACGATCGGAGACGGCTCGCAGGTGCCCGGACTCCGCATCCCGCCGTGCCGCTGCGCGCAGAGCGGCGCCGCCCCCGGTGGACCGGAGGCGGCGCCGCGGCTGCTCCGTACGCCTGCTCCGCGTACGGCCGAGACCTGCCGGCGGTCCGGACGCTGCGGTCGGTCCGGACCCGGTGGCCGGTCCTGGCCCCACGGTCGGTCCCGGCCCCGCCGTCAGTCCTGGCAGGCCGCCCGGGACAGGACGTCGGTCAGCACCTCCTGCGGGTCGCCCTCCAGGCGTTCGGCGCGCCAGGAGACGAAGGCGTCCGGGCGGACCAGGACGGCGCCGTCCGGCCCCACCCCGTACGCCTCGGCCCAGTCGCGGTCGACCGGCCGCAGGTCCGCCCGGTCGCCGACGGTCCAGGTGCGCAACGGGACGCCGAGCTTGCGTGCGACCGGTTCGGCGGCCTGCGCCCAGGCGCCGCCCCCGGGGCCGGTGAGCAGCACATAGGAGTCCCAGAACAGGTCGATGGTGGAGATCTCCGCCGTTCCGTGCCGCAGCCACACGTGCGGGGCCCGGGTGCCGGGCTCACCGGTGAGCCGGAGTTCGGGGCTCAGGACCCGGGCGCCGGGGTCCGCCAGGACGGAGCCGGAGCGGTAGCGGTAGCCCAGGGTGATGACCACGTCGTCCACGAAGCCGGCCCGGTCCGCCTCGGTGGCGTACCCGTGCCGGATCCGGTTGCGCACCAGCGCCTGCTCGGACATCGCGATGCCCAGCGGGCGCCGCTCGGCGTCGTAGGTGTCCAGCAGCGCGTCCGTGCCCCAGCCCTTGAGGACGGCGGCCAGTTTCCAGGCCAGGTTGTGGGCGTCGTGGATACCGGTGTTGGCGCCGAACCCGCCGGCCGGCGGGTGGACGTGCGCGGCGTCACCGGCCAGGAACACCCGGCCCGCCCGGAACGTCTCGGAGACGAGCTGCGCCCCGCGCCAGGGCACCTTGTCCACGATCTCCACGTCGATGTCCCGGCCCGCGGCCTGCCGCACGATGTCCACGCACCGCTCGTCGGTGAAGTCGGCCGGGGTCTCGCCCTTCTCGGGGAAGTACAGCGGCGCGGCCAGCCACGGGTCGCGGCCGTGCAGCCGGGACAGGCCCATCAGCCCGCCGCCCGCGGAGGCATAGCACAGGATGAACTTGCGGTCCTTCAGCAGCCGTTCGAGTTCCGGCGCCCGGAAGTAGACACTGAGCGCGTTGAACACGGTGCCGCGCCCGTCGCGCCGCACGCCCAGGGCCTCCCGGGTGCGGCTGCTCGCGCCGTCCGCGCCCACCAGGTAGTCCGCCCGTACGGTGAACCGCCTGCCGGTCGCGTTGTCGCCGACGACGGCGGTCACCCCCTCGGCGTCCTGCTCGAAGGAGACCAGGCGGCAGCCGAAGCGCACCTCGGCGCCGTGCTCCCGGGCCTTGGCCACCAGCACCTTCTCGTAGCGGTCCTGGCCGCACCCCATCACCCGCTCGGGGCTCACCGTGGGGCCGTCCAGCGACGGCACCTCCAGCACCTCCGCGTCGTCGATCTCGGCGAAGGTGCGCACCTTGATGATGCCGCCCTCGAAGTACGGGTGTGAGTCGCCCATCTCCAGGGCGCGGATGTCCGGCCCCAGACCGGCCGCCCGGAACAGCTCCATGGTGCGTGCCTGCAGGCCCGGGGCGCGGGGCAGCGTGGAGGTGTCGTCGCGCTTCTCCAGCACCATCGTCCGCAGCCCGTGCCGTCCGCAGAACAGCGCGGTGGCGAGCCCGACCGGGCCTCCGCCGACGACGAGTACCGGGATTCTCAGGTCATACATGCATGTCCCCTCAGTGTGGACTGGGCCGAACCCGGACCACTTCCAGGCCCTGCCGACAACCGGGAACCCGTCGGCCGTCCGGCCGCGGGGCGCCCTTCGAGGAGTACTGGCGGCGCCTCAAGCGGTGCTGGAGGACCGCCTTCCGTACGCCCGGCGGTTTCTCTAGGGGTGCTCGACCCGCGGCTGCGAAGGTCCCGCCAACCGTGTGGCACCAGGCCACGGTCGGTGCCGGAAGGAGCCCCGCGCATGTCGCACACCCTGCCCGATGTCACCACCCCGGCCGGAATCATCCGGTTGGGCAACATGTTCTGCGACGCCAAGGCGTTGCTGACCGCCGTCGAACTGCGCCTGTTCACCACGCTCCACGAGAAGGGCCCCTCGACGCCGGAGGAGATCCGCACCGCGCTCGACCTGCACGGCCGGGGCCTGTCCGACTTCCTCGACCTGCTGACCGCGCTGGGCGTGCTGGAGCGCGCCGACGGCCGCTACCGCAACGCGCCGGGCTCCGACGCCTGCCTCGTCCAGGGCGCGCCGGGGTACGTCGGCGGCTTCCTGGAGCGCTCCAACCGCAACCTCTATCCGGCCTGGGGCCGGCTCGCCGAGGGCCTGCGCACCGGCCGGCAGCAGTCCGGCAGCGACTTCGAGCAGGTCACCCGCAACCCCGCCGTCCTGCGGCAGTTCGTCGGCATGATGGACGGGCTCACCAACGTGGTGGGGCCGGAACTGGCGCAGAAGTACGACTGGTCGGGCCACGGCTCGGTGCTCGACGTGGGCGGCGCCCGCGGCAACCTGTGCTCCCTCATCGTCAAGGCCCACCCGCACCTGACCGGGCACGTCTTCGACCTCCCGGCGATGGCGCCGCTGTTCGACGAGAAGGTGGCCGAGCACGGTCTCACCGGCAGGGTCGCCTTCACCGGCGGCAGTTTCTTCGAGGACCCGCTGCCGTCCGCGGACGTCGTCCTGCTGGGCCACGTCCTGCACGACTGGGACCGGGAGCAGCGCGCCTACCTGGTCGGCAAGGCGTACGAGGCGGTCAACCCGGGCGGTGCCCTGCTGGTCTACGACCGGATGCTGGAGGACGAGCCGGCGCACATCGAGAACCTCGTCATCAGCCTGGACATGCTGCTGGTCACCGACGGCGGCGAGGAGTACCAGGCCTCCGAGATCACGGCGGTCGCCGAGCGGGCCGGCTTCGTGAGCACCGAGGTCACCCCGCTGAGCGACTACGACACGCTGGTGATCTGCCGCAAGGGCGCCTGAGCGCGCCGGAGCCGCCGCCCGGCCCCCCGCCCCCGCCCCGGTGCCGGGCGGGCAGCGAGGCGTCCGGCCGGCGGCTCCGGTGCCGTCGGGCGCCCGGCCCGCCCCGCGCGGCTCCGGACCGGCTCCGCCCGCTCTCGACCGCCGCCCGATCCGCGCTGCCGACCCTGAACCGTACCGACGACGGCCCGTCGCAAGCCTGCGCACCCGTGGCCGGGAGGAGAATGATGAGCGAGCAGCGCCAGCACCCCGTCGAGGTGCCCGAGAAGCGGTCCGGCAACCGGCTGCCCCATCACACGGTGGCGGGCGTCGGAGCCGGTCCGGCCAACCTGAGTCTCGCCGCGCTCGGCGAACCGGTGGTCCCCGGCGGGGTCCGGCTCTACGAGCGGCGTTCCTCGGCGGCCTGGCACCCCGGCCAGCTCAGCGAGGGCACCCGCCTGCAGACCTCCTGGATCAAGGACCTGGTGACCCTGGTCGACCCGACCAACCGGCTGTCGTTCCTGAACTACCTGGTGGCCGGCGGCCGCATGTACTCCTTCATCAACGCCCAGTACGAGGAGATCCCGCGACTGGAGTTCGCGCGCTACCTCGCCTGGGCGGCCGCAGAGCTGGGGACGGTCCGGTACGGCAGCCCCGTCGAGCGCGTCGGCTTCGACGGTACGGGCCCCGCCGGGCGGTTCGTGCTGGAGGGGCCCGACGGCCCGATGGCCACCGCGGAGCACGTCGTCCTCGGCCTGGGCACCCGGCCGCGCGTGCCGGCCTGCTTCGCGGGGCTGGACGCCGAAGGGCTCGTACTGGCCGAGCGGCTGCACGCCCGGCTGCGCGGCGCCGCCGTGCTGCCGTACCAGCCGGCGGTGGTCGTCGGCGGCGGGCAGACCGGCGCCGAGTCCGTGCTGGAGCTGATCCAGCACGGCTTCCGGGACATCCGGTGGGTCGGGCGGCGCAACTGGTTCGCGCCGATGGACGACTCGCCCTCGGCCAACGACTTCTTCCGCCCCGCGTACCTGAGGTTCTTCCACGGCCTGCCGGCGGAGGTGCGGCAGCGGTACGTGGCCGAGCAGCAGCTCACCAGCGACGGCATCTCGCTGAGCACGATCCAGCAGGTCTACCAGCTCAACCACGAGATGTACCTGCGCGAGGGCCGCTACCCGGTCATGCTGCTGCCCGGCCGCGACGTGGTGCGGGCCTGCGAACGCGACGACCAGATCGTGCTGTGGTGCGAGCGGGACTGGGGCGGCCGGGAACGGCACGCCGCGCCCTTGGTGGTGCTCGCCACCGGCCGCGAGGCGACGGCCCTGCCGCTCGCCCCGGAACTGCTCGCGCTGATGGAGCTGGACGAGGCCGGCCGGCCGGTGCTGGAGGCCGACTACTCGGTGCGGTGGAAGAACGCCGAGCACAACCGGCTCTACGTGCAAAACCGCAGCCGGACCGGGCACGGCATCGCCGATCCGAACCTCAGCCTGCTGGCGGTGCGGGCCGCCACGATCCTCAACTCCGTGCTGGAACGGGACGTGTACGTGATCCGTGACGAGCATGTGAGCACGGCCTGGTTGTGAGAGGCGGGGAGGGGCTGCGCGGAGGAGCGGCGGAATTAATCCCTTGACAATCTAGATACTCGGCTGTCAAGCTAAATCCGTCGGGGTGCTCGGCGGACCGCGAACCACGTCCGTCCGTACGGCGCTTGACGGTACGTCAGCTACACAGGCAGAGAGGCGAACGATGGATCTGGGCTTGCGGGACAAGCGGGTTCTGGTGACGGGGGCGACCCGCGGCATCGGCAGGGCCGCCGCGAAGGCGTTCGCCGACGAGGGCGCCCGGGTGGTCGTCACGTACCACACCGGCGAGTCCGCCGCGAAGGCCGTGGTGGAGGAGCTGGGCGGCGCGGAGCGCGCCCACGCCGTCCGCCTGGACCTCGGCGACCCGGAGTCCGTGACCGCCGCCGTCCGGGCCGCCGAGGAGCGCTGGGGCGGGATCGACGTGGTCGTCGCCAACGCCCAGACCTGGCAGTGGGTCGACCCCGACCGGCAGCCGCCGTTGGAGGACCTGCCGGTCGACGAGTGGTTCGGCACGATGCGCGCCAACGTCGAGGGGCACATCCGCACCGTCCGGCAGGCGCTGCGCGGTATGCGCGAGCGCGGCTGGGGCCGGGTCGTGCTGCTCTCCTCGGTCACCGCGACCGCCGGGATGCCCGGCTCCGAGATCTACAGTGCCGCCAAGTCGGCGCTGCACGGCTTCGCCCGGGGCCTGATGTGGAACCACGACGGCGTACTCGTCAACGTCGTGGCCCCGGGCGGCACGATCACCGAGCAGCTCGCCGGTGTGGACCCGGCGGTCATCGAGAAGAGCGCCGAGCAGACCCCCAGCGGGCGGCTGACCACCGCGGCGGAGGTCGCGCGCCTCATCGTGTTCCTCGGCTCGGACGGCAACGGCAACATCAACGGCGAGGTCATCCACACCGCCGGCGGTCGCTGACCCGAGCATCCCGCGGCACCCGCGCCGCCGGCTCTCCAGGCTGCCCCGGACACCCCCGGCCGGGGCAGCCGGGCGGGCCGGCGGCGCGCGGGCCCGTGGCCGTGCGGGCCGGTCCCGTACGCGCAGGGTCCGGGACCGGACAACCGGCCCCGGGCCCCTGGTCGTTCACCCTGCGGTGCCGTCCCCGCCCACGTCGACCTTCTTGATGGACCAGCGTGCGATGCGCAGCGACATCTCCACGCCCTCGGTCGCGTACTCCACCATGTCCTTCTGGTACGCCGCCACGGCGTCCGCGAGGCCCCGCTCGCCCCGGTCCACCGCGGCCAGCGCCTCGGTCAGCGCCGCGGCGTCCCGTACCGCGCTGTTGGCGCCCACCCCGCCGGACGGCGGCATCGTGTGCACCGCGTCCCCCAGCGGGACGACCGGCCCGGTCTCCCAGGGCACCACGGGCAGATGGGCCCGCAGGGCCACACCGAAGGTGAGTTCCGGGCGGGCGTGCCGGAAGACGCCGCGCAGCCCGGGGTGCCAGGCGGCGGTCCGGCGGGCCGCGAAGCCGCACAGGCCGGGCCCGTCCAGGGCGAAGAACTCCTCGTCCGCCATGCCCAGGTCCTCGCGGTGCACGTTCAGCACCGCCATGTAGTAGTCCTCGGTATCCGGCAGTTCCAGCCCCGGCCACAGCCGGGCCGCCGTCCCGCGCACCCCGTCCCGGAACGACATCGGCATCAGCCCGAGGTGGCTGCCGTCCGTGCCGATCACATAGCTGAAGCGGTCCCGCAACGGCTCCGGCAGCCCCGCGCGCACCGCGTCCGCGCGCGTGATGCGCGAGAACACCGTCCGTACGCCCAGGTCGGCGGGCCGGCGGTCGGGCAGGAGCTGCGCCCGCACCTGCGAGTTGGCCCCGTCGGCCGCCACCAGCACGTCCCCCTCGGCGGTGCTGCCGTCGGCGAAGTACGCCGTCACCCCGCCGTCCGGCCGCCGTTCGCAGTGCGTGAAGGTCCTGCCGTACCGGACCGACGGCTCCAGCCCGGCCAGCAGGACCCGCCGCAGCACGTCCCGGTCGACCGCGTCGATCTTGTCGGGGCGGTCGCCCCGCGGATCGTCGAAGCGCGGCGTCCACTGAGGGGTGAGCCGCTCGTCGTAGGCGTCGAGGCCGTTCTCGCCGCGCCGGTGCGCGGTGGCCACGAGCAGTTCCTGCAACGGCGGCGGCAGGCAGGCGCGCAGCGACGCCTCGCCCTCCGGGCTGATCCTCAGCCGGTACCCCTGGCGCCGTTCGTCCGGGCCGCCGTCCCGTTCGTGGACCGTGACGTCGACCCCGGCCCCGCGCAGGCCCTGTGCGAGGCACAGACCGCCGACGCCCCCTCCGATCACCAGGACCCGCATTCCGTTCCGGCCCATCGGCACGCTCCTCTCGCACGGTGTGTCGGCCCACTGTGGGGACGGCGGCTCGCGAATCCCTGGAGGGCCCGTCGGGATCCAGCGGAACTGGACGGCCCTTTGAGAGAACGCCTGCAAGGTGGCCACACGCCCGGGCCCCGACCGGCCCGGCCGGGCCCTCGGGCGACGGCCCGGGGCGCGCGGTGTCCGTGGACGGCGGACCGTGCCGGCCCCCGTCCCCGACCGGCGCACCGTGCCCCACCGCACTCACAAGGAGCTGATCAGGTATGGAATTCGGGTTGGGCCTGCCGACCACGGTCCCGGACAAGGACGGCCCCGCGCTGGCGGACTGGGCCCGCCGGGCCGAGGAAGCCGGATTCGCCAGTCTCGGCGTGATCGACCGGCTCGTCTACGACAACTACGAACCGCTGACAGCCCTGGCCGCCGCGGCCGCGGTGACCGAACGCGTACGCCTGACGACCGGCATCCTCATCGCCCCCTACCGGACCCAGACGGCGCTCCTCGCCAAGCAGGCGGCCACCGTCTCGGCGCTGTCCGGCGGCCGGCTGGTGCTGGGCGTGGCCGCGGGCGGCCGGGAGGACGACTTCCAGGCCGTCGACGCCACCTACCACGACCGCGGGCGCCGGCTCGACGCCCAGCTCGCCGAGTTGCGCGACATCTGGCAGGGCAAGGGCGAGGTGCCCGGAATCGGCCCCGAACTCACCACCGAGCAGCCCCAGTTGCTGGTCGGCGGCCACTCACCGGCGGCCATGCGGCGCGCCGCCCGCCTCGGCGACGGCTGGTTCTGCGGCGGCAGTTCCGCCTCGGCGTACGGTGACCTGGTCGCGCGGGCCCGCGAGGCGTGGCGGGAGGAGGGGCGCAGCGGCCGGCCGCGGCTGGTGTCCCTGGCCTACGCGGCGCTCGGGCCCGGCGCACGGGAGCTGGCGCAGGCGTACCTCGGTGACTACTACGCCTTCGCGGGCCCCTTCGCCCAGCGCATCGCCTCCATGGCCGTCACCGACCGGCAGGAGCTGGTGGACCTAGCCCAGAGCTACGCGGACAGCGGCTGCGACGAACTCGTCCTGATGCCGTGCTCCGCCGACCCGCGCCACCTGGAGTCGCTGGCGGAAGCCGTGTTGTGAACCCCGCGAGGGCCGCCCGCCGGAACACCGGTGGGCGGCCCTCGCCGTGCGCGGTGCCGGGTCAGCGGCGCCCCGCCGCGCGGACCGGCAGCGTGCGGGCCAGTTCCGCCGCGACCCGCGCGGGCGTCGGGCGGCCGAGCATCTCGGCGCTCATACGGCGCGCGGCGGCCAGGGCGGCGTCGTCGTCCAACAGCGCGTACGCCTCGGCGCGGAGCCGCTCGGCGGTCGCCTCGTCCCGGGTGAGCACCCGGCCCGCGCCCACCGCCGCCACCCGTTCCGCGTGCCCCGCGTGGTCCGGCAACTGCGGGACGAGCAGCAGCGGCACCCCCGCCCGCAAGGAGGTCAGCACCGTGCCGGCCCCGCCGTGGGCCACCACCAGGCCGGCCGAGGGCACCAGCGCGTGCAGCGGCACGTCCGTCACCACGCGCACGCCCGCCGACCCGTCGAGCAGGGCGGCGCCGAGCAGGCCCCGCTGCCGGGCCGACACCGCGAGCACCACCTCGACGCCGGGGCCCGCCAGCGCCGCGGCCGCCCGGCCGCCGAGGAAGAGCCGGCCGTCGAGGCGCGCCATGGTGTGCCCCCAGGTCACCACGGCCCGGCGCACGCCCGGGGCCGGCCGGGGCAGCCGGGGCGGCTCGCCGCAGCCGTTGTACGGCACGTGGCGCACCGGCGCCCGCCGGTACCCGACGGGCAGTTGCAGAGCGTCCGGGCACGGATCGACGGTCAGCGTGCCCAGGGGGTCGAAGTCCTCGATGCCGTACCGCTCCAGGAACGGCGCCACGGCCTGCGGCAGCAGCGCACGGGCGCGTGCCAGCAGGTCCGTGCCGTACAGCACCCGCACCGCGGGCACCCCGGCCGCCGCGGCGGCGACCGGACCGGCCAGGGCGGTCGGCTCGTACACCACCAGGTCCGCGCGCCAGTCGCGGGCCAGCTCCACCAGGTCGTCGGTCATCGACGCGGCGAGCGCCGCGACCATCCGCAGGGCCCGCGGCCCGTTGCCCGGCAGCGGTTCCCCGGCGGGCCGCGCGGGCGGACCGACGGCCGCGGACGGCAGCACATAGCCCCGCACCAGGCCGACCGCGTCGGTGTCCGTACCGACCACCGCGCCCGGCAGCCCGGTGCGGTCGGTCTCCGGCTTCAGCGCGGGCGGGCCGGCGACCAGTACCTCGTGCCCGGCGGCCCGGAAGGCCGAGGCCAACGGCACGAGGGCATACAGGTGTGAGGGCCAGGCCCAGGACGTGAACAGTACGCGCATGACTCGCCTGTTTCCCTTCATGACGGGGTGCGCCCGCTCCGGCGGGGAGCGGGCCGGGAACGGCCCGCCGCGCGCGGCCCGGCGGTCTCCGCGGGGAAGACGCGCCGGGCCGTACGCGGCGGGCCGGGGTGATCCGGAAGGCCCGCCCTACGCGGGGTGGTCGACGATGACGGAGGCGTCCTTGGCGCCGTCGCCCGCGGCGACCACGGACGCGAACCGCTCCCGCACGGTGTCCAGCACCGGCAGGGCGAGGCCGCTCTCGCGGGCGGACCGGGTGGCGATGCCGATGTCCTTCGCCATCAGGTCAGCGCGGAAGAAGGCCGGTTCGTACGAGCCGCGCCGCATCAGGTCCGCGCGGAACCGCATCACCAGGGAGCTGAACCCGGACTCCGCGATGGTGGCGATGACCCGGTCCCGGTCGAGGCCGGCGGCGACCCCGTAGGAGACCGCCTCCGCCATCGAGGCGACCTGGGCGCCGAGCAGCAGATTGAGAACGACCTTGAGGCTGGTCGCGGTGCCCGGGCCGCCGAGGTGCAGCACCCGCCCGAGCGCGTCGAGCACCGGCCGGACCTCGGCCAGGTCCGCCTCGTCCCCGGCGCCGAAGACCCGCAGTTCCCCCTGGCGCGCCTGGAGCGGATTGCCCACGACGCACGCCTCGACGCGCCGCAGCCCCTGGCCGGCCAGCCGGCCGGCCGCCTCCCGGGCGTAGCCGGGGGAGACGGTCGAGGTGTCGACGACGAGCGCCCCGGGCTCCAGGACCGGCACGACCCGGCCGAACAGCACCTCCTCGACGGCCGTCTCGTCGCTCAGGCTCAGCAGGACGACCCGGCGCCCCGCGGCGGCGGACTCGGGGGTGTCCGCCGCCCGGGCCCCGGCCCGCACCAGCGGCCCGGCCTTCCCGGCCGTCCGGTTGAAGACCGTCAGCTCGAATCCGCTCTCCAGCAGCCGGTGCGCCATCCCGCCGCCCATGGCGCCGAGGCCGATGAACGCCAGTTGTCGGTGGTCCATGACCACTCCTTTCCTTCGATACGGCGGCGCGCGCCTCAGTACGCGGCGTCGACCTCGTACACGGCGAACGGGGCGGCGGTCCGGGTGTCGCGGAACGGGCGCAGCGGAGCGGTGTCCTGCCGGTGGTCCGCGCCCCCCTCCCACGCCAGGAAGGCGGCCATGGACTCCCAACGGCTCATCACCGCCAGCGCGGTGGGGTCCGCGGGGCTGCGCAGCAGCTCGTTGCCGAGCAGCCCGGGCACCCCCGCCATCCGCTCGCTGACCTGGTGATAGGCGGACCGGACCGCGGCGAGCTGCTGCTCGTCGTACGCGGCCTGGTAGACGATGACCCGGGCCTCAGCGGGCACGGCCCACCGCCCGGCCCTCGATGTGCGCCACCATCTCCATCGGGTGGAAGGAGCCGCCGCGGCGGAACGGATGGAGCTTCGCCCGGTGCTCCAGATGCGCGGGGCTGTCCTCGAACTCCCGGAACCGCGCCTCGTCCAGCCAGTCGCTGACGATGTAGTACGTGCTGTCCTCGGTGGTGGCCCGGGACAGCGACTGGCCGAGGCTGGCCGGATGCCCGGTCACCGCGTCGCTGCCCGCGCGCCACGCCCGCTCGAAGTCGCCCTCGCGGCCCGGCTCGATCTCCATGCGCAGCATCACCCGGAAGGTCATCAGGAGATCCCCCCGTCGACGCCGATGACGTTGCCGGTCACATAACGGGACAGGTCGCTGGCGAGCCACAGCACGGCGCCCGCGACCTCCTCGGGCTTGCCGAGCCGGCCGAGGGCGGTCTTCGCGCCGTACCGTTCGGCCATGAGGGTGCGCTGCTCCTCGGGCAGCGCGTGGAAGTTCTCGGTCTCGATGACCCCGAGGGCGACCACGTTGAACCGGATGCCCCGGGGCCCGAACTCCCGCGCCAGGGAACGGTTCAGGCCCACGACGGCCGCCTTGGTCGCCGTGTAGTGGGCACGCAGCGGCACGCCCGCGTCCACGGCCCGGGAGCCGATGGTGACCACCGAGGAGCCCGCGCCGAGCAGCGGCAGGGCGTGCTGCACGACGAGGTGGGTGCCCGTGATGTTGGTGGAGAGGATGCGCTCCCACTCCTCCAGCGGCAGCTCACCGTAGGGGACGTGGCTGATCGCGCCGGCGTTGTTGACGAGCAGGTCGAGCTTCCCGTACCGCTCCCGGGCCCGCTCCAGCAGCTCGGCCACGTCGGACGGGCGGGTCAGGTCGGCGCGTACCACGTGGTGGTCACCGCCGATCGCCTTCAGTTCGGCCTCCAGGGAGCCGACGAAGTCGCTCTCGGTGCGGTAGCAGGTGACGACGTCGACACCGGCCCGGGCCAGGGCCAGGACGATCCCGCGGCCGATGCCCCGGGTACCGCCGGTGACCAGGGCCTTCTTGCCGCGCAGTGCGAGTTCCATGATTCCTCCGAGTGGGATGCGAGCAGGGGCGGGACGGGAGGGGACGGGGGGAGCGGCGTCCGGCCGGAGGTCAGAGCAGCACGCCCAGCCCGGCACAGTTCGCCAGCAGGGCGGCGACGGTCAGCAGGCTGCGCCGCCGGTTCCAGCGCCCCCAGCTTCGGCGCGGGTCCGCGAAGTCCGCCGGCAGGCGGTCCGGATCCAGGGTGCGCAGCCACCGGTTGACCGGGGCGTTGCGCGTGACCGAGATGACGGCCGTGGCCACGGCCAGTACGGCGGCCACCGCGAACGCCGCCCGCGCGGCGGGCTCCGGCGCCAGGAAGGCCAGCGCCGCGTCGCAGCCGACCGTGCCGACGAGGCAGAGCGGCATCGCCGGGTCGTAGCGGGTGCCGAAGAACGCGTGGGCGTGCACGTACCGGTCGACGGGCAGGGAGGCCAGATACGGGAAGCCGCCCAACTGGGTGCCGAACAGCACCCCGGCCGCCAGCCCGTTGAGCAGCAGCACCAGGGGGGTGAGCAGGGCCAGCACGCGACGCCCCTCAGCGGACGAGGGCGCGCGCGGCGGCCTCGACCTTCTCCTTGATCAGGTTCATCTGGACCGGGGTGTTGCGGTTGAGGCGCTCGGTCATCTGCTCGTCCGTGACCGGGGCTTCGGGCTTCATCCGGAAGTCCTGCACCCAGCGCATCCGGACGCCGCCGGTTTCCTGGGTGTACTCCCAGAAGATCTTCATGTAAGCGAACGGGCCGGTCTCCACCCGCTCGGCGCGCACGGTCCGGGCGGCGGCGTCGGCCGTCCGCCGGGACACCCAGCTCCAGACCCGGCCGTTCTCGTCCGGGTGCATCGTCAGACGGAACAGCACGGTGTCGCCGTCGCGCTCCAGCACCTCGGCGGCGGCGTACTCGCTGAACAGGCCGGGCCAGCCCGGCACGTCGTTGGTCATCCGCCACACCAGGCCCATCGGCGCGTCGATGACGATGTGGTTGTCGGTGTGTCCGCTCATGGTGGGTGCTCCTCACGTCGTCGTGCCGGTCAACGGCCCAGTACCAGGGCCGAGGTGAAACCCCCGTGGCCGCGCGCCAGGACCAGGGCCCGCCGCAGCGGCAGCTCCCGTGGCGCGCCGGTCACCAGGTCGATCTCCAGTCCCGGTGCGGGGCGCCGGGTGCCGGCGGTGGGCGGGACGACCCCGTCGCGCAGCGACAGCAGCGCCGTCGCCACGTCGAGCGGGGCGCCACCGCCGTAGAGCCGGCCGGTGAGCGTCTTCGGCGCCGTGACCGGCACCGCCCACGGGCCGAAGACGGCGGCGACGGCCGCCGCCTCGGCGCGGTCGTCGGCGGGCACCCCGGCCGCGTCGGCGAACACCACGTCGATGTCGCCCGGGGTGAGCCGGGCGGCGCCCAGGGCCTGTTCGACGACCCGGCGCAGCGCCCGGGGGCGCCCCGACCCGTCCGGCGGGTCGAACCCGGCGGCGTGGCCGAGCACCCGCCCGTACCCGGGCAGGGCGCCCCGGTCCTCGGCGGCCCCGGCGCTCTCCAGGACGAGGATGGCGCCGCCCTCACCGGGCACGTATCCGCGCGCACCGGCGTCGAACGGCAGGTAGGCCCGCTCCGGATCGGTGGCCGTGGACAGCTTCCCGGTCGACAACTGCGCCGTCAGGCCGTACGGGCACAGCGAGGCGTCGGTGCCGCCGGTGAGCACCAGCCGCGCGCCCCGGCCGGTCAGCCGCCGGGCCTGCGCGATGGCGTCGAGGCCGCCGGCCTGCTCGCACGCGAGCACCCCGCAGGGGCCGCGCATACCGTGGCGGATGGAAAGCTGGCCGGTGGTGGCCGCGTAGAACCAGGCGATCGACTGGTAGGCACCCACCCAGGACGGGTCGTGCCGGTACAGCGCCGTCATCTCCCGCTGGCCGAACTCCGTGCCGCCCGACGACGAGGAGGTCACCACGGCCATCTCGTACTCGGGCAGTGCGGACGGATCGACGCCCGCGTCCCCGAGCGCCTCCTCGGCGGCGGCGAGCGCCAGGTGCGTCCAGTGGTCGGTCTGGGAGATCAGCCGGCTCGGCCGTACGGCGGTCCGCGCGTCGAACCCGGGAATCTCACCCGCGAGCCGAACGGGGTAGCCGGACGCGTCGAAGCGGGTGGTGCGGCCGATCGCCGAGGCGCCGGCCAGCGTCGCCGCCCAGTGGTCCTTGACGCCGATGCCCGTCGGGGCGACGACACCGATGCCGGTGATCACCGGGGCCCGGGTGGGTGTGCTGCCGGTCATGTGTCGGTCCTTCCGGCCGCGGCGGCCGCGGTGCCGGGGCGCGCCAGCAGCATCGCGGTCTGGAACCCGCCGAAGCCGCTGCCCACGCTCAGCACCACGTCCATCGCGTGCTCACGCGCGGTGAGCGGTACGTAGTCCAGGTCGCACTGCGGGTCCGCGTGGTGCAGGTTGGCCGTCGGCGGCACGACCTGCCGTTCGAGGGCGAGCGCGCAGGCGGCCACCTCGATCGAGCCGATCGCGCCGAGCGAGTGGCCCACCATGGACTTGATGGAACTCACCGGGATGTCGTGGGCGTGCGCCCCCAGGCTGCGCTTGAACGCCGCCGTCTCGTGCCGGTCGTTCTGTTTGGTGCCCGACCCGTGCGCGTTGACGTAGTCCACCGCGCCGGGGTCGATGCGCGCCCGGTCCAGGGCGACCGTGATCGCCTCCGCCATCTCCCGCCCGTCGGGCTTCAGCCCGGTCATGTGGTAGGCGTTGCTGCGGCTCGCGAAGCCGGCGATCTCCCCGTAGACGCGGGCGCCGCGCCGCTCGGCGGCCGCCCGCTCCTCCAGCACCAGCACGGCCGAGCCCTCGGCGAGCACGAAGCCGTCCCGGTCCCGGTCGAAGGGCCGGGAGGCGTGCGCGGGGTCCGCGTTGTTCGGTGAGGTCGCCTTGATCGCGTCGAAGCAGGCCGAGGTGATCGGGGACAGCGGGGCGTCGGTGGCGCCGGCCAGCGCCACGTCCGCGCTGCCCTCCTCGATCAGTTGGACGGCGTGCGCGATGGAGTCCAGTCCGGACGTGCAGCCGGTCGAGATCAGGGCGACCGGCCCCTCGGCGCCGACCTCCCGGGCGACCTCGACGGCCAGCGTGCTCGGCACCATGTAGCCGTACAGATGCGGTACGCCGTACTCGTGGTCGACCAGCCACTTGCGGCCGCGGTCGCTGAGGACGACGTACTCCTCCTCCAGCCCCATGGTGCACCCCACCGCGCTGCCGACGCTCACCGTGAGCCGCTCGGGCGGCAGCGCCGCGAGGTCCAGGCCGCTGTCCCGCACCGCCTCACGGGCGCAGACCACGGCGAACTGGGCGGCGCGGTCCATCCGGCGCACCTGGCGCGGTTCGAGGCCCGCGGCGGCCGGGTCGAAGTCGACTTCGGCGGCGACCTGGGAGCGGAAGGCGGCCGGGTCGAACAGGGTGATGCGCCGGGTGGCGGTGCGCCCCTCGGACAGCAGGTTCCAGAACGCCTCCCGGCCCACCCCGCCCGGCACCACGGCGCCGATACCGGTGATGACGGCCCGTCGTCTCACGATGCCCCGCTCACGTCCGGGTTGGCCTCCTCGGGACGCTGGGCCTCCTCGGTGTCCACGTGCCCGAGCTCGGGCCGCGGCGCCAGCGGCGACAGGTGGAAGGCGCACCGCGCGCTGCTCTGGCCGGTGTTGACCAGCCGGTGCCGTACGCCGATCGGCACCAGCAGCGAGTCCCCGGCGCCGAGCCCGATGGGTTCGCCGTCCAGCGTCATCGTCAGCTCGCCGTCGACGACGTGCAGGAACTCCTCCGAATACGGGTGGTAGTGCTCGGTGACGAAGTCACCGGGTTCCAGCGTCAGCACGCCCCCGAAGCCCGAGGTGCACCCGACGGTGCGGGGGCTGAGGGTGACGCGGAGGTCGCCGCCGCGCTTGGTGTTGGGCGCGACCTCGCCCGTGGAGACCTTGACGGTCCGGGTGATGGCGGTGGTCATGAGTCTTTCCTTCCGGCGGCAAGGGGGCTGCGGTCCCGGTGGCACCCTGGGGTCACCGGATCCGCCCCTCGTCCTTCGTCCAGACGTAGAAGGGGTCGGCCATCGCGTCCTTGGGCTCCTTCCAGTCCGGGTCGTACGGCTCGACGCACGTGGCCAGCCGCGTGTTGATCTCCTCGTAGAGCGGGTGGCTGCGGGCCCGGTAGAGGTTGGGCGTGATGTCCTGGTCGGCCTCGACGAGGTGGAAGTAGAGCCCGTGGAACCGGAAGAGGGTGCGGCGCGAGACACCGACCAGGTGCGGCAGGTCGGTGGCGTCGGACTCGCCGAAGATCCGGGCGATGTCCTCGGACTTGTCGGGCTTGAGGCGGGCGACGATCAGGGTGCGGTGCACGGCGTACCTCCCGGAATGTGCCACGGACAGCGTCGGACGGGACCGTCGCACCGGCGTCTGGAGAGCCGCTCAAGGACTCCTCCAGCGCTCCGGCCGCCGCTGGACGGCTGCTTGAGGCGCCCGCGAGCCGGCCCGGCTGCACTGGGACGACATCCGCCCGAAGCCGTCAGGAGCCGTCCCATGCCGTTCGCAGCGATCACGTACGACGTCAAGCCGGGGTACGAGAAGGAACTCACCGAGATCTTCGGCAACTTCCGACGGGTACGCGGCAGCAGCGTCCCCGACGCGCAGGGCCGCACCGCCGGCACCATCCTGGCCACCGCGGTCTTCCTGCGGGACGACACCCTGGTCCGCGTCATCGAGTACACCGGCGACCTCGACGCGGTCGCCCGGCACATGGCGGACCAGCCCGGGGTGCGTGAGGTGGAGCGCAAGCTCAAGCCATACCTGAGCCGCCCCCGGGACACCGGCACGGTGGAAGGGTTCGTGGCCACCTTCCGGCGCAGCCTGCTGACGACCGTCGCCGAGATCTCCGCACGGGACCGGGAGCCGGCCGGCCGGGGGCAGGGCACGCCGGCGCCGTGAGACGCGCGGCCACCGGCCCGCCGCCCGGCCGCCCGCGGCCCTCCCGCGCACCGGATGCGGGAGGGTCGCGGGCCCGGCCGGGCCGCCGTTCAGGCCGCCGTGACAGCGGCGGCCGTCACCGCCAGGGCGAGCACGGCGAGCGCCGTGCGCAGCAGGTGCCAGCGGCGCCACAGGGGCCGGGGATCCTGCCAGTCGGCGGGCAGCGCGGCGGGGTCGGTGACGGCCTTCACCCGCCGGTTGATGGGCACGTTGCACAGGTGGGACACGGCCGACACCCCCACCAGCAGGACGGCGGCGAGGACGAACAGGGCCCGTGCCGCACCGTCCGTCAGGGCGGCGAGCACCCCGTTGACGAGCGCGCTGCCGAGCACGATGGCCGGCATGGTCGGATCCCAGTTCCGGCCCAGCAGCCGGTGCGCGTACACGTAGGTGCCCGTGTCCATGGCGAAGAGCGCCGGCAGCACACTCAACGCCACGGCGAACAGCACCCCCGCCGTGATGCCGCAGCCGAGCAGCGCCGCGACGCCGAGCACACCGGTCATGACGTCCGCGTCGTCGCGGGGTGGGTGTCGACGGTCAGTTGCGCGATCGAGCGCATCGTCGCGTCGCGGAAGTACGCGGCGAAGCCCTGCGCGCTGCGGGTGTCCCGGTCCTCGGCCAGGAACGGGGCCAGCTTCTCCTCCAGGACGTGCACGCCCTTCTGCGCGGCCATGTGCCGGCCGACGGCCGCGAAGTCACCCTCGTAGTGGATGACCCGTACCAGCACGTCGTCCTTGACGAACACGGCCGTCCCCAGCAGCCGGCCGGCCTGCTCGCCGGTCTCCCCGGCGAACTCGGGCCGGTCGACCCGCTGGAACCCCGCGAAGATCTCCGCGATCTCCTCCTCGTGGCCCGGCTTGACGCGATAAGTGATGGCGGCGTAGGGCATCAGATTCCTCCGTCGACGTCGAGGGTGACACCGGTGACGTACGCGGCCGCGTCACCGGCGAGAAACAGGACCGCGCCGGCCACGTCCTCGGGACGGCCGAGCCGGCCGAGCGCCGTCAGCGCGGCGATCCGCTCCGCGACCGGGGGCGGCGGACCCGTCCCGGGCCCGGCCGCGGTCACGCCGGGGGCCACGGTGTTGACCCGCACGCCCCGGCCGCCCAGCTCCTTGGCGAGCGCCCGGGTGAAACCGACCAGCGCCGCCTTGGAGGCGCTGTAGTGCACGCCCAGGGGCCGCCCGCGCAGCCCCACGGAGGCGCCGACGTTGACCACCGACGCGCCCTCCGAGAGCTGCCCCACCAGCGCGTGGGTGACCTGGTAGACGGAGGTGGTGTTGTGGTCCAGCACCCGGTGCCACTCCGCTTCGGCGAGGTCCTCGAACTTCGCGTGGCCGTCCACCCCGACGTTGTTGACCAGCACGTCCACGCCGCCGAGGTGGTCGCGTACCGCGTCCGCCACCGACCGGGCACCGGCCGCCTGCGTGACGTCCGCCCGCACCAGGACGGGCGGCGTGCCCGCGAGGGCGGTCAGCTCCTCGGCCAGCCGCCGGGGCGCCTCGCCCGCACCGCGGTGCACGACGACGAGGCGGGCACCGGCCCGGGCGAAGGCCAGCGCGATCGCCCGGCCGATGCCACGGGTGCCGCCGGTGACCACCACACGGCGGCCGCCGAAACCGGCCCCGGGAGCGGGCGGGCCGGGGGAGTGGGCGGCGGGGGCGGTCATCGGGCCGCTCCGGCGCGCGGTGCCTCCTTGATGAGGTTCAGCAGCAGCCGGGGCGTCTCGGCCTCGGCCACCGCGTCGTCGTTCAGCGCGATGCCGTGGCGGCGCTCGATGACCCCCGTGACCTGGAGCAGGGCCAGGGAGTCGTAACCGAACTCCAGGAACGGCGTGTCGAGGGCGTCGGCACCGTCGAGGCTCATGCCCTCCTCCGGCGCCCCGACGCACTCCAGCAGCAGTTCGTTGAGTTCGGCCAGCGTGATCTCGTTCATCGTCCACATTCCTTTCGCAGGTACCGGCGAGGGCCGGGCGCATGGTGACGGGAAGTCCGGACAGGGGCCCAGGACGGCCCGGGCCCGGGGCGTGGTCAGCCGGCCCGGACCAGGCGTCCGGGCGGCAGGGAGCCGTCCAGGCCGAGCAGTGGGGAGGAGTCGAGCACCGCCTGCTGGAGGTCCTCGATGCCCGGCGACGGGTCGAGGCCGAGGTGCTGGCCCAGCGCGGCGCGCAACTGCCGGTAGGTGTTGAGGGCGTCGCCGCGGCGCCCCGCGCGGTACAGCGCCACCATCAACTGGCCGTGGACGCCCTCGTGCAGCGGGTGCCGGGCGGCGAGACCGGACAGCTCCCCGATGACCTCATGGTGGCGGCCCAGCCTCAGGTCCGCCTCGATCCGCGCGTGCAGGACGCTCATCCGCGACTCCTCCAGGCGCGTCACCTCCACCTCCAGCAGCGGGCCGCACTGCACGTCGACCAGGGCGCGGCCGTTCCACAGCGCGAGCGCCCGGCCCAGGCAGCCGGCCGCACCGCCCCAGTCGCCCTGTTCCAGCGCCCGGTGGCCGGCCGTGGCCAGCGCCTCGTACTCCTGGACGTCGACCAGTCCGCCCAGGGTGTCGAGGAGGTAGCCGCCGGGTTCGGTGACCAGGACACTCTTCGCGCCGTTCGGCAGGCCCGCGCGGTCCTCGCCCAGGGAAGCGGCGATGAGGGTGCGCAACTGGAGGATGTAGGTCTGCAGGGTGGTCTGCACACTGCGCGGTGGCGACTCCCCCCAGACCTCCTCCACCAGCGAGGACGTAGAGACCAGTTGGTTGGCTTGCAGGGCGAGCAGGGCGAGCACCTTGCGGGGCTTGACGGCGGTCGGTGTCACCGACACTCCCGACTGAACCGCTCTGAACGGCCCCAGTACGCTGATGTCCATCCGCGGATCCCCTATCTGTAAACGAACCCTTCAGCCGGTGCGGGGCACGGGCATGACCGTGTGCAGCGCCTCTCCCACCGCCCGCGGCGCCTCCCGGCCGCGGACGAAGAAGTGTCCGCCGGGCACGGTCCTCAGGCGGAACGGGGCGGTCGTGCAGTGTTGCCACGCGCGGACCTCCGCGCGGCCGACCAGCGGGTCGTCCGCCCCTGCGAACGCCCACACCGGACAGGGCAGCGCGGCCGGCGCCGCCTCGCGCAGCGCGGCCGCCAGCCGCAGGTCCGCCCGGAGCGTGCCGAGCGTCGCGTGCAGCCACCCGCGGCGGGCGAGCATCGCCTCGGGCACGCTCGCGCCGTCGACGAGCAGGCCCACCAGCTCCTCGTCGGTGGGACCGGGCTCCGCCGCGCTCGTCAGCAGCCGGTGGGGCAGGTGCGGTGCCGGGCAGGCGCCGACCGCCAGCAACTCCGGCCCCCGCTGCCCGGTGTCGAGCAGGTGCCGGGCGAACCGGTGGGCCACCAGGGCCCCCAGGCTGTGCCCGTAGAAGGCGTACGGCCCGTCCAGCAGCGGCCCCAGGTCCTCCGCGAGGGCCCTGACGAGCGCCGTCGCGTCGGTGACCGGAGCCTCGCGCCGCAGCGACTCCCGGCCGGGCAACCGGACCGGCAGTACCGTCACGCCCGGCCCGACCCGCTGCTGCCACCCGGCGAAGGCCATGGCCCCCGCGCCGGCGTGGTGGAAGCACAGCAGCTTGTGTGCCGAGCCGTCGTCGGGCCATCGCGCAGCGAGAAAACGACGCACCGTATCTCCTTTCCGTGCGATGCCGGCAGGCGAGACGGAACGAGCGTCACCGCATCCCCTGGAACGCCGCTCAACAAGCGGTGGAACCGCGGTCGGAAAGCGGCAGCGGACCGGTCGACGCGCCGTCGAAGAGCGGCCCGGCGCCGAACCCCGGATCGTGCACGGCCGCGCTCACCGTGAACCGGCCGGGCACCCGCCAGCTACGGAAACCCCACTCCGCGCCCACCCCCGGCGACCCGTCCGGGCGCAGCAGCCGCACCCGCCCGCCCCGGACACCGAAACCGAACTCGGTGAACCGCAGGCGCAGCCCCTGGCCGATCGCCTTGCTGTAGGCCTCCTTCAGCGTCCACAGCCGCACCAGCTCGCCGTTGCGCCGGTCCTCGGCCATCCGGTGCAGCGCCGCCAGCTCGTACGGCGTGCACACCCGGCGCTCGGTGCCCAGGCCCAGCATCGGCCGGTCGGAGTGTTCGACGTCCACCCCGATCCGGCTGTGCCGGGTCAGCCCGACCACGAGGAGTTCCCCGGTGTGGCTCAGGCTCACGTCGAGCTGTTCGATGCCGCGCAGGTACGGGCGTCCGCCGGGCTTGTACGCCAGGTCCAGCTCCTCCGGCGCGGCGCCGAGGACCGCGCCCGCCGCCGACTTCAGCAGCAGCCGGGACGCCACGAACCGGCTCCGGGCCCGGGGTCTGGACATCCGCTGGAGCCGCTCGTGGTCCCGCCCCAGAGCCGCCGCCAGTCCCCTGTCACCGAGGTCGGCGGGGAGCCAGTCGGCGACCGTCGCGTAGACCACCGACGCGCCCGTGGAGCGGATCTCGCGGCGCACCGACTGCCAGGCGGCGTCGGAGGCTTCGCAGGCCGCGGGTGCTGCGCGGCCCGCGGGCTCGTCCGGGGCCCCGGGCAGCCCGTCCCGGGGCCGTACGGAGACCGGGGGGCGCGTACGGACCGGGCGGGGCATCGCCTTCTCCTCGTCATCGGCCGATCGCGGTCGCGTACAGGTCGTAGCTGCGGGCGTCGTCGAAACGGTGCAGCAGCTCGGTGAGCAGCAGTTCCTCGCCGGACGCCGGGGGCCGGGGCGTCGCCGGGTCGAGTCTGCGCAGCACCCGCGCCAGTGCCATGACCGCCCAGGCCGGTCCGGTCGGCGGACCGCCGCCCGGACCGGTGTGGTGCCGCCACACGCCCAGGCAGGCGGCGCCCGCGGCGATCAGGGCGTACCGGTCCACCAGCGCGTACACCCGCGGCTGCGGGCGGTTGCCGGAGCGGCCCGGCGGGGAACAGTCGTGCCGGAGCCGGTCCAGCTCGCGGCCGAGCGCCGTGGCGTAGCCGGCGAGCGCCCGCTCCAGTTCGCCGCCGCCTGCCGCGCGGGCCCGCTCGACGCTCTCCTCCAGGCCGCCCACCAGGGAGTCCCCGTTCGCGGGCAGGGTCAGCTCGCACGGTCGCAGTGCGGGCAGCCCCGGTTCGTACGGCTGGAAGAGCGCGGCGCCGGCCGCCCCGCCGGCCGGGGGCCGCAGCGCGGGCAGCCGGAGCAGGTGGGCCGCGACGGCCGCCCGGCTCGCCTCGCTGCCCACCGGGCCGAGGCCGATCATCGGCAGGTCCCGCAGCGCCTTCTGGAAGACGGCGAACGCTCCCTGCCGCGCGTACGACTCCGCGCCGAGGACGGCGGAGAGGTCGTAGCCGGTTTCGGTGAGGAACATGGGCAGGAGGTACTTCACCACCGCGCTCAGCGTGGCGCTCTCCCGCGGCAGCAGATGCGCCGCCCGGGTGGCCACCAGCGCCAGCGCGTCACACAGCAGCAGGTCGCTGAACGCGCCCAGCAGCGCCTGGCGGGTGCGCGGCGCGCGCGGTGCCGCCCGGCCGCGCGCACGGTGGGCGCGGGAGAACGCGACCGCCGTGCGCAGCGCGGTGTCGGCGCAGCCCAGCGCCATCGAGGGGCCGGTGCTGCGGATGACGGGGAAGGCCCGCGCGGCCGGCTCCGTCCCGGAGCCGAGCGACCGGTCCGCCGGCACGCGGTACCGGTCGAACTCCAGGCCGTGCACGAGGCAGCCGCGGACGCCCGTGGTGGACCGCCGGTCCAGCAGCCGGAACCCGGCCGCGCCCGCCTGCGGGGCGTCGATCAGGAACGCGCGGTGGCCGCTTTCCCCGGCCGTGTCCACGCGCGCGAAGAGCAGCAGGGACGCGGCCCGCGCGGCGTTGTTGAGCGCTTCCTTCCGGCCGCCGAGAAGGTATCCGGCACCGTCCGGGGTCACGGTGAAACCGTTGTGCAGGAAGGCGTTGCCCTCGGCCGGCTGCGGATAGGCGCAGACCGTACGGCCGCCGGAGAGCAGCAGGTCCGCCGTGCGGCGCCGCTGCTGTGCCGAGCCCCCGGACCACACGACCGCCGCCGCCAGGTACGAACTCATCCCGCAGGACAGGCCCAGCGCCGCGTCCCGCCGGAACACCGCCCGCATCACCCGTGCCAGCACGTCCAGCCGCCGCAGCCTGCCGCCCAGCTCCTCCGGCACGATCTCGGCGTGGAGCCGGAAGCCGTCGAGCAGCGCCTCGGCCGCCGGCAGCAGCCGCCGCTCGGCGTCCGCCCGCACGAACTGCTCGGCACCCAGCGGATTGCCCGGGTCGTCCGGTTCCCCTAAACCGCGCTCCAGCCGGGCGACGCGCTCCCGCACGGCGGCCTCGGCGGCCCGGTCTCCGTCGGCCTGCTCCGCCGGGCCCGGACCGGTACCGTTCGTCACCACGGTCATCGTCTCCGCCTCCCCTCCCTGCCGCACCGCTCCCGCCGCTCCCGCTGCCCTCCCGCGGCGGTCAAGGGCCGCTCAAGTCGGCCGTGCTGGACTTTCCGGCGCGCACCGGCCGCACCGGGTCCTCGGGCCCGTACGGCCAGGCGGGCCCGTACGGCCAGGTGGGGCCGGACAGCTCCTGGGGCGGTACGCCCGGCAGCCACATCCAGCCGAACACGACGAGGGCGCGCACCACCGGACGCAGCAGGCCGCGCAGTACGCCGGCCGGTCGCGGTCCGGTGGAACGGTCGGTACGGGGCATGGCATCGGGTCCCTTCGGCTCGGCTCGGGCGCGGCAGCCTGGCAAGCGGCGCTCGACCTGACCTCGAAGAACTCTCGCGGTGGGGCCGCCCGGGCAGCCGCCGCCGGGCCGTCCGGCCGCGGTGATCACCAGATGGCGAAGGGAAGATGAGCAGTGACGCCGAACGTCCCAGCAGGCGAGGGACGCCTGCCGCCCCTCGCCGGCTCACGCGGAGACCGGGGCCGGCAGATCGCTTCCGTACAGCGGTTCACGCTCGGGGACGAGCGCGGTGCGGCGGAGTTCGAGAGCGAACTCGCCCGGCAGGTACGGGCCTGGGGCCGGCTGCGGAGCCTCGAAAGCCAGGTGGTGCTGAGGTCCCTGGACCGCTCCGGCAGCTACCTCCACCTGGCTTTCTGGCGGTCGCCGGAGCATCTGTTCGGCGCGTTCCCCACGGATGCCGTCTCCGCGCGGCTCGGCCGGCTGGCCGCCGTCGAGGCCGGGCAGGCGGTCGCGGCCGGTCTCCTTGGGGACGTGCCCGGCGCAGCCGAGGCCGCGGACGCGCTGCTGGTGCGGGTGACGCTCTCCGGCCCGGCGGCCGCCTTCGAGACGCGGTTCGGCGCGCTGGCGGGCCGGTTCCTGTACGACCCCGGGTGCGGGGGCTGCCTGCTGCTGCAGGGCACCCTCGAACCGCGCGCCTACCTCGGCCTGATCTGGTGGCACAGCGCCCTGGCGTGCGACGCCGCGACGCAGGGGGACCGCTTCCTCGACCGCACCCGGCAACTGCGCGCCCTGGCCTCCGGACTCGCCTTCGAGCGGGTGCGGATCGCCGGTGCGGGGGCCTGACACGGGTGTGGCTTCGTCCCTCGGCGCGGGAGCCGTGGCGAGAGGACTGCGGGAGTCGCCTGCTGAGCGGCTGTGCGGTGTCGGTTGCTCTTGACGTCTCCCGAGGGCTCGCGGCGGACGCCGGGGTGGGCTTGTTCGGATGCGGTCACCAATCGACGGGCAGGGTGAGGGGTGACTTGGCCGGAGAGTTGGTGGATGGCGTTGGCCAGGAACATCACCCTGTGACCATCAACGCACACCTGAACCGATCATGGAAGAGCGCCGCGGGCGACTCCCGTACGCACCTGGGAACGGCATGCCTGGCGCGTGCCACAGCCGGCCGGGGGGGCGGTTCGAGCGTTCCGCAGGCGGAGTTCCACCGGTGTTCGAGCTGCCGGGAACAGACTGGCGACATGCCCGAACGCGCGCTCTTCACCGTGCTCCGCGGTCATCCGGACGACGCCGAACTGGCCGCCCTGACCGCCGTGTTGCTGGCGTTGCTGGGCACCCCGGGGCAGCCCGCCGGGGTGCCGCCCGGCCACCCGGGCGCCGCCCGCGCCGCCGGGGCCCCGCACCGCGCCTCCTGGGGCCGGGCGGGCTCCCGGCGCCGGTCCGCGGTGTCCTGGGCCGCGCCATGAGCTGCCGTCGTGCCACCGGCCGGCGGGACCCGCTCCGCGCCACGGGCCCGTGCGGAACGTACACGCTCCCGCACGGCCGGTCCGCGTACGAGGACAGCACCGAGGCAACACCCGCGAGGGGGACGCATTGACCGCACACCGTACCTTCACCGACGTCATGCTGGCCCGGGCCGAGGCGGAACCGGACCGGGAGGCACTGCTCCTGCTGCCGGACGGCGCGCAGCAGCCGCGGCCGGAGACGGTCACCTACCGGAGCCTGGACAGCTCCGCCCGCCGGCTCGCCGGCTGGCTGCAGAGCCACGGCGCCGCGGGCGAGCGGGTGCTGCTCCTGCACGGCTCCCGCCACCGGTTCGCCGTCAGCTTCCTGGCGTGCCTGTACGCCGGGGCCGTCGCCGTGCCGGCCCCGCCGGGCGGCGGCCGGGCCCACCACACGGAGCGCATCGCCGGGATCGTCCGGGACACCGCGCCGTGTGTGGCCCTCACCGACACCGCGCTGGCCCCCGAGATGTCGCGGATGCTGGCGGAGTGCGGACACGGCGGAACGCTCTGTCTGCCCGCCGACGTGGTGCCCGCGGCGGGCCCCTGGCGGCCGCCTTCGCTGTCGCCCGACACGGTCGCCTACCTCCAGTACACCTCGGGCTCCACCGGCCGTCCGCGCGGAGTGGTGGTCACCCACGCCAACCTGCTGGCCAACCAGCGGGCGATGCGCGAGGCGCTGGGCACCGAGCCGGGGACCCGGCTGGGCGGCTGGCTGCCCCTCCACCACGACCTGGGCCTGGTCGGCCAGTTGCTGCACCCGCTCTGGCTGGGCAGCACCTCGGTGATGCTGCCCGCTGAAACGTTCGTCCGCTATCCGGTGCGCTGGCTGCAGGCCATCGACCGGTACGGCATCACCGTCAGCGGCGCCCCCGACTTCGCCTACAACCTGTGCGTCAGCCGGGTCACCGACGAGCAGGCGGCGGAACTCGACCTGAGCGGCTGGCGGACCGCCGTCTCCGGCGGCGAACCGGTACGCCCCGCAACCCTGCGGGACTTCACCGAACGCTTCGCCCCCGCCGGATTCCGCGCCGAGGCCTTCTCGGCGTGCTACGGGCTGGCCGAGGCCACCCTGCTGGTCTCCGGCGGCCGGGACACCGGGCCGGCCGCCGAGTGCACGGTGGACGCCGAGGCACTGGAGCGCAACCTCTGGCGCGACCCGGCACCGGGCCGGCCGACCCGCCGTCTGGCGTCCTGCGGCGCCGCCGCCGGCTGCGACGTACGGATCGTCGCCCCGGACACCGGGGCCGTACTGCCGGAAGGGCGGATCGGCGAGATCTGGGTGCGCGGCGGGGGAGTGGCCCGCGGCTACTGGCGCGACCCGGGCCAGACGGCCCGGACCTTCCAGGCCGCCACGGCGGACGGCGAGGGCGGCTACCTGCGCACCGGGGACCTCGGCGCGGTGCGCGACGGCCGGCTCTACGTCACCGGACGGCTCAAGGACGTCATCGTCGTGGCCGGACGCAATCTCTACCCGCAGGACGTCGAGCGCACGGTGCAGCGCGTCAGCGCGCTCTTCGGGCCCGGCACGGCGTTCGGCGTACCGGGGGAGCGGGAGCGGGTCGTGGTCGTCCAGGAACTGCGCACCCGCAGCAGCTTCGACGTGAACCTCGAATCCCTCGCCACCCAGGTCGAGCGCTGTCTCACCGAGGAGTTCGACGTCCGGGTCGGCGGAGTGCTGCTGGTCCGCCCGGGCACGGTGCGCCGCACGACCAGCGGCAAGGTGGAGCGGTCGGCGATGCGCGAACTGTTCCTGCGCGGCCGGATCCGCCCGCTGCACCAGCGGCTCGACGGCGACCTCACCACCGGACCCACCGCCCTGGCCGGGTGAGACCGGCGGGGAACGGGAAGCGAAGGGGGCACACGTGGAGGCACCACCGCGCGTCGAACCGTACGAGCCGGACCTGCTGCACTGGCTCATCCGGCGCATCTCCGGCTACGCGGCCCGGGAGATCGGCCCGCAGACACCGCTCACGGAGTGCGGACTGGACTCGGTGGCGCTGCTGGGCCTGTTCGGCGAGATCGAGGAGGGCTTCGGCCCGCTGATCGACCCCGAGGACATCTGGGTGTCCCCCTCCGTCGGCGACCTGGCGGACCAGCTCACCGCGCGCCGGGCCCGCCGGGACGCGGGCCGCGTCCGCCCGGCGTTCGTGATCGGCGGGCAGGGCGGCCGGCCCCCCGGCACCGCGGCCGGCCTCCACCACGCCTCCGCCGTGTACCGGACGGCCCTGACCCGGGCGGACGAGGCGCTGCGGCCGCACGTCGGCCGCTCGGTCGTCGGCCTGCTCCACGGCGGCCCGGTCCGCCACCGCGGGGCGCTGCCCCCGCCGGCGGTGTTCGCCGTCGGCTACGCCCTGGCCCGCACCCTGCTGGACGCCGGGGTACGGCCGGTCGCGGTGGTCGGCCACGGGGTGGGGGAACTGGTGGCGGCCGTGGTCGCCGAGGCGCTCCCGCTGGCCGAGGCGGCGCGGCTCGCCGCGCTGTGCGGCGCGTGCACCCGGAGGCTGCCGGCCGGCGGAGGCATGCTGGCCGTCTGCGCGGAGCCCGGCGAGGCCCTGGGGGCCGCCGGGGAGCGCGGACTGTACGTCGGCGCGGTCAACGCGGCCCGGGCCACCGTGCTCTCCGGCCGGTTCGACGCCCTGGCCCGGGCACGCGACGCCTTGGCGGCGCAGGGCGTGGCCGGCCGGCTCCTCGCCACCGGGCACGCCTACCATTCGCCGCTCATGGCGCCGGCGGTGCCCCACCTGCGGGCGCGGGCGGCCGGATCCCTCTCCGACCGGCCCCGTACGGGGTACTACTCGACGGTGTACGGCCGCCGGTGGGCGGCGCCGCTGAGCGCCGACTACTGGGCCGAGCTGGTCACGTCACCGGTACGGTTCGCCGAGGCCGTCCGGTGGATGCTCTCCCTGGAGGCACCGACCCACGTGGTCGAGATCGCGCCGCAGGCCGTACTCACCCCGTTCGTGCGCCGGATCGGCGGGGCGGCCGGGCCGCGCTGCCTCCCGGTGTGCCACGGGCCGGGGGCCGGCGTGGTGGACCTGGCGGAGGTGCTCTCCGCGCTGGACGTCCGGCCCCTCACCGAGGGCGCGGGGAGGTGGTGACGGCCCGGCCGCCGCGGCCGTCACGGGATCCAGCCGGCCTCCTCGGCCGCGCGGATGGCGTCGATCCGGTTGCGGGCGTTGAGCTTCGTGACGATCGATGTGAGGTAGTTGCTGACGGTCCCCCTGGTCAGATACAGGGAGCGGGCGATGTCGGCCGCGTCGGCGCCGCGGGCCGCCAGCCGGAGCACCTCGGTCTCCCGTGGCGACAGCGGCGAGTCCGTCGCCTCCCAGGCGGACAGGGCCAGTTGGGGGTCGACGACCCGCTCTCCCGCGGCCACCGACCTGACGGACCGGGCGAGGTGACTGGGCGGGGCGTCCTTCAGCAGGAAGCCGGCGACATGCGCGGTGAGCGCCCGGCGGACCGTGCCGGGACGGCCGAGGCTGGTGAGGATGAGCGCCCGGCAACTGGGCAGCCGCTCGTGCAGTTCGGCGGCGGCGGTGATGCCGTCGGCGCCCGGCAGGTCGATGTCGATGACGGCCACGTCGGGGCGGGTGCGCAGCGCGGTCTCCACGATGGTGTCACCGCGGTCCAGTGAGGCGACCACTTCGAGGTCCGGTTCCATCTCCAGCAGGGCGACGAGCGCCCCCCGGATCATGTGCACGTCCTCGGCAAGCAGAATCCTCACCGACAGCATGGATGTTCCCCCGATCGAACGTGCGGCTCCTCCGGTCGTGCGGTGAAGATTATCTGTGCTCCGGGCATATCGCGCCGGGGCGGACCGGACTATGTGCTTCCAGGTGGAACCGCCCGTCCCGGCGTGTTCCCGAGGTGACGCGGCCCCCGATGGCGCCGAGCCGGGCGGCCAGGTTGCTCAGGCCGCTGCCGCCGGGGCCGAGGGGCCGGTCCTTGTCCACCACGCCGTCGTTGACGAGCGTCAGCCACACGGTGTCGTCCTTGCGGACCGCCGTGATCGTGCACGACTGGGCCTTGCTGTGCCGGAGGACGTTGGTGACCCCCTCGCGCAGGGTGGTCGCGAGCGCCGTGTCCACGGCCGGGTGCAGCCGGCCGCAGGAGATGTCCAGGGTGACCCGGATGTCCGCCGCGGCCAGTACCGTCGCGGCCGACTCGGCCTCCTCCGACAGCGACATCTCGCGGTAACTGCGGGCCACCAGGCGGGCGTCGGCGAGGGCCTGCCGCGACACCCCCAGCACGGCGGTCACCTCTTCCTGGGCGCGGGCCGGGTTGGTCACCACCAGGCGGTGGATCAGTTCGCACTTGAGCGTGATCGCGGACAGGCTGTAGCCCAGCAGGTCGTGGACGTCCCGGGAGAAGCGCATCCGTTCCTGGGCGACCGCCATCCGGGCCAGCGCCGTACGCGCCGAATGGACCTCGTGCACGAGGTCGGTCAGCCGGGTCAGCCCGTACAGGACGAGGCCGGTGAGCAGGGTGGTGAGCGGTGTGTACAGCTCGGTGACGGCCGGGAGCCGGAGGGCGAACGCATAACCGTCGATCACCGCGGCCACCAGCGCGAAGAGGAACCAGGACAGCGGCGCGGGCAGCATCAGCAGGAGTGAGGAACCGAGAATCCCGCCCATGCCCGCCCAGGTGATGCCCAGCCACAGAAACGGAAGGAACGTCAGAACGGACTGGACGGTGAGCGTCAGCGTTTTCCACGGCGCCGTCCAGCGGCGGGCCCGCGGCGAACTGTGCAGCAGTTGAAGGAAGAAGAGCGCCGACGCCGAGCCGAGGCACATTAGCAGAAGGTCCAGCGGCGGGTCGTCCCGCAGAACTTCGAGGAGGGGCACGGCCGTATAGCCGCACAGCACGATGATGGTGATGATTCTTGCCACGTGGATGGCCGGAATTTCGCCCCCGGCGGCGGAACGGATCGGCTGGTCGTCCACCCCCTGGCCCGAAGGGGCCTGGTGTCTCCCGTCGCCGCTTTCCAGATCGAGGGGGGCGACTCCGATTGCCGTACGCCGAAAAGGGTCAACCACGCGGTGCCTCCTCGTTAGATGGCCGGGACCAGAGTCCCGCGCACACGTTACTCGGGCGATGCGAACATGACTGAAAGTATGAGGAGTAATGGTGCTTTGGTTGTGCAAACTTGGTCAGCCGGATAAAGGGCGGAGAAGCGCCGGCCCGCCGGTCCGCCACCGGCCGTTCGCGCGCCCGTGGCCGCCTCCGGTCCGAACGGCCGGCCCCGCCCGGTGAGACCGCCGCGGCGCGTCCGCGGCGGGCCGGCGCCGCCATCGCGGGACCGTGAAATTTTCATGTCCGGGTTCGTGCCCCGGTCACTGGGCGCCCGCCGTCACTGCTGTCACTCTCGTCAGCAGGCTTCGGGTGACGTTCCCCGGGCCGCGACCGTGCGAGGCGAACCGGAAGGGGAGAGCGCGCAATGGACATCACGTTACTGGGCCCGCTGACCGCACACGAGGACGGCGTCCCGGTGGTACCCAGCGCGGCCAAGCCCCGGCAGATCCTGGCGATGCTGGCGCTGCAGGCCGACCACGTCGTCACGGTACCGACCCTGATGGCGGAGATCTGGGGGGAGCGGATACCGCGCAGCGCCGCCACCACGCTTCAGACCTACATCCTCCAGCTCCGCCGGAAGATCACCGCCGCGCTGGCCGGCACCCCCGCCGTCGACGCCAAGGACGTGCTCGTCACCCGCTTCGGCGGCTATCTGCTGCGGGTACGGCCCGGAAGGACCGACGCCCAGGAGTTCGAGCAGCTCGTGGCCGACGGCCGGGCGGCCTTCCACGCCACCGACTACCGCACCGCCTCCCGGTCGCTCTCCCGGGCCCTCGCCCTCTGGCAGGGGCCCGCGCTGGTCGACGTACGGGCCGGCAGCATCCTGGAACTGGAGGCGCTGCGCCTGGAGGAGAGCCGCATGGCCGCCCTGGAGTGCCGGATCGACGCCGACCTGCACCTCGGACGGCACGCCGAACTGGTGCCGGAGCTACGGGTACTGACGGCACGTCATCCCATGCACGAGCGGTTCTGTGCCCAGCTCATGCTCGCCCTGCACCGTTCGAGCGGATCCTGGCGCGCCCTGGAGGCCTACCAGCGGCTGCGCGGCATCCTGGTCGCCGAGCTGGGGCTGGAACCCTCGCCGTCCCTCCAGCAGCTCCACCAGGCGGTGCTCTGCGGCGACGCGGTACCCGGCCTGCACGCCGTGGGCGCGGACTGACCGGCCCGCGAGACGTTGTCCAGCCCGCCTTCAGCTTCCTTCGAGGCACCGCTCCTACGGTCGCGCCATGACGACCTTCGACGAACTCCTCACCGGCGCGCCCCCGCCCGACCTGCGCCGCTCCACCGCGGAACTGCGCCGTCTGAAGGCGGAGGTGAGCCGGGGGCCGGACCCCGGCGCCACCGAGCGGCAGCACGCCAAGGGCAAACTCACCGTGCGGGAGCGGCTGGACCTCCTCTTCGACCCGGAGACGTTCACGGAGACCGAGCCACTGCGCCGCCACCGCAGCACCGGGTTCGACATGGCGGGCCGCCGGCCGCACGGGGACGGGGTGGTGACCGGCTGGGGCCGGGTGCACGGCCGGACCGTCTTCGCCTACGCGCACGACTTCCGCGTCTTCGGCGGCGCGCTGGGCGAGGCACACGCGGCGAAGATCCACAAGATCATGGACCTCGCGCTGTCCGCCGGGGCCCCGCTCGTCGGCCTCAACGACGGGGCGGGGGCCCGCATCCAGGAAGGCGTCACCGCCCTGGCCGGGTACGGCGGCATCTTCCGGCGCAACACCAGGGCCTCCGGCGTCATCCCGCAGATCAGCGTGATGCTCGGCCCGTGCGCGGGCGGCGCGGCCTACAGCCCCGCGTTGACCGACTTCGTCTTCATGGTCCGTGGCACGTCCCAGATGTTCCTCACCGGCCCGGACGTGGTCAAGGCGGTGACCGGCGAAGAGATCACCCAGGACGGGCTGGGCGGCGCCGAAGTGCACGCGGGCGTCTCCGGGGTCGCCGGCTTCGCCTACGACGACGAGGCCGACTGCCTCGAAGACGTCCGCTTCCTGCTGTCCCTGCTGCCCGCCAACAACCGCGAACTGCCGCCCGCCGCACCGGCCACCGACCCGCCCGGACGCCGCACCGACGCGCTGACCGACCTCGTCCCCGCCGACCCCGCCCGGGCCTACGACATGCGGGCGGTCATCGAGGAGATCGTCGACGACGGCGAGTTCTTCGAGGTGCACGAGGGCTGGGCGCGCAATGTGGTCTGCGGCCTGGCGCGCCTGGAGGGGCAGACCGTGGGCTTCGTCGCCAACCAGCCCGCCGTGCTGGCCGGCGTGCTGGACATCAACGCGTCCGAGAAGGCCGCGCGCCACGTCTCCACCTGCGACGCGTTCAACATCCCCCTGGTGACCCTGGTGGACGTACCCGGCTTCCTGCCCGGCCTCGACCAGGAGCACGGCGGCGTCATCCGGCACGGCGCCAAGCTGCTGTACGCGTACTGCAACGCCACCGTCCCCCGGGTGTCCGTCGTCCTGCGCAAGGCGTACGGCGGCGCGTACATCGTGATGGACTCCCGCTCGATCGGCGCCGACCTGTCCTTCGCCTGGCCGACCAACGAGATCGCGGTCATGGGCGCGGAGGGCGCGGCCAACGTCATCTTCCGGCGCGAGATCGCGGCCGCCGCCGATCCGGACGCGACGCGGGCCCGCCTGGTCAAGGAGTACCAGGCGGAACTGATGCACTCCTACCACGCCGCGGAGCGGGGCCTGGTCGACGACGTCATCGACCCCGGCGAGACACGGCGGGTGCTGGTGGACGCGCTGGCCGCGCTGCGCGGCAAGCACGCCGACCTTCCGGAGCGCAAGCACGGCAACGTGCCGCTGTGAGCCGGGCGCGGCCGAGAACCGTTTCCGTGGTGGCCCGGCGGGACGAACCCCCGGGCCACCACGCCGTGTTCCGCGCCGCCGTACGTCAGACCGGTACGGCCTCCAGCGCGTGGTACAGGAACGGGCACTTCAGCGGGGTGAGCCCGGCGAGCTTCAGCCCGGCGCCCGCGAAGAGTTCCTCGAACTCCCCGCGGGTGCGCTCCCGCCCGGTGGTGACCGCCATCATCTCGATGTCCATCAGCGCGGCGCCCAGCGCGTCCCCGGGATCCTCGTCGTGCCGTCCCTCGGCGAGCACCGAGGAGAAGACGATGATCCGGCCGCCCGGCGCCAGCCCCTCCCGGCAGGCGCCGAGAATGCGGCGGCAGGAGTCGTTGTCCCAGTCGTGCAGGATGTTCTTGAGCAGATACGCGTCCGCCCCGGCGGGCACCGCGTCGAAGAACGACCCGGAGACGACGTCGCAGCGGTCCTCCAGACCCGCTTCCTTGAGCACGCGCGGCGCGTCGAGGACCCCGTCGGGGGTGTCGAAGACGGTGCCGCGCACCTCGGGGTTGGCGCGCAGGATGCCGGCGAGGTGCGTGCCGTTGCCGCCGCCGACGTCCGTCACCCGGCCGAAGCGTGTGAAGTCCACCCCCTCGACGATGGCGGGCACCTGCACCGCGCTGCCGGCCGCCATCGCGGCGTGGAAGACCTCGGCGTGCTCGGGCGTCCGGCTCAGGTGCTCGAAGAGCCCGCGCCCGTGGACCAGGTCGAAGGCGGGCCGGCCGGTCCGTACGCACTGTTCGAGCGCGCCCCACGCCTGCCAGACCTCGGGCGCGCCGTGCATCGCGTCCAGCGGGCCGCCGTGCAGCGGCGAGTCGCTCCGGTACATGCTGCCGAGCCGGGTCAGCGCGAAGCGGCCCTGCCCGTCCTGGGACAGCAGCCCGACCGGGACGGCGGCCCGCAGCAGCCGGTGCAGGAAGTCGGGATCGGCGCCCGTGTGGCCGGTCAGCTCGGCGGCGGTCTTCGCCGTGTCGCCGAGCGCGTCGGGGATGCCGAGCCGGGAGACGGCCCCGCCGATCTGGAAGAGGGCGAAGCCGAACATGACGGGCAGGTACTCGGCCGAGGTCGGCTGGTCCGTGAGGGAACGGCTCATCCGTACGTCTCCTTGAGGTGTCGGTGCGGTGGTCCGCGGCGCCGGAAGGGGGCGCGCGGGTGCGGTCCGGGTCAGGGTCTGCGGCAGACGGCGAGGGTGTCGAAGTCGGCGAGCGGCCGGTGGGCCGGTGCGGCGAAGCCCGCGGCGCGCACCTGCTCGGTCAGCTCGGCGAGGGTGTACTCCCCGCCGCCCTCGGTCAGGAGCAGCATGTTGAGGGAGGCGACGAGGTTCTCCGTGTCGTCCGCCCGCTCGCCGAGCATCCGGTCGTAGATCACCAGGGCGCCGCCCGGGCGTACCGCCTCGTACGCGGCGTCCAGCAGCCGCTGCCGCCGGTCCGGGTCCCAGTCGTGCAGGACGTGACCGTAGATCAGGACGTCCGCCGGGGGCAGCGGGTCCCGGAAGAAGTCGCCGCCGTGGAAGACGGCCCGCTCCGTGTGGCCGGTCTCGGCCATGTACGCGTCGAAGAACGGCTCCAGTTGCGGCAGGTCGAAGAGGTGGCCCCGCAGGCCGGGCCGCGCGGTCAGCAGTTGGCCGAGCAGGTGCCCGCGGCAGCCGCCCACGTCGAGCACCGAGCCGAATTCCACCCCGTCCAGCGCCGCCAGGACCGGCTCGCCCAGCCCCGCGGTGACCCCGTCCATCATGCGGACGAAGTGGCCGGTGGCGACGGGGTCCCGGAGCATCCCCAGGTAGTCGCCCGCCGCCTGGGGCCGCCCCGTGCGCAGGGCCTCGGTGAGCCTGCCGTAGACGGGGTAGAGGTTGAGGTCGGCGCCGTGCAGGAAGCCGCCGACCGCTTTGGGGCGGCCGGTGACGAGGTGACGGGCGGCGCTCTCCGTGTTGCCGTAGCGCCCGTCCGCCTCCCGCCGCAGCAGGCCCAGGGCGGCGAGCAGGGCGAGGAAGTCACCGAGGCCCCGCCCGTGCAGACCGAGCCGTACGCGCAGCTCCTCCACCGTGGCCGGTCCGTCGTCCAGGGCGGTGAAGAGATCCAGGCGTACGGCGGTGAGCAGCGCCTTGGCGTCGCAGAACCGGTTGCCCAGACGCAGGATGCCCGCCGCCGTGCCGAGGTCCGAAGCGCTGCCCGTCATGACCGGTACTCCCTTTCGCCGACCTGTCCCTGGCCCCGTGTGCAACGGAATCTCGCACCGGCGGATGGAGAACCGCTCGATCCGTGGTCGTCCCGCGCCGTACCCCGGGCGGCCCGGCTCCACCGGGCGTTGAGCCCGGCACCAGTGCCCTTTCCAAGACTGCGGACAACAGCCCCGCAGCCGAGAGAGGTGTCAGGTGAGCTCCAAGTGCCCGGTCAGCTACCCCTTCCCGTGGGCCCCCGCGCCTGATGTCCCGCAGGACTGGCATTCCCTGCGGGAGGGCCCGCTGCTGAACATCGCCCTGCCCAGCGGAGACCCGGCGGTGCTGGTCACCCGCTACAAGGACGTACGCAGGCTCTACGCCGACGAGCGGCTCAGCCGCAACTGGGCCCGGCACCCGGTGTCCCGGATCTCCGCCGGCAACGACCTCTTCGCCGACCCCGAGATCGACAACGACCCGCCGCGCTACCTCGTCGAGCGCGGCATCGTCATGCGCGCCTTCAGCCACCGCAGGCTGGAGGCGCTGCGCCCCGTGGTCCGGCGGATCACCGCCGACCTGCTGGACGCCATGGAGGCGGACGGCAGGAACGAGGCCGAACTCATGGAGGAGTTCGCCTTCCCGCTGCCCATCCTCGTCATCTGCCACATGCTGGGCGTGCCGCCGCAGGACCGCGCCAAGTTCCGCTCGCTGATCGACGGTTACCTGTCCGTGAGCCGGCTGCCGGCCGAGGAGGTCGAGCGCTGCCGCGTGCAGTACTGGGACTACCTGTCCGAGCTGATCGCCGCCAAGCGGGCCGCGCCCGGCGACGACCTGATCAGCGACCTGATCAAGGTCAGCGCCGAGGACCCCGGCAAGCTGACCGACTACCAGCTCCAGCACTGGGTCAAGACGCTGCTCATCGCCGGTTACGTCACCACGGCCTCACAGATCGGCACCGGTACGGCCGTCCTGCTGCACCGGCCCGCGGTCGCCGCCGAGCTGAAGGCGGACCTGTCCTTGGTGCCCTCCGCCGTCGAGGAACTGCTCCGCTACCAGATCATGGGCACCTCGCTCGGCTCCCTGCGCTATGCCCTGGAGGACATCGCCCTCGACGACGGCACGGTGGTCCCCCGGGGCAGCACCGTCCTGCTCTCCGTCGAGAGCAACATGGACGAGGAGGTGTTCACCGAGCCGGCCACCCTCGACATCCGGCGCGAGGACAACCACCATCTGACGTTCGGCGCCGGAATCCACTTCTGCGCCGGCGCGGCCCTGGCCCGGATGGAACTCCAGGAGGCCACCGACGGCCTGCTGCGCCGCTTCCCCGGCCTCACCCTCGCCGTCCCCGGCGAGCAACTGGTCCGTCCCGAGGGCGGCTTCCTCGCCGGGTACGCCGAGATCCCCGTGAAGTGGTGAGGCCGCCATGCCCGGCACCCCGGACCCCGAGGCGCGCCTGACCGTCGTCGCGGACAACGAGACCTGCGTGACCAGCAACCTGTGCGTCAACCGGCTTCCGCAGGTCTTCGGCCAGGACGAGGACGGCTGTGTCGTCGTCCTCGATCCCCACCCGTCCGCCGACCTCGGGCGCGAACTCCTGCGCGCCCGGCGAAGCTGCCCGACCCGCTCGATCCGTGTCGAAGGGCTGGAAGAGGACTGACCTCCGGCTCCCTGACCGGCCCCGGGCTCACGGGCCCGGGGCTTTCGCGCGGGGTGGGCCGGGGCTCCGGCTGGGGCGCGGGGCCGGGGCGTCCGCATGTGGCGCGGGGAGCCCCGGCCACCTGACTCCGCCCCTCCGGGCCCCGGCTCTCAGTCGCCCTTGGCCATGCGGGCCGCGTGGTCCCGCTGCTGGCGTGTGGCGAAGCGGAGGAAGGCGACCATCTCGCCCAGGGTGTCCGCGTCGAGCCCGCGCAGGTACTCCGCCCCTTCGCGCGCGATGGGCGTGAAGATCTCGGCGACCATCGCGTACCCCTTCTCGGTGGGCTCCACGATGACCCGGCGCCGGTCGGCCGTGTCGCGGGCGCGGGTGGCGTAGCCGGAGCGTTCGAGGCGGTCGATGGCCGTGGTGACGCCGCCCGTGGTCAGGCCGGCGGCGGTGGCGAGTTCGCTGGGGCTCATGGGGTCGGGGCCGAAGAGCAGGTCGAGGCAGCGCAGGTCGGTGCGGTTGAGCCCGAGCCGGTCCGCGACCTGCTGGTCGAGGGTGTCGGCCGAGCGCTGGAACTCCTGCATGACCAGGCCGAACTCCTCTATGAGCCGCTCGCGCCGCTCGGTGTCGGGTGCTTGCTCGGGCTGCTGCCCGATCGCCTGCTCCGTTGTCACGTCGGATCCTCTCCCCGGTTTCTCTTGACATTCTAGCGATTCGCTCCGTACAGTCGATCCCGTAAGTAGCTAGAGAATCTAGCGACTAGAAGTTCGACTCACACGATTTTTGCCCAGACGGACGTCTGGTGCGGTGAAAGGAGCTTTCGATGGTCAGCACCACCCCCACCGGCCGTCTCGTCTTCGTCCCCCAGGTCCAGCACCTCACGCTGGATGTCGCCGATGTCCCGGCCGGTGCCACCCCGGAGCCGTGCAGCACCGAGTTCGGCGGCCGGGACTCGCTGGTCGAGGACGACGGCAAGGGCACGATCACCATCCGCCGGCGCGGCCCCGTGCACCCCTTCGACCTGGCCCGGCGCACGGCGCACGTCACCCTCAGCCCGCTCGTCGCCTGGCACATCGAGGTCCGCGGCCCGGCCGCGCACATCGAGGCCGACCTGACGGGGCTGCCGCTGCTCTCGCTGTGCGTCACCGGTGGACTCAGCCAGGCACGCTTCGTCCTCCCGCACACCGACCGCACCGTGGCCGTGCACTTCGGCAGCGGCGTCCGCAAGACCACGATCGTGCGCCCGCCCTCCGTACGCGCCACCCTGCGCGGCGACACCGGCTTCACCGGCCTCTCGCTGGACGGCGAATGGGTCGGCACCCGGACCGAGGCCGACTGGCGCAGCTCCGAACCGTTCGAGGCGACACCCGGCTGCTACGACATCACGCTCGACTCCGGCGCCAACCGGCTCACCATCGCCTGAACCGGCCGCCCGGCCGCCCGGCGCCGCCGCACCCGCGTTCGTCATGGTGGCGAGCCTCGGCGCGGCGGCTCGAAACCCGGTCGCGCGCGGCTCGCCCCGTACACCCCCGGGACCCACGCCCGTTCAAGCCGCAGTCGAGAGCCCGTGACAACGATCGACCGGCATCGTCGCCCAGCGGGACCGCCCGCACAGCCAACCCACGAGCACCATGAGGAGCCGTCATGGACCTGAAGCTGAAGGGCAAGCGGGCCGTCGTCACGGGCGCCGGCCGTGGCATCGGCCTGGCCGTCGCCCAGGCGCTCACCGCCGAAGGAGCCCTGGTGATGGGTGGTACACGCACCGACAGCCCCGCCCTGCGCGCGGTCACCCCGCACACCGTGGAGACCGACCTGGCCACCGCCGACGGTCCGGCCCACCTGATCGGCCGCGCCGTCGAGACCTTCGGCGGGCTGGACATCCTGGTCAACAACGTCGGCGGCCGCACGACCTCCGCCACCGGCTTCCTGGAACTGACCGACGAGGACTGGCGGGCCGGCTTCGACCTCACCTTCCTCAGCGCCGTACGGGCCGTACGGGCCGCGCTGCCCGCCCTGATCGAGAGCCGTGGCGCCATCGTCAACATCGGCTCGGTCAACGGACGGCTGCCGGCGCCGCGCCTGACCGAGTACAGCGCGGCGAAGGCCGCCCTGGCCAACCTGGCCAAGGCCCTCTCCGAGGAGTTCGGCCCGCGGGGGGTCCGCGTGAACACCGTCTCACCGGGACCGGTCCTCACCGACGCGTGGCGCAACCCGCGCCGCGCGGAGCGGCCCGATCCGGACATCGAGGACCGGCTGGCCGCGGTGCCCCGCCGGATGGGCCTGACCACCGGCGCGTTCATCGCCCCGGAGGAGGTCGCCGCCATGGTCGTCCTCCTGGCGTCCGGCTGCCTCCCGGGCGCCACGGGGGCCGACTGGCTCATCGACGCCGGAATGCTCAAGTCCCTCTGAAAAGAGGCGGTTTAAAGGCAACTGCTTTCCCGTCCTGCGGGCAGGAGTTGCCCGTGAGGCCCCTGACGAACACCGGGGCGCCAGGGAGAACCGCCCGTACCCACAGCACCCCGACACCACCGCAGCAACGCACCAGCACCACACCCGCAAGAAACATGAGGGGAACAACCCGACATGACCGACTCACCGTTCCACGTCCTCATCATCGGTGGCGGCACCGGTGGCATGGCCCTGGCGCACGGCCTCAAGCGGGCCGGGATCAGCTTCGCGGTCTACGAGCGCGAACAGACCCGCAGCACCGGCCTGCACGGCTACCGCGTCGGCATCAACCCCGACGGCAGCCGGGCGCTGAAGTACCTGCTGCCGCCGGAGCTGTTCGACACCTTCGTCGCCACCTGCGCCCGGGCGCCGAAGTACTTCAGCTTCCTCAAGGAGGACCTGAAGCCCAGCCTCACCCTCGACATCGTCCAGAGCGACGACCCCGTCAACAACGAGAAGTCCGTGAGCCGGATGACCCTGCGGCAGGTGCTGTTCACCGGCATCGAGGACGAGGTCCACTTCGGCAAGACCTTCACGCACTACGAGAAGGAGGCCGACGGCCGCGTCACCGCCTACTTCGACGACGGCACCAACGCCACCGGGGACCTGCTCGTCGCCGCCGACGGCTCCAACTCGCGGGTGCGCCGGCAGTACCTGCCGCACTCGCAGGTCAAGGACGCCAACATCATCTCCATCACCGCCAAGGTCCCGATCACCCCGGAGACCAAGGCGCTGATCCCGCCCAAGGTCTACCAGGGCATCGGCCTGGTCGTCGCCCCCAAGGGCTACAGTTGCATCCTGCACACGATGGAGTTCGGCTGGGACCGTGAGGGCCGGGTGAAGTCCGGCATCGGCGGCAACGACGCCGAACTCATCAAGAAGTGGCCCGGCCTGCTCTTCGACAACACCCGCGACTACATCAACTGGGGATTCTGGGCCGCCACCGACAAGTTCCCGGCGGACGTCCTGAAGAAGTCGCCGGACGAACTCATCAAGCTCGTCCTGGACATGACTCCCGACTGGAGCCCCAGCCTCCGCAAGCTCTTCAGCCTGGGCGACCGGCAGACCACCTTCCCCATCAACATCCGGACCTCGGTGCCGATTCCGCGGTGGAGCGCCAGCAACATCACCCTCATCGGCGACGCCATCCACACCATGACACCCGGCCAGGGCGTCGGCGCCAACACCTCCCTGCGGGACGCGGCCCGGCTGTGCAGCGGCCTGATCGAGTACGTCCGCGGTGACACCACGCTGCTGGAGGCCATCGACACGTACGAGGCGAAGATGGTCCGCTACGGCTTCGAAGCGGTCAAGGAGTCGCTGAAGCAGACCGGCGGTGACCAGCCCGTCCACAAGCCGGTCATCGGCCGGGCCGCGCTGGCCTCCATGCGCGGCTACTTCTGGGTCGCCCGCCACGTCCCCTCCGTACAGAAGAAGATGGCGGAGGACCTCTACCTGGACCGCGGCGGCGACCGTGAGGACTACGGCCGGCTCGTGCCGCCCGGCGAGCGCTGACCGGCCGCCGGGACGACGGAGGGGCACCCGGGCGTACCGGATGCCCCTCGCGTCATGGTGCGGTGCCGGGGTCAGGACACCTTGGGCCACATCGGCGTGCGGGCACCGAGGGAGCCCTTGCCGTTGCCCGGGTAGAGGAACAGGTCACCGGAGCTGTTGACGGCGGCGATGTCGGCCTTGCCGTCCTGGTCGAAGTCGCCCCCCATCACGGCGCGGAAGCCGCCCCAGCTCTCGTCGGGCCACATCGCCTTGTCGTAGTCGAACATGCCCTTGGCGTTGCCCGTGTACAGGCCCAGACCACCGGTCTGGGACACGGCGGCGATGTCGTCGCGGCGGTCGCCGTTGAAGTCGGCGGTGGTGAGGTGCTTCTTGGACCAGGTCTTGTTGTGCCAGACCTGGCGCTTGAAACCGGACAGCCGGCCGTCCGCGGTGGTCGTGTAGGCGTACAGCGAGCCGTCGCCCCAGATGGCCACCAGGCCGTCACGGCCCGAGTCGTCGGCCTTGTACCGGGCGAACTTGGGGATGGACTTCCAGGAGCCGTCCTTGGACATCGAGCGGGCGGAGCCCAGCTTGCCGCTCTTCGTGCCCGGGTACAGGTCGAGGTAGCCGTCGAGGTTGACGGCGGCGATGTCGGTCAGACCGTCGCCGTCGAAGTCGCCGGCGGCCATCGCGCGCTTGCGGCCCCAGGAGCCGTCGTGCGACCACAGCTCGCGGCCGTATTCCAGCGTCCCGTCCGGGCCGGTGTAGAAGACGTGCAGGTTGTGGTCGTCCAGGACGGCCGCAATGTCGGGGCGGCCGTCGCCGTTGAAGTCGGCGGCGCTGACGACATCGGTGACGTGGCGGTACATGCTCGTCAGCCGGATCCGCTGGACCCAGCGGTGGAGGTCGTCGACCCGGGTCTCGACGGCGCCCGTACGGGTCTCCTCGGAGCCGAAGCAGCCGCCCTGCCACGAGGAGTGGTGGACCGCGACCAGCTCGACGCCGTCACCGGTCTCCCGCAGCGCCGGGCCGCCGGTGTCGCCCCGGCAGATGGCCGCGCCGTCCTTGCCGGAGATCGCGAGGGTGGTCTTCGCCACCGCGTCCACGGTGAAGCCGCCGCTGTGCAGGCGGTCGGGAACCCACGTGTCCTTGGTACGGCCGTAGCCGGTCACGCGCAGGGCCTCGCCCTCGGCGGGCGCGCCGGCGGCGACGGCGACCGGGGCGATGTCCTCGACCGGTGCGGACAGCTTCGCCATCACCAGGTCGCGGTCCGCGCGCGGCACCAGCTCGGTGATGTCGCGCACCTGCCCGCCCTTGCCGGACAGGTCGGAGCGGCCGATGGTGGCCGAGACCGCCGTCTTGGGCTTGCCGGCGGACACCTGGGGGCTCTGGCCGGGGTTGTCGGCGAAACAACTGGCGGCCGTGAGGACCCACTGCGGGTCGACCAGGGCGCCGGTGCAGGCACGCTTGCCGCTGCCGATGGCGAGCTTCGCCGTGAACGCGTACGCCCCGTCCTTGGCGGCGTCACCTGCCACGGCGTTCGCCGGGACACCGGTCAGCATGCCTGCCGCGACGGTGGCGGCGGTGAGGCCGGTGACCCATGCGGCGCGCGGACGTCTGCCAAACATGTCGTGCTTCCTCGATTCAGAAAAAAGTGGTGCCGGGGAGGGCAGCGCGGATGTGCTCGATGACCGCCGTCATGGCGGTACCTGGCAGAATTCCCGCGGAATCACGCACAGCCCTGCGCGCGATTCCGGCTCCCCGTCCCCCGTGTCGACGGTGCCCACGCACCGGGTCGTCCGCGCCACGTGAAGCGAGCGCACGACGGCCGGGCGGCCGGGCACCGGTGGGATTACTTGCTCGCGATGATTTCGACCAGGGTGTGCGGCCGGCCCACGGGGTCGACGTTCTCGCCGATTCCCTTCCAGGAATTCTTCGGGACGTCGAAGGACTTGGTCTCCGAGCCGACGGTCATGTTGACCTTGGCCTTGTAGTCGTAGCTCTGTACGCCGCCGACCTTGGGGACCTCCAGCGAGAGGTAGCCGCTGTCTCCGAGGACCTTGAAGCAGAAGTCCTCGCGGTCGCGGGCGATGAACCTCAGGAGGTTCGGGCTGCTGTCGCACTCGGCGAGGACGATGTGCCCGTCCCCGCTCTTGAGCTTGAGGTCCTTCTCCTTGAGGATCTTGTCCGCGCCGGGGTAGGAGAAGTCCTCGATGGCGAGCGGGGGCTGCTCGGCCGACGGGGAGGCTGCCTGGGCCGCGGCCGGACGGGTGCCGGTGGTCTCGTCGGCGGCGCTGGCCGCGCCGGCCAGCAGGACGGTGCCGGTGGCCAGGGTGCCGACGGCAAGAGCGACGGCCGGCAGGCGCAGGGATATCCGCATCGATGACTCGCGTTTCGGTCGATGAAGGGCTGAAGGAGGCAAACCGCCCCCCGACGGAAGGAATATCACTGAACGTTACACGTGCTCAAACCTCTGTTGCTTTGTTATCAGAGTGACATCTGTCCGAGTATTGACGTCCGTATCCCCTCACGTCCCCTGGTCGGCCTTCGTCAACTGAACGCGGCCGGGCGGGATTTGCGGTGGGTGGTCGATGGCCTTTCCGGTTTCGGCGGCTCCTGACGCCTGACCGAATGTCCGAATTGCTGGTGTTGTGCATGTGTGATCATTCGGTCGGACGCGTGGTCGTTGCACGCGTCTTTCAAAAGTGATCACAGTGGGGAGCAAGTTGACATGGAAGCGTCAAACGCGACGTGGCGGGTGCGGCGTTTAAGAGCACGAGGCACCGCCCTGGCCGCGTTGACCACGGCCGCGGTGATGCTCGGTACGTCCGTGGCCCAGGCGCTGCCGGCCCGGACCGGGGAAGCGGCGCTCCCGGAGAACGCCCGTGCGCAGGCCGTGGACGCCTGGAAGAGCGGCGGGACGGCCACCCGGCGCGAGGCCGGCAAGGCCCTGGCCGGCTCTGCCGCCGATCTGGAGAAGTTCCTCGGCGGGGCCCTGCACCGGGCCCAGGTCGAAGACGCCCGGTTCGCCATTCTCAAGACGATGGCGGGCGCCGGCAAGGGAGTCGCCGAGGCGTCGGACAAGGCGCTGTCCGGATCCGACGAGGACGTCCTCGCCTTCGTCAAGGACGGATTCGAGAAGCCGCTTCAGGACGACCGGCGTTTCGCGGTCCTGCGGGCCATGAACGGCGGCGGCAAGGCCGTCAACCGTGAGGGCGAACGCGCCCTGAACGACGGTACGCCGGAGGTGCTGGACACCTTCCTCAAGGAGGGCCTGGAAAAGGCCACCAACGAGGACAACCGGTTCGAAGTCCTGCGAGTCATGGAGACCGGCGGCCCCGCCGTGAAGCAGGCCGCCGAGCGCGCCCTGAACGGGGACGCGGACGACAGGGCCGAGTTCCTGGAGCGCGGCCAGGAACTGGCCCGGGCGCGCGACCAGGAAATGATGACGGTCGCCCAGCTCGCCCAGGTCGCCACCGCCGCGGGCAAGAAGGCCAAGGCCGAGACCGACGCGGCGGTGGAAGCCGCCGCCGTCGCCGACCGGGCCGCGGCGAACGCGAAGAAGGCCGCCGAGGAGGCGGCACGGCAGACCGCCGAGGCCAAGACCGACGCGGACCGGGCCGGCCGGTACGCCACCGCGGCCGCGCAGGCGGCGGAAGGCGCCGCGGCAGCGGCCCGCACTGCCATCCGCGCCTCCAACAACGCGGTGGCCGCGGCGCGCACGGCGGCGCGAGCGGCGTCGAACGCCGCCGCGGCCGCGGCGGCCGCCAGCCAGGCGGCGGCCCGCGCCTACCGCGCGGCCAACGCCGCCGTGGCCGACGCCGGCCAGGCGAAGGCGGCCCGCCAGGCCGCCGAGCAGGCCCGGAACGCCGCCGCGGGTGCGCGTACCGCCGCGGCCGCCGCCGACCAGGCGGCGAGCGCGTCCGCTTCGGCCGGAGCGTCCGGTGCCGCTGCGGCCCGGGCCGCACGCAACGCCGCCGCGGCGGCCGACGCCGCCGCCCAGTCGAGCGCGAACGCCGGCGTCGCCCAGGCCGAGGCGGCCCGGGCCAGGCGGGCAGCGGCCACGGCACGCTCCGAGGCGGCCCGCGCCACCCGCGCGGCCGACAGCGCGGTGTCCCTGGCCAACCAGGCCGCCGCGTCGGCCCGGCTGACCCGTAAGGCCGCCAACGACGCGGCCGCGCACGCGGAAGCCGCGGCCAAGGCCGCGGACAAGGCGGCGGCCGAGGCCGGCAAGGCCCAGGACGCGGCCAACAAGGCCAAGGCGCACGCCGCCGGAGCGCTGGCGGCCGCCAAGACCGCGGGCGAAGCGACCGAGCAGGCCGAGACCGTGTTCAAGGTCGCCCGCGAGGCCGAGGACAAGCTGCTCCAGGCGGACCTCGCCGCGGCTCTGGAAGACGCCCGGGACCGCAAGGCCTTCGAGGACGAGATGAAGGGGGCCGTCGACGAGCAGCAGACCCAGGCCGCCCAGACGGACGAGCAGACCAAGAAGCTGATCTCCGAGGCCGGCCAGAAGCTGGGCACGGACGACGCGAGCGCCGCCCAGGTGGGCCGCAAGGCCGCCGTCAGCCTGCTCGCCAGCTCCGGCACCTGGACCCGGTCGGCCGCCGAGGACGCCCTCGCGGGCTCCGACGAGGACGTCCTGGCCTGGGTGAAGCAGGAGCGGAGCGAGGCCGAGAACCAGGACGACCGCGAGAAGGCCGTCTTCTTCAGCCGGATCGGTACGCCCAAGACGGCGGCCGCCGCGCAGGACGCCCTGGCCAAGGGGCCCGCCGAGGTACAGACGTTCCTGACGAAGGGCGCCTTCGAGGGCCAGCGTGAGGAGTACCGCTTCCAGATCCTGCGGATCATCAACGACGCGGGCAAGGCCGTCAAGGACAAGGCGACCGAAGCGCTCGACGACGGTTCCACCGAGGCCCTGCGCACGTTCCTGACCACGGGATACGCCAAGGCGCAGGCCGAGGACGACCGCTTCCAGACGCTGCGGCTCCTGGAGCAGGGCGGCCCGGCCATGAAGGCCACCGCGCAGGTGGCGCTGGAGGGCACCGCCTCGATGCGGCGCGCCTTCATCGAGCGGGCCCAGTTCCGCGCGGCCCAGGCGGACCAGGACACCGCGGCCCACATCGCGGCGGTCCAGGCCCAGCTCAGCGTCGCGGCGAAGGCCACGTCCGAGGCGTACGAGAACGCCTCGACCGCCGCGGAGGCCGCGGCCCACGCCCAGGGCAAGGCCGACGAGGCCAAGGCGCACGCCGCGAAGGCCAAGGCGTCGGCGAAGGAGGCGCAGGACCACTCCAACCGGGCCCGCGACTACGCCAAGAAGGCCGACGCCTCGGCCGCCAACGCGGCGGCCAGCGCGAAGAAGGCCAAGGACGCCGCAGCCAAGGCGCGCGTCGCCAGCCGCCAGGCCAACTACTCCGCCACTCAGGCAACGCTCTCCGCGCAGCAGGCGGTGGCCTCGGCGGCCAACGCCCAGGCATCGGCGAGCAAGGCCAAGCAGGCCGCCGTCCAGGCGGGCCAGGACGCGGCGGCCGCGCGCCGGGCGGCGACCGAGGCGAAGCAGATCGCGGTGGACAAGCGCGTCGCGGAACAGCGGGCGGCGGCGGAGGCCGCACGCAAGCAGGCCGAGGAGGCCGCGCAGAAGAACCAGCGTCCGGAGAACGACACCAAGAACGACAAGGCGGAGCTGCCCGGCGGCAAGAGTGGCGGGAAGGGCGGTGACGACTCCAAGGATCAGCTCGGCAACGTCGCGGGCATCTTCGGGGAAATCAGCACCTGGACCGGTTACGCCGCGGGAATCGCCGCGCTGATCCCCGGTGGCCAGTTGGCCGCCGGCGTCCTGGGCGGCGTTTCCCTCCTCGCGGGGGGCGCCAGTGCCGTACTCAACGGGTTCGCCCACGGCTGGACGAGCCCGGAATTCATCGGCTCGGCGCTCGGTGTCGGCCTCGGTGTGGCCGGAATGCGGTTCAACAAGATAATCGACGGCTCCTCGGGGCTAGTACAGTCGGTGGGTACGCAGGCGAAGAAATTTGCCAACGACGTCGGTTCGTCGGTCTATTCGACGGTCACCGGATGGTTTAGCTGACCAGCCTTCTGTGAACGATTGAGCCGTGGGGGGGGGGCGGGCGGGCCCCCCCCCCGGGCCCGGGAACCAGGGGGGGACCCCCCCCCAAAACACAACGACAACCGGGGGAAACGCCCGCACGAAAAAAGCA
>NZ_JBIRFL010000032.1:0-61049 GCF_044327445.1 Streptomyces sp. NPDC018045
CGGGATTCACACGCTGGCTGGTAAACGCCCGCGCGGTCCTCAGCACCCCATAGCGCGACGGCCCGGCCGCCCCGACCACCACGCGGATACAGCGGAGCTGAAAAACACCTCCCCTCACCAGCGGACCCCATCACTCATCCCCCACCCTGACCGGGAAGGCCACCACGCCGGATACGCCCGCATCCGTGCAGGTACGCACCACACTGCCCACTTCTCAGGGCGCGTCCGCGTCCGCGGGCGGAGACAACGTACGCAGCACCGCCTCCAGCCGGCAGACCGCGCACGTGGTGGCACCTCCGGCTTCATCGCCAGGACAAGGTCAGCACGCTTCGTTCCCCGGGCAAGAAGAGGACGGCGGGCCCGGGCCGGGCGGCAGCCAGATGCCGTGACGCCACCCGCCCAGCCCGCCTACGCCTCCGAACCGCTCTCTTCGTCCTCGTCATAGCCCGGCATCAGCAAGGGCTCAGCAGACCTCGGCCGCGAGGTAGAGCGCGCACGGCTGGCCTTGCGTACGGTCCAGGCCGAACCGGTCGACCATCTCCTCCAAGAAGGCGCCCGCGTCCGGCCAGGCGGGCGGGACATGAACCTCGCGCAGGGTGTCGACCAGGCCCGGGAGGTCACCCCGGCGCCCGGCCTCGGCGCACCGCGCCGACAGCCGGCGGTACATCGGCGGCGAATGCGCGATCACGCCCTCGGCGACCAGACGGTAGTGCAACTGGCGCAGCGTGCAGTTGCCCGGCCCGCAGCCGTTCGCGATCTGCCGTGCTCGCGCCACCACCACGGCCCACCGAACCCGCCGTAAGCCCATACCGGTACATGTACATGTACCGCGCTGCACCGCGCAGCGCCACGACGCGTCGGACGGAGCCGCGCCGCAGCCGCTGCCCTCCTCCCAGCGGCAACCCGGTTCCCAGGGAACGTCGCCGTCCCAGTCCCACCGGCCCGCATCTCCCTGGCTGGGCTCGTACAGCGCCCGGCCGCCGGCGCCGAACCGCCCGACCTCCGTCATCAGCGCGACGCCCGTAGCGATCTCGTCCGGCGTCCAGCCGGTGATGTCGAGCAGCAGGCCGTCCAGCGGGCCGCCCACCAGCTCCGCGTACGTACGGCCCGGCCGCGGGCCCGGGCGCGGGTCGTCGAAGTCCGTGCCATAGACCCGGCCGCGCAGCAGCTCCTCACCCCTGTCCCAGCCCATAACCACCAGACTCCCAGCACCCACCGACAACACGGACGGCCTTCCCACGCCCCAGGAAGCGCAGTACGGCGGACCCGCCGTCACGGAAGCCCTCGAAGGTCCGCGCAGCGGACGTCCGGGGGTCAGCGGGAAGGAAGGGGGCAGGAGGGGCCGACGGGGAGGGACCTGCAGAATGGGGGGCATGGGACGTGAGGGGGCGTAGGGACGTGAGGACGGGGGGCTCGGTGCGGTACCGCTTGCGGCGGGCCGTGTGCTGGGGGTTCGGCGTGGTGCTGCTGGCGGGGGCGGCCGTGGGCTCGGCGCGGTGGGAGCCCGTTTCCGTGGTCACGCTGGGCGGGTCCCGTTCGGTGTGCCAGATGCCGGTCACGATCGAAGTGCGCGGAATGTGGAAGGCGACGCCGCCTCACACCCGCCCGTCCCGGCTCGGCTTCGACGCCCTTTGCGCACTCACTTTGAAGGAAGGAAAGCGAGAGGTAACGCTGACGGTCGATGCCGACCGGAAGAGGAGCGACGATCCCCGCACATCGCTGAGCTTGCACGAGGGGACGTACCTGGCCAACTACGGCGAGTACATGCGCGGTGGGCGCATGAAGGCCACGACAGCCGCCGGGCGGCCGGCCGAAGAAATGCGCTACCGGCTCGATCCGGGTGGCGTACCGGACATCCGGGTCCACAAGATCGCGGTGATGGCGCCGGAGGGCACCATCGTGCTGGACGTGAGCAGCTACTGCTCCGGGTGCGAGGGGTACGCCCGCCGGGTTTACGAAGAGGTGAGGGCCAGCATGCGGGTGCGGGGCGTCGACTGAGGGGCGGTGGGGCGAGGAGCGTACGGCCAACCGGCGCGCATGCGAGGCGAGTGCAGGCGTTCAGGCTCCAGTGGGGCCAAGGCCGCGCCGAGGCCGGCCTCACCCCCGAAGACGACCCACAGAAACTCTTCACAACGGCATGCCTGCACGGACTGCGTGCCAAGCTCAGCGACGCCCTCGACCAGCTCATGCGCCGCATCCACAGCGGCCACGCCACCACACCGAACAAGCCCTCCTCGCCCGCGCCACCACAACGCCGGTCCCCGCCGCCCGGCACCCCCACGACACCGGCCCCGCCGGCGCAGCACGACGAGGACGACAGCATCGACGAACTCGACGGCCTCCCCGACGATGACACCCACCCCGCCGCGGCCACAGGATGCGGGCTCTACGACGCACATGAGGAAGCCGCCAAGTGGTGAACACCCGCCCCCGCCCCACAGCACAGGAACCGAGCAGCGCACCCGCCGACGCGGGCAGCAACGGCACGGCCGAGCCGTCCTGGCCCCTGACCACCTGGCAGGGCTGGCACCCCTTCGCCACCACCGCCCCACCCGCCCCGTCCCGGCCCGACGACCCGCCCCGCAGCACCGACGAACGCCTCGCCTACCCCTCCGCGTTCGTCACCATCCGCACCCCCGCCATCAGCCAGCTCGCCACCCAGGTCCGCACCCCGATGATCCTCGGCTGCCACCAGCAGACCACCGCACGCCCCTCCCTGATCGTCACCGGACCCGCCGCAGCCGGCAAAACCACCGCCCTGCTCAACGTCGGGCGCGCCTGCCACCTCGCCCACACCCGCAAGAACCCCGCACCTCCCGGGTCAGCCCACGCCGCGGCACCCGTGGCGTACGTCCTGGTCCCGCCCGGCGCCACCGCGAAAACCCTCATCACCGAATTCGCCCGCTACCTCGGCCTCCCCGTGGCCGCCCGCATGACCCAGACCCAGATCACCGACGCCGTCTGCCACACCTCCACCGCCGCGGGCGTCCGACTCGTCCTCATCGACGAAATCCACCGCCTCAACCCCCGCACCACCACCGGCGCCCAGACCGCCGACCTGATCAAAGACCTCACCGAACGGCTGCCCGCCACGTTCGTGTACGCCGGCATCAACGTCACCGACACCCCCCCTGTTCAGCGGGGCACGCGGCGCCCAGCTCGCCGGACGCGCCACGCTCGTCGACTGCGGCCCCTCCCCACCCGCCACGGCACCCGCCAACCGTTCCGCGACGTCATCACCGACATCGAGAACGCCCTCGACCTGACCCGGCACAAGCCCGGCACCCTCCCCCGCCACACCCCCTACCTCCACCAGCGCACCGCCGACCGCATCGGGTCCCTCACCCGACTCATCCGCCAAGCCGCCATCACCGCCATCACCGCCATCCACGACAGCACCGAACGCGTCACCAAAACCACCTCGAAGCGGTACAGCTCGACCACCTCGCCGAACAACACAGACGCCCCACCCGCAGCCGCTAACCCCCACCCGCCGAACAGACAAAAAGCGCTGACCAGCACAACCACCAACCGAGCCTTACACGCTGGCAAAACCCACAACGAGCCCGGCCCCACTCAGCGCACACGACACAACCCCAGCCCACACCCCAAACGGCCCGCCGGAACCGTGCACCCGGCCTCTCTCAACAAACCCACAACACACCAGACCAGCAAGCCCGCGATACACCAACACCCCCCAGCGTTACGCTGATTCTGTCGCCGGCTTTCAGGTACGCGATGCGGGTGTTGTCAGAGACTGGCAGGGCGAAGCAGCCGGTGCACTCGACGCGTTCCGCTTCCGGCTGCTCGGTCAGGGCGCAGCTCCTTTCGAGTGGCGGCCGAGCCTGCCAACCCGGTCGTCGGGTGACCAAGGTTTTCCTGCGCAGCCGGGGCCCGGGCGCGGCATGTCAGGCGTAGCCGACACCGTCGCCCCGCTACGACCTGCTCTCGGACAGACCGCTGGCAATGTTCTCGATGTAGAGCAGAGACCATTCGACGCCGCCTCGGGCTGCGAACCGTCGGCCGCCGTGGCCGGCCTGGTCAAGGCGCCGCGTGCACGCCCCTGTGACCAGCCCTCCCTGTACGTCTACGACGGCGGCACCTGGAAGTACACACTCGTCATGACCCGCCTGGTCCATGCCGACAGCAGCACCGAACACCAGGAGCGGCCCGGATCTGGCCCCCGGGGTGCCCGCGTGCTCGTCCCTGTCGGTGCCCTGGCGGGTCGGGGCCGGTGAGTTCGAAGCCGACACCGGGCACCAGGCAGTCCGGAGCTTGTGGAGAGCAGCAAGTGATTCCCGCTTTCCACCGGTGACAGGGCGGTACCCGGTCTTCGAAGTGCACGCTGGTCAGCCGGGTCCTTTCGATACGTACGGGGAAGAGGGCCCGGTGCCGCAGGAGATGCACGAAGGCTCGCGCCCGAGCCGACCGGGCTGCGTCTCGATGACCGCCACGCTCGCTCCGTGCTCTACGCCGGGCCCGTGCTGGATCCGGGCTGGAGCAGGCGCGGTCAACGCGTTGCAGCCGGCAAAATCGCCGAGCCCGTGGCAGTCCACCGACACTGCCATCCGCAGCGACGGCAACGTGAGCCCCAGCGCCCCGCGCGCCGCCGGCCGCGGGCGGCAGGCGGCGAGTTGACGGTTCACGTCCGGGTGGACAGACGCGCGAGTGCCGCGTCGTATCGTGCCTGGAAAGCCGCGTCGGCTGATACGCGCAGCAGAGCGCCGAGCGCCCGTACCGCACCGTCGTCATAGCCGGAGGACTCCGCTTCCCGGGCCGCCAGGTCGAGTTGCCTGATGCCCTCGGTTTCGTTGCCGAGCCCCAGCAGCGCCTCTCCCTTCACCATGAGCAGCAGGATGTGAGGGATGTCGGTCGTGCCCGGCCGGTCGTGGAGGGCCAGGGCCTGGGCCTGGGTCGCGGTGTCGAGGGCCTGGCGCCATTTGCCGGCGTCGGCCCAGTGGCGGGCGAGGTGCTGCATGGCCAGTTTCTCGATGGTCCGGTCGCCGGCCTGGCGCGCCAGCTCCACCGCCCGCTCGCATCCCTGCGCGGCCTCGTCCAGGCTGTCGAGCGCCGCTTGCGCCATCGCCACAACGATCAGGGCGTTCGCCTCGGCCACCGCGTCACCTGCCCGGGAGGCCAGTGCGCGGGCGGCCTCCAGGTGGGTGAGCGCCTGCGGGATGCGCCCCTCCTCGATCAGGATCCAGCCGAGCACGTTGAGCACCCGCGACTCGCCGTGCTGGTCGGCGTCGGCCCGGGCCGCTTCGAGTGCGGTCTCAAGAAGCGGGGCCCAGCCGTCGCGCACGCGCCACACGATCAGCGGCCACAGCGTCAAGACGATCCGCCAGGTCCGCCCGTGCAGTGCGGCGGCGTGCGCCGCGGCCACCGCCAGGGTGAGGTCGTCCCGCTCGGCCACGTACCAGGCCACGGCGGCGGACCGGTCGCCGAACGTGCGCACGGCGGCCGGCGGCAGGCAGTCCGTCGGCAGCGGGAAGCACTCCTCGTTGCCGGGCTCGGCCGCGGCCACCGCCGCGAGACCCGTGGCGATGTAGTGGTCGAGCACGCGCTTGAGCGCATCAGGCCCGGCGTCCAGGCTCCGTGCATAGAGCCGCACCAGATCGTGCATCGTCCAACGACCAGGCGCCGTCTCCGTGACGAGGTGGGCAACGGCCAGCCGCTCCAGACAGGTCTCGGCGGCTGCCGGGTCCATGCCCGCCAGGGCCGCCGCGGCATACCGGTCGACGTGCGTGCCAGGGTGGCGGCCGAGATGGGCGAACAGGCGGGAAACAGGCCCAGGGAGCTGGTGCAGTGTCACCCGCAGCGCCGCCCGCACGCCGGTGTCCTCCACCTCCAGCAGGCTCAGCCGACGCGTCTCGTCGGACAGCTCGGCGGCCACCGCACCCAGCGGCCAGGTGGGCCGTTGCGCCAGCCGGGCGGCCGCCACCCGCAGCGCCAGGGGCAGCCCGCCGCACAGCTCGGCCAGCCGTCGCGCAGCCGCCGGCTCCGCGCATACCCGTTCGGTGCCGAGGACCTCGGCGAGGAGCATCGTGCCGTCCCTCGGCCCGAGCACGTCCACGGCGACAGGCCGGGCGGTGTCGGTGACGATCAGCCCCGGCAGCCGGTGTCTGCTGGTGACGACGGTGACGCAGCGGCGCCCGCCGGGCAGAAGCGGTCTGACCTGCTCGGAGTCCCGCGCGTTGTCGAGCACCACGAGGAGTTGGCGGTCGGCGGCCAGCGACCGGAACAGCGCGGCCGCGCCGTTGACCGACTCCGGTATCCGGCTGTGCGCCACACCGAGCGCCAGCAGGAACTCGCGCAGCACCTCCGTGAGAGAGGGCTCGCCCTGGTCGCCGAAGCCGCGCAGGTCGGCGAAAAGCCGCCCGTCGGGGAACCTGGAACGGCCGTGGTGGGCCCAGTACAGCACGAGCGCCGTCTTGCCCACCCCGGCGGGCCCGATGACCAGACAGACGGGCGCCTCACCCACGGCGGCCCGGGACACAGCGGCCAGCTCCGCCGCCCGCCCGTGAAAGCCGCGCGGCGCCCGCGGCAGCAGATCGGGCGCACCCGCGGGCGCCACGGTATCCACTACGGCGGCAGGCGGCAGTACCTCCTTGGCGGGGGCCCGGCGGGGCCGCCCCAGGCTCGCCAGGCGCTCCAGTTCCCTCGCGTCCTGCGGGCTCAGGCGCAGGGCCGCGGCCAGGGCGGACACAGTCCGGCGCTGCGGCCCGCGCGAGCGTCCGCGCTCCATGTACGACAGGGCCCGCACACTGATCCCCGCCGCCTGCGCCAGCTCCTCCTGGGTGAGTCCGGCGCCCTGGCGCAGACTGTGCAGGAGCGCGCCGAAGTCACCGTCAGCCGGTGTACCGGTACCCATGCTCAATGCCCCCACAACGCCACGGCCCACCGGATGCGCACCCCCACCCGCAAAAGTATGTCAGCAACCTACTTTTGCAGGTGGAATTCCCGGTGGCGTGCAGGTTCCGTCAGGTCGGCTCAAGGGCACACGAACGCGGGGCCGGCCCCACCCGGCCGCCCCGCTCCGTCACTGCACGCACCACGTGTCCGCCGGCGAAACCGCGGCGAATACCGCCGAGAGCGGGCCGGCCGGTGCCGCAAACGCGCTGTGTCCGCGCCGCGACACCCACCTCTTGCCTGACCCCGCGCACACCGACGAACGCATGGGAGGCCCGCCGCGACCGCTTCACCACCCCGGCATCCACGGATCCCGCTCCGCACGGGCCCGACGCCGCGTCTGGGTGTCCGGGGCCTGCCTGGCCACCGCGGCTGTCGTCTCCACCGTGACGTTGGGCACCGGCCCGGCGGCGTCAGCGCGCCCCGCCGATTCCGTGGCTTGTCCGACGGGCACCGCCGAGGCGGCGACCAGCAAGCCGCCCACCGACTGCAGCCCTGCCCGCACGGGCCGCATGCCTGGTTCGCGTGGACCGGCAGAACTACGGCAGAACCGTACTTCTGCCGGTGAAACTTCCTGGTACGCCTCGCTTCCCTCCGGTTGACTGATGGTGCTTCGGACGGAGGGCCGGCCCCACCCCGCCCCGGTCCGTTCCCCTGTGCACGGAGTTCTCGCAGGAGATCCGTGCCGCACAACCGACCGCTCGTTTTCCCCAGGAGTACCTTCCCGCATGAGACTTTCCCTGCCCGCCCGCCGGCTCATGAGCCGTGTCCTGATCCTCACCTTGGCGCTGATGGCCGCCGTCGGCGTGACGCAAGGGCTGTCCCCGAAGGCCCACGCCGACCCCGTGAGCCGTTGGACCCGCATCGACTGGGACATCACCAACCTGCGCAACACCAGCAGTCACGCGGCCGGCAACGCCTACGACAACATGCTCGTCGAATTGCGGCGCACCGTCAGCCACGCGATACGCCCCAACTTTCCGCACAGCGCCACCACCAGCCGAACGGACGCCTTCGTCGAGGTCGCGCTGATCGACCGCTCGGAAGCCAACCAGCACCGTCTCTCCGTGATCATCAACCCGCGCAACCTGTACGTGATGGGTTACTTCACGCCCCAAGGCAGGTACGTCTTCCGCGACCAGGACCCAGAGCCGATACGGGCTGCCTACAACGCCGTGTTCCGCAACAACCAGCTCGCGTCGAGGGACTTCCAGTCGCTCCCGTTCGGGCAGAACTACAACGACTTCTCCAACGAAACATGGCGGATGAACGACTCCTTCACGTCGCTTCGCAGCGACATCGACCACCTCGTCCACCTGCCCGCCGCCCCGCCCCGGCAGAACACCCCGCCGGCCCTGGCAGCCGGGCGGGCACTCACCCAGGTCGTCGCGGCGGTTTCCGAGGCAGCCCGGTTCGTGTGGATCCAGAACCGCATCGGGAACACGATCCGCAACGGGCACGACTGGGACGGCAACGCCTGGCAGACCACCCTCGGCCGTTTTGGCGCCGAGCTCGAAACCAGCTGGAGCGCTCTTTCACGCATGCTGGCCGACTACCTCGCCGGCCGGACAATCACTCCCGTCCAGATCGACGGCCGTGTATACCGCCACGGCAGCGACATCGAACTCGGCGACGGCACCAGCCGTCTGCCGGCCCTCGGCCTGGCGGTCGCTCTGGGATCCCGCTTCTGAAACAAGCATCGGCGTCCGCCCCCGTACGCCGATGTCCTCCGCCCCGCCCGGTGAGTAAGGCGGGGGCGCCGCCGCCCCCGCTCCACCGTTCGGAACCCGCGGGCGCGGACGGCGAAACGCAGCCTCAGAAGTCATTTTCTCCTGCTGCTTCAACCCTGGATGCCAGGTTCGTTGTGTTTGGCCGGATCGCGCCAGGCACGGCGGTCCCGCCGGTCAGGCGGCGGGCCAGCAGGTCGGCCATAACCAGGTGGATCATGGCTTCGGAGCGGGCGGGCAGGGTCTCGTAGTCGCGGGCCAGGCGGCGATGGAGCATGAGCCAGCCGTAGGTCCGCTCCACCGTCCATCGCTCGGGTATCGGAGTAAATCCCCTGGTCCGGGGGTGCGGGCCACGACGCCCCGTGCTCCCCGGGCTGCCGGTGCCGGGTAGCGCGCTGGTCTGGTGACGAGCAGTGTGCTGTACGCGGTTGAAACAGCAGGCGGAAGGGGGCTGGTCGGTCGCTAGGTCTGGTTCGCTGCCTGCTTGACGGTCCTGATCACTGGGGCCGTTTCGAGGTGGGTGATGGCTGGGAGTGCGGCGACCCGGGTGGTCAGGTACCGGTACAGCTCCCGTTGGTTCGTGCACACCACGCTCGCGTACAGGTTGGCCGGTCCGGTCGTGGCGGCGGCGAACGCGACCTCCGGGTGCCCGGCCAGCGTCCGACCGGCCTCCTCCAGGTGTGCGGGGGCGACCGAGAGCCAGAGCAGGGTTCGGGCGCTCACGCCGAACATGCGCCAGTCGACGTCGATGTCGAGGTGGAGCAGGCCGTGTTCGCGCAGCTCCGTCATCCGGCGCCGGACCGTCGTCGCTGACCAGCCGGTCGCCGCGGCCAACTGCTCGAACCCGGCCCGGCCGTCGGCGGCGAGCAGGGCGAGGAGCTTGCGGTCACCGTCGTCGAGCCGCACCGGTCCCGGGCGGTGCGGCATCGGAGGCGGGCGCAGTCGCCCGATCGCCTCCGCGTCCAGCGATCCGAGCTTTCCGACCAGATTGTCCGGGTCGCCGTAGAAGGCGTGCAGCACACAGTGCGCGGTCACTGCCTCCACGCGCGGGGTGCGGGGGAGTTTGGCCAGCAGCAGTGCCTCACTGTCCGCCTCGCTCTCGGTACGGGCCACGCAGGTGATCTCGGTGCCGCCGGAGGTGAGGCTCACCCAGGACGTGTCGGGGCGTCTGGCCAGCGCCTCGGCGACCGGGAGCGATGCGGCGGGCGCACAACGCACCCGCAGGAACCACAGGGTGGCGCCCAGCGCGGCGGGGTCGACCCCGCCCAGCACCCGTACCGCCCCGGCCGACCGCAACCGGGCGTACCGGCGGGCGATGGTGCGGTCCGACACGCCGAGGACCTCGGCGAGGGTGCTGAACGGGGCCCGGCCGTCGATCTGCAGGGCGTGCACGAGCCGACGATCCAGCTCGTCGTAGTCGGATTCCACCGAGCCGAGGTTAAGTGGTGTCAGATACCAACGCAATCGAGTCGGTTTCTGGCTCGGGTGGCTCGGCAGGCGGAGCGTTGCTTCCGTCCTGATCGACACAGCCACAGGAGAGTCCATGGACACCGATGTGCTCATCGTCGGCGCCGGCCCGACCGGAATGACGCTGGCCAACGAGCTGCTGACGGCAGGAGTGCCGACCGTGCTGGCCGACAGGCTGGCGCAGCGCAGCGACCTGTCCAAGGCAGGCGGCGTGCAGTCCCGCACGCTGGAGGCACTCGACCAGCGAGGGCTGCTGGAGCCGCTGCTGGCCACCGGAGATCACCCCGTCACCACCGGCCACTTCGCCGGTATCCCCCTGCCGCTCCAGCGCACCCGGCACCGCCTGCCATGGCGGTCCGTGCCGCAGGTGGTGATCGAGGGATTCTTCGAGCAGCACCTCGCCGCGCACGGCCTCCACGCCCGCAGAGGCCATGAACTGGTCGGCCTGGCCCAGGACGACAACGGGGTCACCGCGGCCTTCGCCGACGGCACCACCCTCCGCTCCCGTTACCTTGTCGCCGCCGACGGAGCCCACAGCACCGTACGGTCACTGCTGGGGGCCGCGTTCCCCGGCCAGCCCGGAACGTTGACAGTCACCGCCGCCGACGTGCGGCTGAGCGGCGTCGATCCGTCCACGTCGCACACCTGGAACGAGGACGGGCACTGGGCGGCACTGTTCCCGCTCGGCACCGATGCGCAGGGCCGGCGGCTGCGCCGGCTGGTCCTCGGCGGGCCGGGCCAGTCACTGCCGAGGGACGTCCCGGTCACCGAGGACGAAATCCGCCGCGGCCTGAGCACCGTGTTCGGAACACGGATGCACCTGCTCGAACTGCGCTACGCCCGCCGTATCACCAACGCCTCACGGCAGGCCGAGCAGTACCGGCACGGGCGGGTGTTCCTTGCGGGCGATGCCGCCCATGTCCACCTCCCGCTCGGCGCGCAGGGCATGAACACCGGAATGCAGGACGCGCTCAACCTCGGCTGGAAGCTCGGCGCCGCCGTGCACGGCTGGGCACCGAAGGCCCTGCTCGACACCTATCACGCGGAACGGCACCCGGTCGGGGCCGCCGTACTGCGCAACGTCCGGGCGCAGAGCCTGCTGATGGACTGGGCCGGCACCCGCGATCCGGAGGTGCTGGCCGCCCGGGAGATCTTCACGGCCATGGCCCAACTGCCCGACGTCCAGCACCATCTCGCCGACCTGATGTCCGGGATGGCCATCCGTTACCCGATGCCGGGCACCGAAACCCACTCACTCGTCGGCCGACCCGCACCGGACCTGGACCTCGGCCCGGCCCGGGTGCACGAACTGCTGCGGTCCGGGCACGGCATCCTGCTGGACCCGGCCGACACGTTCGCCGAGGTCGCCGACGCCTGGTCGGACCGGGTGGACCGGGCGGGCCAGGGCGCCGGCACCGAGCCGATGCTCATCCGGCCGGACGGCTACGTGTGCTGGGCCGGCGCGGACGACCCGGAACCGGCGCTCGAGCGCTGGTTCGGCGAGCCCCGCTGAGCCGACGGAGGCAGCCAGCCGTCGTGCAGAGGCCGGTGGTCAGCAACGGGCGCGGACAGCAGGTGTGCAGCAGTTCGGGCAGCGGCGGCACGCCCGGCGGCCGTGGAGACGCCGGGCTGGGGTTGAGTCGGGCGACGCCCCGGCCCGGGACACGGGGTGAACGGGTGCTCGTGGCCGCATCGGCTTCCCGCACCGTCCTCCGGGACCACGCCTCGCGTGGTGAACTTTCGTCGTCGGCGGGCAGTCCGCGGATCAGGACCTCACCTCCGGCCCCCACTTCGACGCCTCTGCGCCTCTGCGCTGGATGCAGCGCTACTGCAGCAACCCCACGGCGAGGGCCATGCCCAAGACCAACACCAACTGATAGGCACTGTTGATCACAGTGAGCTGCCGTGGCTTCTGCTCGAATGCGTTGTGCTGCGCCAAAGTCGTCAGCGAGAACCCCAGCCAGAGCACCGAGCCGACGGCCAGGTCGATCCATAGGGAGTCGCTCGCGAAGAAGCCCGTCGCAACGGAGATACTGCCGGCGAGCACCAGCGCCGTGACGAGAATCGATGCCAGAAGGACCACGAACGGAGACTTGCCGACTCTCCTGGAATCTTCCACCGTCACGCCCGTCAGCCCTCTCCAGACGCCGACGAAAGCCTTCCCGTACCAGACGCCGGCGATGGCCATCCCGACCGCAGTCGCCACCAGGACAGCCAGCCAACTGACGCTCAACTCCATGCAGGCCCCTTCTGCCCTCCCCGGAAGTGCTGACGCACTCGAAGCGTGACGGCCCGGCACATGGCGGGTCAAGCACATCCCTTTGAGGTGAGGGCGGGGGTCAGTTCGGAGTGATGGTCGCGGCTGGGCGCGGGAGCCGTACAGGGACCCGACCTGGCCGTACGTACGCCCGGCCTGGCCGTACGGGGCCCAACCTGGCCGTGCTGGTTCGACGTGTGGCCCCGACCGACCTCACCGTCAAGACGGTGCGGCGTCCGCCCCGGACCAGGGGTTTCGTCGTGCTCCCGCGCCGCTGGGCCGTGGAACGGTCCTGCTCGTGGATCATGCGGGCCCGCCGCCACTGCCGTGCCCACGAACGCCTGCCCGAGATGAGCGAAGCGCTGATCACGTGGGCCGCCATCACGCCGATGCCCCGGCGCCTGACCCGCCGCACGAACCGGCCCGCCGAACGCCGCGACGTGGCTCACGGCCACGTGATGCCGCAGGCCGCCTGACCAGCTTTCCGGCCGTCACACTCAGCCTACGAAGAGCAGCGGGGCCGGGCGGGGCGATCCTGTCCGGCCCCGCTGCTCGTCTGGTCAGTGTCGGCTTCCGAGCTGCCACCGCAGATGCGTCAGCACTTTACGAGGTATGCCGCTCCGGCCCACCGGTTCGCGTTGTTCCACAGCATGCGGAAACCGGTGGTGACCTTGAGGGACGCCTGCACCTTCTGGCCCGGCTGGAGCCTCTCCACGATGGGGGCGGCATTGGCCGGACGGGTACGGACATTGAGCCATGTGGTGGCCTTGAAGCAGGCTGTAGGTGCGGCTGCCTCGGCTCGGGCTGTTGGGGCGGTGACGCCGAGCGAGGCCGCAGCGGTGAGGAACACCGCGGCGAGGGCACCCACCGGACGGATATTCGATCGCATTCGGCAGCTCCTTTCTGCGTGCGGATCGTGCCGGGGCCCGCCGAAGACGACGATCGGGTCGGCGACGGTCATGTGCATCTGACTAGGCAGTTCTGCCCATCCCGCTATGACGCCCGATGCGGCATCCAGTCAAACCGCGCGAAGTGGTGATGGTGAGGCACCCAACCCCAGCGCACGCGAGCCGAGCGTGCGGCGCCGGCGCACCAGCGCAGACCGGCCCCGTTCCTGCACGACCGCGAGATCCACCCCTCTACGCCCTTGGAGTTCAGACACAGACTCTGAGTATCTGTTGCCATCGTCCAACGCAAACAATCGGCGCCATCGACATCGCTCCGTGCCAAGGTGGCCGCTGTCGCTGTGCACGTCCGATCTCTCTCCAACCGAGCACGAACGAGGTTTGACATGACGACGACTGCGGCTTTCTGTGAGGGAAGCAGCCACCTCAACACAACGCCGGCGGGGAAATGAATCTCGACCCTGCAGAGCAGCTCGCCGCCCAGCAGACGCTGACGCGCTACGCCCCCGCCCTGGATCACGGAGATCTGGTGGCGTTGCAGGGCGTCCTGGCCGAGGAGGCCACCTGGACGGTCAGGCGCCGGTGAAGTCGAGCAAGGCCCGTTCATCGGGCACGCGGCGATTCTCGACTTGGTGCGAGAGACAACGGAAGCGCAACCCGGGCACACGATCTGGTCAACGCGGAGGGTCGGGCCGTTGCTGTCGGCCAACGGTCGGCCCGGCCAGCCGGGCGGGCAGTGGGCGGATCACCGCACGGTGGTCAACGGGGTGCTGTACCGCGCCCGTACCGGGGTGCCGTGGTCGGGCCTGCCCGAACGGTACGGCCCGACCGCGGTGGAAGCACCTGGGTGGCCGCCGTCGGCGGAACGAATGACGTGAGGCCCGGATGCAGCCATACACCCTTTGCGTACCCCGCGGCCGCCTGATTGGCGTAGCTCGCGGGCACCGAAAGGGCCGCGGCTCCTGCGACGGCCGTCGCGTCGGTGTTTCTGCCGCGACGGGCTGGGCGGTTTCCTTCCATATCACGGCAGTGAAGCATACGCAGTGTTCGGACCCCCATCCAGCTCAAGGCGTCGGCGAGCGTGCTTGCGCGTCCATTCCTACCCAAGGATATCCGCATCGCCACGGCTCATACTTTCGTCACTGCAAGGTCGACTTTCCGCCGAAGCTGCGGCAGATGATCGCCTTTAGCATTCCCTTGTGAGCTGTTCCAGGACCACTGTCGCCGATCGTTTCAAGCCCAACCTCCGAAATCGTCTGCTTTCCCTTCGCCGGAACGCGCCTCATGGGGAATTGCAGGAGGTCCCACGGAGAAGTACAGGAGATTGCGTTGTCATGCGCATCGCGTTCTTGCTGCGCAACGCCTACGCCGTCGGCGGCACCATCCGTACGACCATCAACCTCGCCGCGCCGGTCGCCGAGCTGCATCACGTACGCCTCGTGTCCCTCGTCCGGCACCAGGCGGAACGGCCGCTGGAACCGCTGTTGGAGCCGCCACCGGGAGCGCCCCTGACCGCCCCGGTGGACCGCCGCAGGTCCGCGGCGGACCTGACGGACATGGCGAGCCCAGGCGCCGCGCCGCCCGTAGTCCATTTCCCCGCGGGCGAGGGCCTCACCGACCGGTACCACCGCGTCGCCGAACAGCGGCTCATCGACTGGCCGGCTACAACCGGCGCGGAGGCCGTGATCAACGCCCGCACCGGGCCCAACGTCCTGCTCGCCCGCTTCGGGCCTCCCGGAGCCCCGCACATCGGCCAGGAGCGCCTCAGGCACGCCGGCCACCCGCACCGTCTGCGCCGCCGGATGCGGCGTCGGTATCCGCACCTCGACGCGCTGGTGACGAAGCCCCGGGCCGACGCCCGGGCCCGCCGCCCCGGCCTGCGCCTCCCGCACGGCATGGTCGGAGCCACCCCCAACAGCGGGCCCGCCACGGCGCAGCCGACCGACGGCGCCGCCAAGACCGTCGTCCCGGCCGGGCGCCTGACCCGGGTCAAGCGCTACAACACGTTCGTCGTCGACGCCTTCGCCCGGGCCGGCGCACAGCATCCCGACCGGTCCCAGCGCATCTACGGTGAGGGGCCGGAGCAGGGCCGTCTCGCCACCAGAATCGGACGTCGCGGCCTGCGCGGCCGGGGGCGGCTCATGGGGGCCGCGACCCCGCTGGCCCCGGAGCGCGCCACGGGCTCCATATCGGCGGTCACCTCGGCGCTGGAGGCCTTCGGCATGACCCTCGTGGAGGCGATGCGCTGCGACCTGCCGGTGATCAGCACCGGCAGGTCGCACGGCCCGCACAGCCGGCGTGAGGTCCCGCACGAGATCCCGCGCGCCGGCAACGACGGCCGCCTGAACCCACGCGACGACATCCGCGCCGACATCCGCGCCGACAGCGGCGCCCTGCTGCGGCTCATGGGCGACCGGCACCTGCGTACCCGGATGGGAGCAGCCTCCCGCGAACGCGTCGCCCCGGCCTCCGCCCCCACAAGAGCCACTCGCAACTACGACCGCCTGCCCACCACCCTGCGCGCCCGCCACGACGCGCGCCCCGCAGACGTGCCCAGGCGCCGCAGAAACGATCCGGCACCGGGCTCAACGGCCCTGTACCGGGCCACCGGCACCCTGCTCGCCCGCACAGCACCGCGCCGCCTCTCGACCAGAACTCACATGTCATGATGGCCAAACACCCCAGTGCCGCAACCGACGGTCACCTGCCGGACTCCCCAGAGCACTCCGGTCCCTCGCGGCTCCACAGGCGTGCGCATCGCACTCTGCTCGCCGTGTGCGCCGCCTTCGTCTTCGTCCCCCTGATCCTTCTCCACCCGACACTGCCGCTCGGCTGGGACGAGATCGTCTATGCGAGCCGCTTCGCGCCGTACGCCCACGGCCTCGACGTACCGTTCGAAGCGCCGCGCACCCGTGGTGTTCCCGCCCTGATCGCCCCGGTGGCCGCGTGGTCAGACTCCGTGGTGCTGCTACGGGTCTGGCTGAGTCTGCTGGCGGGGGCCGCGCTGTATGGCGGATTCCGGCCGTGGCTGCGGGGGTTCGCCACCCGCCCGGCCGTGGTGCCGCTGGCTGCCGGAGCGTACGGCAGCCTCTGGTTCGCGCTCTTCTACGCCCCGTCGGCCATGCCCAACCACTACACGGCGATGGGCGCCACAGCGGCGGTGGGCTGCTTCACCCGTTGTGCAGGCGGCGAGCGCAGAAAACGGCTGTTGTACGGCCTTGCCCTCGCTCTGGCTACGGCCACCCTGATGCGCCCCAACGACGCGGTATGGATCGTGGGCCCGCTCCTGCTCGCCCTCCTGCTGCACCGTCCCTGGCGCGCACTCGCACCAGCCGCAGCGATAGCCGTGGGCGTGGCAGCGGCGGCACTCCCCTGGGTGATCGAGTCGGTCGTACGCTTCGGCGGCATCGGCGCGCGGCTCGCCCTGGCCACCGACCAACAAGGCGGGATGCATCCGCAGGTCAACCTGGCGGCCGTGGCCACGTCACTGGACGGCCCACTGCTGTGCCGCCCCTGCGCGGGCGACAGTTTCTCCCTGCCCGCATCCCTGTGGTGGTGCGCGCTGCCGCTCCTGGTCGGCGCGGGCCTGATGGTCGCCCACCGCTCACTGCCCGGGCAGCGAGCCGCGCTCTGGCTGGCGACAGCGGTCGCGACGTCCTCGGCACTCACCTACGTCTTCTTGATCGACTACGCGGCGCCCCGGTTTCTGCTCACCTCATATGCCCTGCTGATGCTCCCTGCGGCGGTGGCGCTGCACGCGCTGTGGCGGGCGGCCCGGACGCACAGCCGTCTCGGCGTCGCCGCGCTGGCCATCGCGCTCTGCGCTCACCTGGCCGTGCAACTTGCCATCCTGAACGGCCACGCCACCATCCAGACCGCCGCCCGCCAGGACTGGACCCGCATCACGGCGGCGTTGCGCACGGCGGGCATCGGCTCCAACTGCGTTATCGGCGGCAACAGTTCCGTGATCCCCATCGCTTACACGGCCCACTGTCACCCTGCTGCCCAGCATCCACACCGCACCCCTGACGCCCTCGTACTCCGCGGTACCGCCACTCCGCCTCCCCAACAGAACTGGCGAGTCGTCCCGGTTCCCGGCACGTACAACGACTGGCACATCGCGGTGCCGGCAACTGCTTCGGCGCGTCCCGGGCCGGAGCCGTCGACATCCCCTTCCACTGCCGCCGTCGACGCGCTGGTCGCCGCCCGCCAAGGGGCCGACTGAGAGCATTTCCATCAGTTACCTGCGTCAGGGCAAGCGATTCCGGCTGTCTCATGTACCCGCTGAACCGACGCCGGGTCCCGGTCGGCGGTTTCCACCGCCACCGCCCTCGTGGACGACGAATCCAGTGGGGCGTTCGGGGCTTCCGTTCCCGCCCGTACTCGGGAATCTTCCCACCCGTACTCGGCAATCTCCCCGCTCACAGGGCCCAGCGGGCGGGTGCCGGTGGCGGCCGGAGCGGTCTCTTCGGCCCCGGCGCTCGTCGGGTGAGACGGCGCACGCAGGCGGGTCGTCGACGAGATCTTGCGTGCGGGCCGCTTCGCGCGTCAACGCCGGGCACGGCGAGCGGTCTCGCCCACTGTCCGTTGTTCTGGACCTGTCCCGGACAGGTCCAGAACAATGCGCTGACCAGGCCGGACGAGTTCACCGCTGTCCGGGACAGCGGCAATCACTTGCTCCTCCCACGGGCTCGGCGCAGCCTCTGCTGGACCTATGACCGCCGGCACGGAGTCAGCGGCACGAGACGACAGGGTGAGGACGCTTCCTGGATCGCCGGGGTCGCCGCGCTGCTCCCCGGCATTGTCTGGTGCTCCCCGTTCGGCGCCACGACCGTGGACAAACGCGGCCACGGCGAGGACGTGACCGTAGTGACCCACCACGTCCACGAGGGGAACCGCGACCCCGAGGGGACCGCCAGCAGCCTTGCCGCCTCGGGCGTCGGCCTGATCGCGCTGGAGGAGGTGTCGGCACGCACGGCGCCGCTGTACGAACGGGCGCTGGCCACTTCCTGTCCGTACCACCTGGCCCGCACCTGGCGTGCCGCCGGCCACCCGGTCACTGTTTGGAACCGCACCCCGGCCCGCGCCTCGGCGCTCGCCGCCGAGGTGTCAGGGGCGCGGACAGTGCCGCCGAGGCGGTCGCAGCGAACACCTTGGTCGTCGTCTGTCTGTTGGACGACGCCTCGGTCGGCGAGGCGCCGGCCGACATCGACCTGGCCGGCACAGACCTGGTCAACCTGACCACCAGCGCCCCCGCGCAGGCCCGTACCCGCGCCGAGTGGGCCCGCGAGCGCGGCGCCCGTTACCCGGACGGCGGCATCATGGCTGTCCCGCCGATGGTCGGCGCTCCGGAAACTGGCGGGTACGTCTTCTACAGCGGCTCGCGGGTGCTGTTCGAACAGCACCGGGGGACGCTGGGCGTCCGGGCCGGCACCACTTACGTCGGCGAGGACGCGGGCTTCGCGGCCCTGCACGACGTGGCCCTGCTCAGCGCCATGTACGCCCCTGCTTCGAGCTGATGCGCCGCCGCCTGGCCGAGGGCAGCGGCGAGGAGGGCCTGACGGGCGTGGTCGATCTGCTGCTGCGCTGACTGGTTCCTTGCTGTCCTCAGCACCCGTCTCCGGAACCGGGTTGCCCTGTGACCGCCCTCGGCCTGCCCCACGGAAAGGGCGTGCGGAGTGCTGCGGGCCCGGTCACCTCGCGTCCGTTGCACAAGTGCTGCCGGAAAGGGTCACCGGCAGAGCGACCGGGCCGCGGACGACAGCTTCGGGCCGTCGCCAGCGGAGGGAGGACAAGGGGGCGGACGGGGCGAGGCCGGGAGCCGCCGCGGCCAGTTCCTCCAAGGCCACGCGCAACTGTGTGCGCGCCAGTTGGGCGCCCAGGCAGATGTGGGCGCCGTGGCCGAAGGTCAGGTGGCGGGCGGGCGAGCGGGTGACGTCCAGCCGTGGGGCGTTCAGGTGCGTACGCGGGTCGAAGCCGGCGTGCAGCAGGGACACCACGACGGCCTCCCCGGCCCGTATCCGGACCGTGCCGAGGGCCAGGTCCTGCCGCGCGACGCGGGTGAAGCTCATCGGTACGACGGGGGCGTAGCGCAGCAGTTCCTCCACGGCTGCGGACGACGCGCGCTCCGGGCACGCCGCCGTCGCCAGGAGGCGCCACTGCTCGGGGTGGTCGAGCAGGGCGACGACGGCCAGGCCCAGTTGGCCGATGGAGGTCTCGTAGCCCGCGTTGAGGAGCAGCTCGACCAGCGCCGTCAGCTCCTCGTGGCTCAGCGCTCCGCTCTCGTCGTGCGCGCTGGTCAGCGAGCCCAGCATGTGCCCGCCGGGCCGGTGTCCGGCTTCGGTGATCAGTTTCCCGATGTAGTCGCGCAGCACGTCACGGGCCGGGCCCCGCTCCTCGAAAGTTCCGGTGGTGATGCCCAGGGCGCGGTCCGCCAGTTCGGCGAAGTGCGCGTGTTCGGCCTCGGGGACGCCGAGTACGCGGCAGATGGTGGCGGCGGACAGGGGCATCGCGTACTGCGCGACGAGGTCGATACGGGTACGGCCGGCGAGGAGCCGACGGGCCGTGTGGCGGATGCCGTCCTCCATGCGGGCGATGGCCTGCGGGGTGAAGGACCGGTTCACCAGCCTGCGCAGGCGGGTGTGCTGCGGCGGGTCGAGGCTGGTGAGGGCTGCCGGGTCGGGGCGGAGCGGGTGGATGGCCGGGGCGGTGGGCGCGGTGGCCGCGGCGCGGCTGAACCGGTCGTCGGTGAGGACCTTGCGGCCCAGGTCGAAGCCGGTGACCAGCCAGATGTGGTCGCCCGTGGGAGCGACGACGGGGACGACGTCCGCGACGCTGTCCGCGGTGGGCAGGAAAGCGGGAAGTGGCCCACCCTGGGCGGCTCGGGCGAGGTTGCGGTGGCCGGCGGGCGCCGTGGGCGAAAGGGCGGCGCAGCGTCCGTTCGGTGCGGCCCCGCCGGGCTGGTCCGGGTGTTTCATCGTGCTCACTCGCTCCCCATGGACGGAGGGACGGCGCCGGGCGCGGCGCCGGGCCGTCCGCCCGGCGCCCGTCGGCCCCTGCTGCTCGGTGCGGGCTACTTGGTACCGGCGACGAGATACTCCGGACCGTCGAGGTGACGGACGGAGGTGTCCCGGAAACCGGCCTCTTCCAGCCACGCCCGGCAGTCGGCGCCGGTGTACCCCAGTCCCCCGGCGGAGACCAGCGAGACGTTGAGGCTGATGAGCAGTCCGGTGGTGCGGTCCCTGCGGTCGTCGTCGATGAGGGACTCGTAGATGAGCAGGGAACCGCCCTGGGGCAGTGCGTCGTACGCCTTGTGGATGAGCATCTTCTTCGTGTCCAGGTCCCAGTCGTGCAGGACGTGGCCCATGACGAGGACCTCGGCCGTCGGCAGCGGCCCGGTGAAGAAGTCCCCGCCCTCGAACCGCGCCCGGTCGTCGATGCCCAACTGCTTGGTGTGGACCGTGAAACCCGGTTCGACCGCGGGCAGGTCGAAGCCGATGCCTTCCATGTGCTCGTGGCGGGTGAGGATCTGGGCCAGCAGGGCGCCCTCGGCACAGCCCACGTCCACCACGGAGCGCACGTTCCGCCAGTCGTACGTCTCGGCCAACGCGTGGTTGGCGCCCATGCTGTATCCGGTCATCGCCCGCAGGAAGCCGGTCACCTGGTCCGGAGCGGCGAACGCCGCCCCGAAGGTGTCGCTGTCGGCGTCGGCGGCGACCAGTTCGGCGTCGGTCGGTGCCGCGTCGCCGGAGCCGCCGGATGCGGCGAGGGCGCGGGAGAAGTCGAGCCGTCCGCCGGTGCGCAGGGCTTCGGTGAGGCCGGCCCAGCAGGGGAAGCCCGCGTTGAGGAACTCCAGGTACCCCGAGATGTCGGTGGCGGGTTTGCCGGGGTCGAGGTGACGGTCGGCCAGCGGGGAGTTGCGGTAGATGCCGTCCTGGCGCACCAGCAGGCCCATCGATACCAGGGCGTCGAGGAAGTCGGCGCCGCCGCGGCCGGTGATGCCGAGGCGGGCGCGCAGCTCCTCACCGGTCGCCGGCTGCCGGGCCAGGGTTTCGAAGACCTTGAGCTCCACGGCGCTCAGCAGGGCCTTCGACTTCCAGAAGGCGACCGCGAGATCGAGGATGGCGTGCGGCGAGTCGGACGCCGGAGGCTTGGTCATGCGGGACTCCGTTCACAGGACGTAAGGGATGGGACCCGCCGGCCGGCGGGTGGGGGTGAGCAGGAGCGAAGGCGTCGGATCATGCCAGGCCCAGGTCTTCGTACAGGGCGTCGCCGATCGCGATCATGCGTTTCTGGTGCTCCTCCTGCCAGGTCTTGCCGTTGAGGTGCAGCGCCACGACGAGCCCGGCGTCGGGGTCCGCGAAGGCCGCCGAGGTCCACAGTCCGTAGTGGCCGAACGCGCGCAGCGAGGCGTGGCGGCTGAAGGCCGTACAGATGTCGCCCAGGTGATGCGACTCGTTGCGGAAGCCCAGTCCCCAGTCGGCGTTGCCGAACGGGTCCACCAGACCCACCCGGTGGCGCGCGGTGAGCGCCATGACGGTCTGGGGCCGCAGTACGCGGTCCACCCGGCCCTGGCCGCCGTCCATCAGCGCCTCGAAGAACAGCGCGAGGTCGGACATCGGGCCGCGCAGGTTGAGTCCGGGAATGGGCCGGGTGCAGGACGCTTCGGTGGCGTACCAGTGGGTGGGCTGGATGGGGGCGCCGCCCCCGGCGATGTGGATCAGCGGCAGCCGGTCCGCCGTCCGCCGGTATTCCTGGGGCGTGAGGACCACTCGGGTGTCGCGCATGCCGCAGGGTGCCAGGACCTCCTCGGCGAGGAACTGCTCGTAGTCGCGTCCGTCGACCGCCCGGATCACCTCGGCGAGCAGGAACCACGCCCACCACGGTCCGTACGCGATCTTCGCGCCCGGGCGGACGTCGCGGGGCACCGTCATGGTGCGGAGCTGCTCGCGGCGGAGCGCCACGGGTGCGGCCATGGTGCCGTGCAGGGGGTCGAGCCCCATGGGTACGGCCGAGGTGTGGGTGAGCAGTTGGTACAGGGTGACGGTCTCCCTGCCGTCCCCGGTGAACCACGGCAGGTACCCGGCGACGGGCCGCATCGGGTCGAGCAGGCCCCGCTCCCACAGCCGGCCGACGGCCACGGCGCCGACCGGCTTGGAGCAGCAGTACCAGATCGGCAGGGCGTCGCGGGTGAACGGTACGCCGGGCCGGCAGTCGCCGAGGGCCACGGACAGCCTGGTTCCGGAATCGTGGTGCAGGACGGCGAACTGCGCGCCGGGCGTGCTTCGGCCGATCTCGTCGCGCAGTACGGACATGGTGCGCGGCAGGACCTGTTCGGCCTGCCCTCTCGCCTCCGTGTCCGGGTCCGCGTCAGCGGTGTCGGGGTGCGGGTAGGGGCGGCGGCCGGGTCCCGCGGAGGGCCGGGGTACGGCGGGCGGGCCGTGGTCCGCGGCCGGAGCGAGACCCGCGGTCACGGCCCGCAGCCGGACCAGGGCGCCGGCCCGGTCCTGTTGGAGCATGCGGTCCAGGAAGAAGACGAACAGGAAGACGCCTTCCAGACGCAGCCCACCGTGTTCGAACAGCCGCACCCGCTGTCTGCCGTCCCCGAACAACAGGACCGCGGCGTCCGCGACGCTCAGGGTGAGCACCAGCGTGGGCCGCTCCTCCCAGTCCTCGTCGGTGAACCGCACGTGTCCCGCGGACAGATCGGCCCGGACGAGAATGCGGTCGGCGGTGCCGGCGGGGGCGTCGGTGAGGCACAGTCCCAGGCTCAGCGCCGACGCCTTGTCCGGTGCGTCGGCTGCCGTGAGTTCGGCGGCGTGCCGAAGCCATCGCGGGGAGAAGAGCGGGCAGGGGGCAGGGGCGGTGGCCGTCGGGGCGTCGGTCTGGATCACCTCACCGGCCCTTGTCACGGCATCGTCTCCGTGGCCGTCGACGGCTGCGTACGCGCGATCGTGAAGCGCACCGCCGAGGTGTTGGTCAGGCTCCCGTCGGGCGCCCGCAGCCGGTCGAGTTCGGCGTCGACCGCCGCCTTGGCGTGCTCCATCGACGAGGCCGGTACCTGTTCCCAGAACATCCGCCCGGCGGTGGACCACACCCAGTCCCACCACTGGTGCGTGCCTCGGAACCGGGTCACGTACTGCTGCTCGACCGTCTCCACGGCGGCGAACCCGGCCTCTTCGAGCATGGCGTGCAGCGCCTCGACGGAACGGAAGGGGCTGTCCTCGGGCAGGGCGTGCGAGGAGCCTCCGCGCCCGTAGGGCGCGCTGGCGGCGAAGACCGGGTCCCAGCGGGGGTCCGGCCGCCCCCACCAGGAGATGGCGAGCCGGCCCCGGGGGGACAGCAGTTCCCGGTAGCGGGCCGCGGCCTGGCGCGGGTGCGGGAAGAAGAACATGGATATGCCGGCGAACACGGCGTCGAGCGACCCGTTCGCGGGCGGTGGCACCGCGTGTTCGCCGGCGTCCCAGTCGATCGTCTCGGCATCGGCGACCACCGCGTGGGCGTGCGTCAGGCCTGCCGCGCGCAGCGCCTCACGAGAGCGGTCCACCATGCCGCAGGACAGGTCGACGCCGATCGCGCTGCCGGTGAAGCCGGTCGCCTCGGCCGCCGGGACGAGCACGGCGCCGGTGCCGCACCCGACGTCCAGCAGCCGGTCGCCGGGGAGGATGTCGGCGTGTCCGACGAGGCGCCGGCCCAGCTCGGCGAAGTGGCTGACCCCCACCCGTTCGTAGGTCGGCGCGCTGCGGTCGAAGAGCCCGGCGAGCGCGGTCTTGCGGTCCTGCGCGGTGTCCGTCACGGGTTGCGGCGGCGCGGTCTCGGTCACGGCGATGTCCTTTCGGGGGCGTTGGTCCCGGCGGCGGGGCCGGTGGGAGCGGCATGGTGGGTGCGGACCGCGGTGCCGGCGCGGGCCGAGGCGTAGATCGCGGTCACCGCCTCCAGTGCCCGGCACGCACCGGGCCCGTCGGCCAGCGGCGGACGGCCGTCGCGTACGGCGGCGCAGAAGTCGGCGATCTGGTCGCGGTGCGGCTGGTACGGCAGCCCGCCCCGGTCGCGCACCGGCTCGGTCCGCTGCCGTGGAAGGATGTCGGCGACCTGGTTGCCCGCCCCGAACGCGCCGTAGGCCGCCGCCCGTTCGCCGGCACGTGCCGCGTGGAAGTAGACCAGCTCGTCGTTGTCGATCACCGCACTGCCGCGGTCGCCGTGCACCGCCAGGCGTGCGGTGCGGCCCGGGTACGCGGCCGTGGTGGCCAGCAGTACGCCCTGGGCGCCGCTGGTGAAGCGCAGGCTCGCGGTCGCCACGTCCTCGACGTCGATGCCCTGGTGTGCCAGCAGCCCGGTGTGCGCGGCGACCTCGGTGACCGGCCCGGCCAGCCACTGGGCCAGGTCGACCAGGTGCACGGCCTGGTTGATCAGCGCGCCGCCGCCGTCCAGCTCCCGGGTTCCGCGCCAGGAGCCGGAGGCGTAGTACGCCTGCTCGCGCCACCAGGGCAGTTCGACGACGAGGGAGGTCAGGCGCCCTAGCCGCCCCTCGTCGACGGCCGCCTTGACGATACGGACGGCGGGGTCGAAGCGGTGCTGGGAGACGACGCCGAGGGTCAGCCCACTCTCTCGTGCGGCACGGAGCAGCCGGCCGGCGGCGGCGGGGGTGACGTCGATGGGCTTTTCGACCAGTACGTGCTTGCCCGCGCGCAGCGCCTGGACACCCAGCTCGGCGTGGGTGCCGCTCGGAGTGCACACCGCTACGGCGTCGATGTCCGGGCGGGCGAGCAGGTCGGTGACGGTCAGCGGGTCGCAGCCCAGGGCGTCGGCCGCGTCCTTGGTGTGCCGTGGATCGCGGCCGGCCACCGCCGTCAGCCGGGCCTCGTCCGGCAGACCCTCCTGTTCATGGGTCAGCAGTCGCCCCAGGAAGGACCCGAGCACACCGCATCCGATGATGCCGAAGCGCAGCACGGCGCTCACCCCGCCGCCGGGACGATGGCGTTGCCCAGGTAGTTCGGCAGCTCGGTCAGCCTTGCCTGCTGGGCGTCCAGGTCGGTCGGGTAGGTGGCGCGGTAGTGCCGGGTGACCTCCTGCACCTCGCGCCAGGTGGTGGGCTTCCGGCCGCCGTTGTGGGCGGGCGCGAGCTGGTCGTAGAGCGTGGTGCCCGGCCGCAGGTAGAGCTGGTTGATGCCGAACCAGGCGGGCAGTCCGGCGGCCCAGTCGACCAGCCGGCCCGAGACGCATGCCTCGTCGTCCGGCAGCCCCATGAGGACGAACGCGAAGGGCACGATGCCGGCGTCGCGCAGCTTGATCACCGCCTGGCTGATCTGCTCCTCGCTGACCCGCTTGTGCACGCCGGTGCCGGCGATGGCGGGAGACTCGGCCCCCAGCCACATGCCCTGACAGCCCGCCCGTGCCCACTGGGACACATCGCTCTTGAGTACGATCTCCGCGCGGGTCTGGCCCACCCAGCCCAGGCCGCGGCCGTGCAGCCGCTCGCACAACTCGCCGTAGAAGGTGCGGTTGATGCCGAAGACGTAGTCGAGGAAGAAGACGAACTCCAGCCCCGCGGCCTGCTGGGCGTCGAGCTCCGCCGCCACCCGGTCCAGCGGCTGGTTGCGCATGCGGGTGCCGAACGGCAGATGGCAGAAGGTGCAGCCGTACGTGCAGCCGCGGGCGGCCAGGACCATGCCGCACGGGCCGGGGAGCGGCAGCCCGCCGGAGATGACCTCGGCGGTGTAGTCGGCGGTGGGCACCAGGTCGAAGGCGGGGAAGGCGAAGGCGTCGAGGGGGATGTTGGGGTACGGCCGGGGACGGGGGTCCGGGGAGTCCAGCAGGTTGTGGGGGGCGCTTCGGTCGCACAGCACCGGCGCTTCGACGCCCGCCAGTACGTCGGCGACCGCGCCGACGGTCGCCGAGTCGGTCTCGCCGATGGCTATGTGATCGACAGCGAGGTCGGCACGCGTCGATTCGGGCAGGTGGGTGCCGTGCGGACCGACCGCGATGGTGCGGGCCGAGGGGAAGCGCGTGACGGCCCGCTCCACGGCCGCCCGTACCGGGTCCAGGTCGAGGGGGTAGCACTGGGCCCGGTCCGCGATGGCCGTGAACACGACCAGCACGTCGTACGCGTCGCCGCCGGCCGGTGCGTCCTGGAGGCGCTGGTCCCAGATGGTGACGGAGTGGCCCGCGGCCCTCAACTGACCGGCCGCGGTCACCGCGTCCAGGGGCAGTTGGATGAAGTACTGGTCGAAGGGGTTGCTGGGGATGACGAGGCAGACGCTGCTCATGGGGGCTTCACTTCCACAGTCGGGTCCGGGACACGGCGGATGACGGCGCGCCGGCGGGCTGCCGCTCACGGGTACGGGCCAGGGCGGCGAGCCGGCTGATCCGGCCGATGCCGCGCAGGTCCGCCTCGGGGCGCGCCCCCGGGGCGAACAGCGCGGACAGCGCCCAGCGCAAGGCGTTCTCCATGGGCGAGTCGTGGATGAGCCACTCGCGGTCGCCCTCGGGCCGCCGCATGGTCAGCCGGTGCATGTTGCGGGGCAGGGGTGTGCCGCTGGGCAGGCTGACCGGGGCCAGTTCGAGGGCGAAGCGCACCGGTCCGGCGTCGACCCGTACCAGCCGCTGCCTGCTCTCCGCGCCCGGCAGCGGACGGGGGCACCACGCGGGCACCGTCCAGCCGGGTGCCGCCCGGGGGCCGGCGATCGTCGAGTACAGCTCCACGGCGGGGCCGCCGTCCGGGCGGGACAGATCGTGGGCCGCGACGCTGGTCAGCTCCGGGTCGTGGGCGACCCGCAGGTCCCGCGGTTCCGGGTCGGCGGTCAGGTAGCGGTGCTGGACGTCGCGCGGCAGGACCGTGCCCAGCAGGGCGAGCATGTGCAGCCATTCGTAGCCGAACACGCCGTAGTCACGGTCGACGAAGCGGCCCGCCGCGATGTCCGCCCGCCGGTCCTTGCCGAAGGCGATCCGGACGGCGTCGATGGGGTGGCCGGGCGCCCACTCCTTCAAGGCGGCCTTGAGCACGCCCGGTGCGGTGGCGTGCGCGTACTGGTTCATCACCACCATCCGGCCCTCGTCGTACTTGGCGAGCAGGGCGGACAGTTCGGGGGCCTCCCAGGAGCGGCACACCGGCTTCTCCACCAGCAGCCGGGCGCGTGGGTCCCGGTCGAGCACGGTGGCGACCGTTTCCAGGTGCGCGGCGGTCGGCGTGCACACCGCCCAGACGTCGACCGGCGGGTCGTGCGGTACGTCCTCGATCCGGGCGAAGACGGGAGTGGCGGGGGGCAGCGCGGTGGCGAGCGGGTCGACGACGGAGACGCGTACGCCCAGCCCGGTGAGCAGTCGGTGGTACAGCCGGCCCGCCACGCCGTGGCCGATGACGCACACATGGGTCCTACTGGGCATATGCGTCTCCCGCGGGCGTGGCGGCGGTGCCGTACGGGCGGGTGCCGTCGGGCTGTCCGTCGCGCAGGTAGCAGTCGTAGTACGCGGCGAAGAGCCCCGCCTCGTCGATGAGTTCGTCGACGACACCGAGGTGGACCCCGGGTGGGAGGGACTCCACGTCCCGGCAGAGCCTCTTCGCCGCGAGCAGGGTGCCGGCCCGGTACGCGTCGTACCCCCGGTTGGCGATGCCCTCGTACTCGAAGAGGTTGAGTGAGCGGCCGTCGCCGAGCAGGGTGACCGTCGCGCCGTGCGGCAGGCGGTGGCGCACCCCGACGTGCGGTACGGGTGTCGCCGTGGCGCCGCACCGGCCCTCGCTGAGCACACTGAAGTCCTTGGTGGCGAAGCCGGCCAGGAACGTGCCGTCGGGCAGCAGTGGGATGTCCTGCTCGGTGACGGCGGTGCCGCCGCTGCTGCCCACGACGAGGAAGGGGCGGTGCAGGGTGAGCGCCTCGGCGATGGTCCGGTGCGTCTCGAATCCGTCTTCCGCGGCGGTGATGAGCGCGAGGATGTCGGTGTCGACGATGTGGACGCGGCAGCCGAGCCCGCGCAGGGCATGCGCCGCGCGCTTGCCGAGCGTGCCGTAGCCGAGGAGCAGGACGTGCCGCCCGATGAACTTCTCGCCGGGGACGATGGCCCGCAGCCGACGGATGCAGGAGTCGGCGATCTCGTTGTAGCCCAGGTGCGACTTCAGGCGCGAGCGGGCCATGTTCAGCACCGGGATGGCCAGCCGCCCCGGCGCGTTCCGGATGCGCTTGAGGCCGCTGACGGTGAGTTCGATGGCCGCGTCCACCCGCTCGACGAGGTCGTTGTCGCTGCCCCGGCCCTGGGCGAGCAGGCCGCCGTCGTCGATGACGAGGACCCTTCGGCCGGCGGCGTGTGCCCGGCGGATGAAGTCCTCCACGCGGGCGTCGACCGCCAGCGCCTCGGCACGGGCCGACTCGTCCGCCGTACCGTTGATCACCGAGTTGTCCAGCACATCGCTGGCGTAGCCGCGCTGTACGAACCACGCGTGCACCCGGTCGCGGTGCAGGGTGCGGTCGCCTTTGGACAGGGCGTAGATCCACTCGGCGTCGAGTCCGGATCTTTCCATGGCGAGCAGGAAGCCGACACTGTTCTCCACGTAGTGGTCGCGGAAGACCAGGGCCCAGTCGGCGAGGGCCGGTTCGGCAGCGTCGTAGCGGCTGAGCAGCGGCATCGCGTCGACGATGGAACCGATCTCGGCGTCGGTGTAGCAGCGGGCCCGCCGGCCGAGCTCCTCCACCAGCGCGGCGAACACCGTCTGCGCACGGGGCGGCATCGGCCCGGACGCCGTCACCAGCACGCGGCGCTCGCCGGCCCCGGACGGGACGGGGTCGAGCGTGCCGGGCGGCCGCTGGGGCAGGGGGGCACTGCGGATCGTCAGCGCGGTGCCCTCGACGCGCACGGTGCACCCATCGGGCCCTTCGTCCTCCAGCCGGGCCGGTTCCCGGGGCCAGGTCTGGCCGGCGATCACCGTACGCACCGCCGCCCGGACGGCGGCGGGCTCCAGCCGCCCGTCCACCACCTCGAACGGGCCCGGTGGCCCGGAGTGCGGTGTCTCCGCCTCGTGTTGAGCGTGACTCGAATCCACTTCAGATACCGACATATCTCCACCCACGCCAGGCGTGCATTCCTCGTGAGAACGGTCCTGTGCGGCCGTGTCGGTGCTCAGTGCAAAGCATCCGTCGATCGGCCTCGGCAGCTACCTTCCGCCGGGGGCGGACGACCGGGCATCTGTCGGGCTACGAGTCTTTCCGGGCGACATAGCGGGCGAGAATTACGCAACGAGACGGCATAAATCCCCGGTGATCAGTCAATGCATCAGTCGACGGGGACGGTCACGAAGAAAGGCGTTCCGGCATGCTCGTCGGGCGGGAGCAGGAACAACGCGAACTGGCGCGGATCGCTGCCGCATTGGGCGAGGGGCGGAGCGGCTCCCTCGTCCTGCGAGGCGCGGCCGGTATCGGCAAGAGCGCGCTGCTCCAGCAGATGACGCACGAAGTGACACCGGACGTGACGGTGTTCAGCGCGGTCGGCGTCGAGAGCGAGGCCGAACTGCCCTTCGCCGCTTTGCATCAGTTACTCCTGCCCTTACTCACCTCCATGGACCAGCTTCCGCCACCCCAGAGCGACGCCCTGCGCTCGGCCTTCGGCCTTCAGAGCACCCCCGCCGACCGGTTCCTGGTGGCGCTCGCCGCCCTCACCCTCCTGTCGGAGGCGTCCCGCACCACTCCGCTGCTGCTCCTGGTCGACGACGCCCAATGGCTCGACGCCCCGTCGGCGGACGCCCTGTTGTTCGTCGCCCGGCGGCTTGGCGCGGAAGCCGTCGGCATCGTCTTCGCCGTACGCGACAACTCGCGGCCCTTCACCGCCCCGGGTCTGCCCGAGCTGCACGTCGACCCGCTGGCCCCGGCCGACGCCGAGACCTTGGTGGCCCGGCACCTGCCGCAGGCCGCCCCCGCCACCCGCGACCGGCTGCTGCGCGAGGCCGGTGGCAATCCGCTGGCCCTGACCGAACTCCCCCTCGCCCTCAGCCGCGCCCAGTTGGACGGCGCGGCCGCGCTGCCCGAGGAACTGCCGCTCACCGAACGGCTGCAACGGCTCTACCGGCACCGGGTCGGCGACCTGCTCGCCCGGCCGGGCAACGCCTGTCTGCTGGCCGCCGCCGAGGGTGAGGGCGAACTGGCCGTCATCCTGCGCGCCGCCGACGACACCGACCGGGCCATGGACGAACTGGCGGCCGCGGAGAGCGCGGGCCTGCTCACCCTCGACCAGCAGCGCCTGCGCTTCAGACATCCCCTGGTCCGCTCCGCCTTCTACCAGGGCGCGCCGCTGAGCCTGCGCCGCGCCGCACACATCGCCCTGGCCGAGGCCCTCGACGTGAGCGACGACCGTCACGTGTGGCACCGGGCCGCGGCGGCGGTGGGCCCGGACCAGCAGGTCTGCCGGCTGCTGGCGGAGATGGCCGCCCGGGTCCGGCGCACCGGGGGCGTCGCCACCGCCACCAAGGCCCTGCGCCGCGCCGCCGCCCTCGCACCCTCGTCCTCCTTACGGGCCCAACTGCTCATCGACGCCGCCGACTGCGCCTGGACCGCGGCCGAGACCGTCCAGGCCGAGGCGCTCCTCAAGGAGGCGGAGCCGCTGGTGGACCGGCCGGCTCTACGGGCCCGGCTGATGCGGGTGCGCGGCGCCATCACCCACGCCTCCAGCGACCCGTCCGTGGCTTGCGCGACGCTCCTGGAAGGCGCCGAACTGGTGGGCGATTCCGACCCGCACCTGGCCCAGGAGTCCCTGGCCATGGCCGCCCGCTCCGCGTGGGTCGCCGACGATCCCGGACGTCTGACGCACATAGCCGGAATGCTGGAACGGCTGGCCACGGCCGACGGCGGCCGTCCCGGCATATCGCAAGGTGAGTCCCCCGACGCGTTCGCCCGACACCTGCGGTATCTGAGCGGCTTCGCTGCCGACCGCACCGCGGCCCCCACGAGCCCCGCCGACGCCGACATGCGCGGCGCGCGCATCCCCGACGCCTGGATCTGCCGCGACGACCCCCACCCCTGGGTGTGGCCACCGACGTTCCTGCCCCACCTTCTGAACGTCACCCGGCCCCTGCGCGACAACCTCCAGCGGGCCGTGGACACCCTGCGCCGCAACGGCGCGATCGGCACACTGCCCATGTCCCTGGCGCCGTTGGTCGCCCTCCAGGCGGTCACCGGCCCGTGGTCGGAGGCCACCGCCCATGCCGACGAAGCCCTCTCCCTGGCCCTGGAAACCGGACAGCTCGGCGCCGCGAGCCACCTGCGCGCCATGCTCGCCTGGATGGCCGCGGCCCAGGGCGACAGCGCCCGCTGCCTGCTCCTGGCGCGGGAGTCCCTGGATGTCGCCGTACCACGCCGCATCGCCAGCGCGGTGACGCTCGGCCACTGGGCGCTGGGCCTGAACAGCCTGGCCGAACGCCGGCCCGCGCATGCCGCACAGGTGCTGGGCGAGGTCTGCGCGGCGGACGGCGCGGCCGGCCACTTCATGCTGCGCCGCCTCGTCCTCCCCGACTACGTGGAGGCCAGCGTCCGGGCCGGCGAACCCCACCGCGCCGAGGAGGCACTGCGGCGTATCGGCGGGCTCCACCCGCACCTGCTCGCGGCCCGGCTGCGCTGTCAAGCCCTGCTCGCCCAGGGCGACCGTGCCGAGAAATTGTTCACCGCCGCCCTGGACGAGGACGACATCTCCCCCTTCGAAACGGGCCGGACCCTGTTGCTGTACGGCGAGTGGTTGCGCCGCGAGCGCCGGATAAAGTCCGCCCGCAGTCAGCTACGGCTGGCCGAGACCCAACTGCGCAGGATCGGCGCCCTGCCGTGGGCCCGGCTGGCCCGTATGGAGCTGGCGGCGGCGGGCGACCGGTCCGCCCAGGCCGCCACGCCCGCCAGGGCCGACGACGACCCCTCCCTCACCGTGCGCGAACACCAGGTCGTGCACCTCGCGGCACAAGGGCTGAGCAACGGCGAAATCGGCGCGCGCCTCTTCCTGAGCCCCCGCACGGTGGGCTACCACCTCTACAAGGCGTTCCCCAAACTCGGGGTGGGCTCCCGCGCCCAGCTCCGCGGAATGGCCTTCGACGAGGTACGGTGACCGGCGCCCGGCCGGGGGAGCCACACGCGGGCGCTTCTCCGCAACGGGGCCACTTCCGTACGGCGTTGTCGGCGCGGCTGGTGGCCAGGGCGCAACCATCGGCGCTGAAGACGGCCGCCTCCCCCAGCCACCGCCAGGGGCCCCCGGCACGCACGCTCGCTGCGTTGCCGAGATGTCCTAGGCCGCGTCCGATGGGTCGTGTGACCAGGTCAGCACTCCGATCGTTGGCACGGCGACCGTCGCTGCTCTTCGCCTCTGGCTCCGCTCGTGGTCTGGCGGAAGGTGCCAGCCGAGCGGCTCCGAGTTGTGCGGGCACGGGACATGACCACGGGTCAGCGCGTTCGCGCCGGGGCGAAGGGGATCCCCGAAGACATGCCGCGGCGGCCGATCACGAGGGCCTCGCCGAGGAAGCTCACGCCGATAGCGAGCTGGAGGGGGCGTGCATCCTCGTGCATGCCCATCTTCACTGCCAGGATGTTGAAGCCTGCCGAGACTGCCAGAGTACCGAGCACGGCGAGGAAGGTACGGCCGGTGTACCGCTGCCACAGGGCGCCCTTTTTCTCGACGAGCTGAACAGTGGTGCCGCGGAGTGCGCCGAGTGCAGCACCGAGGACGGCACCCGTGATGACCCAGGTGATGTCGGTGGCGGTCAGGTCCGTCTTCTTGATGAGGGACAGGAGGCCGATCCCGGTCAGGACCGCCGGGGCCGCGAAGAGCCCCCGTGCCTCGACCGGTTCGCCGATCATACGTTTGATCACAACCGCGATCACGACCGCCGCGATGATCGCGGTGAGCAGCCAGGGGTTCACGCAGGTACCACCCATCTATATAGCGCGTCTGAGCTAAATAAATATTAGCCCACCCGTGCTATAAAGGCAACATGCCAAAGATCGTCGATCCTGCGGCCCGCCGCAAAGTGGTAGCGCAGGCAGTCCTGGACGTCGCCGCCCGGCATGGGCTGGAGCATGCGTCGCTGCGCAACGTTGCCGACGAAGCCGGACTCGCCGTCGGCTCGGTCCGCCACTACTTCGCCGACCACGACGAGTTGATGACCTTCACGATGAGGGAGCTGGGTCAGCGCATCGGCGACCGCATCCGAACCCACGCCGAACGGCTCCTGGCTCCGGACGGCCACACCGACCGCCGGGCCGCAACACAAGAGCTCCTGGCCGAGCTCCTCCCCTTGGACGAGGCCCGCCGCCGGGAGTCCGCACTCTGGCTCGCCTTCACCACCGCCGCACACACCCGCCCCGAACTGCAGCCCTGCGCCGCCGAGATGCAGGCCAACCTGCACATCCTGATCTCGCGCGTGCTGCACGAAGCGCGGTGCGCCGGCGGGCTACCGGGCGACATGGACATCGAACTCGAAAGCACGCGACTGGCCGCCCTCCTCGACGGACTCACCCTTCAGGCAACACTGCTGCCCGACCGCTATCCGCCGAAGCTGCTCTGGCAGGTACTGCAACGGCACCTGGATACCCTCAGGGCCGGCGGCTGACCTCCGGCCAACGCGTCCAGCGCGCACGTTCGGAGGCATGTGAACGCTCCGCCTGTGGACCAGACAGACGACTCATCGGACACGCCTTGATAGTGCTTCGTTGGATTCTGGGGCTGGTTCTGCGTGTGATGAGGGGCGGCCGCAGGTGGTGCAGGCGCCGGTCCAGCCCCTCAGCGGGCCCTGGAGGGCGCATCTTCGCCCACCGCACCGGGGCGGCGGCCGGGATCGTGGCGGGCAGGTTCGATATCCAGTGGTCCGTCGGAGCCGACCGGCCGTCGGGCCACTCCACCAGGAGGGACGACGTGGGCAGTACGCCGTCCCACCGGGTGCGGCCGCCGCCCGCCTCCTGGGCTGACGCGCTGTCGGTGGCGGCATGGACGCTGACCGTGACCTGGCGGTTCGCCCCTCGACACTCGCCCCACCGCCGCTGATCCCACCGCGGCAGCGACCCGAAGACATCGGCGACGAAATCCGCCAACTCACCCCGGGGCCGTTCCACTTCCCCCAGCTTCACCCTGGGAAGCTGCCCACAACCAACCGGGGTCACTCACCGTAACGAAGCGCTACTAGTAGCTCCGCTACGGACAAGGCGCCGAAAGACCTACGCCAGGCTCGCCGTCTGGGCGGCGTTGTAGACGGCCTGTTCCTCGGCGCCGAAGTGGGTGGAACTCATGTTGGGGCCCTGTACCCAGCCGAGGATGCCGATGATCTGGGCGGGGTCGTCGTAGCGGGAGAAGACCCCGACCTGGAGGCCCGCGCCGGTGGTGGGGTCGAAGTTCTGCAGCAGGGCGCCGCCGCTGCAACCGGGTGACTGGGCGCCGGCCATCACGTCGTTGTAGTAGACGGGGTCGTTCCGGGTGGTGCCCTGGGTGACCATGAGGCTGCGGCCGTCGAAGGTCCGCTGGAGTGCGGCGGGCACGTTGCCGGGACGGTAGTGGTTGCGTTCGTTGATGGTCGGGTAGCCGAAGACGTGGTTGGTCTGGTTCTGCGGCTGGCTGAAGCCGACCTCCTGGCCTCCGGTGACCTCGCCGATCGGACGCGGGTCGTCGGGGTTGGCCACCAGGACCGCGGCCATGTCACGTCCCAGCAGCCAGTCGGCGCTCTGGCTCCAGGTGTTGGTGATCCACTGGCGGGTCACTCCCCATACCCCGTACGGGGCGATGTCCTTGCCGGGAAGCTTGGTGCTGGAGGGGTCGCGGGGCAGGTTCGCTCCGTTGAACCCCGGTACGAAGACCATGTTGGTGGCGACGACGTTCCCGAAGCCCACATTGAGCGGGGTGTGGATGCGCAGGCAGTGGGCGGCGGTCAGTACGACGCTGCGGTTGGCGCTGTTCACCACGTTGCCGGAGCAGGAGGACGTCGAGACGGCGCCGGTCTCCACGTCCGTGTACTCCATGAAGATCTTGCCGGCGGTGCGCGAGACCAGCCCGTGCTTGCGCGGCCACGGCTTGCTGAGGTCGTCCCAGCCTCCGGGGGGCGGGGTCGCGTCCCGGTCCTCGTTGTTGAGGCCGGCGTCGGCCATCTTCCCCAGGGTCCAGTACTCCACCTCGGCCCGGAGCCGCTGCTGGTGGTCGGCGCCGGCCGGGACCAGCGGGCTCAGCTCGAACGCGGGGACATCGGCTCGTGCCGGGGGCGCCGCGGTGAGCAGCGCGGCCACCAGCGCGAGCAGGCCGAGTACGGTGGTGATCGCACGTCTTGACGGCATTCCGATGAGCAATGCTTTCCCCTCCTCGGGGGTGGTCCGTGGAGACGGTTCCGGCGGGACGGCCAACGTCGGCTGCTTCCCGTTGTGGTGGTGTGCGTCCGCGCCGGCGGCCGGTCTCACGGGTTGGTGGTCACCTGGAAGCCCGCGCCGAAGACGCCGGCGGGGACGGCGGTGTCCCGGGTGCGCAGGTCGGCGAGGATGTTGGCCGAGCTGGTGTACTCGAACGGCGGCAAGGACAAAGTGATCGCCTTGGTGATTCCGGCCCAGGGACCCGATGCCTGGAAGCCGTTCTCCTGGGAGGGAAGCTCGGTGCCCGGTACGTGCCGGATGGCCGGCCCGCCCGAGTCACCCGTCAGGTTCGCGGCTGCCGACCGGTAGATGCCGCCGGTGTTGTCCATGATGGTTCCGTACCACACACCCGTCTGGCCCGACACGATGAGTTCGTTGTCACCGGTGGCGAGCAGCCGCTCGGTGTCGAGCGCGGGGTGCGGGGCGTTCGGGCTGGCGGTGCCGCCGGGGACCGTCACCTCGCCGGTCTGCTTCAGGTAGGGCCCCTGCGAGGAGAGCGTCACCTGCGGGACCAGCTCGATGATCATGTAGTCCTTGGTCATGTGCCCCGTCTGCGAGCCCTCGGGGTCCTTGAAGTAGCGCACGTGCCCGATCGGACCGAATCCGGTGTCCGCCCGGTCGTAGACGGGCGCGACGTTGTCGTGGATCTCGCGGTCCGCGTAGCTGCCGTCGGGGTCGCTGAGGCAGTGCCCGGCCGAAATGGCGATCCGGTGCCCGTACTTGTCGTTGCCCACCGCGCCGATCGTGCAGAAGGCGAACGGCATCGACGGGCTGAAGAGGATCTGCATCCCGTTGTGGACGCGCTTGGCCGCCTCGGCCCGGGCGGTGCCGACTCCCACGGTCCAGATGACCGTGAGGCTCAGCAGCAGAAGGCACAGTCGTCTGATCATGAGCGAAACCCTGTCTGTCGGGAATCCTGGGTGTCAGGAAGCGAGAGGTCAGGCGGAGGCGAATGCCGCCTCAAGGCGCGGGACGAAGTCCACGAGGTCCTGTGCCCAACAGCCGCTGGTGTGGCCGCCGTCGCACTTGTCGCCCCAGCCGGACCCGTCACCGTAGTCCACGTAGTGCGAGGGGTACCCGAGTCCGTCCAGGCGTTCCTTGGCGTGCTGGGACGCCGACTGGACCCAGAATTCCGGCTCGGTGGAGTTGCCTTTCCCGTTCCCGGTGTAGATCGTGACGCCCATGCCGGCCCGGGCCAGGACGTCCATGTGCGAGACCGGGTCCGCCTCGTTCCAGCGCCAGTCGGCGCCCAAGATCGGGTACGGCGTGCCGAAGATCGCGTCGCTGGACACCGGAGGCCCGAAGTCGAGGCTGCACGTGGGGTTGGAACTGCCACAGAGCGGGGCCCCGATGTTGGTGAGCGTGGCGACGACGGCGGCGCGCATGACGGCGTGACGCATCGACAGCTCGTTGGCGCCGGAAAGCGTGGCGACCTGACTGAACAGGTCGGGGTGCCTCTGGGCGTAGTGCAGGGAGCCGAAGCCGCCCATCGAGAGGCCGGCGACGGCCCGCGCCTTCTTGGTGGCGTTGGTGCGGAGATTGGCGTCGATGAACGGGATCACCTGAGAGATGTGGAAGTTCTCCCAGTTCTGCGCGCCGGCGACGGTCCCCTGGTCGAGCCAGTTGGTGTACCAGCCCCTGCGGCCCCCGTCCGGAATGACTGTGATCATCGACTGTGCCGCGGTGAGGGCGGGGTAGGCCACGTTCGGGTTGCCGGGGTCGTCGGACGCGCCGTGCAGGAAGTACAGCACCGGGTAACGCTTTTCGGGGTGGTCGGCGTAGTCGGTGGGCAGCAGGATCCGGATGCGGTGCTCGCCGTCGACCTCGGGCGTGGTCACGGTGACCACGAAATTGGTGGCGGATCCGGTGGTGCTGCCGATTTGGGTCAGGCCGAAGCCGTCGGTCATCTCCGGCGGACGCGGTCCCGAGGCCTCGGCGTGCGCGGACGGTGTGCCCAGCAGAAGGAGCGTGGCCACCAGGGCGACGGCTGCCGCTCTCGCACGCAGGAACCGGGCGGGCAGAGCTGATCTCATCAGTTGTCCTCAGGGTGGGCTGGATGCCTTGGGGCCATGGGTTCATGGACCGTGTTCAGCCGGTCACGGAATCACATCGCATCACTGCGTGTGACGCCATACGGTACGGGTGGCGCAGTTGGGCCACTGGCGCGAGTGCGCTGACCGCGCAGTAGGCTCCGGAGGCCCGGACAGACCGGCTCCGGTACGGCGAGGGGGAAGTCGTGCACGACGTGTTGGACCCGGACTCCGACCGCGGACGGGTCTATCGCTCCCTGGTCGGTCACCCGCACGAGTCCGCCGGGCGGTTGGCGGCCCGGGTCGGACTGAGTGAGGCCGCCGTACAGGCAGTGCTGAAGGAACTCGCCGCCGAGGACATCGTCGTGCCGACGGCCCCCGGGGCCGCGGAGGCCGCTTGGGAAGCCGCGCCGCCCACGCAGGTCGTCGAGGCGCTGTTGCGGCGCGACGACGCCGTGCGAACGGCGCTGCGCCGGACCGGTACGGAGCTGGAACGGCTCTACCGCTTCGCCAGGAGGGACGCCGGTCACTACGGCGCGCTGGAAGTCGTCGAGGACCCCGCACGCGTCCTGGCGGTCAGCCGGCAGCTCCAGCAGTCGGCGCACCACCAGATCCGGGTCATCGACGTGCCCCCGTACTCCGGCACGTCCGAGCACTACCTCGCGCAGGAAGCGTTGCAGCGCGAACGCATGGCCGCCGGGGTCGCCTACCGCGCCATCTACCACGGCTCCGCGTTCGACGACCCCATCGCGTGGCCCAACATGGCCCGCATGATCGAGGCCGGGGAACAGGCGCGGACCCTGGACGATCCGCCCATGAAGCTGGCCATCGGCGACAGCGATCTGGCGGTGGTCACCCTCGCCGCCGACGACCACAGCGGGGTCGTCTCCCTCCTGATACGTCCGTCCAGCCTGTTCCAGGCGTTGTCCAACGTCTTCGAGTCACTGTGGAAACTCGCCGTTCCGGTGTCGGCGGCGGGCATCGGTACGCAGATCGACGCCCGGGACCGCCAGATCCTCACTCTCATGGCCAGCGGCGCCACGGACGACGCGATCGCCAGACACCTGGGTGTGGGCCGCCGCACCGTCGTACGCCGCGTCTCCGCCCTCCTGGACAGACTGGGCGCCACCACCCGTTTCCAGGCGGGGGTCCAGGCGGCACGGCGCGACTGGCTCTGAGGACACTGAGCACGCCGGCAGGGCTGTGCGCGGCAACGGCGTGCCTTCGGGTGACCGGCCGCAACACCTGTGCCGATGATCCTGATACTGGGCCGTCGGCGTGCCTGTCGGAGATCGGTCAGGGGCTGCCGGTCGCGCCGTTTCGCAAGCCCTCCCAGAGCCGCCGTTCGTCCGCCGCGGGATCCTCCAGCACGACGGGTGCGGCGTCGCCCAGGCGCATGACGGACCGCCGGCTCCCATAGGCGGGCCAGTGCGGCAGCGCGCCACCGGAGGTGCCGGCGCCGGTGGGGTGGCCGGTCCGGGCGAAGGAGATCCATGCCTCACGCATGCGATCGGAGAGCTCCCGTTCGGTGATTGCCTGTTCGGAGAGTTGTTCGGAGGGCTCCTGTGGGGCGTCGGGGCCGGTGAGCGGGCCGGGAAGGTTGCCGAACACGAAGCCGATCTCCCCCATGTGGCAGGCGCCGAGGACACCGTCGAGGGCGGGCGAGCGGCGCGCGAACTCGTACAGGAAGGTTTCCGCTCCGTGGGCGGCGCGGGCCTCGGCCAAGCGGAGGGCCGGAATCCGGTAGGCGTGGTCGGTCATGGCCGCGGACAGCAGGTCGCCGGGGGTCGCGCCAGGGTGTGCGGCCGCGTACACACGGCGGGCCTCGGCGGGGTCGAGGCCGAGTCCGGCGAGGAAGCCGTGGAGTACGTCGTCGGTGATCCGCGGCCCGATCCCCAGCGGGATGAGGAAGAGACGGAACTCGTCGCTGGTCGTGCCGGTGAGCAGATCGAGGTCCCGGCTCACCCCGTCGGCGAGTGCGTCGATCGGGCGCCGGGGCAGGGTGGCCCCGTCCACGACGGGCAGCACGGTCGTTCCGCCGCCTGCCGACTCGCCCCATGGTCCTGGATCGCTCGCCTGCGCGATCTCCCGGCCCAGAGCGTCGTTGGCGGCGATGAGCCGCTCGGGCGGCAGGGCGGCCAGGCCCTCGCGGGTCGGCTCCGCGCCGGCGAGGGCGGCCAGCCGCTCGGTGATCCGCCGGCCGATGTCTTCGGGGTGGCTGTGGTGGCCGGCGCCGCTCTGCGTGATCGCACGGCGAAACAGTCCTCGGGCTCGCGGCATGGTCATGAGCGCGGTGATGCTGATGGCGCCGGCGGACTGGCCAAAGACGGTGACGTTGTCCGGGTCGCCGCCGAATTCGGCGATGTTGTCGCGGACCCATTCCAGTGCGGCGATCTGGTCCAGGAGGCCGAGGTTGGCCGTGCCGTCGGGCAGCAGGAGGAAGCCCTCCGCGCCGAGCCGGTAGTTGAGGGTGACGCACACGACGCCGTCGGCGGCGAGCCGCGCGCCGTCGTAGGAGGGCAGGGTGCCGGCTCCGTTGCGGAACGCGCCTCCGTGGATCCAGACCATGACCGGAAGCCGTCCGGCGCCGCGGCCCGGGGCCGGTGTCCACACGTTGAGGTTCAGGCAGTCCTCGCCCGGGTTCGCGGCTTCTTCCAGCAGACCGGCCATCGCGGGCAGGTAACCGGGCTGGGGCGCGCTGGGGCCGGGGAGGAAGGCGTCGCGTACCTCGGTCCACGGCTGCGGTGGCTCGGGGGGCCGCAGGCGCCGCGGGCCGAACGGCGGTGCCGCGTAGGGAACGCCCATGAACGCCGTGACCTCGCCGTTCCGCCGTCCGCGGATCCGGCCTGCGGTGGTGGGGATGGTGACGTGCATGGGGCCTCACAAGGGTGCGGAGCTATTTCGATCATCCTCATCACGCCCGCGGCGGACGGACAACTCGATTTCGAGCGGCTCCCTCACGGGACGCCTGCTCCCTGCCTCGACCCAGCGGTCGAGGCGCCTGGCGTTCAAGATCGATTGTCAGTGGTGGGTGAGAAGGTGAGAGCACCGAGCAGGAAGAGCGGAAGAGGGGGAGCAATCATGTCCGGAACCCAGAACTACATCAATCACGTTGCCCTGGTGTTGGATGCCAGTTCGTCCATGTCGCACCTGAGTCGCAAGGTCGTCGAGGTCGCTGATCAGCAGATCGCCTATCTGGCCCGCCGGTCGAAGGAGCTGGGCCAGGAGACCCGCGTGACGGTGTACGCCTTCGCGGACACGGTGGAGTGCGTCATCTACGACAAGGACGTGCTGCGGATGCCGTCCCTGGAGCAGCTTTACCGAGTCGGCGGGATGACGGCTCTGCTGGCGGCCACGCTGAAATCACAGCGAGAGCTGGCACAGACCGCTCAACTGTACGGCGACCACAGCTTCCTGACGTTCGTGCTGACCGACGGGCAGGAGAACGCCAGTCATCGCTGCCCGGACGCCCCCAGCCGGAATCCGGGGGAACTGGTGCAGGCCGTGGCCACGTTGATCGCGACGCAGGCCGACAACTGGACCCTGGCCGTGCTGGTGCCGGACCAGATGGGCAAGCGCGAGGCCGTGCAGTGCGGTTTCCCGAAGGACAACATCGCCATCTGGGACGCCACGAGCACCCGGGGTCTGGAGGAGGCCGGGCAGGTCATCCAGCAGGCCACCGAGAACTTCATGGTGGGCCGGGCCCAGGGCATCCGGGGCTCGCGGGCGGTGTTCTCCACGGGTGCGGAGACGGTCAACAAGGACACCATCGAGGCAGCCGGCCTCAAGCCGGTGCATCCCTCGGAGTATCAGCTCGTTCCGGTGGCCCGCGCAGCGGCGATACGGGACCGGGTCGTCGAGTGCGGCCACACCTACCGTACCGGTTGTGCGTTCTACCAGTTGAGCAAGTCGGAGAAGATCCAGGCACGCAAGCAGATCGCGGTGCTGGAGAAGAAGACGGACCGGGTGTACACGGGTCCGCAGGCCCGGGCCCTGCTGGGCCTGCCGGACGCGGAAGTCCGCGTCAATCCGGACCGCAACGACGACTTCACGATCTTCGTGCAGAGCACCAGCGTGAACCGGAAGCTGATACCGCACACGCGGCTGCTGCTCATGCTCTGAGGCCGCAGACACCGCGGAGCACGGGGCGAGGCAGCCGCACCCGGTCTGCCCCGGGCGGCCGGGAGGGGATCCGAACGAGCAGGCAGGGTTCACGTGGCACAGGGAACCGGCGCCGGCCGGACACATACCGCGTGCGATCATCACCCCGTACTCTCCGGATGATCCAGAACAATCGACAAATGCAGGGCAAAGTGGGGGAAGGCACATGACATATCGGCGTGCGGCGATACCGGCACTGGTCGCAGGGCTGCTGATCACGCTGCTGCTGTGGTGGGCGGGGGCGAGCGCGCAGGCACTGCGACTGCCCGGCACCACGGGCGTGTTGGACGCTCGGTCCGTGACCGAACTCCGGCGCTGGCTCGTGCCCTGGTCGTACGATCCCTCGGCGGGACTGCCCTCCGGCGAGCCCGGCACGGGCGGGGACGCGGACTTGGGCACAGGCACCCGGTACGCCGACCTGTACCGCACCGCGATGCAGATCAGGTTCGCGGCGGTCTTCGTGTTCTTCCTGGCCGGCGCGCTGCTCCTGATCCGCAGGCTGCCGCCGACGCAGGGCCGTACGCCGGCCACACTGCTCGCGCTGTGGGCCTGGGGCCCGGTGGCCGGAACGCTGGCCGTGACGGTCTCCGCGCCGTGGCTGATCGCCTCCGGGGGCCACGGCAGCTACCGGTTCCTGCCGCAACTGGCGGGTGTGGCCGCCTCCAGCGGGCCGGTCGTGGTGTTCGCGGCGCTGTTGACCGCTGCGCTCACGGTGCTCGTGGCGCGTGTCACCGCGAAGGGCGCAGCCCCGCTGCCCCGGCGCAGCGTGCCGCCGCGCGCCGCCCGCCTGGCCGCGAGTACGGGGACCGCGGTGATAGCACTCTCGCTGGTGGTCCTTTCGTACGAATCGGTGGCGGCCTGGATGCAGACCTCGTTCGGCGGTGCGGGGCTGCTGTCCGAGCCCGGCGACCTGTTGCGCCAGTGGCTGCTGCTCGGTGGCTGGACGGGGCCGGGGACCACGCCGCTCGGCGACTGGCTGCTTTACCGGGCCGCCGACGTGCTCACGTTGGCTGTGGTGTGGTGGGCGCTGCGGCTGCTGCCCGGGCTGCTCACCCGGGCCACGGTGCCGGCGATGACGACAGGCGCGGTCTGTGCGACCGTGCTGGGGCTGATGGCGGGTCATGTGCTGCACACGGCGATGGACGGCACGCTCACCATATGGGGGCCTGTGCACCTGTTCTCGGAGCTCGGTGCCGGCGTCCCGGCTGCCCTCACCTTCGGCGCCATCGCGGGAGTGGCGGTCCACGTCACGCTGCGGTTGAGCGGGGGTTCCGACCTCGACAAGTCACTACGGTGAGGCTACGGACCGCTCGCCGCGGACCACGCGTACGGACTGCGCACCACGCGCCCATCGCTCGGCCGCCTCTTCGGCGATGAGGTGCGGCCACGCGGGCGGCTGGGAGCTGCCGGTGGAGGGCCGATCGGTGCGGGCTCCGCCGCGTAGGCGGTCGCCGGGATGCCGTGGACGTGCGGGGAGCCGGGCGGCGAGTGTCGGGCCGCCGAGGCCGGCGCCGACGATCGTGACAGGGGTGGGCATGGCGGCTCCTGCCGGACCTACGCCCACCGGGCGGCACCCGGCAGATCAGTGCGAAGGTGCCAGGCCGCACTGATTCGCCACCGACACGCCGCCGATGTGCCGCAGACCGACCGCCGGGGCACCGCCGACGAAACACCGACGAACCGCCGACGTTGGCCCGACAAGCCCCCGACAGGTACGGACGGCCAGGCCATCACCTCGAACCGGTACCCGCGGGTCCCCGACAGCTCGGTCTCAAGGTGCCGGAACGGCCGCCCTCCCGGCGCGCGGTCGGTTTGTCGCCCTCCGGTCAGCGCTGCCCTCGCCTGGGCGAGGGCCGGTGTTCAGGGGCGGGCGCGGAGTACGTCGATGTTGCCGTTGCGGGTACGGGCGCGGACCTCGACGGTGTCCTCGGTCTTCTGCGGCGTCTCGGAGGTGGTGAGCGTGTTGCGTACCTGTCCGGAGCCGGAGCTGACGTCGAGCCAGGCGGCGGTGCCCTCGCGGATGCCGACCTCGATGGCGCCGTAGGAGGTCTCCAACTGCACGGTGCCGCGGACGACGTCGGCGACGCGCAGGGTGCCGTGGGCGGTGGTGGCGACGACCGAGCTTTCGGCGCGTGCGATGTCGATGTCGCCGTGGGCGCCGCTCACCCGCAGGGTGCCGGTCGCGGCGCCGACGGTGGTGGTGCCGTGCGAGTTCTTCAGGACGGCGGGGCCGTCGAGGAGGCCGAGGCGCAGGCTGCCGGAGCTGGTGGTGATCTCGGCCGTGCCCTCGACCCGGTCCACGGTGATCGAGCCGTGGGAGGCGGTCAGCTTCAGCGGGCCGGTCGTGTCGAGGCGGACGTCGCCGGACGAGGTCTTCACGCGGACTTCGCCGAGCCGTCCCTCGCCGAGCACCTGGGTCCAGGCGCCGGTCATGTCGACGCGTGAGTTCGTGGGCAGTTCGACCGTCACGTCGACGATGCCGGTGCGGCCGAACAGATGGGACTTGGGTGTCCTGATGGTCAGGTCGCCGCTCCCGTACCTGACTTCGGTCTGGTCGGCTGCCCGTACGTCCGCGTCCCGCTTCGGGTCGCGGGGTCGCACCTCGACGACGGTGTCGGTGCGGTCGCCCGCGGTGAACCGGACGGAGCCGGCCTCCACGTGCGCCGTGGCCGAGATCGGTTCGGGAGTGTCGAACGAAGGCATGGCTGTCCCGTCCTCTTGGGGCTTCAGGTCGTCCCCGCTGGTGGGACGTGGTGTGGGTGAGGTGGGGCGGGCGCGGCGCGGTCAGCGCACCCAGCCCGTGAAGCTGTTTCCGACGGTGTGGGTCTGATCCGTCGTACGGGGCCGCGCGCCGCCGTCGACCGCGGCCGACACGGCCCGTACCAGCCATGCGTTGACCGACAGCCCCTCGCGGCCCGCGGCCTCCTCGGCGCGCGCCTTGAGGTGGGCCGGCAGGCGCAGGTTGACGCGGGCGGTGCCGCCCTCGTCGCTGTCGGCGGGCGCCGGCGCCCTGAGCGGTTCGACGGGCGCGGCGACCGCTTCGGCGGGGCCGCCGTCAGCGGGCGGCGGTGTCACCACGAAGTCGGGGTCGAGTCCGCGCAGCCGTACGTCGACCGAGCCGGGGGCCAGCTCGCGGGTGATCTCGTCCATCGCGGCGGAGAGCACACCGAGCAGGGTCAGCCGGGTCGCCGACTCCAGAGGAGCGGTGAGCCGGTCGGCCAGCTCGCGGGCATCCTCCCCGCCGGCTTCGGCGGCCACCGCGAGTTCGCGGCGGAGGGTGTCGACATACGGGGTGAGGTCCATGACGCCATGGTGGCACCACAATGACGCCGCATGCAAGTCCGAGCGGCACCCTGCACTAGATGACCGCAAGATGGACGCTCTGAGCTGCGGGGACGGGGAAGGGGCGGCCTGCGCCAGCGTGGCGCCAGGCACGCTCACCCGCCTTCGACGACAGAAGATGGCGCGCCGGACGACACCGAGCGGCACCAAGGGGTACCACCAGGCGCCAGTGGCCCCAGGCGACATCGCAAGGGGTACGGCGCGGTCCTGTCGGTGCGCGGAGTCGGCAGCATCGGGGCGCTTCGGCCGAGATCGCCGACGGGGCCCCGGCGATCCGGTCATGGCAAACACAAACAGGGTCACCACCAGAACTCGCGGAAACACCGGCATGCGGCGGCCACGCTTTCCTTCCGCGGGCGGATTGGCGGGAACGTGTCTCAGCCCGGCCGTCCCGCCCGACTAGGGTCCCGCTCACGGGGACCCCGGGTCCTCCGGTCATGCGCGCGAAGCCTCACCCCCTCGGAACTCTTCGCATCCGCCTGAACGAAGAAAGCGAGAGGTTATGCCCGACATCTCGGCACAGGGGGCCAACGGCCCGTTCATGCTGATCCACGAGATCACCGGTACGTATCTGGAGACGGACAACTACCACGACGCCCTCGGCCAGGGCGTCCAGACCTGGAATCTCGACCCGCTGCTGACCAACAAGGGACAGCTTGGGCACCTCTGGTACATCGAGCCCGTCGGTGACGGCACCCACCTGATCAAGAGCTACGAGAACAGCCGGTGTCTGGCGGCATCGGCCGCGCGGGCCGGTGGGCTTCCCGTGCTGGAGACTCCCGACAAGGGCATCCGGCAGAAGTGGGAGTTCCGCAAGGTGCTGGACTTCCCCGGCCACGAGGACAGTTACGCGATCGTTTCGAAGGCGTACGCGGACTACGCGCTGGGATTGCTGGGGCACGCTGCCCAGAACAATGTGTACGTCGTACCGACCCGCATGTACGACGCGCCGCCGTCCCTCTCGCAGACCTGGAAGATCATCGACCCGCCGTCCGACGCCGGCGTGTGACCGACACCGACGCCTGACCGGCAGCGGGGGGACGGCTCCGTCCGGGGCCGTCCCCCCGCCTGTCGGCGGCGCGGGTTCAATGGTGCTGGTCGGGGATTTCGGTGACGAGGTCGGTCAGGGGCAGGCGCCCTGCCGGAATCGCGGAGGTGCCGGCCGGTGTCGGGGCCGGGTGTCCGATGGAGATCGCGGTCCGTACCCTCCAGGGCGGCGTCAGGCCGCACAGGAGGCCCGCCCGGTCGGCGTTCTCGGCGGGGAAGAAGGAGGCCGGGCAGTTGCCCAGGCCCTGGAGGTGGGCGGCGAGCATCATGTTCTGTGCCGCACGGCCCGCGTCGAACTGGGCGTCCTCTCCCCCGGCGTGCTCCTCGACGCCCAGTGCGATCACCACGGGCGCGGTGGCGAGGTGCCCGGCGTAGGCGCCCAGGGTCGCGAGCTGCTGACGGACCGCGCGGCTGCGGACCACCACGAACCGCCAGGGCTGCCGGTTACGGGCCGAGCCGGTCCAGCGCCCCGCCTCCAACACCTGCCGCAGTTGCTCCTCGGCGACCGGTGTGGTGGTGAACCACCGCGTCGCCCTCATCGACGTCAGTGCCGACACGGCGGGGCGGGGTGCTTCGTCCATCTCAGGTCCTCGGTAGGGCGACTGGTTGTCCAAGGCTGACCCCGATGTTCTCAAAGCTTCCGCCGGTCCGGGCACCAGAGGCCTCCGCCGACGTCGTGCCCTGGCCCGGTGGACGGATGCGGCCGCCCTCCAGCCCTCCCCCGCATCAGCCCCGCGCCATGCCCACAGCCTCCCCCGCACCCGCCGGCACCCGGCCCCACCCATCACCGTTCCGCAGTCGCTCAGCTCCCCGCGTCCATCAACCGGAACAGCTCCTCGTCACTGGCCGACGCCAGGTCCACGGAGCCGTCGGGGTCCGGGCCGGGACCGGCGTCCGTGCCGCCGTTCCGTCCTGTCGTCAGGGCCTTCAGCCGTGCCATCGTCTGCTCCGAGACGTCCGCGCCGGCGGTGAGCAGGGCTTCCAGCTCGGCCACGACCGAGTCCGTGTCGCGTGCGGAGGTGGCCTGCCGGGCGAGTCGTTCGCGTACGAGGCGGACCACGGCGTTCGGTGTGGGGTGGTCGTACACGAGTGTGGAGGGAAGCCGCAGGTCCGTGGCGGCGATGAGGCGGTTGCGCAGTTCGACGGCGTTCACCGAGTTGACGCCCATCTCCTTGAACGTGCGGTTGCCCTCCTCGTCGAGCTGGTCCTGGCCGCCGAGCACGGCCGCGGTCTCGGCGAGGATCAGGTTCCGGACGTACGTGTCCTGTTCGGCGTCGTCGAGGCCGGACAGGCGGGTGACCAGTCCTGGCGACTCCGCCTCGGCCGCCGGCACGCCCGTGGCACCGGCCTCGCCCGCGGCGCCCGTGGCACTCACAGGCACCCCGTCGACCACCGACGGCAGCCAGAACCGCCGCCGCTGAAAGGCGTACGTCGGCAGGGCGACGGGCCGGGCCCCGGGGAGCACCGCGTCCCAGTCGACGGACGCGCCGTGGGCGTGCAGCCGGGCGGCCGCGGTGAGCAGGGCGTGCCGCTCCGAGGTGCCGGTGCGCAGGCTCGGCAGCACGGCGGCCCCGTATTCCGGGCCGGCCGGCTCCAGGCACTCGTCGATCATCGGCGTGAGCACCGGTTCGGCGCCCAGTTCCAGGAACCCGGTGACGCGCTCGTCCCGCAGCCGGTCGATCGCGTCCCTGAAGCGTACGGACTGCCGGATGTGGCGTACCCAGTGCTCCGGGTCGCGCGCCTCCTCGCCGGTCAACAAGCGGCCGGTGACGGTGGAGACGAGGGGAATGGCGGGCGTGGCGTAGGACAGCGTACGGGCGACCTCGCGGAACTCTTCCAGCAAGGGGTCCATCAGCGGCGAGTGGGACGCGATGCTCACCATGAGCCGCCGCGTCTTGTGGCCGGCGGCGGCGAGCCGGTCCGTGAGCGCGACCAGCGGGGCCTCGGCGCCCGAGAGCACCAGGGAATGCGGGCTGTTGACGGCCGCGATCGACACCGTGTCCGGCAGGTCCGCCAGGTACGGGGTCACTTCCGTCTCCGTGATGCGCACCGCCATCATCGCGCCGCCGGGCGGCAGCGCGCCCATCAGCCTGCTGCGGGCCGTCACCAGGGTGCACGCGTCCTCAAGGCCGAGCACGCCCGTGACATGGGCGGCGGAGATCTCGCCGACCGAGTGCGCCACCAGGTGGCCGGGGAGCACACCCCAGGTCTCGAACAGCCGGTACAGGGCGACCTGGACGGCGAACAGCGCGGGTTGCGTGTAGGTGGTGTCGTCGAGGAGAGCCGCCTCCTCGGAGTCGGGGGCCGCCCACATCACCGAGGTCAGCGGGCGCGGCAGCAGGGGGTCCAGCGCGGCGCACACCTCGCGCAGCGCCCGCCCGAAGGCGGGGAACGCCTCGGCTGCCTCGCGTCCCATGCCGTTGCGCTGGCTGCCCTGGCCGGAGAAGACGAAGGCCACGCCGCCCGGTGCGCAGTCGTGCGAGGTGACGGCGGCGGCTCGCTCGCCACGCCCGAACTCCTCGGCGGCTGAAGCGAGTTGAGCACGGCCGGGGGCGCTGATGACGACCCGGTGCTGGTGCAGCGCGCGGGTGGTGGCCAGGGCGTGGGCGATGTCCGGGGCCCGCAGGGCGGGATCGGCGGCGACGTGCTCGGCCAGGCGCCGTGCCTGTGCGCGCAGCGCCGCCCGGCTCCGGGCGGACAGCACCCAGGGCGCGGCCGTGTCGTCGGACGGCTCCGGGGCCCGAGCCGTCCCGGTCGCGCGCCGCGCGTCTTCCGGGTTCCCGGCCGGTGCTCCTTCCGCCGCACCGTCCGGTGCCTCCTCAAGGATGACGTGGGCGTTGGTGCCGGTGAGTCCGAAGGAAGAGACCCCTGCCCGGCGTGTGCGCCCGTCTTCCCGTGGCCAGGGCCGGGCCTCGGTGAGCAGCCGTACCGATCCGGCGGACCAGTCCACCTCGGCCGAGGGAGCGTCCACGTGCAGGGTTCTGGGCAGCGTGCCGTGGTGCAGCGCGAGCACCGTCTTGATGACGCCGACGACTCCGGCCGCGGCCTGCGTGTGGCCGATGTTCGACTTCACCGATCCCAGCCACAGCGGCCGCCCTTCGGGCCGCTCCTGGCCGTACGTGGCCATCAGGGCCTGGGCCTCGACGGGGTCGCCGAGCGGGGTGCCGGTGCCGTGCCCTTCCACGGCGTCCACGTCCTGTGGTGTCAGTCCGGCGTCGGCCAGGGCCTGGCGGATGACGCGCTGCTGGGCGGGTCCGCTCGGCGCGGTGAGCCCGTTGGAGGCGCCGTCCTGGTTCACGGCGGAGCCCCGTACGAGGGCCAGGACGCGGTGTCCGTTGCGCCGGGCGTCGCTCAGCCGCTCCAGCAGCAGCAGTCCCGCGCCCTCCGACCACGCGGAGCCGTTCGCGGCGTCCGCGTAGGCCTTGGCGCGGGAGTCGGCGGACAGGGCGCGCAGCCGGGAGAAGTGTGCGAAGGGCGCCGGGGTCGCCATGACGGTGACGCCGCCGGCCAGCGCCAGGTCGGTCTCGCCCGACCGCAGGGACCGGCAGGCCAGGTGCAGGGCGACGAGGGAGGACGAGGAGGCGGTGTCGACCGTCAGCGCGGGTCCTTCGAGCCCGTAGGTGTACGCGACGCGCCCCGAGACGGCGCTGCCGGAGGTCCCGGTGATCAGCATGCTCTCCCACGCGGTGGGCGCGGCGGAGGCATTGGCGGCGTAGCCGCGGTCCATCGCGCCCGTGAACACGCCCGTACGGGTTCCCTTCAGGGACGTCGGGTCGATGCCCGCCCGTTCGAAGGTCTCCCACGCCGCCTCCAGCAGCAGGCGCTGCTGGGGGTCGGTCGCCGTCGCTTCCTGGTCGGACAGGCCGAAGAAGCCGGCGTCGAAGTCGCCCGCGTCGTGCAGGAAGCCGCCTTCGCGCGCGTAGGAGGTACCGGGCCGGTCGGGGTCCTCGTCGAAGAGCCGGTCCAGGTCCCAGCCGCGGTCGTCCGGGAAGCCGGACATCGCGTCGGTCCCGTCGGTGAGCAGGTCCCACAGGGCGCCCGGGGAGGCGGCTCCGCCCGGCAGCCGGCAGGCCATGCCGACGATGGCCACCGGGTCGGCACCGTCCGCCGGGAACTCCCGGCGTTCCTCCCGAACCGGGTCGTCCTGCTCGGCCAGTACGCGCGCGACGGCCACCGGAGTGGGGAAGTCGAAGGCCAGGGTGGCCGGGAGCGGCAGCCCGGTCTCCTCGCGCAGCAGATTCCGCAGCCGCACCGCCTGGATGGAGTCGAGCCCCAGCCGGCGGAAGTCGGTGTCAGGGGTGAAGGGGACGGTCGGGCCGGCGTCCCCGAGGATCTGGCCGACGCAGTCGCGGACGAGTTCCAGGGCGTCCTCGGCCGTGTACGGCGGGACCGCGCCGAGACGGGCCGCGACCGGCACCGCTTCCGTGCCTGCGAGCAGCCGCTTGAGTGCCCGGCGGTCGGGCTTGCCGGCGGGCGAGAGCGGAAGCTCGGGCACGGTCACCAGTTCAAGGGGGATCTTGTGGTCGGCGAGCCCCAGCCGGCGCAGGAACGCGGTCACCTCGGTCAGGCCGATCGTGCGGTCCGCGTGGTCGGTGACGACCAGGCACGGGTACTCCCCGAGCCGGTCGTCCGGTGCGCCGGCCACGGCCAGCGGGCCCAGGTTGGCCAGGCCCGCGAGCAGCCCCTCGACCTCCGCCGCGAAGAACGTCCGGCCCCCGGTGTTGATCTGTTCGGCCGCCCGGCCGTGCAGCGCCACCACGCCGTCCGCGCCGATGGCCGCGACATCGCCGGTGCGCAGCCAGCCGTCCTCGGTGAGGGCCGCGCGCGTCAGCTCCGGCTCGCGGAAGTAGCCGCGGAACATCGCCGGCCCCCGGTACTGGAGTTCGCCGGTTTCCCCCGCCGGGCGCACCTCGCCGTCCTCGTCGACGATCCGTACGCGCACGCCGCCGACCGGCTCCCCCGCGGTGCCGTCGGGGTGGTGGGGCCGGGTGCGGGTTCCGGTGCCGATCTCGGACATGCCCCACACCACGACCAGTTCGCAGGCGAGGGCGGCGCGTACCCGTGCGGCGAGCGCGGGCGCGATGGCGGCGCCCGCGGTGCGCACCTGGTGCGGCGCGAAGCCCGCCGGCTCGTCCGTTCCGGCGAGCCGCCCGACGACATCCCGCAGTTGGGCGGGTACGGCGAAGACGGTACGGGGGTCGTGTTCCCGCGCCAGTTCCAGGAAGCGGTCCACGTCCCAGCCGGTGAGCAGGACCTGCCCGCAGGCTGCGGTCAGCGCCGCGTGCACGGCTTGGAGGCCGAACAGGTGGGTCATCGGGCAGGCCGTGAGGACCGTACCCTCGAAGGCGGCGTCGGCGGTGACGGCCGCGGTGTTCGCCAGCAGGCCGTCGTGGCTGTGCACACACAGTTTGGGCCGCGCCGAGGTCGTCCCGGACGTGGGGATCAGGACCAGCGGCATGTCGGGGGTGACGTCGGCCGGCCGGGGCCCGCTGCCCGCCCAGGCCGTCAGCAGCCCGTCCAGCGACCCGATCCCGGGCTCCTGGTGCTCCGCCTCCGGCGCCCCGGCCAGCAGCACGCCGCGCAGTGACGGCACGGCCTCCAGCAGCGAACGGGCCGCCGCCGGATCCTCGCCGACGGCTGCCGGCAGGACCAGGAGGACGGGTTCGGCGCGGGTCAGCAGCGCGCGGACGTCGCTGTCCGTGGTGTCCTGGTGGACGGGCATCAGGACCGCCCCGACGGCCGCGACGGCCAGATGCAGGGTCACGAACTCCCAGCAGTTGGGAAGCCGCGCCGCGACCACGTCGCCGGGAGCGACCCCCGACTCCTGCAGGCCACGCGCCAGCGCGTCGACGTCCGCCTGCCACAGCGCCCACGTCCACCTCCGGTCGCCGTCGACGAGGGCCACCGCGTCGGGGGCGGAAGCGACAGCGGACGCGAACACCTCGGGGAGCGTACGGCCTCCCGGCGCACCGGCCGCGTCGGCGGGCGGGTCGATCATGTAGTCATCGGTGTGGACGGACACCATCACTCCCGGATGTCGAGCGCGTTCTTCGGTTGCGGGGACCCGCCGGCGGATCGCCCGGGGGGCGTCAGCCCTCGTGCACGGTGATCGCCCGGGACGGGCACAGGGCTCCGGCGATCCGGGCCCTGGGTTCCTCGTCCGTGCCGGGCTCGGCGAGCAGCGTGACGATTCCGTCCTCGTCCTGGTCGAAGACCTGTGGCGCGGACAGCACGCACTGGCCCGCGCCCACGCAGCGGTCCGGATCGATGGTGATACGCATGCCGATGTCTCTCCTGCGGTGGGTCGGGGCCCGCCGGGCGGCCGGTGGCACGCCGGGCGGACGGGTCGGGGCGCTGCGCCTGCGGAAGGGCGCCTACCAGCGGACGGGCAGTTGCTCCAGGCCGTAGAGCACGCCGTCGTACTTGATGCTCAGGCCGTCGACGGGAACGGCGAGCTGTATGTCGGGGATGCGCTCGAAGAGCTTGCGGTAGGCGATCTCCATCTCGACGCGCACCAGGTTCTGCCCCAGGCACTGGTGGATGCCGTAGCCGAAGGCCACGTGGTGACGGGCGCTCCTGGCGGGGTCGAACATGTGCGGACACTCGAACGCGCTCGTGTCGTGGTTGGCCGCGGCGACCAGGGGCACGATGCCCTCGCCCGCCTTGATGAGCTGCCCGGCGATCTCCACGTCCTCGACGGCCACCCGCAGGGACACGATGTCGGCGACCGAATGGAAGCGCAGCGTCTCCTCCACGGCCCGGTCGTCACCGATCCACTGCGGGTTCATCAGCAGCGTGACCACGCCGAGCGAGATGTTGTTGGCCGTCGTCTCGTGCCCGGCGATGAGCAGGAGCATCAGCACACCGGACAGCTCGTGCGGAGCGATCGTGCCGGCGGCCAGCAGCCTGCTGATGAGGTCGTCACCGGGCCACTTCGCCTTGATGTCGACCAGCCGCTTGATGTAACGCAGCAGCTCCTTGACGGCGGTCTCGCGCTGCTCGTCGGTCGAGGCGCGCAGCGAGACCAGGGTGCGGGTCCGGGACTCGAAGAAGTCGCGGTCCGAGGGCGGGACGCCGAGCAGCGTCGAGATCACCAGGGAAGGGACGGGCAGCGCGTAGTCGGCGACGAGATCGGCGGTGTTGCCCGCGGCGAGCATGGCGTCGAGGCGCTCCTCCACCGTGCGCTCGATCGCCGGGCGCAGTCCCCGGATGCGGCGGACGGTGAATTCGGGTATCAGGGCCTTGCGGAACCGGTCGTGTTCGGGGGAATCGAGGCCCACGAACCAGCCCGGTATCTGTTCCTGCGTGGGCACGCCCACCGTGCCGACGTTGGGAAATCCCTTGTGCGCCGGGTTGGAGCTGATTCTCGGGTCGGTCAGTACGGTGCGTACGTCCTCGTGCCGGGTGACCAGCCACGCCCGGGCGCCGTTGGGCAGACGGGACAGGACCAGGCCCTCGTGATCGCGGTAGTCGGCATAGTCGGGCGGCGGGAAGGGCACGCCGGGTTTGCGCACGGGGAAGTCGACCACCATCGGGTCCGACTGCGTCATGGGCACGATTCCTCTCTCGGACGGGAACGGTCAGCCGACGCCGTGGAAAGCGCGGATCTTGCCGACAATGAAGTCCTGGTCGGCGGCGGTCAGGTCGGTGTGCGTGGGCAGGTACAGCCCGTCCTCGGCGAACGCGGTGGCCTTGAGCGAGGGCCAGTCGGGGTGGAAATACATGGGCTGCCGGCTCATCGGCTTGAAGAACAGCCGGGTCTCGATGGAATGCCCGGCCAGGAAGGCCTGGAGTTCCGCCCGGCGCTCGGTCCGGAGGTCGTACATCCACAGCACGTCCCGCGGCGGCATCAGCGTGATACCGGGAATGTCGGCCAGTCCCTCGTCGTAGCGCTTCTCTATCCCGCGGCGCACTTCGAGGATCTCGTCGAGCCGCTCGGCCTGCGCGAGCGCGACGGCGGCCTGCATGGCCGTCATACGGTAGTTGTACGCCACCTTCTTGTGCAGGAAGCTGTGGTCCTTGGTGAAGGCCATGGCCCGCAGATGCGCGATCTGCCCGGCCAGTTTGTGGTCGTCGGTCAGGCAGATGCCGCCCTCGCCCGCCGTGATGATTTTGTTGGCGAACAGCGAATAGCAGGCGATGTCCCCCACCGGCCGGACGCCATGGGCCTCGGCACTGTCCTCGACGACCTTCAGGTTGTACTGGAACGCCATATCCATGATCGCGTCCATGTCGCAGCGCCGCCCGTAGATGTGCACGGGCATGACGGCTTTCGTCCGGGCCGTGATTTTCTCTTCGATACGGGAGACGTCGATGTTGAGGTCGTCCCCGCAGTCGACGAACACCGGCGTCGCGCCCGTGTACGTGACCGCCCACGCGGACGCCACCATCGTGAATTCGGGGACGATCACCTCGTCCCCCGGCCCGATTCCCAGCGCCCTCAGCGCGAGCGTCAGCGCGGCCGTCCCGGACGAACAGGCCACACCGTGCGCGACCCCGTTGTAGTCCGCGAAGGCCCGCTCGAATCGCTGGACCATCGGGCCCTGCGACGATATCCAGCCGTCCTCGACCGTAGCGGTCAGGTATTCCAGCTCTTTTCCGCCCAGCGCGGGCCGGGACACGGGATAAGTGAACGCCATCGGTTACGTCATCCTCCTCATACGTACACACGTCTCATCGCTGCATCCACCTCGCACGTTCACACGCCTGGTCCGTCCGCATGCCGCGTACGCGCCCACATACCGGGTACGTCCGCATGTCCACATGCCCCGTCCGCGTGTCACGCGCCGGTGTGTGCCGGTGTTTCCGCCAGGGCCGGCAGGCCGAGAATCAGATCGGCGGCGGCCGCCCGGCCGCCCGCCGTCCGCTGCAGCGCGCTGAGCCGCTCCGCGTTCTCCCGGAAGGAGGGGGTTTCCAGCACCCGGGTCAGCTTGTCGAGCACGTCGTCGACGTCCATGGCCCGCGGCCGGTCGAGCGTCAGGCTGATGCCGAAATCCCGGCCGCGTACGGCCTGGTCGTAGCAGTCCACCCACAGCGGCCGCACCACCAGCGGCTTGCCGAAATACACGCCCTCGTTGTAGCCATTGCCGCCGGCGTGCGTGAAGAACACCTTCACCTTCGGGTGCGCGAGCACATCGAGCTGGGAAGGAACCCAGCTCTCGATCCGCAGATTGCCCGGCAGCGTCTCCGCGGGCGGCAGCAGATGCTGTTGCTCCGAAGGCAGTTTCCACAGCACCTGGTGCCGTCCTTCGAGCCGCCGGGCCACCTCCACCATCGACGCGACCTGTTCCCGCGTGAGCCGGGTGATCGTCCCGAATCCCGCGTACACCACCGACGTCTGGGCATCCAGCCAGGACGAGAGTTCCTCGTCGTCCGGTGCCTCCGGCAGTGGCGGCACCATCGCGCCGACCAGCCGCATCCGCTCCGGCAGCTCGACGGGATAGTCCAGCTCGGCGATCGAATTGCACAGCACCAGTTCGGCCTGCTCGATCCGCGCCATCTGGCTCATCGGCCCCAGCCCGAGCGCCTTGCGCCGCCGGGTGTCCTCCGCCACCACCTTGCTCATCTTCGGCGAGAGGAACAGCGCCAGGGTCCGCCACTTGAACCATTGGTTACGGAGCTGCTGCACCGGTGTCATGCGACGCGGCAGTCCGGTGTGCGGCACGGGAAAGTCCCACGGCACGTACCGCTTGCCGAACGGCGTGAACGCCGTCAGCACATTGCTCGGCGCGAACGGCACGCTCAGCACGAACGGAATCTTCCGCGAAATGGCCAGCTCGATCGCGAACCCGCTGATGCAGTCGATGACCATCAGCGCCGGCCGGACCTCGTCGACGATGGCCGCGAGTTCCTCGAATTTCTTCTTCTGCGCGGCGGGCACGAACGACTGCCTGATCACCGCGCGATGCGCCTTGAACCGCGACGACTGGGTGATCTCCCGATAGACCTCGTCGTTCCACGTCACCGCCGACAGCTCGGAGACGACCTCCCCCAGCGAGGCGAACTCCACCGCGGACCCCACCGAGATCCTCTTCACGTCGTCGCGCCGCGGCTCGTCGGTGGCGAACCAGAGGTCCGGCACATTCTTGCGGGAGAGTTCCTCGGCGAGGACGAGCAGCGGGTTGAGCAGTCCGCTCTCCGGAAGACTGACGAAGAGGATCGGCCGTCGGGCGGAGTCCATGGATTCCCTTTCAGCGATGACAGGCGGGGGCCGGGCACTCGCCCCGTGCGGAACGACTGGCCGCTCCCCCTTTGATCTCATGCCACCCGCCGGAAAATCATTAGAGTCCGTCATTGCGGGTGGGGGCGGTGGGGTGTACGGGGTTTCTAGCGCGCGGCCTTGACGTCCTCCGCGATGATCCGCTCGACGTTGCGTTCGGCCAGCGCCGTGATGGTGACGAAGGGGTTGACGCCGATGGAACCCGGGATGAGCGCGCCGTCGGTGACGTAGAGGTTCCGGTAGCCGGCCACACGGCCGTAGAGGTCGGTGGCCTTGCCCAGCACACAGCCGCCGAGCGGGTGGTAGCTGAAGTCGTCGGAGAAGGCCTTCGGCTCCGGCCCGAACAGGTCGTAGCGGTACATCGTCGTGTTGGCCTTGTTGACGCGGTCGAAGAGCGACTTCGCGGCGGCGACCGCGGGGGCGTTCTGGTCCCGGGTCCAGCGCAGGGCGGCCCGGTCGGTGGCCTGGTCGTAGACGAAGGTGCCGCGCTCCGGGTTCTTGGTGATCGCCAGGTAGAGACTGACCCAGGTCTCCAGTCCGGCCGGCATCGGCGCGATCTCCGCGAAGACCGGAGCGGCGGGGTTGTCCCAGTCGTCGATGCCCAGGGCGGGGATCGACGACTGGTGGGCCCCGGTGGGGTTCCAGACATGGTTGGCCCGGCCGGTCATGATGTTGCCGTTGGGGCCCCAGCCCGCGCCGACCTCGGCGTTCAGGTCGGGCAGCGTGCCGGTGTCGCGGGCGCGCACCAGCAGTTCGGTGGAGCCGAGGCTGCCCGCACCGAGGAACAGGTGGCGGCAGCCGATCTCCTTCCGGGCGATGACCTTGCCGTTGGTGTCGATCCGGTGCACGGACAGCACATAGCTGCCGTCCTGCTGCTGCCGGACCGCCTTGACCTGGTGCAGCGTCTCGATGGTGACCTTGCCGGTGCCGAGGGCGGCTGCCAAGTAGGTCTTGTCCAGGCTCTGCTTGCCGTGGTTGTTGCCGTAGATGACCTCGCCGGCCAGCGCGGACTTGGGCGCTTCGCCGGCCGCCTCACGCCGCATGTGGCCGAAGTCGTAGACGTTGGGGACGAAGGTGGTGCCCAGGCCCGCCTTGCCCGCCTGTTCGCGCGAGACCCGCGCGAACTTGTACCACTGAGTCTCCTCGAACCAGCCCTGGTCGATGTGGTTCACCTTGAGCGCGGCGTTGGCGCGCGGGAAGTACCGGCCGTACATCTCGGCGGCGTCCACCCGTGGCAGGATCTCCTCGAAGTACGAGCGCTTCGGCACGACCGCCATACCGCCGTTGACCAGCGAGCCACCGCCGACGCCCCGCCCCACGTACACCGACATCTGGTCGAAGTGCACCCGGTCCAGCACGCCCGCGTACGGGTCGATGTTCCGGTTGACCACGTCGAGCCACAGGAACGAGGCCAGCGGGGCCTCGGTGCGCGGCTTGAACCAACTGGACCGGTGGTCGGGTTCGAGCATGCCGCAGAAGACGTTGCCGTCGTCGGCCGGCTCGTTCCACAGCCGGCCCATTTCGAGCATGAGCGTCGGGATGCCCGCCTCGCCGAGCCGCAGCGCGGAGACCGCGGCGCCGTAGCCGGTGCCGACCACCACGGCCGGTACGAATGAGCCGTCGCCGGCCGACGGACCGCTCTGGCCGGCGGCCGCGGCGCGCGGGGCGGCGGAGATCGTGGTCATCCCGGTGACGGCGGCGCCGCCGAGGGCGGCCAGTCCGAGCAGACGGCGCCGTGACAGATGCTGATTCTCGAACACGCTGGTAGTACCCGACTTTCGCCGACAGGACCGGTCCCCGCGGGACTGTTGCGCGGGGCTGTGCCGCGGGGCCGTCCGGTGGGAACCGCGGGCCTTGTCCACCGGCCCGGGCCGCCGCGCGTTCCCATCCTGACCACGAAAGACTGGGGGAAACGCCAGAGGTGGGGGGCCGTTGAGCGCCCGGAGTGCGGCGGCCCGCCGCGCCGGCCCGGTGCGGCCGCCCACCTGGCCATCTCTAGGTGAATCCAGGCATGACCTGGCCGTACGGTCCCGCCATGAACTCCCCTTCCCCGGCGGCGGTACTGACCGCCCGCCGCATCGCCGTCTCGTTCGTGGCCGCCGTGTCGGCCGTAGGGGTCACCGGCCCCCTTGCCTCCGCCGAGCCGCTCGGCACCTCCCCCGGAGCGGGCCAGCACGCGCCCCGGGCGCCGCTCGCGGCGCACGGTATTCCGTTCCACGACGCCACGGTCACCCGGCAGAAGGACGGTTCGTTCGCCGTGTCCTGGAAGGCGCCCGGCGTCCGCTCGGTGACCGTCCACGCCGGGGGCCGGGCCGTGGCCCGCGGCGGGGCCGAGGCGACCGTCACCGTACGCGGCCTGCCCGCAGCCGACCGCCAGTGGTTCCGCCTGGTGCCCGACCGGGGCGACCCGCTCACCCTCGCCGACCGCTCGCTGCACCTGGAGGGCGCCGCCAACTTCCGTGACGCGGGCGGCTACCGTACCGCCGACGGCCGGTGGGTGAAGATGGGCGTGCTGTACCGCGCCAACAGCCTGAACGCGCTCACCGACGCCGACCTGGCCAAGCTCCAGCGCCTGGGCATCCGCACGGACTTCGATCTGCGCACGCCGAGCGAGCGCGCCAAGGCCCCGGACCGCGTGCCCGCGGGCGCGCGCTACGTCGTCGCCAACGTCCTCGGTGGGGAAACCTCCGGTGAGCTGCCCGCCACCCCGGAGAAGGCCGTGCAGACGATGCTCGACGGCTATCGCGCGGTCGTCTCCCAGCCCGCCGCGGGCACGGCGTACCGCTCGCTGTTCGGCTACGCGGCCGACTCCGGCGCCCACGGTCTGGCCTACCACTGCGAGTCCGGCAAGGACCGTACGGGCTGGGCCGCCGCGGCCCTGCTCACGGCCCTCGGCGTGGACCGTGACACGGTGCTGCGCGACTACCTGGCCAGCAACGAGTACCTGGCCGCGAGCAACGCGGCGAAACTCGCCGGGCAGCCGCCGGAGGTCGCCGCCCGCCTCAAGCCGGTCCTGGACACCAGGGCCGAGTACCTGAACGCGGCCTTCGACGAGGTCTCGACCCGCTTCGGCAGCTTCGACGCCTACCTGCGGGACGGTCTGGGCCTGAGCGAGCGGGACCTGGAGCGGCTGCGGGAGACACTGCTCACCGACTGACCGGCCGACCAGCACAACGCCCCCTCCCGGGAACCGGGAGGGGGCGTTGTGTGCTCTGCGCACGAGTGGCCGTGCTCGTTGCGGTCGAGGGGCAGGGAGGGACCCGTTCCGGTGACGAAGCGGCCGGTACCGGTGACGGGTCACCGGTACCGGCCGCTTGGCAGGTCAGGACAGACCGAGTTCGTTGTCGAGGAGGTCGAAGACCTCGTCGTCGGAGGCGGACTCGAAGTCGAACTCCTCGTCGTCGGACGCGGAACCGTCGCGCCCGGCTGCCGCAGCCGTGTCCCTCAGTGTGTTCCACTTCGCCCTGAGAACCTCCAGTCGGCCGGCGACCTGCTCGTGGATCTCCTCCGTGATGTCGAGTCCGCCGAAGGACTTCTCCAGCTTTTCGAGTTCGCCCAGGAGCGCCTCCGCGCCGGGGGTCGGCTCGGGGGCGATCCGGGCGTGCAGGTGGTCGACGAGTTCCGCCGGCGTCGGGTAGTCGAAGAGCAGGGTCGCCGGGAGGCGGATTCCGGTGTGGGCGCTCAGCCGGTTACGGAGTTCGACCGCGGTCAGGGAGTCGAAACCGAGGTCCAGGAAGGCCCGGTCCTGGTCGATCTCCGTGGTTCCGGTGTGTCCGAGGACGGCCGCGACCTGACCGCGTACGGCGTCGAGCACGACCTCGCGCCCCGCTGCCGTCGACAGCCCGGTCAGGCGCTGCGCGAAGGCGGCCGCGATGTCACCGTTCGTGGTGGTTGCCGCGGTGCGTCGGCCTGGCGTACGGATCAGGCCGCGCAGCAGAGGCTGAGGCTCGCCCTGCTGCCGCAGGGCTGCGAGGTCCAGGCGGACGGGGACGGACACGGGCTCGGCGGTGGCGAGCGCCGCGTCGAAAAGGGCCAGGCCCTCCTCGGCCGACAGCGGCGGCATACCCGAGCGGGCCATGCGCTGCACGTCCGCATCAGTGAGAGAACCGGTCATGCCGCTGTCCTGGGACCAGGGGCCCCACGCCAGCGACGTGCCCGGAAGCCCCTGGGCCCGGCGGTGGTGCGCCAGCCCATCCAGGAAGGCATTGCCCGCCGCGTAATTGGCCTGCCCCGCACTGCCGAACGTACCGGCCACGGACGAGAACACCACAAACGCGTCCAGCTCCAGGCCCCTGGTCGCCTCGTGCAGATGCCAGGCCGCGTCCACCTTCGGCCGCAGCACCGCCGACAACCGCTCCGCCGACAACGACTCCACCACACCGTCATCGAGAACACCGGCCGTATGAACGACCCCACTGACCGGGTGGCGAGAAACCAGATCCGACACAGCAGCACCGTCAGTCACATCGCACGCCTCGACGGTGGCTTCAGCACCGCTCTGCCGCAGCTCCGCCACCAGCTCATCGACGCCCTCGGCAGCCGGACCACTCCGACTGACCAGCAACAGACTCCGCACCCCGTGCTCCACCACCAGATGCCGGGCAACCACACGCCCCAGACCACCCGTACCACCAGTGATCAAAACCGT
>NZ_JBIRFL010000033.1:0-60086 GCF_044327445.1 Streptomyces sp. NPDC018045
CCGTCCCGGCCTACGAGGTGGAGAACCTCTTCGAGCCCTTCCGGCGCCTGCGCACCGAACGCACCGGCAGCGACAAGGGCGTCGGCCTGGGCCTGTCCATCGTGCGGTCCGTGGTGCGCGCCCACGACGGCAGCATCACGGCGACACCCCGCGAGGGCGGCGGCCTGGAGATGCGGGTCGTCCTGCCGCTGTGAGGGCCGCAGGCGGGCGGGGAGCGCGGGCGAGGGGCACGGCCCTCGCCCAGGGCCCGCCGCCCGTCCTGCTGTCCTTTTTGACCCGGGACCCGACCTCTTGGCACTCTTGGTCGCCCTCCGCACGCCGACCACCCCGGCTTGACGTGACGGCGGGCGGCCAGGGATCCTTCGCCGAGTTCGCTTTGCGCTGAATTCCTGCGGTCCGTCCGACCGTCCGTCCGTGTGTGATCCCTCACAGACGCGAGATTCGGGCCACCCACTCTCCGTGATCGAAACAGTCGGCGGAAAGCCGGGAAAATCCGGGTTTCCAGGGGCCTTGATCACGGGAAGTACACGTGATGGCGTGCGCGAGGTGCGACATTCGGACCGTGTACGGTCCTGATCGCCATCCAAACCGATCACCTCTTCAGGGGTGCGGTTGGGTGTCGATTGAGTAACAGACCTTGATGTGAGGCAAAATCTCCGCCTCAGGTCGGGCACAAGTCCGGCCTCTCACGCGTTACGTGCGCTGGAGACACCGCAGACACCCAGAGGGGGAGAGCGACATGGCTACGGATTACGACACCCCACGCAAGACAGATGATGACCTCAACGAGGACAGCATCGAGGAACTGAAGTCGCGGCGGAACGACAAGTCCGCCTCGGCCGTCGACGTCGACGAGTTCGAGCAGGCCGAGGGCCTGGAGCTGCCCGGCGCCGACCTTTCCAACGAGGAACTGGCCGTCCGGGTGCTGCCCAAGCAGCAGGACGAGTTCACGTGCATGAGCTGCTTCCTGGTCCACCACCGCAGCCAACTGGCCGCCGAGGACAAGAACGGCCAGCCGATCTGCCGCGACTGCGCGGCCTGAGGACCGGTCGACGCCATGGCAGGCGTGAACCCGTTCCGTAAGGGACGCAAGGGCGAGAAAGGCCCGGCGGCCGGCGCACGATCACGCGACGAAAACGCGCCCGTGCCCGCCGACCCGACCGCCCTGCCCCCGGAGCGGACGTCCGGTGCACCGAAGGAGCGAGGCCGTGCGGCCTCGCTCGCGGCCGCTGTGGGCCGTGGCACCAGGAAGGGCCGCGCGGGCGCCCGCAAGGGGCTGGCGGCCGCCGCCGAGCGCATCATCGACAACGCCCCGCGGATCCCGGTCCGCGACCTGGCGACGTTGCGTCGGCAGTTCCCCGGGCTGACCCCCGAGGAACTGGCCGACAAACTCGTCTCCGGCGCCACGCGAGGCACCGCCACCGTCGGCGCGGGGGTGGGCGCGGCGGCGATGCTGCCGGTGCCGCCCGCCATGCCGGCCGAGCTCGCCGCCGAGATCGTCGGCGTGGCCTCCGTGGAGATCAAGCTCATCGCCGAGCTGCACGAGGTCTACGGCCTGCGCCCGCCGGGGAACCTCAAACAGCGCGCCACCGCCTACCTGACGTCCTGGACCGAGGAACGCGGCATCGACGTCACCAAGCCCACGACGGTCAACGCGGCGCTGGGCGGCCAGATGAAACGCGAACTGCGCCAGCAGATCATGAAGCGCACTTTGCGCAACCTGCCGAACCTGACACCGTTCATGGTCGGCGCCGCGGTCGGCGCGTTCATGAACCGGCGGGACACCAAGAAGCTCGCGGACAAGATCCGCAAGGACCTGCGCGCCGGACAGGTGCCGTGGGACGCCCTCCCGGACGCCGGCGCCCCGCAAGAAACCCCGACGACGGCCCTGCCGCCGGGGAACGACTGAGGGCCCGCCGGAGACGCCGAACGGCCCGGCGGAGCCGACCCCGAAGCGCCGGACAGCCGCCGAAGGCCCGCTGAGCGCCCCGGACCGCCGTGCCGCGGCGGCCACAACACGCTCGGGAAGGCCGCTGTGCCGCCCGACGTCGCCCTGATCGCCCCCGCAGCCCCCTGGGGAGCGGTTCAGGCCCGTACGGCCGCCAGCGCGGCCACCAGGCGCTCCGGGTCACGGGTCGAGAGGTACGCGTACGGGGTCGGGTCCGCCGGGTCCGTGATCTCCACCCGCACGGCGGTACGGATGTAGCTGCGCAGCAGCATGAAGGCGCGGGTGTCGGCCTTGTGCGTACGCCAGGCCAGCGCCTCCTCGGGATCCAGCGGCCGCGCCTCACCCAGCGCCGCCACCGGGATCCGGGCGTCGCCCGCGATCAGCGAGTCGCCCACGACGCGGATCCGAACGGAGCCGTACGAACTGACCGCCACCGCGGACAGCGCCGCGCCGCCGATCAGCCCGCCGAGCATCGGCAGCGTCCCCAGCGGGAGCAGCATCAGGGCGCAGGCCACGCCGATCAGGCCGGCGATCACCCACCAGGAGCGGGGCGCGGTGAGGCGTTCTTCGTACGACTGCATGGCTCCAGCTTGGCACGGCGGCGCGGGCCGGTTACGCGCGCGGGTAGGGTCTGCACTCGTGAGTGGAACCGACAAGGCCCCGACGCGGCTGACGCCACCGGCCGACGCCGCCGCCCCGGTGCGGCACCCCGAAGCCCCCGCGCCCGGAGAACTCCTCGGCGCGCACTACGACCACTGCTTCGGCTGCGGCGCGGCGCAGGCCCACGGCCTGCGGTTGCGGGCCCGCGCCGAGGACGGCGTACGGGTGACCGCCGAATTCACGGTCCAGGAGGCCCACCAGGGCGCGCCCGGCCTCGCACACGGCGGCGTACTGGCCACCGCCCTGGACGAGACGCTGGGCTCGCTGAACTGGCTGCTCCGGGTGATCGCGGTGACCGGCCGCCTGGAGACCGACTTCCTGCGCCCCGTACCGGTCGGCACGGTGCTGCACCTGGACGCGGAGATAACCGCCGTCCACGGCCGGAAGATCTACTCGACGGCGGTGGGCCGCATCGGCGGGCCCGAGGGGCCGGTCGCGGTGCGCGCCGACGCCGTCTTCGTCGAGGTCAAGGTCGACCACTTCATCGACAACGGACGGCCGGCCGAGATCCAGGCCGCCATGGCCGATCCGGATCAGGTCCGACGAGCTCGTGCTTTTGAGGTGAACCCGTGAGTCAGGTACGCAATCCGGTGGATGTGCTGATCCGGCGTCTGGACCCGGAGGTGCCGCTGCCCGCCTACGGCCACCCCGGTGACGCGGGCGCCGACCTGGTGACCACCGAAGCGGCGGAACTCGCGCCGGGGGAGCGGACGGTTCTTCCCACCGGAGTGTCCATCGCGCTGCCCGACGGGTACGCGGCGTTCGTGCACCCCCGTTCGGGCCTGGCGGCCCGGTGCGGAGTGGCACTCGTGAATGCCCCCGGGACGGTGGATGCCGGGTACCGTGGGGAAATCAAGGTGATCGTGGTCAATCTGGACCCGCGCGAGAGCGTGCGGTTCGAGAGATTCGACCGGATCGCCCAACTGGTCGTCCAGCAGGTCGAGAAGGTGCGCTTCCACGAGGTGGCGGAACTTCCCGGCTCGGCGCGGGCCGAGGGGGGATTCGGTTCCACCGGCGGTCATGCGGCGGTGGACGGCTCCACGGGTGGGAATGGATACGCATCGGTCGGTGCCGACCGGGAAGGACAGTGACGTGTTCGGACGTCGCAAGAAGAACGAGGCTCCCGCAGAGTCGGCCCAGGCAGCGGAAGCCGCCGACGAGACGGCCTCGGACGAGACCTCCGCGGACGAGGCCGCCGGGCCCGGCGAGGAGGAGCGGCGGGTGAACCTGCCCCCGGCCCCGCGCCCCGACGGCCCCTGGGACCTCTCCGAGGTCACGGACCCCGCCGAGGGGCGGGTCGACCTGGGCGGCATGTTCGTGCCCGGCGTCGAGGGCATGGAACTGCGCGTGGAGGTCGCGGGCGACGCGATCGTCGCGGCGACCGTCGTCCTCCAGGACAGCGCCGTACAGCTCCAGGCGTTCGCCGCTCCCAAGAAGGAGGGCATCTGGGGCGAGGTCCGCGAGGAGATCGGCGTCGGGATCACCCAGCAGGGCGGTGTCATCGACGAGGTCGAGGGCCCGCTGGGCTGGGAACTGCGCGCCCAGGTCCCCGTACAGCTCCCGGACGGCACCAACGGCGTCCAGGTGGTGCGCTTCGTCGGCGTCGACGGCCCGCGCTGGTTCCTGCGCGGCGTCATCTCCGGCCAGGGCGCGGTCCAGCCGGAGGCCGCCGGCATCCTGGAGCACATCTTCAAGGACACCGTGGTCGTCCGCGGCGAGGCCCCCATGGCCCCCCGCGACCCCATCGTCCTCAAGCTCCCCGAGGACGCCCAGATGGTCCCCGACGGCGTCCAGCAGGAGCCCGCGGAGACCTCCCGCTTCGGCGGCGGCGTCGAACGCCTCGAACGCGGCCCCGAAATCACCGAAATCCGCTGACGCGCGGCGCTCCCCGAGGGCGCCGACGCGGCCGGAAACCCGCGCCCCGATGGGTCGTGCCTCCTTTTGAGGAGGTGCGGCCCATCGGGTTTTTGCAGGTCAGGGCGGGGGGCGTATGAGAATCGTCAACGGGGCGCTAATGGCCGTAAGGGAGGCGTCAACGGTGGTCGTAAACGGTCAGGTTGCGGGTTTGCTCTAGGGGTCCGTTCCACCGATCCCACTAGGAGCACACGATGGCCGACGTGGCCTTCGTCGTCACCACGCTCGCGGTCTTCGCGCTGGTGGCCCTCGTCGCCAAGGGGGTGACGAGGCTGTGACCGTCGAGAACGTCGTCGGGCTGATCGTTGCCGTCGCCCTGCTCGGCTACCTGGTCCTCGCCCTCGTCTTCCCGGAGAGGTTCTGAGCGTCCCGATGAGCCCCATCCTGGCCGGCGTGCTCCAGCTCACCGCGCTCGTCGCGGCGCTCGCCCTGGCGTACCGACCCCTCGGCGACCACATGGCCGCCATGTACAGCTCGCGCAAGCACCTGCGCGTCGAGAAGGTGATCTACCGCTGCATCGGCGCCGACCCGGACGCGCAGATGCGCTGGCCCGCCTATCTGCGCGGCGTCCTCGCCTTCTCCGTGGCCGGTGTGCTCTTCCTCTACCTGCTGCAGCGCCTCCAGGGCGGCCTGCCGCTGTCGCTCGGTTTCGCGTCGATCAGCCCGGACCAGGCGTTCAACACGGCGGCGTCGTTCGTCGCGAACACCAACTGGCAGTCGTACAGCGGTGAGCAGGCCATGGGCCACGTCGTGCAGACGGCCGGCCTGGCGGTGCAGAACTTCGTCTCGGCCGCGACGGGCATGGCGGTGGCGATCGCCCTCGTACGCGGCTTCGCCCGGACCCGTACCGGCGACCTGGGCAACTTCTGGGCCGACCTGGTGCGCGGCACCGTGCGCATCCTGATACCGATCGCCGTCATCGGCGCGCTCGTCCTCGTCGCGTGCGGTGCGATCCAGAACTTCTCCGGCATCCACGAGGTCGGGCAGTTCATGGGCGGCACCCAGCAGACCAACGGTGGCGCGGTCGCCTCCCAGGAGGTCATCAAGGAGCTGGGCACCAACGGGGGCGGCTACTTCAACGCCAACTCGGCCCACCCCTTCGAGAACCCGAACGGCTTCACCAACCTCTTCGAGGTCTTCCTCATCCTGGTCATCCCGTTCGCGCTGACCCGTACCTTCGGCCGGATCGTCGGCAACGTACGGCAGGGGTACGCGATCCTGGCCACGATGGGCATCATCTGGCTCGGCTTCACCGCCCTGATGATGTGGACCGAGTTCGCGCACGGCGGCCCGGCGCTCCAGGCGGCCGGCGCCGCGATGGAGGGCAAGGAGAACCGCTTCGGCATCGGTGGCTCGTCGATCTTCTCGGTCGCCACCACCCTCACCTCGACCGGCGCCGTGGACGCCTTCCACGACTCCTTCACGGCCTTCGGCGGCGGCATCCAACTGCTGGGCATGATGCTCGGCGAGATCGCGCCCGGCGGCGTCGGCTCCGGTCTGTACGGGATGCTCGTGATGGCCGTGATCGCGGTGTTCATCGCCGGCCTGATGGTCGGCCGTACGCCCGAGTACCTCGGCAAGAAGATCGGCACCCGCCAGATCAAGCTCGCGGCCTGCTACATCCTCGTCACCCCGACCCTCGTGCTCGGCTTCTCCGCCGTCTCGATGGTCCTGCCGGACGCGCTGGGCTCGATGCTCAACACCAAGGCGCTGGGTGCCGGTTCGCACGGCTTCTCCGAGGTGCTGTACGCGTTCACCTCCGGCGCCAACAACAACGGCTCGGCCTTCGGCGGCCTGAACGCGAACACCCCCTGGTACAACACCACGATCGGCCTCGCGATGCTGCTCGGCCGCTTCCTGCCGATGGTGTTCGTCCTGGCTCTGGCCGGCTCGCTCGCCGAGCAGCAGCCGGTCCCCGAGACGGCGGGCACGCTCCGTACCGAGAAGCCGCTCTTCGCGGGACTGCTGGTCGGCACGATCCTGATCATCACCGGCCTGACGTACTTCCCGGCGCTGGCCCTCGGCCCGATCGCGGAAGGGCTGTCATGACCACCGACGTAAACGACGTACAGCAAGAGGAGCGCCGCTCCATGTCCACCGCAACCCCGACCCGCGCGCCCCACCAGGACCTACCCGGCGGGCACCCGCCGGACGGCGGCGGCCGTGTCGGTGGCGGCCTCTTCGACCCCGGGCAACTGGTCAGGTCGCTGCCGGACGCGTTGCGCAAGCTGGACCCCCGGGTGATGGTCAAGTCCCCGGTGATGTTCGTGGTCGAGGTCGGTTCGGTGCTGACCACGTGCTTCGCCGTCGCGTCCCCCGCCGACTGGTTCGGCTGGGCCATCGCGGTCTGGCTCTGGCTCACCGTGATCTTCGCCAACCTGGCGGAAGCGGTCGCCGAGGGCCGTGGCAAGGCGCAGGCGGACACGCTGCGCAAGGCCAAGACGGACACCGTGGCGCGGCGGCTGGAGGGCGGTACGGAGACCCGGGTCCCCGGCACCGGGCTGCGCATCGGCGACCTCGTCGTCTGCGAGGCCGGTGACATCATTCCGGGCGACGGTGACGTGGTCGAAGGCGTCGCGTCGGTCGACGAGTCCGCCATCACGGGCGAGTCGGCTCCGGTCATCCGCGAGTCCGGCGGCGACCGGTCCGCGGTCACCGGCGGTACGAAGGTGCTCTCCGACCGCATCGTCATCAAGATCACGACGAAGCCCGGCGAGACCTTCATCGACCGGATGATCAACCTCGTCGAGGGCGCCGCCCGGCAGAAGACGCCGAACGAGATCGCGCTGAACATCCTGCTCGCCTCGCTCACCATCGTCTTCCTGCTGGCCGTGGTGACCCTCCAGCCGTTCGCGATCTACGCGGGCGCCGAGCAGCCCATGATCGTACTGCTGGCGCTGCTGGTCTGCCTGATCCCGACGACGATCGGCGCACTGCTGTCGGCCATCGGCATCGCGGGCATGGACCGCCTGGTCCAGCGCAATGTGCTGGCGATGTCCGGGCGCGCGGTCGAGGCCGCCGGTGACGTCTCCACGCTGCTGCTCGACAAGACCGGCACCATCACCCTCGGCAACCGCCAGGCCGCCGAGTTCGTCCCGGTCAAGGGCGTGACCGAGGCCGAGGTCGCGGACGCCGCCCAGCTCTCCTCGCTGGCCGACGAGACCCCCGAAGGCCGCTCCATCGTCATCCTGGCCAAGGAGAAGTACGGCCTGCGCGAACGCCACCAGGGCGAACTGGCCGACGCCCAATGGGTGCCCTTCACGGCCCAGACCCGTATGTCGGGCGTGGACGTGACCGAGAACGGCACCGTGCGCAAGGTCCGCAAGGGCGCGGCCGGTTCGGTCATCGCCTGGGTCGAGGAGCAGGGCGGCACCGTCGCCGACGACGCCGACCGGCTGGCCAACGGCATCTCCGAGGCCGGCGGCACCCCGCTGCTGGTCGCCCTGGAGGACGAGCGGGGCGCCCGCGTCCTCGGCGTCATCCACCTCAAGGACGTCGTCAAGGACGGCATGCGCGAACGCTTCGTCGAACTGCGCAAGATGGGCATCAAGACCGTCATGATCACGGGCGACAACCCGCTGACGGCCAAGGCCATCGCCGACGAGGCGGGCGTGGACGACTTCCTTGCGGAGGCCACCCCCGAGGACAAGATGGCGCTGATCAAGCGCGAGCAGGCGGGCGGCAAGCTGGTCGCCATGACCGGCGACGGCACCAACGACGCGCCGGCCCTGGCCCAGGCGGACGTCGGGGTGGCCATGAACACCGGCACCTCGGCCGCCAAGGAGGCCGGGAACATGGTGGACCTGGACTCCAACCCGACCAAGCTCATCGAGATCGTCGAGATCGGCAAGCAACTGCTGATCACCCGGGGCGCGCTGACCACCTTCTCGATCGCCAACGACGTCGCGAAGTACTTCGCGATCATCCCGGCGATGTTCGCGGTGGCCTATCCGGGCCTGGACACCCTCAACATCATGCGGCTGCACAGCTCGCAGACCGCGATCCTGTCCGCGATCATCTTCAACGCGCTGATCATCGTCGCGCTCGTACCGCTGGCCCTCAAGGGCGTCCGCTACCGCCCGGTGAGCGCGGACCGGATGCTCCGCCGCAACCTCGGCATCTACGGGCTGGGCGGCCTGATCGCCCCGTTCGTCGGCATCAAACTCATCGACCTGCTCATCTCCGCGATCCCCGGAATCGGGTGACGTTCCATGAACAACTCGGTACGCAACACCGCCCGCCTCCTCGGCGCCGGACTGCGCGCCCTGCTCGTCCTGACCGTGGTCTGCGGTGTGCTCTACCCGCTGGTGGTCACCGGCGTCGCCCAGGCCGCCTTCCACGGCAAGGCCAACGGCTCCGAGGTACGGCAGGACGGCAGGACCGTCGGCTCCGAACTCCTCGGCCAGCGCTACGACAAGGGCCAGGACAGCAAGGGCAACCCCGTCCCGGACCTGCGGTACTTCCAGCCGCGCCCGTCCGCCGGCCTGGGCAGCAACAAGACCAACGGCATCAACACCCGGTACGACCTCCAGGTCTCCGGCGCCACCAACCAGGGCGCCGGCAACACCGACCTGATCGCCGCCGTCAGGGAACGCAAGCGGTGGGTCGCCGAGACCTACGGCGTCCCGCAGTCCGAGGTCCCCGCCGACGCCGTCACCTCCTCCGGCTCGGGTCTCGACCCCGACATCTCCCCGGCGTACGCGAAGCTCCAGGTCGACCGGGTGGCGAAGGAGAACCACCTGGACCGCGCGAAGGTCGCACGCCTGGTGGCGGACACCACGGAGGGCCGGGTGCTGGGCTTCATGGGGGAGCCCCGGGTCAACGTCCTGAAGCTCAACATGGGGCTCAAGGAACTGGCCACGTAGTCAAGGGCGCCGGCTGCCGTCACCGGCCCGCGCCCCAAGCGGCAGGCCCGCCCGTGGTCCACGGGCGGGCCGCTCGCCGTTCTCCGAGCCGCCCCGTCCGGGCGCTGTCACCACACGTCCCCGCTCCGCCAGTCGCACGCGAGCTCTCCCGTCAGGTGCAGCGGGGTGCCGGCCTGGAGGACGTGGACGGCGCCGTCCTCCTCCTGGGTGCGGCGCAGACCGGTCGGGGAGAGGACGGCGGACGGGCCCTGCCAGAGTTGCCAGCCGCGGGCCGTGTAGAAGGCCGCGGCGCCTTCGGAGGCGCTCAGGGCCCCGAGGTCGTAGGCGTGCCGGATCACCCGCTCCAGGGCCGTCATCATGGCGGCGCCGTGTCCCCTGCCGCGCCGGTCCGCGCGGACGCCGACGCCCTCCACGTAACCGCACCGCAGGGGCCGGCCGTCGTGCAGCATCATGCGCTGGACGACGCTGGCGTGGCCGATCAGCTCGTCGCCCTCCCGGACCAGGGCGTGCACGCCGCCCAGCGCGTGGTCCCAGTCCTCCTCGGACATGTCGCCCTCGAAGGCGTCGTCGAGGAGCGTCCTGGCCGCGGCGCGGGTACGGGCGTCGAGTTCCGCGGTGTGGACGAGGCGGGGGTGTATGCCGGTCATGGCTGCCATGTTCGGGGATTCGGAGGGGGAGGGCCAACAGGGTTCCGGGCGCGGCGGCAGCCGGAGCCGGGGAGCGGGGCGGGTGGGGTCAGCCGGTGTCCCCGCCGGCCGTACGCCACCCCCGGCGTGCAGGGGTGAGCGACCGCAGGTCCGGGGCGTGGAACCGGCCGCGGCGGGCCCGCGCCGGTCGGCCCGGCCCCCGTATCAGAGTCCCGTCAAGACCTGGCCCAAAGCCGTCACCTGCGGCTTTTATGAGGGTGCGGGGTCGGTAGGGTCGGCTCAGGTTCAGCCCGGTGGGGGCGGCCTTCACGTAAGACAATGGGGCCATGGCACGCGGCAAGCTACGGATCTATCTCGGCGCTGCACCGGGCGTCGGCAAGACGTACTCGATGCTGTCCGAGGCGCACCGGAGGGCGGAGCGCGGTACGGACATCGTCGTGGCGTTCGTCGAGCACCACGACCGGCCCCGTACGGAGGTCATGCTGCACGGCCTGGAGCAGACCCGGCGGGTGGAGCTGGAGTACCGGGGCTCGGCCTTCACCGAGATGGACGTGGACGCGGTGCTGCTCCGGAAGCCGGCCGTGGCGCTCGTCGACGAGCTGGCGCACACGAACGTGCCCGGCTCCCGCAACACCAAGCGCTGGCAGGATGTCGAGGAGCTGCTGGAGGCGGGGATCGACGTGATCTCCACGGTCAACATCCAGCACCTCGAATCGCTGGGTGACGTCGTCGAGTCGATAACCGGCGTGCGGCAGCGCGAGACCGTGCCGGACGAGATCGTCCGCCGGGCCGACCAGATCGAGCTGGTCGACATGTCGCCGGAGGCGATCCGGCGCCGGATGGCGCACGGCAACATCTACAAGCCGGACAAAGTGGACGCCGCGCTGTCGAACTACTTCCGGCCGGGCAATCTGACGGCTCTGCGGGAGCTGGCGTTGTTGTGGGTGGCCGACCGGGTGGACGAATATCTTCAGCAGTACCGCTCCGAGCACAGCGTCTCCAAGATCTGGGCCGGGCGCGAGCGCATCGTCGTCGGCCTCACCGGCGGCCCCGAGGGGCGTACGCTCATCCGCCGCGCCTCCCGGATGGCGGCCAAGGGCTCGGGCAGCGAGGTCCTCGCCGTCTACATCGCGCGCAGCGACGGGCTGACCTCCGCCTCACCCAAGGAACTCGCCGTGCAGCGCACCCTCGTCGAGGACCTCGGCGGTACGTTCCACCACGTCATCGGGGACGACATACCGGACGCGCTGCTGGAGTTCGCGCGCGGGGTCAACGCCACGCAGATCGTGCTGGGCTCCAGCCGCCGCAAGACGTGGCAGTACGTCTTCGGGCCGGGCGTCGGCGTCACCGTCGCCCGCGACTCGGGTCCCGACCTCGACGTCCACATCGTCACGCACGACGAGGTCGCCAAGGGGCGCGGTCTGCCCGTGGCGCGCGGCGCCCGGCTCGGGCGGTCCCGGATCATCGCCGGCTGGCTGGTCGGCGCCATCGCGCCCGTCCTGCTGTCGGTGCTGCTCACCGCCATCGACAACGGCCCGGGGCTGGCCAACGACGTCCTGCTCTTCCTCTTCCTGACCGTCGCCGCCGCGCTGCTCGGCGGGCTGCTGCCGGCGCTCGCCGCGGCCGCGGTCGGGTCGGTGCTGCTGAACTTCTACTTCACCCCGCCCACCCACTCGATCACCATCGCCGACCCCAAGAACATCGTCGCCATCCTGATCTTCTTCGCGGTCGGCGTCTCGGTCGCCTCCGTCGTCGACCTGGCCGCCCGCCGCACCCACCAGGCGGCGCGGCTGCGCGCCGAGTCGGAGATCCTCTCCTTCCTGGCGGGCAGCGTGCTGCGCGGCGAGACGACGCTGGACGCGCTGCTGGAGCGGGTACGGGAGACGTTCGGCATGGACTCCGTCGCGCTGCTGGAGCGGGCCGGCGACGTCGAGCCGTGGACCTGCGCGGGCCGGGTCGGCGGCGCCGCGGACGGCGCCCCGGACGCCAAGCCGCTGCAACGGCCCGAGGACGCGGACGTGGACATGCCGGTCGGCGACCACATGGCGCTGGCGCTGACCGGCCGGGTGCTGCCCGCCGAGGACCGCCGGGTGCTGGCCGCCTTCGCCGCGCAGGCCGCCGTCGTACTGGACCGTCAGCGGCTGGTCGGCGAGGCGGAGCGGGCCCGCGAGCTGGCCGAGGGCAACCGCATCCGTACGGCGCTGCTGGCCGCCGTCAGCCACGACCTGCGAACGCCGCTGGCGAGCATCAAGGCGTCGGTGACCTCGCTGCGCTCCGACGACGTGGCCTGGTCCGAGGAGGACGAGGCGGAGCTGCTGGAGGGCATCGAGGCGGGCGCCGACCGGCTGGACCACCTGGTGGGCAACCTGCTGGACATGTCCCGCCTGCAGACCGGTACGGTCACCCCGCTGATCCGCGAGATCGACCTGGACGAGGTGGTGCCGATGGCGCTCGGCGGCGTCCCCGAGGGCAGCGTCACCCTGGACATCCCCGAGGAACTGCCGATCGTCGCCGTGGACCCGGGGCTGCTGGAGCGCTCCGTCGCGAACCTGGTCGAGAACGGCGTCAAGTACAGCCCGGAGGGCGAGCGCGTGCTGGTGTCCGCCAGCGCGCTCGGCGACCGCGTCGAACTGCGGATCGCCGACCGCGGCCCCGGGGTGCCGGACAGCGCCAAGAACCGTATTTTCGAGCCCTTCCAGCGGTACGGGGACGCCCCGCGCGGCGCGGGCGTGGGCCTGGGCCTCGCCGTGGCCCGCGGCTTCGCGGAGGCGATGGGCGGCACGCTCGCCGCCGAGGACACCCCCGGCGGGGGCATGACCATGGTTCTCACGCTGCGCGCCGCGCCCGGCGGGCCGCCGGCGCGGCCCGACCTCCCGGCCCAGGCGACGACGTGAACGGACGCCCCGCCGCCGACGCGGCGGCACCGCCCGTGACGTCCCCCGGCCCCCTGGAGCCGCCATCCAGCCGACACCCCGCGGGCACGGCCCGGCGGGTTTCCCCACCACGAGGAGAACGACAGTGAACCGGGTGCTTGTGGTCGATGACGAGCCGCAGATCGTACGGGCCCTCGTGATCAACCTGAAGGCGCGCAAGTACGAGGTCGACGCCGCCCCCGACGGGGCCACCGCCCTGAAGCTGGCCGCCGCCCGCCACCCCGACGTGATCGTCTTGGACCTCGGTCTGCCCGACATGGACGGCGTGGAGGTGATCAAGGGGCTGCGCGGCTGGACCCGGGTGCCGATCCTGGTGCTCTCCGCCCGGCAGACCTCCGACGAGAAGGTCGAGGCGCTGGACGCCGGGGCGGACGACTACGTCACCAAGCCCTTCGGGATGGACGAGCTGCTGGCCCGGCTGCGGGCCGCGGTGCGCCGCGCCGAGCCGACCGGGCCCGCCGAGGACGAGGTGGTCGTGGAGACCGAGGGCTTCACCGTCGACCTGGCCGCGAAGAAGGTCAACCGCGACGGCCGGGACGTGCGCCTTACGCCGACCGAGTGGCATCTGCTGGAAGTCCTGGTCCGCAATACGGGCCGTCTCGTCAGCCAGAAGCAGCTCCTCCAGGAGGTCTGGGGCCCGTCGTACGGCACCGAGACCAACTACCTGCGGGTCTACATGGCGCAGCTTCGCCGGAAACTGGAGAGCGATCCCTCGCACCCCCGGCACTTCGTCACCGAGCCCGGTATGGGCTACCGCTTCGAACAGTGACCCCGGGCCCGGGCGACCGGGCGGTACGGCGGCGAGCGGGGCCGTGATCCCGGGCCCCGTACACCGGTACGCTGGCCTCATGAGCGCTGGGACCCGATCCGAGAAGCCGGCAGGCCGTTTCCGCCGGATGCTCGACAGGCTGTCCTCCTCCGAGGAGGAGCTGGAGTCCGCCGAGCTGCAACAGGACGCGCAGGCCACGGGCTGTACCCGCATCTGCGACTGCGACGACCGGCAGATAGTCAAGGTCACCGGCACCCTGCGGCATGTGACGCTGCGACCGCGCGCCGGTGTGCCCGCCCTGGAGGCGGAGCTGTTCGACGGCTCCGCCGCACTGGACGTGGTGTGGCTCGGCCGGCGTGCCATCACCGGCATAGAGCCGGGCCGCAAGCTCATCGCCTCCGGCCGGATCTCCTTGAGCCACGGACGCCGGGTGCTGTTCAATCCGAAATACGAACTCCGACCACTCGGACAGGAGTAGCCGGTGACGTCTGACGACCGACCGAACCGAATCAACGGACCGGCCGGCGAGCCGGCCCAGGAGCAGGACCCCGCGGCGGACGGCAGAGCCGTCACCGAGGCCGCCCTGTTCGAGGCCTTCGGCGGCGTGCGCGGCATGGTCGAGACCGTGCTGCCCGGCCTGCTGTTCGTCACGATCTACACGGTCAACAAGGACCTGCACATCTCCGCGATCGCCGCGCTGGCGGTCTCGCTGGTGCTGGCCGCCGCCCGCCTGGTGCGCAAGGACACCGTCAAGCACGCCTTCAGCGGCGTCTTCGGGGTGGCCTTCGGCGTGGTCTTCGCGATGATGACCGGCAACGCCAAGGACTTCTACCTGCCCGGGATGCTCTACACCCTGGGGCTGGGCGTCGCCTACATCGTCACCACGCTGGCCGGCGCTCCGCTGATCGGCCTGATCCTGGGGCCGGTGTTCAAGGAGAACCTCTCCTGGCGCACCCGCAACCCGGGCCGCAAGAAGGCGTACGCCAAGGCCAGCTACGCCTGGGGCGCGATCCTGCTCGCCAAGTGCGCGATCCTCTTCCCGCTGTACTGGTGGGCGGACACCACGCACCTGGGCTGGGTGCTGATCGCGCTGAAGATCCCGCCGTTCCTGCTGGCGGTCTGGCTGACCTGGGTGTTCCTGGCCAAGGCGCCGGCGCCGATCGACGTCTTCGCGGAGCTGGAGGCCAAGGAGAAGGCCGAGGAGGAGACGAAGGCGGAGCGGGAGCGCCAGGCCGCCGAGAGCGAGGTCCTGGACCGGGTCGCCGACGACCTCTACCAGGACGTCACGCCGCAGGCGATGGCCGCCGAGCCGCCGGGCCGGGCACCGCGGCACCGGGGCTGACGGCGCGGCACGGGCGCCGCGGCCGGACGACGGCAGGCGGCGCCACCGGCGGGCCCGGTACGGCGCGTGGCGCCATCCGCGCGCCCGGTACGGCACACGGCCGCCACCCGTGGACCGCCGGTGCGTCACACGGCGCCCGGCAGCCGATACGACGGCACGTGGCGCCACCCCGGAACCCGTACGACGCCGGAGGGCCCGGGAACCACCTGGTTCCCGGGCCCTCCGGCGTCGTGTGTCACCCGCCGCCCGCGGTCACGCCTCGCGGCGTACCGACAGCAGGTCCTCCAGTTGCTCCTCGCGCGACTGGGCCGCCACGAACAGCAGCTCGTCACCGGCCTCCAGCGCGTCCTCCTTGTTGGGGGTGAGCACCCGGTTGCCGCGGATGATCGTGACCAGCGAGGTGTCCTCCGGCCACTCGACGTCACCGACCCGGGTGCCGGCCAGCGCCGCCTCCGGGGGCAGCGTCAGCTCGACGAGGTTGGCGTCGCCGTGGCTGAAGCGCAGCAGCCGTACGAGGTCGCCGACGCTCACCGCCTCCTCGACCAGCGCCGACATCAGGCGCGGCGTGGAGACGGCGACATCCACGCCCCACGCCTCGTTGAACAGCCACTCGTTCTTGGGGTTGTTGACGCGGGCCACCACCCGCGGCACGCCGTACTCGGTCTTGGCGAGCAGCGAGACGACCAGGTTGACCTTGTCGTCGCCGGTCGCCGCGATGACGACGTTGCAGCGCTGGAGCGCGGCCTCGTCCAGCGAGGTGATCTCGCAGGCGTCGGCCAGCAGCCACTCCGCCAGCGGCACCCGCTCGACCGAGATCGCCGTCGGCGCCTTGTCGATGAGCAGGATCTCGTGCCCGTTCTCCAGCAGCTCGCCCGCGATGGACCGGCCCACCGCGCCCGCGCCCGCGATCGCGACCCTCATGCGTGCGCCTCCTCGGGCCCTTCGGCGAACACCGCTTCCACCTTCTCGACCTCGTCGGTGCGCATCATGACGTGCACCAGGTCGCCTTCCTGAAGCACGGTCTGCGACGTCGGCAGCATCGCCTCACCCAGCCGGGTGAGGAAGGCGACCCGTACGCCGGTCTCCTCCTGGAGCTGGCTGATCTTGCGGCCCACCCAGGACGGCGAGGTGTGCACCTCGGCGAGCTGGACGCCGCCGCTCGGGTCGCGCCACAGCGGCTCGGCCCCGGAGGGCAGCAGCCGGCGCAGCATCTGGTCGGCGGTCCAGCGCACGGTGGCGACCGTCGGGATGCCCAGGCGCTGGTAGACCTCGGCGCGGCGCGGGTCGTAGATCCGGGCCGCGACGTTCTCCACGCCGAACATCTCGCGGGCCACCCGGGCCGCGATGATGTTGGAGTTGTCGCCGCTGCTGACGGCGGCGAAGGCGCCCGCCTCCTCGATCCCGGCTTCGCGCAGGGTGTCCTGGTCGAAACCGACCCCGGTGACCCGGCGGCCGCCGAAGCCGGAGCCCAGGCGGCGGAAGGCGGTCGGGTCCTGGTCGACCACCGCGATCGTATGACCCTGGCTCTCCAGGGTCTGTGCGAGCGCGGAACCCACCCGCCCGCACCCCATGATGACGATGTGCATCGGCCCCTACCTCGCACCTTTCCCTGTGCTGTGACGCCGGCTGCTTCGACCTGGCGTGTTCGGCGACCACGCTACCTGGCGTGGGAGCGGCTGCATCCACGCAGTTCGCCCGCACGGCCGTCCTGGGCGTTAAGAACGCGACAAGAGAACATAAGCGAAGGGTAAGGTTCCTTGCGGTACGGCCGGGAATCTGGTCGGCGATCAAGGGGCCGGGACATCCGGGACGGGCGCGCCCGGCCTGTCCGGGACCGGCCCGCTTCGCCTCGCGGCACGCCCCGCGACCGGTCGTGATCATGTGCGCCGGGCCCGCTCCGTGAGGCACGCTGAGCGTCGTGTCCACCGTGCCTCAGCAGCCCCAACAGAGCGCAGTCGTCCCGCATATGGTCGTCTGCGGCGACGACGCCCTCGCGCGCCGCCTCGCCGCCGAACTCCAGGACGTCTACCGGGAGCGGGTGACGCTCGTCGTCCCCTCCGCCAGAGAACCGCACCGGCCCCGCATCCCGCCGCCCGCCGGAGCCCTGGGGCGGGCCCAGGCCCTGCTGGGGCGGGTCTCGGCCGCCATGGTGCGGACGCAGCCCGACGCCCCCGACACTCCCGGCGGCGGGGCCGGTGGTGCCGACCGGCCGCCCGACGAGCCCATCCGGGTCCTGGAGGCGGCGGAGGCCGACGACGACACGCTGGCCGAGGCCGGTATCGGCACGGCCGGGGCGCTCGCGCTGGTGTACGACGATGACGAGACCAACATCCACGCCGCGCTGCGGGCCCGGCGGCTCAATCCCCGGCTGCGGCTGGTGATCCGGCTCTACAACCGCAAACTCGGCCAGTACCTGGAACAGTTGCTGGACCAGGCCGCGGCGGTCGGCGCCCCCGACGCCGAAGAGGCCGACGCGTCCACCACGGTCCTGTCCGACGCCGACACCGTGGCCCCCGCACTGGCGGCCACCGCCGTCGCGGGCACCAGCAAGGTCATCGAGGCCGACGGCCTGCTGCTGCGCGCCGTGGAGCGCGGCCCCGCCCGGCAGGACACGGGTGCCGCCTTCGGGCTGTGCCCGCTGGCCGTCCTGTCCGGCACGGCGGACGTGGCCGCGGACCCGTCGGGCGGGGACGGGCCGGCCGCGGACGACGGCCCCGAGCTGCTCCCCGACGAAGCCACCGCGGCGGCGGCCGCCGGGCGCGGCACCGTCGTCCTGGAAACCGTCACCTACCAGGGCCGCCAGCCGCGCCCCGGCAGCCGGAACGGCCCGCAGCGCACGGCGCGGCGGGACGGCACGGGCGGCGTCCGGTGGGGGCCGGGCAGCCTGCGCGGCCGGGGCGTGCCGCTGGGCTCCTTCTTCTCCCGCAGGCTGCGCTGGTCGCTGGCCGGCGTCGTCGGCGCCGTGCTCGCGCTGGCCGTCGCCTCCTCCCTGACCACCGGCGACTCCCCGCTGCACGCCACCTACCTCTCGCTCCTCGACCTCTTCGCCATCAACGAACCGGCGATCGGCGAGCCGGTCTCCCGCAAGGTGCTGCAACTCCTGTCCGGCCTCACCGGGTTGCTGCTGCTGCCGGTCCTGGTGGCCGCCGCCCTGGAAGGGCTCGGCACCTTCCGCAACGCCACCGCGCTGCGCCGCCCGCCGCGCGGGCTGTCCGGGCACGTGGTGCTGCTGGGCCTCGGGAAGGTCGGTACGCGGGTGCTGGCCCAGTTGCACGAGCTGGGTACCCCCGTGGTGTGTGTGGAGGCGGACCCCGAAGCGCGCGGCATCGCGCTGGCACGCCGGCTGCGGGTGCCGACCGTCGTGGGGGACGTCACGCACGAAGGCGTACTGGAAGCGGCGAAGATCCAGCGCGCGCATGCCCTGCTCGCTCTGACCAGCGACGACACCACCAATCTGGAGGCCGCCCTCTACGCCCGCTCGGTCAAGCCGCAGCTTCGGGTGACGCTGCGCCTGTTCGACGACCGCTTCGCCACCGCCGTCTACCGCACACTGCGCGCCGCCCACCCCCGGGCGCGCACCCGCAGCCGCAGTGTCAGCTTCCTGGCCGCGCCCGCCTTCGCCGGCGCGATGATGGGCCGTCAGATCATCGGTGCGATCCCCGTCGAGCGGCGGGTGGTGCTGGTCGCCCGGGTCGAGGTGCGCGGCCACGCGGCCCTGGAGGGCCGGACGATCGCCGACGTGTTCCGGCCCGGTCTGCTGCGCGTCCTGGCCGTGGACACCTCCGCCTCCGACGACCCGGCGGACCCGGCGTCCGGAGCCGCCCAGGAAGCGCCGGAACGCGGCCGCGCCCGGCTCGTACAGGAGCTGGGGGAGGGCTACGAACTGCGGCCACGGGACCGCGTCCTGCTCGTCACCACCCGCCAGGGGCTGGGCGAGCTGATCACCCGGCATCCGCGCGCGGCAGGGCCGGTCCGGCAGGAGGCATAGGGCGGCACGCAAAAGCGCACACCTCGCGACGTACCGGTCCGGACACCCCGGACCCATCCGGCAGGATGGACGGTGCCCCGAAGGCCGGGGCGGTGCACGGTGCGGCGGCAGGGAGTACGGACGGTGAAGGACGGCGGGATGTCCCCGGAGTACCTGGAGGGCTACACCACCCTCCTCGCCGAGGTGTCCGACACCGGGCGGCTGCCCCGGCGCGCGGAACTGGACGCGCTGCGGGAACTGGGCGAGCGGGCCGCCGAGTCGGGCCACGGGCTGCGCGGACTGGTCGGACTCTTCCTGGGGGAGACACGGCGGGTCTGGGGCACGCTGCCCGGGGTGGCGCGGGCCGCCGGCGCGGCCGAGCGGGCCCGTACCGGCGACGCCGTGCTGGGTGCGGTGGACGCCGCCATCGCCGCGTTCGGCGAGGGGCACGAGCGCGCGCAGCGGCTCGCCGTACGCCAGGAGGAGGCCGCGCGGCGCGAGTTCGTCGACGACCTGCTGTACGGGCGCAGCGACCTGGGGCGGCTGGCGGAGCGCGCCGAGCGGTTCGGGCTGCGGCTGGCCCATGAGCACGCCGTCGCCGTCGCCGAGGGCGACGAGCCCTTCGACGACATCCACCCGGTCGCCCGCCGGGTCGAACGGGAACTGCTCGGCCGGTTCGGCGACCGCGACGTGCTGATCACGACCAAGGAGGGCCGGCTGGTCTGCGTCGGCGCGAGCCGCGAGCGTACGGTGCTGGACGCCTTCGCCACGTACGCCCGCTGGCCGGACGTGGGCCGGCCCGGTGCGCGGCGGGTCGCCATCGGCCGGGTGCACTCCGGGGCGGGCGGCGTGGTGTCCTCGTACGAGGAGGCCTTGGGCGCGCTGGAGCTGGCCGAGCAACTGGAGCTGGACGAACCGGTCCTGCGCGCCGCCGATCTGCTGGTCTTCCCCGTCCTGCTGCGCGACCGCGCGGCCATGGCGGACCTCGTGCACACGGTCCTCGGGCCGCTGACGCAGTCGCGCGGCGGCGCCGGGCCGCTGCTGGAGACGATCGGGGCGCTGGCCGCGTCCGGGTACGTCAACGCCGAGGCCGCCCGCCGCCTGAAGGTGAGCGTGCGCACCCTGTCGTACCGCCTGGCGCGCATCAAGTTCCTGACCGGCTACGACCCGGCCGACGGCCTGCAACGCTTCACGCTGGAGACGGCGGCGATGGGCGCGCGGCTGCTCGGCTGGCCGGACAAGCCGCTGTAGCGCGCCGTGCGGGGCGGATTTCGGCCCGTTCCTCTACCGCCCGGACGCCCCTGACGGCAAGACCGTGTCCCGTTAACAGGTGATCAGGAACGCATAAAGATTGCCGGGATCCGGCAATGTGCGACCCCCTGTGGCCCTGTCACGATCCTGGAACCGGCAGGAACACACACGAACGGGGAGGCCAGCCATGGGGGACTTCGGGGCATTCACCCGAGCCGCGCTCGCCTTCCCGGCCGTGTGCTTCACCTTCGCGCTGCTGGTGGTGGCCGTGTACTGGCTGCTGGTGCTGGTCGGCGGGGCAGGCGTCGACATCCTCGACGGGGGTGAGGGTGTCGACGGCGGCTTCGCCGGCGCCACCGGACTGCCCGTGACGGTCACCCTCTCGCTCGGCGTGCTGATCGCCTGGGCCGTGTCCCTGGCCGGTGCCGCGCTGACCGAGAGCCCGCCGCTGCGCGCCGCCGCACTGGCGCTCGCGCTGCTCACGGCCTGGGCCGGCACCCGTGTCGCGGTGCGCCTGGCCCGCCGCCTGCTGCCTCCTGAACGGGTCGCCTCACGGAACGACTTCGTCGGCCGGGTGTGCGTCATCCGCACCGGCCGGGTCTCGTCCGACTTCGGCCAGGCCGAGGTACGCGCCGACGACGGATCGACGGCCGTCATCCAGGTCCGTACGGAGGAGACCGGCCTCACCGCCGGCAGCAGCGCGCTGATCTTCGACTACGACGCCGACGGCGAGTTCTTCCGGGTCGCGCCCTTCGACGCCGCGCTGGACCCGTACGGCCCGGCCGCCTGAACGCCGACCGATCACCGACCGGAGCGCCGCGCCGCGCCGAACGCGCCGCCGCCGCGCCCGTCGACTCCCCGACACACCGCAGGGACTGATGTACCGATGGATGCCATCACCGTAGGAATCGGCGTGACCATCGCCGTGGCCGTGCTGATCGTGCTCGTCACGGTCCTGGCCCTCACCCGCCTCTACCGCAAGGTCCACCAGGGCCAGGCGCTGATCGTCTCCAAGTACCGCAAGGTCGATGTGACCTTCACCGGCTCGGTGGTGCTGCCGGTGCTGCACAAGGCCGAGGTGATGGACATCTCGGTGAAGACCATCGAGATCGGCCGCACCGGTCACGAGGGCCTGATCTGCAAGGACAACATCCGCGCCGACATCCGCATCGCGTTCTTCGTACGGGTCAACAAGACCCGCGAGGACGTGGTGAAGGTCGCCCAGGCCATCGGCACCGAGCGCGCCAGCGACGTCGGCACGCTCCAGGAACTGTTCAACGCCAAGTTCTCCGAGGCCCTCAAGACCGTCGGCAAGCAGCTCGACTTCCAGGACCTCTACACCATGCGTGACGAGTTCCGGGACCGGATCATCGCCGTCATCGGCACCGACCTCAACGGCTACAGCCTGGAGGACGCGGCGATCGACTACCTGGAGCAGACGCCGCTGGAGCAGCTCGACACCGACAACATCCTCGACGCGCAGGGCATCCGCAAGATCACCGAGCTGACCGCGATCGAGCACGTGCGCACCAACGAATACCGGCGCAACGAGGAGAAGGAGATCACCCGGCAGAACGTCGACGCCCGGGAGGCCGTCCTGGAACTGGAGCGCCGGCAGGCCGACGCGGAGATCCGCCAGCAGCGCGAGATCGCCACCGTCCGCGCCAAGGAGGAGGCCGAGACGGCCCGCGTGCAGGCCGAGGAGCGGCTGCGCTCGCAGTCCGCGCACCTGAAGACCGAGGAAGCCCTCGGCGTCCAGAACGAGAACCGCGAACGCGAGATCGCGGTGGCGCAGAAGAACCGCGAGCGCGTCATCGCCATCGAGAACGAGCGCATCGAGAAGGACCGCCTCCTTGAGGTCATCGCCCGCGAGCGGGAGACCCAGCTCACCCGTATCGCCGCCGACAAGGAGGTCGAGGCCGAGAAGCGGGAGATCGCCGACGTCGTACGGGAGCGGATCGCGGTCGAGAAGACCGTCGCCGCCCAGGAGGAGGAGATCAAGAAGCTCCGTACGGTCGAGGAGGCCGAGCGCGAGCGGCAGTCGCTGGTCATCCGTGCCGAGGCCGAGGCACAGCAGCGGCTGGTCAAGGACATCAAGGCGGCCGAGGCCGCCGAGCAGTCCGCGGCGCACCGCGCCGCCGAGGCGCTGACACTGGCCGAGGGCCGGCGCAAGGCCGCCGACCTGGACGCCCAGGCCAAGATCCGGCTCGCCGAGGGCACCCAGGCCGAGGCGGCGGCCGCCGGACTGGCCGAGGTCACGGTACGGGAGCGGAACGCGGCCGCCGTCGAGAAGGCCGGCCGGGCCGAGGCGACGGCGGCCGAGGCGCTGCTCAAGGCCGAGGCGGCCGGACTCACCGAGAAGGCCGCGGCGATGGCGGCGCTGGACGCGGCGAGCCGGGAGCACGAGGAGTACCGGCTGCGCGTGGCGGCCGACAAGGAGGTCCGTCTGGCCGGCCTGGACACCCAGCGGCAGATCGCCGAGGTGCAGGCGAAGGTGCTGGCCACCGGCCTGGAGAACGCGAAGATCGACATCGTCGGCGGCGAGAGCGTCTTCTTCGACCGGCTGGCCGGCTCGATCGGCGCGGCCAAGGGGCTGGACGCGCTGGTCGAGCGCTCCGAGACGGTCCGTACGGCCGCCGGCCCGTGGCTGGACAAGAACGGGTCCACCTTCACCAAGGACCTCACCACGATGCTCGGCGGGCTCGGCGCGGCCGGGCTGCGGGACCTGACGCTGGCGGGAGCCCTGACCAAGCTCATCGACCGGGGCGGCCCGCAGTCCGGACAGCTCCAGAGCCTGCTGGAGGCCGCACACGCCAACGGCCTGGCGGACACCCGGATCGCCGAGGCGGTCGCGGGACCGTCCCCGGCCAACGGCGCGGCGGTGGCGGCGAAGTAGCCGCCGCCCGGGGCGGGACGGGCCGCGGGGGAGTGCTTCCGGGGGGACGCACTCCGCCGCGGCCCGGCCGCCCGGGCAGACCCGGCCGCGTACGGGGACGGACACCCGTACGCGGCCACGACACAGACGCGACAGCACAGCATGGAGCCGGCCGACGCGCGCAGGCGGGCGCGGGCCGTGCGGGGACCGGGAGAAGGCCCACGTGCAGGGACAGGAGACGCAGCTCGTGCAGGACGACCTCGTGACGGAGACCGGCGCCCGCGACGGCCACGGCCACGCCCCCGAGAGCCCCGACGGCACCCCGCCACCGGACACCGCCCACGGCGACGGCCCCGCCGACGGTACGTACGAGCTGCTGCGCGACCGCCTCGCGGGCGCCGCCGCCGACCTCGCCGACCGGGCCCGTGCCCTCAACGCCCGCCGCGTCGAGGCCTTCGGCGGCACCGACCTCGCCCTGCTCGGCACCGCAGGGCTGCGCACCGCCGACGCCGCCGTCATCCGGGACGTCGCCCAGGTCGGCGGACTGCTGCTGACCGGCCGCAACGCCCGGCCGGAGCCCGGCGCGGCCGCGACCACCGTCCCGGACGTCTTCACCCTGTACCGCCCGCACACCACCGGCGACGCCGTACGCCTCGAACCGGTGCAGCCCGACGCGGTGCCCGGACTCCTCGACGACCCGCGCTTCCAGCGGGACTTCGAGGAGCTGTACCGCTACTACCGCCAGGCCCGGCTGCTCCGGCTGCACCGCACCGGCGCCCTGCTGCTCGCCGTCTTCCGGACCGGCGAACGGCTCGACGACATCCGCGTACTGCGCTGGAAGACCGCCGCGGCCGGGGAGGACGCGCCCGTCTACCTGGACGCCAAGGGCGAACGCGACCACACCGCCCCGCCCTCCCACGACTTCACCTGGACCCCCGCCACCCGCGAGGACCACGTACCCGGCCGCCACCCGCACCTGTCCGTCCAGGGCGAGGTCTTCCTCTCGACCGCCGGCGGCGCGCTCACCCTGAAGGCCGAGAACGACACCGGGACGGACGGCGGCCTCTACTCCGAGCCGGTGGACGAGCCCCTCCAGTCCCTCGCCGACGCCGAGGTCGCCCACGCCCGGGTCGGACCGCTGATCCTGCTGCGCGTGCGCCCGTACAACGAGACCGCCGACCGCCACCTGGTCTTCAACACCCGCACCCGCGACGTGCGCCGGATCGACGCGATCGGGCAGGCGTGCCGCGCGCTGCCCGAGGACCAGGGCATCGTCTTCCCCGGCGGCCACTACCTCACCACCGGCACCGTCAGGACCTTCGACACCGACACCACCGGCCTCGCCTTCGACCGCGAGCACCGTTCCCCGAACGGTGAGGACGTCCTCTACGCCTTCCACGACCGCGCCGTCGGCCGCACCCTGCTCCTGCCGTACAACATCGTCCGTGAGGAGTCCGCCACCCCGCTGACCGCGCACGGCCACGCGCTCCTCGACGACGGCACCCTCGTCGTGCTGCGCGGCTCCCGCGAGCCGGGCCACGTCCACCCCGTCCAGATCTGGCGCACCCCCTTCACCTCCGACGCGCACGCCGCGGCGCAGCCGGCCGGCGACGGCGGTCCGCTGGCCCGGATCGGCAACGCCGAGCTGGTACGCGGCGTGTCCGACGCGCTCTCGGTCGCCCGGATGGCCACCGACATGGCCCCGGCGGGCCCGGTGTTCGAGGCCATCGCCGCCGCGGCGGCCCGGGTCGCGGACCGGCACCACTGGCTGGACGAGGCCGCGCTCGGCGCGCTGGGCGAGCCGCTGGAAGCCGTACGGGCCGCCGCCGTCGACGTCGTCGAGGAGTTCGCACGCGTCACCGCACTGCGCCGCCAGGCCGCCGCCGCCCTGGAGGAGGCCGCGGACCGCACCACCGCGCTGGTCCGGCGGGTCCGCGGCGAACAGCCCGCGACCGCCGACGCCTGGGTCCGCAACCTCACCGCACTCCGCCACGCCCAGGGCCGTCTGGAGACGCTGCGGGAGACCCGGCACATCGACCTCGACCGCCTCACGGAACTCTCCGCGGGCGTCGCCGACGACCTGGCCGCCGCCGGCCGACGGGCCATCGCGTTCCTCAGCGGCGAGGACGCCTTCGCCGCCACCCATCGCACCGTCGCGGAGCTGACCGACGAAGCCGCCGCGGTGGCCACCGCCGCCGACGCCGAACCGCTCGCCGCGCGCATCGACGAACAGGCCGCGGGACTGCGCGTCGTCACCGAGGTCGTCGGCACCCTCGACCTCGCGGACACGACCGTACGGACCGCCGTCCTGACCCGCGCGGGCGAGGTGCTCGGCGCCGTCAACCGCGCCCGCGCCACCCTGGACGCGCGGCGCCGCGACCTGCTCGACGCGGAAGGGCGCGAGGAGTTCGCGGCCCGGTTCGCGCTGCTCGGACAGGCCGTCTCGGGGGCACTGGCCGCGGCCGGCACCCCCGAGGAGTGCGACGACGAACTCGGCCGTCTGCTTCCGCAACTGGAGGACCTCGAAGCGCGCTTCGGCACCTCCGACGAGCACCTGGAGCGGATCGCCGCCCAGCGTGAGGAGATCCACGAGGCGTTCGCCGCCCGCAAGCAGGCCCAGCTCGACGCGCGCGCCCGGCACACCGACCGGCTCGCCGGATCCGCCGGACGCGTCCTGGCCACCGTCGTCCGCCGGGCCGCCGCCCTCACCACCCCCGACGAGATCAACGCCTTCTTCGCCGCCGACCCGCTCGTCGCGAAGGTCCGCGCCACCACCGGCGAACTGCGCGACCTCGGCGACGGCGGACGCGCCGACGAACTCGACGGCCGACTGCGCGCCGCACGCCAGGAAGCCGCCCGCGCCCTGCGCGACCGCACCGACCTCTACGACGCCACCGGCACCATCCGGCTCGGCCGCCACCGCTTCGCCGTCAACACCCAGCCCGTCGACCTGACCCTGGTCCCGCACGGCGACCGGCTCGCGTACGCCGTCACCGGAACCGACTACCGCGCGCCCGTCGACGACCCCCGGCTGCTGGCCCACCGCGCGTTCCGGGACCAGCCACTGGTCTCCGAATCACCGCAGGTCTACCGGGCGGAGCACTTGGCGGGGCTGATCCTCGCGGAGGCGGAGGCGGAGGCGGGGGCGGTCATGGGGGTGGGCTCGGGTGCGGGCCGGGATGTGCGGACGGGTCCGGGTCCGGGAGCGGGCCCGCGCGCTGCTGTGGTTCCGGATCTCGCGGCGCTGCGGGAGGCGGCGGCCGCCGACGCGCTGCTCCCGCTGGTCCGCCGGATCGCCGAGACCCGTTACGACGAGGGGTACGACCGGGGCGTCCACGACCACGACGCCGCCGCGATCCTCGCCGCCCTCCTGCGCCTGCACGCCGCCGCCGGACCGCTCCGCCACCCGCCACACCTGCGCGCGGCCGCCCAGCTCTTCTGGGCGTACGGCACCGACGACCGCGCCCGCGCGCTGTGGGCCACCCGGGCCCACTCCCTCGCACGCGCCCGGTCCGCCTTCGGGACGCCGACGGGGTGGGAGGCGCTCGCCGCCGAGCTGGGCGGGACGGCGTACGACTTCCTGCGGGACACCGGACTGCCCACCACGAGCCCCGCCCCCGACTGCGCCGACACGCCCGCCTCCGGCCTCGCCGACGCCCCTGCCTCCGGCCTCGGCGCCTACCTCGTGGCCGAACTGGCCGGCGGCGGGCGCCCCCGCTTCGCGACCAGCGCCGCCGCCCGTGACCTGCTGGCCGGTTTCCGGGAGGCGCTCGGCGGACCGGACGCGCCGGCCGTCAAGGAACTCGCCGAGGACCTGCGCGCCCTCGACGGCGACCTGACCGCCCGCCACCAGCTCGTCACGAGCTGGCTCGGCGCGTACGCCGAAGCGCGCGGCACCGCCGCGGACGCGCTGCCCGAAGCCGTGGCGATCGAGGTCTGCGGCCCGGACCTGGACCGCCGGGAGCTGACCGCGCCCACCGGCGACGACGTGCGCGGCCTGCTCGGCAGCCATCCGCGGATCACCGCCGGCGGCACTCTCCCCGTACGGGTGGACGAGCTGCTCGCCCGGACCGAGGCATTCCGCCGCACCCGCGTACCGGCCCACCGGGCCTACACCCGGCGCCGCACCGAACTCCTCACCGCCGAACGCGACCGGCTGCGCCTGGACGCCTACCGCCCCCGGGTCATGTCCGGCTTCGTCCGCAACCGCCTCATCGACGAGGTCTACCTGCCGCTGATCGGTGACAACTTCGCCAAGCAGCTCGGCGCCGCGGGGGAGCGGCGCCGTACCGACAGCCAGGGCCTGCTCCTGCTGCTGTCGCCGCCCGGGTACGGCAAGACGACGCTCATGGAGTACGTGGCGGCCCGCCTCGGCCTCCTCCTGGTGAAGGTGGACGGCCCGGCCCTCGGCCACCGCACCACCTCCCTCGACCCCGACGCCGCCCCCGACGCCGCCGCCCGCCGCGAGGTCGAGAAGATCTCCTTCGCCCTGGAGGCGGGCAGCAACGTCCTGCTCCACCTCGACGACATCCAGCACACCTCGCCGGAACTGCTCCAGAAGTTCATTCCGCTGTGCGACGCGCAGCGGCGGATGGACGGCGTGCGCGACGGTACGGCCCGTACGTACGACCTGCGCGGCAAGCGCTTCGCGGTGTGCATGGCGGGCAACCCGTACACCGAGTCGGGACAGCGCTTCCGGCTGCCGGACATGCTCGCCAACCGCGCCGACGTGTGGAACCTCGGCGACGTCCTCAGCGGCAAGGAGGCGCTCTTCGCCCACTCCCACATCGAGAACGCGCTGCCCGCCAACCCGGTCCTCGCCCCGCTCGCCGCCCGCGACCGCGCCGACCTCGGGCTGCTGGTCCGGATGGCCGAGGGCGACGACTCCGTACGCGCCGACCGGCTCGCCCACCCCTACGGCACGGCCGAACTGCGCGAGATCGTCTCCGTACTGCGCGGGCTGCTCCAAGTGCGCGACGTGGCGCTGACCGTCAACCGCGCCTACATCGCCTCCGCCGCGCAGGCGGACGCCACCCGCACCGAGCCGCCGTTCCTCCTCCAGGGCTCGTACCGCAACACCGGCAAGATGGCGGCGCGCATCGTCCCCGTGATGAACGACACGGAGCTGGCGGCGCTCATCGACGATCACTACCGCGGCGAGGCGCAGACCCTGACCACCGGCGCCGAGGCCAATCTCCTGAAGCTGGCCGAGCTGCGCGGCCGGCTCGGCCCCGAGCAGGCGCGGCGCTGGGCCGAGGTGAAAGAGATGTGGAGACCGCGGGCGGCCGGGACGGCATAAGGCGCCCGGCCGTTAAGAAAGCGTAGAAATCCCGGAGCGCGGATCGGCGGTTGTCCCGGGGACGCGGAAAACGCGCGGCGTCAAGAAGTCGTACGGAAGGAGAAGGGGGCGAAGGGCATCGGCCCGTTCTGTGCAGGGACGATGAAACCGCTGGTGGCCATGGCCGCCGTGGAAAGCGGTCGCGGCATACGGACCCATCGCCGCCGCCCGGACGGGTGGCGGGTGGGCGACCGCCTTGACGAAGGCTTAGCATCCTCTGCGTGTCCAAACTGACCGACGTGCCCAAACGGATCCTTATCGGGCGCGCACTGCGCAGCGACAAGCTCGGCGAGACCCTTCTCCCCAAGCGCATCGCGCTCCCCGTGTTCGCCTCCGACCCGCTCTCGTCCGTGGCCTATGCCCCGGGCGAGGTGCTGCTCGTCCTGTCCGTCGCGGGTGTGTCGGCGTACCACTTCAGCCCCTGGATCGCGCTCGCGGTCGTGGTGCTGATGTTCACGGTGGTGGCGTCCTACCGGCAGAATGTGCACGCCTACCCGAGCGGCGGCGGCGACTACGAGGTCGCCAACACCAACCTCGGCCCCAAGGCCGGGCTGACCGTCGCCAGCGCCCTGCTGGTCGACTACGTCCTGACCGTCGCCGTCTCCATCTCCTCCGGAGTGGAGAACCTGGGCTCGGCGATCCCCTTCGTCACCGAACACAAGACGCTCTGCGCCATCGTCATGATCGCGCTGCTGACGGTGATGAACCTGCGCGGCGTCAAGGAGTCGGGCAAGCTCTTCGCGATCCCGACGTACATCTTCGTCGCCGGCGTCTTCATAATGATCATCTGGGGCGTGGTGCGCGGCGCGATCATGGGCGACACCATGAAGGCGCCCACCGCCGACTTCACCATCCACGCCGAACAGGGCGGCCTCGCGGGCTTCGCCCTCGTCTTCCTCCTGCTGCGCGCCTTCTCCTCCGGCTGTGCCGCGCTCACCGGAGTCGAGGCGATCTCCAACGGCGTGCCCGCCTTCCGCAAGCCCAAGTCGAAGAACGCCGCCACCACCCTCGCGCTCATGGGCGGCCTGGCCGTCACCATGTTCTGCGGCATCATCGGCCTGGCCATGGCCACCGACGTGAAGATGGCCGAGACCCCGGCCAAGGACCTGCTGCACAACGGCGTCCCGGTCGGCTCCGGCTACACCCAGAACCCGGTCATCTCGCAGGTCGCCGCCGCGGTCTTCGGCGACGGCACGTTCTTCTTCGTCGTGCTCGCCGCCGCCACCGCCCTGGTCCTCTTCCTCGCCGCCAACACCGCGTACAACGGCTTCCCGCTGCTCGGCTCGATCCTCGCCCAGGACCGCTACCTGCCGCGCCAGCTCCACACCCGCGGCGACCGGCTGGCCTTCTCCAACGGCATCGTGCTGCTGGCCGGCGCGGCCATGGTCCTCGTCTACATCTACGGCGCGGACTCCACCCGTCTGATCCAGCTCTACATCGTCGGCGTCTTCGTCTCCTTCACGCTCAGCCAGGTCGGCATGGTCCGCCACTGGAACCGCCACCTGCTGACCGAGAAGGACCCGGCCAAGCGCCGCCGGATGCACCGCTCCCGGGCCATCAACGCCTTCGGCGCCACCCTCACCGGCCTGGTGCTCGTCGTCGTCCTGCTGACCAAGTTCAGCCACGGCGCCTGGGTCGCCGTCCTCGGCATGGTCATCTTCTACGCCACCATGACCGCGATCCGCCGGCACTACGACCGCGTCGCCGAAGAGATCGCCGCCGAGGACGTCCCCGGCGACGAGGCCGTACGGCCCTCCCGCGTGCACTCCATCGTCCTGGTCTCCAAGGTCCACAAGCCCACCCTGCGCGCCCTGAGCTACGCCAAGCTGATGCGCTCGGGCACCCTCGAAGCGGTCAGCGTCGACGTGGACCCCGCCGAGACCAAGGCCCTCAAGACGGAGTGGGAACGCCGCAACATCGACGTACCCCTGAAGGTCCTCGCCTCCCCCTACCGCGAGATCACCCGCCCGATCATCGACTACGTCAAGTCCCTGCGCCGTGAGAGCCCGCGCGACGCCGTCTCCGTCTACATCCCCGAGTACGTCGTCGGCCACTGGTACGAGCACCTCCTCCACAACCAGAGCGCCCTGCGCCTGAAGGGCCGCCTGCTCTTCACGCCCGGCGTCATGGTCACCTCCGTCCCGTGGCAGCTCGACTCCTCCGAGGCCGCCAAGAAGCGCGCCCGCAAGCGCGCCGAGTGGAACGCGCCGGGGGCGGTACGGCGCGGGCCGGTCGCACAGCCGAAGAAGGAGAAGGCGGCGACGCGCAAGTAGGGACGCCGTTGTTCCTCTGTTCCTTCCGGGCCCGGACCTGCCACGTGGTGGGTCCGGGCCCGCGCCGTCCGGCGGGTTCGGGCCCCGGCACCTCGCCCCGTAGACTTGTCGGTCGGCGTCCGGCCCATCGCACCGCGGTGAGCGGCGCCCCCTGACTCTCGCCCCATCTCTCCAGGAGCTCCCCCACCATGCAGACAGAACCCAAGAAGTCGCTGGTAGGCGAGGAGTACGAGGTCGAGGTCGGCCCCGTCGCCCACGGCGGCCACTGCATCGCCCGTACGGACGAGGGCCAGGTCCTGTTCGTACGGCACGCCCTGCCCGGCGAACGCGTCGTCGCCCGCGTCACCGACGGCGAGGAGGGCGACCGCTTCCTGCGCACCGACGCCGTGGAGATCCGCACCCCCTCCAAGGACCGCGTCGAGGCCCCCTGCCCCTTCTCCGGCCCCGGCAAGTGCGGCGGCTGCGACTGGCAGCACGCCGCCCCCGGCGCCCAGCGCCGCCTGAAGGCCGACGTGATCACCGAGCAGCTCGCCCGCCTGGCCGGCCTGACCCCCGAGGAGGCCCGCTGGGACGGCACCGTCGAGCCGGCCCCCGGCGACAAGGTCCCCAAGGGCGAGGTCCCGGCCTGGCGCACCCGCGTCCAGTACGCCGTGGCCCCCGACGGCACCCCCGGCCTGCGCAAGCACCGCTCCCACGAGGTCCAGCCCGTCGACCACTGCCTGATCGCGGCGCCGGGCGTCTCGGAACTCGGCATCGAGAAGCGCGACTGGCCCCAGATCGCCACCGTCGAGGCCATCGCCGCCACCGGCTCGAACGACCGCCAGGTCGTCCTGACCCCCCGCCCCGGCGGCCGCCTGCCCATCGTCGAACTCGACAAGCCCGTCTCCGTGCTCCGCGTCCACGAGAAGGACGGCGGCGTCCACCGCGTCCACGGCCGCCCCTTCGTCCGCGAACGCGCCGCCGACCGCACCTGGCGCGTCGGCAACGGCGGCTTCTGGCAGGTCCACCCCAAGGCCGCCGACCTCCTGGTCGAGGCCGTCATGCAGGGCCTGATGCCGAAGAAGGGCGACATGGCCCTCGACCTCTACTGCGGCGTCGGCCTCTTCGCCGGCGCCCTCGCCGACCGCGTGGGCGAAAAGGGCGCCGTCCTGGGCATCGAATCCAGCAAGCGCGCGGTGGAAGACGCCCGCCACAACCTCCAGGACCTCGACCGCGTCCGCATCGAACACGGCAAGGTCGACCAGATCCTGCCTCGCACCGGCATCACGGACGTGAACCTCATCGTCCTCGACCCCCCACGCGCAGGCGCCGGCCGCCAGACCGTCGCCCACCTCGCTTCCCTGAACGCGCGCCGCATCGCATACGTGGCATGCGACCCAGCAGCCCTGGCCCGCGACCTGAAGTACTTCGCGGAAGCGGGGTACGCACCTCGCCGGATGCGGGCGTTCGATCTGTTTCCGGTTACGCATCATGTGGAGTGTGTTGTCATCCTGGAGAGGGCGGCAAAGGGCTCCTGACCTGCGTTTTTGTGTGCGCGCATAATGTGCGGCGTGGGCGTTACGGGCGATTTCTTGACGCTGAAATGACGCTCATTTGACGCTCGTTCTGATGAGGAGTCAGGCCCTCTCGGGCGGGCGAGGAAGATGCCGCCGGGCAGCGGCGGGACTGCCCACGAGGAATTCACTGAGACCGACTGCGTTTCGACGTGCGACATGGTCGTCTTCCGGCGGTCCGGCGTCATGGCCGGTGTCCAGGTAGCGTCAGCCGAAACCCTGGCGTCCACGGAGCGCGGCGCGAAGTGACCGCTCGAAAGCGCCGTCCGCTGACCGACGGTGGCGGCACTTTGCTGCGGGTCTCGCTCACCGGCGGCCACCGCGACGACGTGACACAGTTCCTGCCGCTGATGCCTTGTGGGCAGTGTGCACTTCAACGTGTTTGCCGCCGGACGCGCACGGCCTGGTGACCGGCATCACGTCTTCGTCGAGAACGGAGGAATTGCGGCATACGTCCTTTCGGACGGACAGGAGATCAATGAAGGGGACCGGAACCCCGGCATTCCGGTACCCCGGGGCCTGGTGGTCCGGTCTCCCGGGGAAGGAGGTGTGGACGTGTCTTTCGGTGTGGCCCTCGCGGTGGGCGCCCTCGGATGCCTCCTCATCGCCGTGGCGTCGGCCTTCGCCGGTCGGCCGCGGCGGGTCGCACTGCGCGCGGTCGCGGCCCTGGGCTGGCTGTGGGCCGCCGGTGTCGTGGGGCTGACGTTCGGCACCCGGTCCGGGGGCGGTCAGGCGGTGAACGTCGAGCTGCTCGATGTGACCAACTCCGCGGACGTCGTCGACTTCCTCCTGAACACGCTGATGTTCGTGCCCGGCGGCATCTTCCTCGCGGTCGTCCGCGGCGGGTTCCGTAGGGCCTGCGCCGCGGGTTTCCTCGCCTCCCTCACGATCGAGGCGACGCAGTACCTGACCGCGTCCGGGCGCACGGCCGACGTCAACGACCTGCTGGCCAACACGGCGGGCTGCGCCGCCGGTTACCTGGTCGCCGCCACGCTCCGCGACCTGTTCTCCCGGCGGGTGAAGGCCCCGTTCGCGTCCCACTTCTGAGCGGCGCCCGGCCGGTTTGGGGCGCGGGCCGCCGGTGGTGTGGCTTCCGCGCCCCCAACGCTGGCCGGTTGGCGGACACCGGGCGCAAGGCGGCGACAGCCGGGCGGTCAGCCCTTGAGGGCGCTGCGCTTCTTCCAGGCCGGCCAGTCCATCTGCCAGGCGCCGAAGCCGTTGCCGGGTTCGGTGATCTCGGTGTTCCGGGTGTTCTTCACGATCACCGGGTCACCGATCAGGACGCGGTCGAAGAGCTTTCTGGCGTCGGAGCTGAGCATGCCGACGCAGCCGTGGCTGGTGTTGGCCGCGCCGATTTGGTCCGCGTTCCAGTCGGCGGCATGGATGAAGGTGCCGGAGGACGTCAGGTGGATGACCGAGGTGGTGGGCAGGCTCGGGTAGGCGTCGCCCAGGCCGACCGTCGCGGACTTCATCGTCTCCTTGGCGTTCTTGGCTAGGACGACGTGCGTGCCACCTCGGGTGGGGTAGGTGTCGGAGCCCGCGGATATCGGGTACGAGGCCACGGCCTTGCCGCCCTCGGTGACCGCCATGCGGTGCCCGGCGACATCCACGGTGACGACGCGGTTCTCGCCGATGGTGAACGACGTGGCGTAGTTCCGGGCGAAGTAGCGGCCCTGGCCGCTGGGCAGACCGGCGATTTCGCCCTTGAGCGAGACCTTGGTCCCCGGCTTCCAGAAGTCCCTGGGCCGCCAGTCGATCCGGTCGTGGCCGCCGGAGTCCTTCACCCAGCCCCAGGAACCCTCGGTCCTCGGCGAGGTCTCGACGCGCAGGTTCCGCTCGATGTCCACCTTCTCGGCGTCGCCGACGCGGTGGTCGAAGAGGACCGAGACCGGCTGCGCGACGCCGACGGTCGCCCCGTTGCCGGGCCGGAGCTCCAGCTTGTTGGGCTTCTCCGGCGCGGCGGTGGTGACCGTACCGGAGCCGTTCCGCCTGCTCCCGTCCGCGCTCTTGGCGGTGTAGGCGAGGGTGTAGGTGCTGCTGGGCCGGGTGGCCGGGACGGAGGTCCAGGAGCGGCCGTCGGCGGAGAGCGAGCCGTCGAGGCGCTGCCCGCGCTGGTCGGTGACGCTCACGTCGGCGAGGGTGCCCTGACCCCCGGTCACCCTCAGGGCGACCGGGGAGCCGGGGGCGACGCCGGTGGCCCGGTCGGCCGGCGCCATGGCGACCGTCACGTCCCGCGCCCCGCTCTCCTCGCCGGCCGGGCCGCCGCAGGCGGTGACGAGCAGCAGCCCGGCGGCCGCGGGCAGCGGCAGCAGGGCACGGGGAACGGACGGCGTACGGATCACGGCAGCGACTCCTGGAACAACGTGAGGTGACGGGCCAACCGGACGTCGACCCCAACACCCCCACAGACCGCCTCCATACCGTCCCGGTTCCGCCCAAATGCGCCCCTTTACTGCGTGATGTCCGTCACGTGACGGTGTCGGTCGGCCGCGGCCGCGTCCGCGACTGAAGCGGCATCCCCCAACCGTCCCGGTAGGCCCCGTCCGCCCGCCGGCCTCGACCATCCCGCCGTCGATCTCGCCCGGCTCCCGGACATCATCGACGCACAGCGGCGCCGCCTGTTCCTCCTGCGGCGCTACGGATGGGCCGCCACCTACGACGCGGTGCCGACCGCCCTCATGCCCTGCGCGCCGCAGCCGTCGGGGGGAGGCCGCACGCTCCTCTTCCAGGGACACCTCAATCCGGTCGTCCTCCAGCAAGTCCCAGCAGTCGGGTGGCGTTCTGGGCGGCGGCCTGGGCCAAGGGCGTCAGCGCGCGGGTGTCCGTCGGGTGGCCGTCTCCGCCAGTTCGCGGCCCGTCAGCAGGCGGCGGGGGCGAAGGGCGCGGGCGCAGGTCGCCTCGATGGAGGAGGCATCGAGGGGCAGCGCGTCGGCTACTTCGGCGGCCGGAAGTTCGGGGGCGGGTGACGCGGCGCCCTCTTCCATGCCAACGAACGTAGAAAACCCCGGCGTTGGCGCTCAAGGAAGTTCTACAAAGTCGCACGCCTTCACTCGAAGGCGGCACGGGGCTCTGGGGCTCGGGTGGCACTCTCCGCCGTCGGGCACACAGCCGGCCCGCAACGCCGCCCCGACGCGGGTTGCGCTGGGAAAGAGGCCGCTCCACACGCCGAAGATGACGTCGTTCAAAAAGGGCTGGGCGCCGTGGGGCTGTGTGCTGCTCTGCCCGTGGCTACCCGCGGGCTGCGCACGACACAGCAACAGCCGTGGGCGGCGCACATTCCGAGCGTCCAGCCGTTTGGCATGAATGCAGCCGGACCGGTGGACGAGGACACCGTCTCCCCGGGCCCCGGGGCAAGTCCATGTGTTCTTCCCTTGGCGACTTCGCCAGCACCCCCGGCGAACTGGGCGAACGCGTCGAGGCTCCGGCGGGTTCAACCGCCGCCCCAACAGCCCAGCCGAAGCGTGTGGTTCGGCGTTTCTCTCGGCCATCTACTCAGCCGTCACAACCAGCAACATGCCCGGACCAACGACCCAACCCGGTCCCAGCCTTAAGATCTCCTGATGTGCTGCCCTAGGCGAAGAGCTGGCAGGTGCGGCCACCCAGCTCGGCGAGTCCGAACTCCGGATGGAGTCGGCACGCTGCAAGAACACGGGAGACCACAACGCACTGGCTGCCTGCCCTTGCCGGACAGGCAGCCAGTGCGCCGCTGATTAGCTGATGACAGTGGTGGAGGCTACAACCGCCGCCAGGGCCTCCTCGTCGGAGACCTTGCCTCCCGTGGCCGGCCACGCGGTCTTCCTGTAGCTCTTGGATCCCTTGGAGCTCTTGGCGTCCTCGAGGTCAGAATCCTTGCGCTTGCGCTTGGTCCTCTTGAACAACAACTCACTTCTCCTTGCCGTAAGGCATATGGGCGCTCCACGCATGATCGCAAAGTTGGGTGGTGTGCACAACGGCAGGCCAACAGGCCGATGGCGGGAGCCTTGCCTGGCCCGGCGGCATGTTTGTATGCGGCACCTCAAGTTGAAAAGGAAACAGTTTCTTCCGGCCCTCGGGTAGGTATTGGCCTGGCGTGACCGGTCGATGGTTGCTGTGACCATGCACACGCGGGGTTAAGTTGTGGCCAGTCGTTAACGCGAGGTAATGTCCCTGTTCGGACGGCCTGACCCGCCGTCGACCAGCGACCGCGAAGCCCCGTGGCTCTTCAGGCTCCTGATGCCTGGCCATGGATTGATGCCCGGTCGCAAACGGGGGGGTCTTTGCCGTGTCTTCTCGCGGCGACGCCTCTCTTCTTGAGGAGATCTCCGACCAGTGATCTCCGAACAGATTTGATTGGCCATGGGGGAAGTAGTGCTTGTTCAAGGCGATGGTTGAACCATCACAAGGTTTCGTGCGCGGTGGGCCGACGGACGTCGGAACTCCTAGCAGTGCCACTGAACATGAACGGGGATAGGAATCGGCCATGACTGGCCTTTTGGAACGCACACACTTTGATGCTCCCAGCCTTGACGGCGCTCGGGAGGTAGAAGTCCTGCTGGGCCGGCTCGAGTTGGGCCGGTTTATTCCAGGCTCGATTAAGTCTTTCATGGGCCGCAACGAAAAACGGCACCATCCCCGCCGTCCCGCTCTCCCTTCGTACGCCAAGGACCTGCCCGCCCGTGAAACCGTTGTCCCCCCTGCCTGCTCTGGTCGCGCGCCGTGTGCGGCAGGGCCTGTGCGTGTGCGCGCTGGCCGCCAGCCTGACCGCCGCTGCCGCCATCAGCCCCCTGCCGCTCGGTGGGCCCGCGCGTGCCGGCGCCGATGAGGCCGGTTCCGGGCCCGGCAGCGCGCAGGCCCGGCCCCGTGGTGTGCCCGCGCTCGACCTGCCCAATCTGCTGCGCGACGGCCGGGGCAACGACCCCGTGGCCGGTGATGGCGCCGGGACGGCGAGCACCGCGGGTGTTCCCGCGACCGCGCTGGCCGCCTACCGCAAGGCCGAGGAGGCGCTGCACGGCAGTCAGCCGTCGTGCCATCTGCCGTGGGAGCTGGTGGCGGGCATCGGGCGGGTGGAGTCCGTGCACGCTTCGGGTTACGGCCTGCGTGCCGACGGTTCGACGGCCCGGCCGATCCGCGGGCCGCGGCTGGACGGTGTGCAGTTCGCGTTGATCCGGGACACCGACGGCGGCCGGTGGGACGGGGATGCCGCCTTCGACCGGGCGGTCGGTCCGACGCAGTTCATTCCGTCCACGTGGGCCAGTTGGGGCGCTGACGGCAACGGTGATGGCGTCAAGGACCCCAACAACATTTTCGATGCCGCTCTGGGGACCGCCCGTTATCTGTGTGCCGGGGACCGGGACCTGAGCCGCCCCGCCGACCTCGACCGGGCGGTGCTCAGCTACAACAACTCCCGCGCGTACGTGAAAGCCGTACGGCAGTGGATGGACACCTACCGCGGCACCAAGGTCACCGAGATCCCGGACAATACGCCCGCCACGCCGCATCGCCCGGACCCGGCGGATCGGGGGTCCCGGGCTCACGTGGCCCCCGGTCCTGGCCCGGGGGCCGGAAGGCCGGTGCCTGCTGCCGCGGGGGGTGGCCCGGCGGACCGTACGTCCGGGGGAATGGGCGGCCAGGGGGCGGACCGGCCTGGCACATCACAGCGCCCGGTGGCCGAGCCCGGCCGCGAGCCGGCTCCGAAGCCCGGCCGCGAGCCCGTCTCGAAGCCTGCCCGCAAGCCCGTTCCGGATCCGGCCCCCGAGCCCCGGCCGGCCCCGGGGCACCGTGCTGTCAGTCGCCTGGAGCGCGTCGGTGTGCAGAAGCTGGAGGCGGAAGCAGGCCGGGCTGTCGGCCGGCCTGCGCAGGTCCGTGCCGTCGATGCCCACGGCCACGCCGTGCCCGGGGTTCGGGTCACCTTCCGTGTCACGGGTCCGACCGGTGGGCACTTCTCCGGCGTCGATGAGGAGACCACGGCGTCGGTGACGTCCGGCCGCGAGGGCATCGCCACCGCCCCCGCGCTCCAGGCCGGCGGCCGCCCCGGCCGCCTCACGGTCACCGCGACCGCTGCCGGCGTACGCGGCCCGGCCGTCGTCCTGACCGTCACCGTCCGCCCGGCCGCCGAACCCGCGGCCGACGGCCTGCGCCTGTGGGACCCGGCTGCGCAAGAGCGCCTGCCCGAGCTGCTGCGGGCCGAGACCGGCAGCCGCTTCCCCGACCTCCCGCCGCTCGCGGCCACGTACCGCGCCCGGCCCGCCGCCGGCGTACGGATCAAGGCCACCGTGCTCACCGCGGACCGGGACGGCAAGCTCGTGCCCAGCACGGACGGCCCGTACGTCGCTCCCGGTACGGGCGGACCGTGCGTCGAGCCGGGTACGGGCGGCTCGCACGTCGAGCCCGGTTCGAGCGGCCCGAAAACCGAGTTCGGTACGGGCGGCCCGTACGTCGGGGACGCGCACGGCGAGCCGGTACGTACATGGACTCTGCCGCCCGCCGATGCGGACGGCCGGGTCACGCTGCCGGCCCTGTGCGCCGGCCGGCACTCCGGCACGTACACCCTCCGTCTGGCGACCCCGTCCGGGGCCGTGCTCGACTTCGTCCTGACGGTCACCTCACCCGCGAGCGGGCCCCGCACCTTCTGACGGTCCCCCCCGGCGGGCCCCGCACCTCCTGACGGTCACCTCGCCTGCGGGCGGGCCCCGCACCTCCTGACTTTTCTTCCCACCCCACATCGGATGACCGGGCCCCGGTCCGGTCACTTCTGCCCATGGATAAGTGAAAATGAGACGAATACTTCGGCTGCGGGCTGCCGCCATCGGCGCCTGTGCCTCGCTCGCCCTCGCCGCCCCGACAGCGGCCACCGCTGTCGCCGTCCCGCTGCCGAGCGGCCCGTCCGCCGCCCCCGGCACATCGGGGGACGTGCCTGCCGAGCAGGCGCGTCAGGCCAAGGAGACCGCGCGCTACTGGACGCCGGAGCGCATCCGCAGTGCCGTGCCGGTGGAAACGGCCGAGGCCGGGGCGAAGAGCGAGGGCGACCAGCCGGCCCCCGGTGTACGGCGCAAGCGGTCCGCGGAGCCGAGCCACCAGGTGGCCGAGGGCATCGCCACGGTGGGCGTGTTCCTGCTGCGCGGCCAGGACGGAACCGCCACGGCGAACCAGTTCTGCACCGCCAGCAGCGTCACCTCGCCGACCAAGAGCCTGGTGGTGACCGCCGCGCACTGCATGAAGGGCAACACCTCGCTGCGCAACGCCGCTTTCGTGCCCGGCTACCGGGCCGGGGCCACCAAGGCCGGCCAGGCCGGGGAGATGCCGTACGGCATCTTTCCCGTGCAGGACGGCAAGGTCTGGATCGACCACCGCTACCAGCAGGACCCCGCCGACGACGACGTCGACTTCGCCTTCCTGCGCGTCGGCCCCAACGCCCAGGGCCGGCTCCTGGAGGACGCCGCCGGGCCCGGCAACACCCTGACCCCCGTCGACACCGCGCGCCTGGCCCGCGAGAGCGTGACGGCCGTCGGTTATCCCGGCGGGCAGAAGACGCCGCTGTCGTGCACCGACGACACCCGCGCCTACGCGGGCCGCTTCATGGAGATCCGCTGCGACGGCTACCGGGCCGGCGTCAGCGGCGGCCCGTTCTTGGAGGACTTCGACGGCCGGCGCGGCAACCTCGTCGGTGTCATCGGCGGCTACAAGACCGGCGGCCTGTACGACCACACCTCCTACACATCCCAGTTCGACGACGACGCCACCTGGCTCTACCGGCAGGCCGTCGCCGACCTGCCGCTGGACGGCAAGTACACGATGGGCGGTGCCGGCACCTGGCAGCACGCCCGCGCGCTGACCGCCGGCCGCTTCCACAGCGCCTCGGTGCGCAAGGGCACCAGCGACCTGATCGTGCGCTGGTCGGACGGGGAGGTCTCCCTCTACCCCGGCAACGGTGCCTATGGTTTCGGCAAGGACGTGCAGTTGGCCAAGAGCGCGGAGTGGAACAAGGCCCAGGTCATGACCGCCGGTGACTTCACCGGCGACGGCACCGGCGACCTGCTGGTGCGCTGGGCGGACGGCAAGGTCACCCTGTACAAGGACGTCAACGAGACCAACAAGCTCAAGAACGCCGTCCAGCTCAAGGCACCCAACAGCACCTGGACGCAGGCGGTGGGCATGGCCGCCGGCCGCTTCGGCGGCGGCACCACCCGCAGCGACGACGTGGTGGTGCAGTGGGCCAACGGCCGCGTCACCCTCTTCACCAACGTCGACGCGGCCGGCTTCCACGCCGAAACCCGCTTGGTCGCGCCCAACACCACCTGGCCGCACGCCCGTGACCTGGCCGCCGGCGACTTCAACCCCGCCACCGGTGACCAGAACCTCTTCGTACGCTGGTCCGACGGCGAAGTGACCACCTACGACAAGGTCGGCGCCAAGAGCCTGGCCGGCGAGCACACCCTGCGCGCCGCGGAACCGGCCTGGAGCACCGTCAGCCTCGCCGCCGTCGGCGCCTTCGGCGGCGGCACCACCCGCAGCGACGACGCGGTCATCCTGTGGCCCAACGGCCGCCTCACCCTCAACGGCGACACCACCACCTCGTCCCTCGCCCGCGAACGGACCCTGGTCCCCGGGGCCTAGTTCTCCTTCCACCAGGCCGGCAGCGAGGGCCTGGAGCGGGTGCGGGCGCCCGATCCCCGGCGCGCGGGCGTCAGGGGCGTGGGGCCGTGGGGCCGTGGGGCGTGGGCGGTTGCTCACGCCCCACGCCCATGCCCACACTCACGCCCACGCCCTCGTCGGGTGGCGCCCCCGTGTGGGGCGCGGGGCGTGGGCGGGTGTCATGACCTGGGAGGTCATGGCCGGTCTTCCCGGGCGTCGGTAGGGTCGGCCGCATGGGAGTGGATCAACCACCGCGGGCCGGTGTGCTGTTGCGCGCATGGCGGCTGCGGCGCAAGCTCAGCCAACTGGAGCTGGCCCTGCGCGCCGACACCTCGTCGCGGCACCTGTCCTGCGTGGAGACCGGGCGCGCCCGGCCCAGCCAGAAGATGGTGCTGCGCCTGGCCCACCACCTGGACGTACCGCTGCGCGAGCGCAACAGCCTGCTGATCGCCGCGGGCTACGCGCCCGTCTACCGCGAACGGCCGCTGGACGGCGAGGACATGTGTGCGGTGCGCTCGGCGGTGGACATGCTGCTGGAGGGCCACGAGCCATACCCGGCGGTCGTCGTGGACCGGCTGGGGCCTCCTGGCGAACCCCGGGGAAAGGGCTGGGCGATGACGGCCGCGTCTGCGGGGTTGGCGCGGGCGCACGACTTCGCAGAGGATCTGCGGATCCGCGACGGCCGGATGCGGGGCGAAACCTTCCGCCCCCGAGGGCGACGGGTACGGCTCCGGCAACACCTTCCACACCCTCCACGTTGGCCGGCGATCTTCAGCGACTCGGGCTCGGTCGTTGCGACCGTGGTGAAGCTCGACTGCGGTGAGTGAGGTGTGGGTGGCTGCCCATCTGGGCGTACGGCACCGTTGTTCGATCCGGCGAAGAGGCACGGAACAGCAAAGAACAGCAAAGAACAGCAAAGAACAGCACGGAACGGCTAGGAACGGCACGGAACGGCCAGGAACGGCGGGGGAGAAAGCGTCAGTTCTGCCGGGGATTCTGACCCTTTGTCCGCGACTCTCCCCTTATGGTGTTGTCGCTGGTCAGTGGCGTGCCATGGGGCGGTGGCCCGATGGGGCGGCCGTACGGCGCCCGGTCTGTTCCACTCGTGCCGGTGCGACTGCTGCCGGTTCCGGCACCGAAGTACCGTTATGAGGAATTAGTTATCTTAATTCTGATTCGCCCGTATGCCGCAGTCACCCGCTGTGAGGCGCATTCGTTGACGACGTATGACTGACACGATCGTTTCCCCCACGCGGCAGCTCGGCACCTGGGAGCTGAGTTCCACCGTGCCCCGCGGCACGCCCGATGTCCGCCCCGACGTCCACCTGCTGCGCCCCGGGCAGCGCGTCCGGCTGGAGTACACCGGCGACCTGCTGGAACAACTGCTGGCCGCCCTCGACGGCATCAAGGACGACCGGTAACAGCTCCTCCGCCGCCCGCCGCCCCGCCGGGCGGCGCGTCGGCCGGCTCCTTCCCCACCGGCCACCACCGATTCCTGTGAGAGCTGTTGTGAACGACACCCCGCGGGTCCCCGTGCCTCCCGGTACCGGCCGGCACCGGTTGCCACGCCAGAGTACGGAAGAGCCCGTCGCCTTCCCCGGCGGCATTCCGTACCCGCACGACGGGCCCCTGGGCCGGGCGACGGCCGACGACGGGTGGGACGCCGCCGTTGTCGAAGAGCTGGGCCACGAGCTGGCCGAGCTGTGGGACGCCACGGAACAGCCCCCGGTGGCCGGCCGCCCGGACGCCGCGTTCCCGGCCGCGGAGCACATCTTCCCGGCCCCGGAGGGCGGCTTCCACCCGGACGGCTTCGGCCACTATCCCAACGACGGCGCCTTCCACGTCAACGACGCCGCCTTTCACGTCGACGGCGGCGGGTACCACCTCAACGACGGCTACCACCTCGGCGACGCCACCCTCCACCCTGACGACGTCGTCTACTACCCCGGGGAGGCCGCCTTCCATCCCGGGGAGGCCGTCTACCACCCGGGGGAGGCCGTCTTCAGCTCCTCCCGGGCCGTCTTCCTCCCGGACGAGCCCGCGTTCGACCAGGACGGGGCCGCGTTCGACCAGGACGGGGCCGTGTTCGGCCCGGACGGGTCCGCCTTCGTGCCGGACGAGCCGGCGTTCGGCCCGGCCGGTCCCGCCGACCTCGCCGAACGGACCGACGGCGCCCACCCGCACGCCGGCCCGGGGTCCACCGGCTGGTCCTGGAGGCGCCTGCTGAGCGCGACGTCCGTACTGATGACGGCGGCGATCGCGGTCGCCGTCGCCGCGCTGGGCGCGGTGGCCTCCTACCCGTCGCTGCGCGCCATTGCGAACGGCGTCGCACCGGCGGACATCGCGGGGCTGTGGCCACTGCTGATCTACGGCCCCTGGGTCGTGGCCACCCTGTCCATCCTGCGCGCCCGCGTCTACCGGCGCCGTACGCTGCATTCCTGGGCCGTCGTGATCTTCTTCGCCGCCGTGGCCACGCTGCTGTGCGTCGCCCGCGTACACCCCTCCCCGGCGGGCGTCGCCGTGGCGGGCCTCCCGCCGCTGACCGTGCTGCTCTGCTTCCACCAGTTCGTCCGCCAACTCGACATCGCCACCGCCCCGCCCCCCGCCGCCCGCCACGCGCAGAACAACCGGGGCCAGCACCGCCATCGGCCCACGGGGTGAGGGCCGGACCCCACGCCGCGCGGGACGGCTGCCGTTCATCGTCCAGCCGTACCTGCCGTGTCTGCCGAACCTTCCGCGCCTCCCGGGCTTCCCGCGCCTCCCGGGCCTGTTACGCGTCCCGGGCCGCCTCCGGGGCTTGCGAGAGTGACCGTATGCAGGATATTCACGGCTTTTCCGGTATGAGTGAAGTGACCGAGATGCTGCGGACCGTCCTCGCGGAGCACAAGGCCGAGCGGGCGGCCCGGGCCCTGACCCGCGAGGAGGCCGTGACCTTCGCCGACTGGTCGCGTGGTCGCGGAGCACGCCGACGACGGGGACGGGGGGCGAGGGCGAGGAAGGGGCGAGGAAGGGGGAACGGGCTGGGTCACGCGCCCTGGTCGGTCCGCCCGGTCCGCCCGGTCCGCCCGGCCCGTCCGGCCCGTCCGCCCCAGGCCGGGCCCGGACGCGAGCCGGCGGGGCCCGGTGCCCCGTGGCGTCCGGTAACCGTGGGGAATCAAACCCGTAATGCCGGGATTTTACGGTGATCCACGCCACATTGACGGGTCTTTCGTGCTCGGCTTCACTTTCCGGTGACTGCAAGTGGAAAGCCGGATTCTGTGGCGGTGGTGGATATCCGCCGTGCCGGTTCCGCCTGAGTCGGAGCACGGTTCAGTCAGTTCGCCGTCCCTCGGAGGTGCTGTCATGAAGCTGGTCAATTCCCTGAAGAAGAAGTTCAAGGGCGAGAAGAGCCTGAAGGCGTACGCCTGGTACATCTGGTACTGATCGGCACGTGACCCGGAAGTTCCCCATCCAGGCTCTCGGAGGCCGCCGATGCGTACGTACGGTACGGACCGGAGCGACCGGGTCACGGTCTTCGCGCCGCGGCTCGGCCGGTTGTTGAGCGAGCACCGCGGTGCGGACGTCTTCCGGCTGGAGGCCGGCACGGTCGGCGTCGCCGGGCCCGAACTGATCGACGCCGTGCTGCGCAGCAGACCGGCCAACGCGGCCGAGCGGCCGACCTTCAAGCCGTTGCAGGGCAGGGACATCAGCCGCCCGGAATCCTCCGCCGTCATGCGGGCCGTTTCGCAGGACGTCCGCGCGGCGCTGGGAAAGCCGGAAAACGACACCGGAAAGGCGGCCGACCTTTCCGGGGAATGGCCGCAGGCGGGGCATCTCCATCTGCGTGACCTGGTTTTCGGGTCCGATCCTTTCCGGCTCCAGGTACTGGTGGACCGCAAACTGGAATGGACACCCAAACTGACCTGGACGGTGATCGCGGCCGGCGCCGCGCTGCCGGGGTGCCCTGGTGCCGGTGCGCCGGTCTCCCGCCTGGCGGGGCTCACCGCCGCCGCGGCGGGCTACGGCGACCGGCGCCACGCCATGGGCCTGTACCGGCGGGCCGCGGCACCGGTGTGCTTCACCGTGTCCACGCTCGTCGCCAACGCGCTCTGGCTCGGCTCGCCCTTCGACGACGGCGTACCCAACCGCCACATCCTCCACGAGGCCATGCGGCTGCTGCCGCCCTCGTGGAATCTGCTGCGGGTCGCGTCGCCGGAATTCGCGGCCCTCGACGACCGGATCGGGCCGGCCGACGACGTCCTGCTGCTGCCGCTGCTCAGCCACCGCGACCCGGCCCTGTGGGACGCGCCGGACGAGTTCCGCCCCGAGCGCTGGGCGGCGCTGGACCCCGACGACCAGCCCGGTTACCTCCCCTTCGGACACGCCAACGAGCGGTGCTGGGGACGGCACATGGTCATGCCGCTCGCCGAACGGCTCCTGGACCTGGTGCGGGAACAGGGCCTCGCGGTGAGCCCGGAGCAGACCTCGGCCGAGGTGCCGCTGGCCGGACTGCTCGGGGTGTCGCGCGTGCGGGTCGTACGGCGTTGAGGGCGCGGTGCGGGCCCGGCGGGGTCCCGCCCGGTCCCGTTTGCGTCGTCAGGCCGTCGCCGTGTCCACGAGGTCGGTGACGAACTTGCGCACCCGGCCCCGGAGCACCGGTGTGACGCCGTGGATGACCTGCGCGCCGTACGCGACGGCCACCCCCGGCCCGGCGTCCGTCAGCCACCGGCTCTTGCGCGGCGTGCTCAGCCACTGCGGGGTGTCCTCGTGGACGGCGGGGCCGTGCGGCAGGCTGCGGCTGAGCGGGGTGTCCGGCTCGTACCCGTCGGCCGCGCCCAGCAGCGTGTCGGTCCAGGGCGCGGAGTCCGACGTCGTCTCGATGTAGAACCGGCCGCCTTCCGCCGCGTCCGCGATCGTCACCCCGATCCGGCCGATGCGCCGGGGCGGTGTCCGCGGGCTGCTGATGCCGTCGAGGTGGGTGGGCACGCCCTGGCCCACGGCGAGTTCGGTGTAACCCCAGTGACCGGCCTCGGCGATGGACGGCATGCTGCGCCGGATCGCGGGCAGGGCCCGCCGGGTGGCGTCGGCCAGGACCTCCTGGGCGGTCGCGGGGGCCTTGAGCACCTCGGCCTGGTGCCGGGGCCGCCAGCCGGCCGCCTCGCTGTCCATGATCTTGATCAGCCGGGAGATCTCCTCCGCGGTGAGGAATTCCTCGACCGTCTGCAGTATGAGCGTCTCGCTGATGTGGATCACTTCGCTCTCCTCGTCGAAGGTCCGGGGTACCGGTCTCGTCCTCCACGGTGCCGCCGGGGCGAGGGGGCGGGCAGGCGCAGACGGGGGCGCACACGCGCGTAGTGGCCCGCACGTGTGTGCGCCCTGCGGGCGTCTGCCCGATGGGTCACTTCCCGGTGAGCGAGGCGCCCTTCTCCATGTTGAGCGGCCGGGCGGCGATTTCGACGAGGCCCAGGACCGCCTTGACGTTGGACTCGCTCAGCGGAATGCGCAGGAGCCGGACGACCTCGGACTCGGTGAGGGCGGAGACCGACGGACTCGACGCCGGGTTCGCGGCGGCGGGCTGTGTGGCCAGGGTGGCCGCGCCGGCCGCGGCGAGCGCTGTGACGACTGCGGAACGGATACGCATCAGGGTGAGGACTTCCACGGTGCTCGGGGGTGGAGGGGGCGAGGGCGGGGGAGCGGTACGGGGACGCGGACGAGGCGCACACCCAGTCAAGGCGGACACCCCGGCTTTCGAAGCGCCACGGTCCGTACGACCACCCCTACGGGTGCCCGGGATCACCCGTGCGGCAGACGGACCGGCAGAGGCGTTCGAAGGCGGCGCGGCGGTCGCCGTCCTCGCGCTGTGGCGTGCGTCCGGGCCGCGCGTCCGGGCATGTGTCCGGGCACGCGCCCGGCCTCCGGCGGCGCCGTACGGAGACGCCGTCCACGGCCTCCGCGCCACCGACCACCCCTCCGCGCCACCGAGCACCCCTCCGACCACACCCTCCGCGCCATCGACCGCACCCTGCGCCGGGTGGCCCCCGCGCCGCGCCGCCGGGACTGGCGCGGTCGATCATGGGTACCCAGCGCGCCGGGCCACCGATGACCGCGGGGGACCCGACCCGCACAGGAGTGAGCCCGGGAGGCGGAGTTGGCGGAGGCGAGGCGCACGGCCGGGTGGCGGCGGGTGTGGTGGGAGGCGACCGCGGTCGGCCGCACGGTGCGCGCCGCGCTGCGGGGGGCGGGGCCGGAGCGGGACACCGTCGTCCAGTCGCTGAAAGCGGCCGGCGCCGCGGTCGCGGCCTGGGCGCTGACGGGCTGGTGGCTGAACGCGCCGCTGGCCCTGATGGCCCCCTGGACGGCGCTGGCGCTGGTCGACGCCACCGTCTACCGCTCGCTGCGGTCCGGGCTCCAGCAGCTCGTGGTGATCGTGCTGGGCGCCCTGCTGGCCTCCGCGGCGATGGCCGCGACCGACGGCAGCACGCTGGGCGCCATGCTGATCGTGCTGCCGGTGACGACGCTGGCCGGCACCCACCGCAGACTGGGCGCCCAGGGCATCTACGGCGCGACCACCGCCCTGTTCGTCATCACCTACGGCGCCTACTCGCTGACCGAGGTCGGACACCGGCTCGTCGAGACCATGATCGGGGCGGTCATCGGCATCGCCGTGAACGCGCTGGTCCTCCCGCCGGTGCACCTGCGCAACGTGCACGACCAACTGCGGCGGCTGCCCCGGGAGAGCGCCGAACTGCTGCGGACCATGGCCCAGGGCCTGCGCGGCGAGGAATGGAGCGCCACGGACGCGGCCGGCTGGAACGACCGCGCGCGCCGCCTCGGCCAGGTGCTGCGGGCCCTGGCCAGCGCCCGTGAATGGAACGCCGAGAGCTCTCGCTTCAACCCCGGCTTCCGGCTGCGCCGTACCGGGCCGCCCCCACCGCCGCCCGAGAAGGCCGACGCCGTGTGGGAACGGGCCGTCGCCCATCTCGCGGCCATCACCCGCACCCTGGCCGGCACGGCGGGGGAGCAGGCCCGCCTGACCGCGCCCGGCGCCGCGTTCCTGCGGCGGTACGCGGACCTCGCGGACGAGGCGGCGACGCTGTGCCAGGCCGAGGAGGACCTGATCGCGGACAGTGTGCGGGAGGAGGCGGAGGAGCGCTACCGCCGGGCCCGGGAGCGGGCGCAGGAGCTGTACGACGGGCTCGCGGACGCTTTCCGGGAGCAGCACGACCCGCCGGCGGCCGCGGCCAGCGGCGAACTGCTCGTGGAGATGAAGCAGCTCCTGCACGAGCTGACCCACTTCGCCGAGCCGGACGTGCCGGAGGGCGTCCGGAAGCCGGAGCAGCCGGGACGGAAGCAGGGCCGCCCGTGGCGGCCGGGCAGGCCGGCGAGGCCACGGACCCCGGACCGCTCCCCGGACCGCGCCGACGCCCCCGCCCGGCCCTCGGACCTCCGGTGACCGCCCCCGCCCGGCCCACGGAACCGTCGGACCCGGCCCGCCCGCCCCTCGGACCCCGGCTGCCCCGGCCCATCCGGCCGCGTACGGCCAGGCCACCGCGTTTCCCCCGGGGCGCCGCGGGCACCCGTGGGCCACACGGCACACCGTGCCCGTACGGGTGAAGGGAAGGACCGCGACGTGAAACGCCCCCCGGCCCGCGGAGAGCTGTCAGCGGCGGTCGGGTCCGCGCTGGAGCGGCCGCCCGGCACCGCGCACCTGCCGGACAGCCGTACGGTGGCGGCGTCGGACCCGTACGGCGACGACCTGCACCTCGCCCTGGCCCTCTGCTACGAGCTGCACTACCGGGGCTTCGACGCGGTGGCCGACACCTGGGAGTGGGACCCGGAGCTGCTGCGCTTCCGGGCCGCCCTGGAGCACGCCTTCCTCGGCGCGCTGCGCGCCGACGTCCCCGGGCCGGACGACGTGGACACGCTGCTGGACGGCCTGCTGGTGGAGCCGGCGGACGGTGACGGCGTCTCGCACTTCCTGTGCGACAAGGGCGAGCCCTGGCATCTGCGCGAGTACGCGGCCCAGCGGTCCCTGTACCACCTCAAGGAGGCCGACCCGCACCTGTGGGTGGTGCCGCGCCTGTGGGGCCAGGCGAAGGCCGGGATGATGGCGGTGGAGTACGACGAGTTCGGGGCGGGCCGCGCCGACCGGGTGCACTCCCGGCTCTTCGCCGACCTGATGGACGACCTCGGCCTGGACAGCGCGTACGGCCGCTACCTGGGCGCCTGCTCGCGGCAGATGCTCGCCGTCAACAACCTGATGTCGCTCTTCGGGCTGCACCGCGCGCACCGCGGCGCCCTGGTCGGCCACTTCGCCTGGGTGGAGGTCACCTCGTCCCCCGGCTCGCGCCGCCTCGCGCAGGCGCTGGAGCGGCTGGAGGCCGGGCGGGCGGCCGTGCACTTCTACGCCGAGCACGTCGAGGCGGACGCCGTGCACGAACAGGTGGTGCGCCACCAGATCGTGACGGGGCTGCTGCGGGAGGAGCCCGCGCTCGCCCCGGACGTCGCGTTCGGCATCGCGGCCACCGAGCTGCTGGAGGACCGGCTGGGCGAGCACCTGCTCAGCGCCTGGCGGGCGGGCGAGTCCTCACTGTTCGCCCCGCTGTGACGCGCCGCCCCGCCGCGGGGCCGCGCCCTGGACCGTACGCGCTGCCGGGGGCCGCTTGCGGCCGCGGTGACTGGTGTCGCACCACGGGAAGCTCCGGCTGCGGCGGCACATGCACAGCGCCACGAACGGCCGGTCCGAACGCGCCGTGGTCCCGTCGTCCAGCTCCACCTCGACCGGGCCCTCGATGAGCACCGGGCCCCCGGGATCCTGGACCACCCGGCGCGCCTCCTTACGGACGGGGCGTACGGGCTCCTCGCGCTCCGGTACGTCCTCCCGCTCACGCGGCTCGCTGCGCACGGACCACCACCAGCTCTTCCTTGTCCTGGCCCGGGTCGATCAGCCCCTGGGCCTCCAGCCACGGGGCACGCCGGCGCATCACGGGCCCGAAAGGGATGAACCGCCGGTCGGTGACCGCGGTCCGGAGCCCGGCGTCCGTCAGCAGTTCCACGGTCCGGCCGGGGTCGCAGAGCTGCGAATGGACGAGCAGCAGCACACCGTCCGGTGCCAGCAGCCCGGGCACCTGCGCACACAGCCGGTCCAGTACGGCCCGGCCGTCCGGCCCGGCGTCCCACGCCCGTGCCCGGCCGCCGCGCGGCAGCACGGGCGCCGGGCAGGGCACGTACGGCGGGTTCGCCATGACCAGGTCGAAGCGGCGGCCGGACACCGGGCGCAGCAGGTCCCCCCGGTGCGCGCGCACCCGGCCGCCGTACCCGGCGAACCAGGCGTTCAGCCGCGTGGTGAGGACGGCGGCGAACGCGGCGTCCGTCGCGGTGACCCGCCCGGCGCCGTGCCGGGCCGCGGCGACCGCCAGGGCACCGCTGCCCGCGCCCACGTCCAGCACCTCCGCGCCGGACCGCAGCGTCTCTCGCCGGAGGGCCGCGGCCAGCATCGCGGTGTCTTCCTGGGGCGCGTACACGCCGGGCGGTTTGATGAAGAACACGCGCCACGGGTACCCCGGATACCTCGTTCATCCCACGACGGGCGGATATCGCCGTTCGCGCGGTGCACGGACCCCGTGCGCACCCCGGGGCCCCGCGCGCGCCGCGCGCCGCGACAGGGCCACCGTGACGGCCGATGCTGCGGAAGTGAGCAGTCCACAGCGTCCCGGGCCGCCTCCGGCGGAGCCGGGGCAGGCGCCCACCCTCGGCGTGGAGGAGGAGTTCTTCCTCGTCCCGCCCGGCAGCGGCGCTCTCGTACCGGCGGGCGACCGCGTCGTCGCCCGGGCCGCGCGGACGGCCGGTGACCTCGTCTCCGGTGCATTCGACCGGTGCCAGATCGAGGTGAAGACGCCACCGTGCGCGGGCGCCGGCGACCTGCGCCGGGAGCTGGCCGCGGTACGGACGGCCGCCGCCGGTGCCGCGGTCGCCGAGGGCGTACGGATCTGCGCGTCGGCCCTGGCTGCCCCTGCTGATGGCGCTGAGCGCCAACTCGCCGTTCGCGGATGGCCGCGACACCGGGTACGCGAGCTGGCGCACCGTCGTCCGGGGCCGTTTCCCGGCGCTCGGCCCGCAGCCGTACGTCACCTCCCTCCACGACTACCGGCAGCTCACCCGGGCCCTGCACGCCTCCGAGGCGATGCTCGACGCCGACGTACCGTTCCGGGACGTACGGCCCAATCCGCGCCACCCGACCCTGGAAGTCCGGGTCATGGACGTGCCCGCCGACGCCGAGGACACCGTCGCCCTCGCGGGACCGGTCAGGGCGCTGGTGGCGCGGTCGGTCGAGCTGGTGCGCGACGGCGACCGCGGCCCGCGGGTGTGCGGCGAGCTGGTCCGGGCGGCCTGCTGGCGCGCGGCGCGCGACGGCCGGCCGGGCGACGGTGTGGACGACCTCACGGAGCTGACCGCGGGCGCCCCGGAACGCCCGGCGGTCGCGGTCACGCATCCGTGAGACGTCAGGCGTCACCCATCGGGTCGGGGCACGTCGGTTCGGGTCGTTCGGCGGTGGGGAACGGCGCCCCGGTGGGCGACAGGCGATGCTGGGGAACGGCGCCCCGGTGGGTGCCTGCCGCGGTGGGGAACGGCACTCCTCACGCGGCCGTGAGGGTGGTCACCAGCACGTCGCGGTAGGCGGGACGCGAGCGGTCCATCGGCCGGATCGGGGAGACGCAGTGCAGCGAGTCCCGGTCGTCCGACAGCAGCAGGCTGCCCGGCCGGTACAGGGTGGTGGACAGCAACTCCCGCCCGTCGTGGGTGTAGACGCTGCTCTGGCCGCCGGTGGCGTTGTCGCGGTTGACGAGCAGGGAGGACACCAGCGTGACGCCGTCCTTGTGGCGGCCCTCCGGGGTGGGGTCGCCCGCGTCGTCGGCCGTCGCCACGACCCGGAAGGGATGCACCTTGACGATCCACCGTCCGGCGTCGTCCAGAGCGGCCGCCGCCTGCCCCAGCAGGGTGAACAGCGGCTTCAGGAGCGGGTCGGAGACGAACGCGTCGGTCAGCGGATCGAAGTGCCGGTCCACCGTCTCGTACAGCGGGTTGGTGTCCTTCGGCTGCACGAACGGAGTGTGGGGAAGCTGGACGAGTTCCCCGGTGGCCGGGGTGAGGGAGAACTGGCCGTACCGACGCAGCCTGCGGGTGCCCTGCTCGGCCGCGTACCGGTCCTCGCCCAGCTCGTCCCAGTGCGCGGCGAAGCGCGCCCACGCCTCGTCGTCCGCGCCCATCTGCGCCCGGACCGCGGCCGGGGACATCAGACAGACGGCTGAGTGGGTCAGGCACGAGCGCGCGGCCTCGACCGGGGAGTCCGCCCCGGCCGCACCGCCGCTGCCGGACGGCGCCGAGCGGTCGTCGATGTGCTCCACGTCGGTTGTCCGCCTTCCTGCCGGGCGTGCGCCGCAGCGCCTGCGTGATCCCATCGTGTGGCGGCCGGCCGCTGATCGCATCTTGCGCGCACCCGGCCCGTGGTGCGGGAACGCCGCGGTGGATCATGGCCCCGGCATTGCCCACCCGGCGGCCTGTTCATGCCGGATGACTCAATGTCGCCGTATGCCGTCACCTTTCTTTGACACACGTTTTCGGGGCTTCCTACGGTGATCGCACCGCCCCCGCCCGGAGAAGAGGAACCCATGCGCGTCCTGTGCACCGCGACCGGCTCACCGTCGCACGGCAGAGCCCTGCTGCCCCTGGCCCGCGCCCTGGCCGGGGCCGGCCACCACGTCACGGTGGCCACGACGTCCGACGTGGCGCCCGTCTTCGCCGCGGACGCCGTCCAGGTGGAGGCCTGTCTGCCACGGATCGACTTCGCGTCGGGCTGGCAGCAGGACGTCGACGAGGCGCAGGGCGCGGACGCCGCTTCCGACGAGGACGTGCACCTGCGGATCCTGGTCGACCGGCTCGCCGGCGACATGGCCGTCCAGGGCCATGACATCCTGGCCGAACTCGCGCGCACCGTACGCCCGGACGTCATCATCCGGGACGGCATGGACTTCGGCGCGTGCCTGCTCGCCGAGCGGCTCGGCATCCCGCAGTTGCCCATCCCCGCGGGCACGGTCAACGTGCTCGACCCGGCGGTCCTGCTGCCGGGGCTGAACAGGCTGCGCGAGCGGCTGGGCCTGCCCGTGCAGAAGTCGCCCGGCTCGCTCTACCCGCACGGCCGCTTCGACTACCTGCCCGCCGCGTACTCCTTCGCCCAGTTCCCGGCCACGGTCCTGGCCTACCGCCAGTCCACCGTCGTCGACCGCACCGCCGGGCTGCCCGGCTGGGTGGCCGAACTGCCCACCGACCGGCCGCTGGTGTTCGCCGCGGTGGGCACCGCACTGCCGATGTTCCACGAGGTGCTGCCCGAGGGCACGCCGCTGCCGGCGGGGATGACCGACCCGGCCGAGCAACTGGCCACGATCGTCGCGGGCCTGTCCCGACTGGACTGCACGGCCGTGGTGGCGACCGGCGGCATCGAGCCGGCCGGCGTGGAGCCCGCCGCGCACGTCCGCCTGACGGATCGTCTCGCCCAGCCGCTGCTGCTGGAGTGCGCCGACCTGTTCGTCACCCATGGCGGCTACAACAGCGTCCGGGAAGCGGTGCGCACGGGCACGCCCATGGCGGTGCTCCCGAACTTCGGCGACCAGCCTTCCAACGCCCGGCGGGTGCAGGAGCTGGGCCTCGGACGGCATCTGACCGACACCGCGCCGGAGGCGGTGGCCGCCGTCTGCCGGGAGATCCTGGACGACCGCGGCATCGCCGCCCGCATCCGGCAGGCGCAGCGCGCCAGCCTCGCCCTGCCGGACGTCGGACAGGTCGTGGACGACCTGGAGAAGATCATCGCCTGAGGCGCAACCGGCCGGGGGACGGGCCTGAAGTGGCACCGGCCGAGGGCCGGGCCTGAGGCGCAACCGGCCGGGGGCCGGCGGGTCCGTCACCGGGCGGGCGCGTCGTGTCCCCGGCCGCGCACCTTCAGGCGCGCTGCTCGGGCGCCGTGCCGTCGCGGCCGTACGGCTCGGCCGACGCACCGCCCCGGCCGTGCGGACGGCGGGTACGTCCCCGGGGCCGGGCGCGTTCCCGGGGACGGGCGCTTCAGGACCGTACGGGCTCCGCGGCCGCGCGGGCCGTCGGGACGACCACCGGGGAGCCGTCGGACGGCGCGGCGAGGATCTCCGCGTCGACGCCGTACAGCTCCTTCACGAGCGCCGCGTCGATGATCTCGCGCGGCGGGCCCGCGGCGACCACGCGGCCCGCCCGCATGGCGATGACCGTGTCGGCGTACCGGGCCGCCGCCGCGAGATCGTGGACGACCATGACGATGGTCCGCCCGGCCGCCGCGACCTCGCGGACCAGGTCCAGCACCTCCACGGCGTGGCCGATGTCGAGGGCGCTGGTGGGTTCGTCGAGCAGGACGACCGGGGTCTCCTGGGCCAGGGCCATGGCCAGCCAGCAGCGCTGGCGCTGGCCGCCGGAGAGCTGGTCGAGGCGGCGGTCGGCCAGGCCGGTGGTGCCGGTCGCCTCCAGGGCGCGCGTCACGGCCCGTTCGTCCTCGGGGGACCACTGGCGGAACAGGCCCTGGTGCGGGTGGCGTCCGTACCGGACGAGGCCCGCCACGGTGACCGCTTCGGGCGCCTGCGGGGACTGGGGGAGCAGTGCGATGCGGTGGGCCGCCGCCCGCTGCTTGAGCTGCCACACGTCGGCGTCGCCCGCGAACACCCGGCCCGACGCGGGCTCGTGCAGACGGGCCATGCAGCGCAGCAGCGTGGACTTGCCGCAGCCGTTGGGACCGACCACCGCCACCACCGTGCCCGACGCGACCGTCAGGTCCACCCCGTCGACGACCGGGTGGCCGGCGTATCCGGCGGTGAGCTGCTCGACGCGGAGTTCCACTGATGCCGGCCTTTCCCCGGGGGCGAGAGGTCACACCTCTTGCCGCTTTGTCATAAGGTAAGGCTAACCTTAAAGCCAATCGGCGGAAGTGCGACTGCCGCCCCGCCTTGCCCGGCGTGCGCTTCTCGGCGGCCGACTCGGTCATGACCGCCCCCCCCGCACCCCCCCGTGGCCCGTGATGAGCGGCATCGGATCGCCGGCGACGATCGCCCGCGAACGCGCTGCCACGGTGAGCACAGCCGCTGTCCGGACCCGTCAGCGTGCCGCCCGCGACGACACCCGGCGAGGCCTCGGCGATGACGCCGGGCGGACCGGTCCCGGCGAGTGGGTTACGGATGACGGCCCGGAGCGGGCAACCGGCTGCCCCGAGGCGAGCGCGACGGTCCGGCGTGGGGTGGCCGCCCCGGCGCCCGTGCCGGGCCACGCGGAGGCAAAGTGCGGGTCATGAGCAGGGGGCCGGGCACCCTTTCGCGCCACCGCGTCCGGCAACGTGCCGCCCTCGGCTCCGTGTTCGCGGGACCCGGCGGCTATGCTCGCACGCTGGTTTTGCATAAGGTGAGGCTAGCCTAACCATTTGCCCTGGGTGCGCGCGGAATGCCGGAGTGGCTGGGCACCTGTCCTATATTAGGTTAGGCTTGCCTAACAAAATGGGGAGGTTGCTCATGCCTGAGCACATACCGGGCCGCGCCGAATTCACCGGGCGCATCGCGCTGGTGACCGGCGCCGGGCAGGGCATCGGCGCCGCGGTCGCCGCGGCCCTGGCGCGACAGGGCGCCCACGTCGTGGCCACCGACCGCACCGCACCCGCGGCCCCGCCGCCCGAAGGCGGCACCGCGGGACCGGTCACCACCGAGGCCATGGACGTCACCGACCGCACCGCGGTGGACGCCACCGTCGAACGCGTCGAACGCGAACTGGGCCCGATCGCCGTCCTGGTGAACGTGGCCGGCGTCCTGCGCCCCGGCGCCGCCGCCGAGCTCTCCGACGCCGACTGGGCCGACACCTTCGCCGTGAACACCACCGGCGTCTTCCACACCTCCCGCGCCGTCGCCCCGCACATGGCCACACGCGGCTCCGGAAGCATCGTCACCGTCGGCTCCAACGCCGCGGGGATCCCCCGTACCGGAATGGCCGCGTACGCCGCCTCCAAGGCCGCGGCGGCCATGTACACCAAGTGCCTGGGGCTCGAACTCGCCCGCAGCGGCGTGCGCTGCAACATCGTCGCGCCCGGCTCCACCGACACCGCCATGCAACGCGCGCTGTGGACCGACGACGACGCACCCCGCCGCGTGATCGCCGGCGACCCGCAGACGTACCGCACCGGCATCCCCCTCGGCCGGATCGCCGACCCCTCCGACATCGCGGACGCGGTCGTCTTCCTCGCCTCCGACCGCGCCCGGCACATCACGATGCAGGAGCTGTACGTCGACGGCGGCGCCACCCTGCGGTGACCCGCGCCGCGCCCCGCCGCCCACCGGCCGCCGGGAGCGCCCGCCCCGCACGACCGCTCACCCCCTCCGCACCACCACCCGTACCAGCCAGCCCCGGAACCTCGCAGCCTTCCGAGAATTGGAGCTCCCGTGCCGACGGCACCCGAAGTCGCCACGCACGTCCCCCTCGCCGAGCCGGCCCACCCCGCCGTAGGAGCGGCGACCTCGCTCCTGGGCGCCTACACCCCCGGCGCCCGCTTCCTCGGCACCCCCACGCGCACCCTCCTCGCGCAGGGCACCCACAGCGAAGTCCCGCACGACGAACGCCCCCTGCCGCAGCGGGTCGCCGCCACCCTCGACGCCGCGCGGGCCGCCGGACACGGCGCGCCCCTGGTCGTCGGCGCCGTGCCCTTCGACCAGACGGCCCCCGCCGCGCTCACCGTGCCCGCCACCGCGCGGACCGCGCCGCCGCTCACCGCCGACCCGCTGATCGCGCTGCCCGCCGACCCGCCCGCCGCGGCCCGGTGGGACATCAGACCCGTACCGGCCCCCGAGGAGTACGGCGCCGGCGTGGCCGCCGCGGTCGAGCGCATGTGGCGCGGCGAGTTCAGCAAGGTCGTCCTCGCCCGCACCCTCGAACTGACCACCCCCGAAGCGCTCGACATCCCCGCGATGCTCCAGCGCCTGGCCCGCCGCGACCCCTCCGGCTACACCTTCGCGCTGCCCACCGCGCCCGGCCGCACCCTTCTGGGCGCCAGCCCCGAACTGCTCGTCTCGCGCCGTGGCCACCGGGTCGTCGCCAACCCCCTGGCCGGCTCCACGCCGCGCAGCGACGACCTGGCCGAGGACGTCCGCCGGGCCGCCGCCCTGCTGGAGTCCGCCAAGGACCTGCACGAGCACGCCGTCGTCGTGGACGCCGTCCACCGGGCCCTCGCCCCGTACTGCGCCGACCTCGACGTCCCCGGCCGGCCCACCCTGCTGCGCACCGCCACCATGTGGCACCTGTCCACCACCGTCACCGGCACCCTCGCCGCACCGGAGACCTCCGCGCTGGAACTGGCCTGCGCCCTGCACCCCACCCCGGCGGTCTGCGGCACCCCCACCGACACCGCCCGCCAGGTGATAGCCGACACCGAACCGTTCGACCGCGGCTTCTTCACCGGCATGGTCGGCTGGGGCGACGCGTCCGGCGACGGCGAGTGGGTGGTGACCATCCGCTGCGCCGAGGCCGAGGAGCGCGCCCTGCGCCTGTACGCCGGAGCGGGCGTCGTGGCCGCCTCCGAGCCCGCCGCCGAGACCGCCGAGACCGGCGCCAAGTTCCGTACCTTCCTGAGCGCCGTCGGAGCCGAGCTGTGACCGATCAGTACGCCTACGTCCACTCCCAGGCGCCGACCTGGCCCGCGGAGTTCGCCGAGCGCTACCGCGCCGCGGGCTGGTGGCGCGGCGAGACCTTCGGGCGGATGCTGCGCGAGCGGGCCGCCGCCCACCCGGACCGGATCGCCGTCGTCGATCCGGCCGGCGAGGGCCGCCGCTGGACGTACGCGGAACTCGACCGTCGCGCCACCCGGCTCGCCGCCGGCTTCCACGCACGCGGCATCGTCCGGGGTGACCGGGTCGTCGTCCAGCTCCCGAACGTCGCCGAGTTCTTCGAGGTCGTCTTCGCGCTCTTCCGCCTCGGCGCCCTCCCCGTCTTCGCGCTGCCCGCGCACCGCGAGACCGAGATCCGCTACTTCTGCGAGTTCACCGAGGCCGCCGCCTACGTCATCGCCGCCGAACACGGCGGCTACGACTACCGCGCGCTGGCCGCGACCGTACGGGACCAGGCGCCGGGCCTGCGGCACGTCTTCGTCACCGGCGGCGACCCGGGCGCCTTCGAGGCGCTCTCCGACGTACCCGCCGACGTATCCGCCGACCTGCCCGCGGGCGCGGCGCCCTGGGACGAGCCAGCCCCGGACGACCTCGCCTTCCTCCAGCTCTCCGGCGGCAGCACCGGCGTCCCCAAGCTCATCCCGCGCACCCACGACGACTACATCTACTCGCTGTGGGGCTCCAACGAACTGTGCGGCGTCGACGAGCACAGCGTCTACCTGTGCGCGCTGCCCGCCGCCCACAACTTCCCGCTCTCCTCGCCCGGTTCGCTCGGCGCCCTGTATGCGGGCGCCCGCGTCGTGCTGTGCCCGCAGCCCACCCCCGACGTGGCCTTCCCGCTCATCGAACGCGAACGCGTCACCCTCACCGGCCTCGTCCCGCCGCTCGCACTCGTCTGGACGGAGGCCGCGCCGGCCACCTCGTACGACCTGAGCAGCCTCGACGTCCTGCTGGTGGGTGGCGCCAAGTTCAGCGAGGAGGCCGCCCGGCGGGTGCGGCCCGCGCTCGGCTGCACCCTCCAGCAGGTGTTCGGCATGGCCGAGGGTCTGGTGAACTACACCCGGCTGGACGACCCCGAGGAGATCATCGTCACCACCCAGGGGCGGCCCATCTCCCCGGACGACGAGATCCGCGTCGTGGACGACGAGGACAACGACCTGCCCGTGGGGGAGACCGGCCACCTGCTCACCCGCGGCCCGTACACCATCCGCGGCTACTGGAAGGCGCCCGAGCACAACGCCCGCTCCTTCACCGCGGACGGCTTCTACCGCACCGGCGACGTCGTCCGGCTCACCCCCACCGGCCACCTCGTCGTCGAGGGCCGCGCCAAGGACCAGATCAACCGGGGCGGTGAGAAGATCGCCGCCGAGGAGGTGGAGAACCACCTGCTCGCCCACCCCGCGGTCCACGACGCCAACGTGGTCGCCGAGCCCGACCCGTACCTGGGCGAACGCACCCTCGCCTACGTGATCCTGCGCTCCGGCGCCGAGCGGCCGACGCCCGTCGCCGTCAAGAAGTTCGTCCGGGCCCGTGGCCTGGCCGCCTACAAGGTGCCCGACCGCGTGGTGTTCGTGGACGCCTTCCCGCAGACCGGCGTCGGCAAGATCTCCAAGAAGGACCTCAGGTCCGCCGCCACCGGCGCCGCCGAAAAGTCCTGAGCGCCGAAACCGCCCCGCCCCACCCCGACCCGTCCTGAAGGGACCCCACCGCACCATGGCCCTGCCCGCCATCGCCCCCTACCCCATGCCGTCCGCCGGCGACCTGCCCGCGAACCGCGTGGACTGGAAGGCCGACCCGTCGCGCGCCGTCCTGCTCGTCCACGACCTGCAGAACTACTTCCTGTCGGCCTACGAGACCGGGGCGTCCCCCGTCACCGACCTGCTGCGCAACGTGGCGGCACTGAAGGAGGAGGCCGCCCGGCTCGGCATCCCGGTCCTCTACACCGCGCAGCCCGGCGGCCAGACCCCCGCCGAACGCGGCCTGCAGCAGGACTTCTGGGGCCCGGGCCTGCCCGCCGACGAGCACGCGGCGGCCATCGCCGACGCGGTCGCCCCCGGGCCGGACGACACCGTGCTGACCAAGTGGAAGTACAGCGGCTTCGTCCGCACCGACCTGGAGCAGCGGCTGCGCGACCTCGGCCGCGACCAGCTCGTCATCACCGGCGTCTACGCCCACATCGGCGTGCTGATGACCGCCTGCGACGCGTGGATGCGCGACCTCCAGGCGTTCCTCGTCGCCGACGCGGTGGCCGACTTCTCCGCGGACGACCACGCGACGGCACTGCGCTGGGCGGCCGGCAAGTGCGCCGTGGTCACCACCACCGCCACCGTCTTCGCGGGGAAGTGACCACCGGCGGGGGGGGGGGGGGGGCCCCCCCCCCCCCCCCCCCCCCCCGCGGGCCCCCCCCCCCCCCAGCCCCCCCCCCCCCCCCCCCCCCCGGGGGGCCCCCCCCC
>NZ_JBIRFL010000034.1:0-59627 GCF_044327445.1 Streptomyces sp. NPDC018045
TCACCGAGTGGTGATCGACGCGATTGCCTTCAAGTTCCAGACCGGCACGCAGTGGGTGCACCTGCCGGAGAAGTACGGCAACTGGAGAGGTGTCTGCAACCGGTTGCGGATGTGGGCCGTGGACGGGACATGGGAGCGGGTGTTTACCGCGCTGATGGCCCAGGCCGACGCCGACGAGGACCTGACCTGGGCCGTCTCGGTGGACTCCACGATCGTTCGGGCTCATCGGCACGCGGTGGGGGCCCGCAAAAAGGGGCCCCGGCCGGCGAGCCGGCCGGCCACGCCATCGGCCGGTCCCGCGGCGGACTGACCACGAAGATCCACCTCGTCGCCGACGGCCGCTGCCGTCCCCTCGCCTTCGTCCTCACCGCCGGGCAGGCCGGAAACGCACCCGCCTTCGGGGCGGTCATGGCCCGCTTGAGCGTTCCCCGGCGGCGTGGCCGCCCGCGTACGAGGCCGGACGTGGTGCTGGCGGACAAGGCGTATTCCTCCCGTGCGATCCGTGACCACCTGCGCAAACGCGGCATCCGGGCGGTGATCCCGGCCCCGGCCGACCAGCGTGGCCACCGGCTGCGGCGGAGCAGCCGAGGCGGCAGGCCACCAGCCTTCAACCGCGAGGCACACAAACAGCGCAACACCGTCGAACGCTGCATCAACAAGCTCAAGCAGTGGCGCGGGATCGCCACCCGCTACGAGAAGACCGCCACCATGTACCTGGCCGGACTGCACATCGCCGGCATCTTCCTCTGGTCCGCTCGCTGATCCAAACGAGAGCCCCTGGGTGTGTTGTCTAGGGCCATCGGTTCACCGCTTCTCCCCGGAACGTGGCGTCCAGGTCGACGGCAGCGTCCTGACGCGAGCAGCAGCGCCCATGGTGGCCCTGGCACCGAGGTGCCGAGTGAGCCCCGCTTTGTTTCCACGACGCATGACGCGGCTCCTTCCTGCGGATACTCGGTGCGGATCACGTTGCTTCCGATCCGGTGTTGTTCGATGCGGCGGAACAGTTCATCGAGCCGCGCCTGGCCGGCTCGTTTCCCACCTGCCGGTCGACACCCGCGGCCGGCCACGCAGCCTGCCCAGTGCCCAGCGGAGGTGGGCTGAGCAGCCAGGCACTTCCCCGGCGGTAGCGGGCGGCCGGACGCCCGGTGGGGGCAGTCGCTGTTCCCCGGTTGGATGCACGGAGCCCTCGGTCTCAAGCACTTTGCGGCAGAAAGTTGCTCGGGTCCAGGGACTTCAGCTACTGGACACCGACAGCCGGGAAATCCGGCTTCCCGCTCAGGTCCGCGACCGAATCTACGTGGCCGAGACCGATGCGGCGGTGAACCGCTCCCTCGTCCCGCAGAAGTTCGGTGAGGCTGACCTGCGCGTCATCATCGACACATCTCAGGCCAGTACCACCATGAGCGCGCTCGGCGGGCGCACACGGCGGGATCGACGCCGGATGCTCGCATCGCCGGAGCACACCACCGCGGCAACCTCACCCCGATAGTCGGCCCTGGTCTCAGCCGCCCCGGCGCACCCGGGCCGCCTTGCGGGCCTTGGCGAGCTTGCGGGCCTCGCTGGCCTTTCGAGACTTGCCGCCGGTGCCGCGGGAGGCGCCTTTACTGGTGCCCAGGCCTCGGAAGGGGGCATTGGTGTTCTTGGCCCGGCCTGCGGCGGGCCCACCGTCGAGCGGGGTGCCGGAGGGGGCCTTCGCCCCGGTGATTCGGCTCAGCTCCGCCTCGCCCGAGCGCACCTTGGTGGTCGTCGGCTTGATGCCGGCCTCGGCCATCAGACGGCTCGTCTCGCTGCGCTGGCCCGAGAGGACCAAGGTGACGACGCGGCCGGACTCACCGGCCCGGGCGGTACGGCCCGCGCGGTGCACATAGTCCTTGGAGTCGGTGGGCGGGTCGACGTTGACCACGAGGTCGAGGTCGTCGATGTGCAGGCCACGGGCCGCGACATTGGTCGCCACCAGGACGGTGATCTGGCCGTCCTTGAACTGCGCGAGGGTCCGGGTGCGCTGCGGCTGGGACTTACCGCTGTGCAGGGCCGCGGCACGCACCCCGCTGCCCCGCAGGTGCCGGGTGAGCTGGTCGACCGCGTGCTTGGTGTCCAGAAAGAGCAGTACGCGGCCGTCGCGGGCGGCGATCTCCGTGGCGACCGCGTACCGGTCGGGGCCGTGGACGACCAGCACATGGTGTTCCATGGTCGTAACCGCGCCCGCGGACGGATCGACCGAGTGGACGGCGGGGTCGCGGAGGTAGGTCCGGACCAGGTGGTCGACGTCGCGGTCCAGGGTGGCGGAGAACAGCATCCGCTGGCCATCGCGCTGCACCTGGTCGAGCACCTCGGTGACCTGAGGCAGGAAGCCCATGTCACACATCTGGTCAGCCTCGTCGAGGACAGTGATCCGTACCCGCCCCAGGCGACAGGCCTTGCGCTCGATGAGGTCGTGCAGGCGGCCAGGGGTGGCGACGACAACCTCGGTCCCGTCGCGCAGCGCAGCGGCCTGCCGGCCGATCGACATGCCGCCGACCACCGCGGCCATCCGCAGCCGGAGCGCGTCGGCATACGGCGCGAGTGCTTCGGTGACCTGTTGGGCCAGTTCCCGGGTAGGCACCAGGATCAGGGCGAGGGGCTGCTTCGACTCCGCGCGCCGCCCGGCCGTACGCGCCAGCAGCGGCAGGCCGAAGGCGAGGGTTTTGCCCGACCCCGTGCGCCCGCGCCCCAGGACATCGCGTCCCGCGAGGGCGTGGGGCAACGTGGCCGCCTGAATCGGGAAGGGTTCACGCACACCGCGCTCGGCAAGCGTTCGCAGCACCTCGGCCGGCAATTCCAGCTCAGCGAAGGAGGCGGCCGGGGATACCGTCGGGGCGAGGATCACTGGCTGGGCGAGGTCGCCGCGCGAGATGCCGAGGTGGTCCGGGTGAGTCATGGCGGGCCTTCCGCATGGGGAACGTACCGAGGAAGCCCGGCAGGAAATGAGCAGCCGACGAACACGGGAACCGTACGGGCAGAATCACCAGCCGCCACAGCCGCTCAAAGATTGCAAGATAACACAAAGTAACAGTGCGCCCGGCCTCAGCGGTGCCGCTCCGCCTTGGCTCCGCCGGGTGATCCACTGCGACCCGAGGGCTCCGGCACGACGGACCTCCACCCCTGCGGAGACGACAAGGCGGCCTTCCCGCCCTTCTCGGCAGGCTCCGCCTGGGTCGGTCGCGCCTGGGCCGATGTCCTATGGCTGGTGCAGGACGCCCTCCTGCCCGCGTCCAGGCCATTTCGGTCCGATTTTGCGAGGCTCGTCATAGTTCCCGTATGGAGGTGCAAGCCGTGCAGACGGCGCGACGTTGGCTGGCTGATCAGGGCGTCAGTCAGGTGCGTGACGGGTGGGTGAGCAACGACAAGCCGGACATGTTGCTCACAGCCAACCAGGTGGCGCAGTCCTGGGCCGACGATGTGTTCGCCGAAGACCTGGATGCAGCCGACCAGGTGCGGTTGGCCTTCGGGCTGCTGGATCTCCTCGACGACTACTGGGTCACGTGCGAGATCCGGTTCGCGCACAGGGGTGCGCAGGGTCCTCTGCCGGCCGACGTGCTGTGGGACGGCTACCGTCAGCGGTTGGAGGCGGATCGGAACGTCGAGGCCGTCACCTGCTCGCTGTGGGTGGACTGGTTCGAGGACCACACCACTTCCGCGATGGCCCTCGCCGAGGTCCTCGGTAACGACATCGACCGAGTGGTAACCGAGCGGTCGGAAGCCCTGCTTCGCCGAGCGCGTCGGGTTCCGGAATGTTCGGGTCCGGTGCGCTGGACGGTGAAGGAGTCGACGTACCGCACCGCCGTGCGGCTGGCTTCGGCTTCCGGTCCGGGAGCAACGGCTCGATCCGCATCCACGGCGCATCGGTCGACGGCACAACCGGTCCAACGATCGACTGATCCAGCGGCTCGCCCCCCACCACAGAGTCGAATCGCTGCCGGTCAGATGCTCCGCGCGCCCTGGAAGAAGCGGTCGGGGTCGTAGGTCTGGCGGGCTTGGGCCAGGCGGGGGTGGTTGTCGCCGTAGTAGGCGGTGCGCCAGTTGGTGAGCTGGGTGTCGGGGGAGTTCTGGTAGCTGTGGGCGGAGGCGTACGGGCGCAGGGTGGAGCGGCAGGTGTCCGTCCAGTGCTGGGCCGAATGCCGGGCGTCCTCGTCGAGATCGGCGGTGTCTTCGGCGGAGAAGCCGCCGAAGAAGAGGGTGTCGCGGTGCACGAAGGCGGTGGCGTCCGGGGCGACGCGGTTGCAGGCGCCGCCCATGGCGCCGAACTCCAGGCTGCGGAGCCGGCCCGTCTGCCGGTGGCTGTCGAAGGCGGCCAGAAGGTCCGCGATGCCTTCGGGCGGGATGGGATCGGTGACGAAGTGGCCACGGGTCAGGACGAAGCCGTCGCGGGGCAGCGCGGCCTGCGGGCCGGTGCCTTCGCGGTGCGCTTGGGCCACCGTGAGGTCCTCGCAGCCGAAGAAGAACAGCATGGTTTCCCAGTGCGATTTGGTGAACACCACGCTGTTCGCGGGTTCCGCGCCGACGCGGGCGACGAGCTGGTCGAGCTCGGCCTGCAGCCGGGGTGATGTGGGGCCCAGCCAGGTGCCGCTGACGCACACCGCCGCCTCCTGCCCCGGCGCGGCGTCCTCCAGGGCGATGCGCAGTGACGAGGCCAGCTCGTCGGGGGCGTGCGGTGCCCAGCGCTGCCAGGCGTCCAGTACCCGGGCCGCCTGGGCCCACGGCCACGTCAGCAGAAACGTGGTGATGTCGCCGGCGGGCACCGGGTCGAAGGTCAGCTCGGTCACCACACCGAAGAAGCCCGGGCCCGCCCCGCGCAGCGCCCAGAACAGCTCGCTCTCGCGGTGCTCGTCGCAGGCGACGACGCGCCCGTCGGCCAGCACCACCCGCGCGGCCCGCAGCCGGTCGCTCGTCACCCCGTACGCGCGGGTCCACGGGCCGACGCCGCCGCCCAGGGTCAGGCCGGCCACACCGACGGTCGGGCACAGTCCCGACGGCAGGGTCAGGCCGCTGCCCCGCAGGGCATCGTGCAGGTCAACGGTCTGTGTCCCGGCGCCGACACGCACGAGCCCGTCCTCGACGACGACGTGTGCGATGCCGGTGACGTCGATCACCATGCCGGTGCCGGTCGAGAACCCCGCCAGACTGTGCCCGCCGCCCCGCACGTGCACCTCAAGGCCGTACCCACGGGCGAAGCCCACCGCCTGCCGCACGTCGTCCTCGCTCGCGCAGTAGACCACCGCCTGCGGCCGGACCCGGTCGAAGTCGGCGATCTGCAGCGCCCGCGCCACGTCGTAGTCGACGTCCTGCGGCAGCACCACACGGCCGGACAGAGCCTCGCGCAGCGCCGGCCAGTGGGGGTGGATCATGGTTCCTCTCACGTTCTCGGCACAGCTCCGCCGCCCGGGCAGCCAGGCCGTGCCGCCTCTTGCGAGCAGACACGGCGACGCCGTCACCGGGATACGGGGGGAGGGGTCACACTACGGGGTGATCCATCCCCTGTCGCCTCATTTACGCCCTCGCCGTCCGCCCCACACTGAGCGCGCCACACCCTCTGGCCTTGTACGGTCACAGCCCTGGTCGGCGAGGAGGTGTCGCCACCGGGACCGGATGCCACAGTCGGCGCGACCTGCGGCCCCGCAAACGACGGCCGCGCCCGGGCCCCGTACGGCCCGTGGCCGGATATGCGACACCACCGCCACCGCATAACCTCCGGATCCGGCGCTGATTGCCCTGCCGGATCCACCAGGTCCATTCGCCTTTCGACAGTGAGCAGTCGGGTCGCTCGGGGCTCTCACCTTCGGGTGGCCCGGCTTCCGAAACGCGGCGGGGCCCGGATCCAGCCGGATCCGGGCCCATTTCCTCAGCAGTAGCGGGGACAGGATTTGAACCTGCGACCTCTGGGTTATGAGCCCAGCGAGCTACCGAGCTGCTCCACCCCGCGTCGGTGAACCCAACGGTACGCCATCACCGCTGCCCCGCAGACCACCACCCCCGTGCCTGCCCCACAGCCAAGCCTCTGCCACCCAGCGAAACCTCCGGGCGGCGGCAGCGCATCCGCCGGCACGCCGGGGCGCCTGTGCCGCCGGCCGAGCCGCCCGTAGCCGGGCAGGCACTGGGGTCACCGATCCCCACCTGCGGTATCGCTGCGGGTCACGTCACGGCCCCGTTGGCGTCGGTCACCCGCAAGGGTCGGCTTCGCCGCGGTCCCCGAGCGGGCTGGGCAGTTCGCGGGCTCCCAGGCGGACGGGGTGATCAGGTGGGCACCGGTTCGCTTACGGTCGTGGACACCGCCACACCCACGGTCGTGGGTGCCGTCGGTGGAGCGCTCCAGCTTGCCGGTCGGCAACCACGCCTTCATCGCCGCTGACTACACGGCATTCGGCATGCGGCATGCGGACTCTTCCCCGCAGGCAGTGGCGGTTCGCGCGACGGCCTTGAGCGACTTTGCGGCTCTCCTCCTACAAACGGGAGTCGACCCAGTCGCGCACGTCGCGGCGGATGAGCAGCATGGCGGCCACGGGCATGCTCAAGACGACCAGTACCAGCAGAATCAAGGCGATGAAGGCCGACCTGGCGTAGGCGGGAAGCGTCGACACCACGAATGCCAGCAGGTAGACGGGGACGAAGACGCCTTGGATGCGGGCCATCATGATGACGTAGGGTCCGCCGCGCCACACCCGGTACCCGAACGCGGCCACCACGGCCACCCACAACCACATCGGCCAGGCCGTGGACAAGAGGTCGAAGGCGTTGTCGTGGCCGAGGGTGAACGAGTCGCCGGAAGCGTCGGTGACGGCATCCGCGGAAGCGCCGGAAGTGCCGTCGAGGGCGTCGGTGAGGGCGGCGCCGACGGCTTTGGCGAGGATGGCGGCGAGGACGGGCAACGCCACGGGGATCAGCCAGAACGCGGCGATCAGCGGTACGCTCAGCTTCACCGCCCACGGGCGCGGCGTCGTGGGCGTGACCCGCGTCGGCACACCGGCCCGCCGGTAGACCGTCCGCAGTGCGCGTGGCAGCGCCCTCTGCGTGCGACGCGCGAGGCCGATCAGCGGGAATCTGCCGTCCAGCATCTCCCAGTGCGGCGTCCAGTCACCGTCGAACCAGATGGCGGCACGGACGTAGCGCCCGCGCAGGAGGCGGTGTCGCATGCGCGCCGGCGGGTGGTCCGGCAGCCCGTTGGGGAAACGGCCGCCCAACGCCTGCCGGAACCGGGCGTATTGGTTCCGGTCACGGCTGACGACGAGGACCAGGCGAGTCGGGTCGTCGCGTCCCACCACCTGATCGACCTCCCAGGCAAGGCTCCGTCCCGCCCCGGCCACCAGCAGGACGAGCGCGGCGCGATCGAGCGCGGCGAGCACCTCGGCCCGCCAGGTCTCGTCCGAGGCGTAACTGCGCTCGGCGCCGAGCCGCGGCAGCCGGTCGGACGGGCGCCCGAGCGCGACCATCCGTCCGAACGGCGCGACCGCGCGGCCGACTTGGTCCTCCTCCGTGCGCAGGTGGGCGGGCGTCGGCAGCAATGACGTGAACAGCAGGAGGAACCACCGCAGCGCCGCCACCCGGGAGAACCCGGTGTCGTCGGAGAACGCCCGGAGGAACAACACGATCCGCTCGTCGGCGGGGAGGCCCTGGAGGCTGGTCAGGACGGGCGTCAGATGCCGGCGCCCCCGCAGTACCCCCCACACCCCGGCTACGACCAGGGCCACACCGGCTGCCAGCAGCCCCCAGCCTCCCCAGTCCGTCGCATTCCCGAAGCGGATCCCCAGGCACCCACTGCCCAGCGTCAGAGCGATCCAACCCAGGGCGCCCAACCGCCGCCCCCGCAGCGGAGACTGCTCAATCACGGCCGCCTGACGGGGCGGACGGCTCGACCGGGACAGCGTCGTACGCTCAGTGTGGCGTGATTCCGGCATCTCGCTCCATTCGGTCGGTGCGCGCTGTCCTTCTCACGGTAGGGCTGGGAAGATTCGCCCGTGGGGGCTTCAGAGGAATCAATCGCGCAGCGGGTATGGGACCGTCAAAGCGTCTGGTCGCAGGCGGCCGACCAGGCCAAACGCGCGATCGGGCGGGCCAGGACGGTCGCCCTCGTGCTGGGCGTGACGGGGGCGTGTGCGGGCACCGCCGCCGCGCAGGTCATGGCGTGGAGCGACGAGGCAGGGAAGGTCCTCGCGTTCCTGGCGGCCGTCGCGGTCGGGCTCGTGCCGCTGGCCACCAGAAGGGCGGGCCCCCAACAGGTCAGCGACTGGACCAGGTTGCGCTCCCTCAGCGAGGAACTCAAGAGCGAGATCTACGCGTATCTCGCCCGCGTCGCCCCCTACCGGGACGCGGACGCCCCTCAGACACTCCTGGACCGCACCGAGCGGGTCATCACGGACGCCTCCGACCTGGTCGCCCGCACCACCCCCTTCACCCCGCGCCGGCGCGCGCTGCCCGCCGTCACCGATGTCGGGTCCTACCTGGAGCTGCGGGTCACCGGCCAGGTCGAGGGCTACTACCGGCCCCGGGCCGCGCGCATGAGCCGACGGAGCGCCCAGGTTCGCCGGGCGGAACTGGTGTTGGCCGCCACCGCCGCGGTACTGGGCGCGATATCCGGCGCCTTCGGGTCGGACTGGGCCACCGCGTGGGTCGCGACGGTCACCACCGTGGCCGCCGCGGTCACCGCGCACGCGGCGGCCGCCCGATACGCCTACCAGGAGGTCGAATTCTCCCGTACGGCCATGGAGCTGGAAAGCCTGGCGGCCCGCCGCGCCGGGGAAGCCGACGCCGGCACCGACGACGCGTTCGTCGGCCAGTGCGAACGGGTCATCTCCGCGCAGAACGAGGGGTGGATGGCGAAGTGGCTCAGCGAGTAGGTCGTCGCGGGGGCCGCTGCTGGCCCTTGGCGCGGAACGGCCCCGCCGTAGGACGGCGACCTGGCGGGCAGCGGGCGACGAGATGTCGCACCCTGTACGGGCCAGGTGCGCGCCCCGCCGCCGGCGGCGTCGCCGTGGACCGTGAGGCACTACGGGCGGCCCCGCCGGGGGCTTTGTCGTTTCGCCACCTCAAGGGGGCAGGCGCCCGGTAGCGGCCTGCTCAGTGGTGCTACTGCGCTTCGGGCATCAGGGCGAGGAGGTATTCCGGGATGGCGTCGCCGAACATCTCCTGGAGGTGCTCGGCCGTTTCCTCGTCCGCCTGGCTCATGCGGGTGAACATGGCCTGCTCGTACGCGGCGAGAGCGGCCTCGGTGTTGCCGTGGTGGGCGGCGAGGGCCTTGCCGAGTTCGGCGCCGTCGTACATGGCCCAGTTGGCTCCCTCACCGTTGGGGGCCAGCAGGTGCGCGGCGTCCCCGACCAGGCTCACCCCGGGGGTCCGCTCCCACCGGTGCCCGTCGGGCAGGGCGTAGTGCGGGCGCAGGACCGGCGGGGTGTCGGTGTCGGTGATCAGCGCGGTGAGTTCGGGCGCCCAGCCGTCGAACTCCGCGGCGATGCGGGTGGCGGCCGCGGCCGGGTCGGAGAAGTCGATGGGGGCGAACCATTCCAGCGGCCGGGTGAGCGAGATGTAGGCGTGCAGGGTGTCGCCGCGTTCACGGTGGGCGTTGATCACTTTGCCCGGAGCGGGGGCGAACATCATGCCGCCGCCGACCGCCTTCGCGGCGGCAGGGTGCCGTGTGTCCGCGTCGAACAGGTAGGTCTCGACGAACGACGTGCCGGCGTACTCGGGTATCGACTCCGACAGCAGCGGGCGGATGCGTGACCAGGCGCCGTCCGCACCGACCAGCAGGCCGGTGGTGACGGTGCCACCGTCGGCGAAAGCCACCTCGTGGCGGCCGCCGCCGAGGCTGCTGGCGCCGGTGGCCTTACGGCCCCAGTGGACGGTGCCGTCCGGGAGCGCGTCGAGCAGTATCCGCCGCAGGTCCGCGCGCTGTGCCTCGGGGCGTCCGCCCGTACCGTCGTCGGCCTTCTCGTACAGGACCGTGCCGTCCGGGCCCAGGGCCCGCGTTGCCTGACGGCCCTCCAGGATGATGGCGCGGAACTCGTCCATCAGGCCGGCCGCTTCGAGGGCGAGCTGCCCGTTGTAGTCGTGGATGTCGAGCATCCCTCCTTGCGACCTGGCCTGCGGTGACGCCTCGGCCTCGTAGACCTCGGCGGGGATGCCGTGGACCGCCAGGACGCGGGCCAGCGTGAGTCCGCCGAGCCCGGCGCCGATGATCGTGACGGGGTTCATGGTGGCTCCTTCTTCCAGAGCGGGAGGCCGCCGCACGACCTCTTTGGTACGCCGCTCCAACATAGAACAGTGAACTAACTTAGTCCACCGAACCAATTTGGTAGGCCGCACTAAAAGTGCCACGCTGGAGCCATGGCAACGCGAGCGCGCCGGACACAGCGGCGCAACCAGGTGCTCTCCCGGGAGCGGATCATCGAGGCCGCCGTCGATCTGCTCGATATGGGCGGCGAGGGAGCGCTGACGGTACGGGCGATGACCGAGCGCCTGGCCACCGGGGCGGGGGCGATCTACTACCACGTCGGCAACCGGGACGAGCTGCTGGACGCGGCGACGGAGACCGTGATCGCCGCCGCCCTGGCGGCCGAGCCCACCCGGGCTCCGGTCACGCCCGAAGAGGAGATCCGCGTCGTCGCCCTCGCCTTGTTCGACGCGATCACCGAACACCAGTGGCTCGCCACCCGGCTGACCCTCCAGGTCGTCCGGAACCCGCACGGACCGGTAACGGTGGGAATCTTCGAACGGCTCGGCCGACAGGTGGGCGCCTTGGGCGTACCGCGGGCTTCCTGGTTCGACGCGACCTCGGCGCTGGTGCACTACCTCCTCGGCGCCGTCAGCCAGAACGCCCGCATCGCCGGGGACACCTCGGGCATCGAGGCCGGCGCGGACCGCGAAGAGGTCTTCGACGCGGTATCGACAGCCTGGAAGGAACTCGACCCCGACGATTACCCGTTCATGCACGCCATCGCCGACCAGATGCGCGAGCACGACGACCGCGAGCAGTTCCTCACCGGCATCACCCTCGTCCTCGTCGGCATCACCAAGCTCCGCCGACCCGGCCCCGAGGGCCGCCAGTGACCATTCCGTGACGGGGCCCCTGGAGGGCGACGGGCTCACACGCGGCCGGGAAGCTGGGCGCGGCCGGCCTGATCCGAGGGGACGAAACCGGCTCACCCATGTCTTGACAGCGCGGGCGGTTCCTGAACGGACGGACACAGCGAAGCGCTCAAGAGGCAGTCTGCGCTAGCTTCACTCCCCCGGCCGGCCTGTCCGGCCTGTCCGCCCTGCCCGGCCTCGCCGCTCCCCCACCGGCGTGTTACCGACATGGCACCACCATGCGAACGGGAGTCCTTGTGGCCCACTCCGATCCGTCGGCATCCGGCCAGGCCAACACGGGCGCGGCCGCACTCGCCCTCGCCAACCCCGACTTCGAACTCGGCGCCCGGGGGTGGTCCTTCACACCGGAAGGGGGCAGCGGGACAGGCACCGAAAACCCGCACACCGGCTCCCTGCACGGCTACTTGAGTGCGGGAGAAGGCGCACGAATCAGCCAGTGCGTGACGGCCGCCGTCCCCGGCTCGTACGACATTTCCGCCTGGATCGCCGCCGGAGGCCCGAACGGCCACTTCCGCGTACGGGTGAACGACTCCGCCGCCCGGTCGGTCACCGTGCCGCAGCGTCCCTTCTACGCCCGCCACACCATCAGCCGGATCGAGCTCGGCGCGGGCGACCGTCTGGAGGTCGCGTTCACCTCAGGCGACGGCCGACTCGACATCGACGACGTCATGCTCTCCCCGTCCGCGCCCGCCGACCCGCTGATCACCTCCTCCGACCCGACGATCGTCGACATCTTCAACTGGGCCAAGCACAAGGCGAATAGCTGGGTGCACCTCCCCGGTACCACCGGCCCCCTCAATGTCGACGAGCGCAACCCCCGCGGCACCGGAAGCGCCTGCTACGGCCCCTGCTACTGGGCCGGTTACGCCCATCGCAGCGGCTACTACGCCCGCGACTTCGCCCACCAGGTCGCCGGTGCGCAGATCCTCGGCCTGAACGCCGAGAACAAGGCGATGCTCCGCTCCTTCGCCGTCTCGGCGACCTCGCGGCACGGCTACTACCCGGTGTGGTCCTACAACTTCGACCTCCGCACCTACCTGCGCATCGACTACAACGACCCGAACAGCTTCGTACGAGAGGTGCCGGCCCCCTTCGAGCTGGTGGAGAAGGCCAACCAGGCCCACCGCTGGAGCGGTGATCCGTTCTGGGTGCAGGACCAAGGGATGTGGGACTTCTACCTCCACACCACTGGGGCATTCGTCGAGCAGCACGACAGCCTCCGGCCCAACGGCGTGGCCGAGGGCACCGGCGAGGGCATCTTCTCCGGGTCGGCCAGCTACAACGAACAGGGCACCGAGCCACTGGCCGAAGCCGGTGACGCGATTGCCTGCCAATACCGGGCCCACCGTGCCGTGGCCCAACTCGCCGAAGGGCGCGGCGCCACAGCCGATGCCATTCGGTGTACCGCCGAGGCCGACCAGCTCCGGGCCTACTTCAACTCCGCCTGGAGCGGCAGCGGCAGCGGCGCGTCCATGATCCGTGCCTACTCCACCGACGGCACCGCCCTGACCGGCTGGGGCAGGGAGAACAGTTGGTTCATGCCGATGAAGCGGATCCTCCACCCCGGCGAGCGCAACGACGCCTACCTCGCCTACATCGATCAGCAGGCCGCCGCCCCCGGCACCCGGCCCGCGAACATCGAGGCGCTCACCTACCTGCCCGACACCTTCTTCGCCAACCACCGGAACGACGCGGCGTGGAGGTGGATGCGGGACATCTACGATCAGCGCGACGAGCGGCACGTCAACACCCGTCAAGGCCTCAACGGGGACTATCCCGAAGTGTCCTTCACTCTCCTCTCCCAGACCGTCGAAGGACTCCTCGGTCTGCGGCCGGACGCCCCCGGCCACGCGGTCAGCACTCTCTCGGGGCTTCCGTCCGGCATGGCCTGGCTCCAGGTCGCGGGCATCCCTGTCGGCGCCGGAACGCTCACCCTGCGACACGACGGCGCAACCGCGTCCACCCTCACCAGCCGCCAGCCCCACACCTACGCCTGGCAGGCGCTTTTCGCCGGCGTCTTCAGCACTCTCACGGTGAACGGCGTTCCCCGCCCTGCCCGGCGCACGGCCGTCCACGGCCTTACGTGCTCCTACGTCACCGTGACCGTGGCCCCCGGCAGGAGCGCCACGGTCGAAGCCCGCGTTCCGTGAGGTGGTTTCGCTGAGGGAACCTCACACCGACGCCACTTGTCCCCGACGTGTGCGGCCCGCGTCTTTCCGGCTGACATGGGCCAACGGTGAGGTGTATCGGCCTCATGAATCCAGTTCGCGGGAAACGCAATCGGCGGCAGGACGAAGAGGGCGAATGGTGCGGCATTTCACCTGGTTCGGGGTGGGCGGCCTCTGCTGGCGCTGGCGCATATCCAATGATGACCGTATAACGGTTCAAGAACTCCTACGAAGCGTCACGCCTCTCATGAGGCGCGGTCGGTGGAGTGCGTGCACAGCGCGCAGATGACGGTTTGCCGGCCATCGTGAGCGTTCAGGTCGCATGCTCGTCCGCCCACGGCTCCCGATGCTCCCTTCCCCCTTCGTCGGACCGATCGCGCCGCACGGCCCCTTTCGCACACTGCGCGAAGCGCCCGTCACGGACCTGGAGTCGCTTTTATGAGCGGAACCCCCCTCACGCAGTTCTTCCTGGCCCTGGCCATCGTCCTCGGCTGCGCGAAACTCTTCGGCTGGCTGGCGCGTCTCATCGGGCAGCCGCCTGTTGTGGGGGAGATCTGCGCGGGACTCTTGGCCAGCCCCATGGTCCTCTCCCCCGGGCTGGTGTCGGTCATTCTGCCCGGCGAGGTGAAGCCACTGCTCAGCGCGGTCGCCGACATCGGCCTGGCGGCCTTCATGTTCGCCGCCGGTTACGAACTGGACCTGTCGATGCTGTACCGCCGGTCGAGAGGGTCACTGGGATTGCTCATCGGTTCGATTCTGTGTCCGCTCGCTCTGGGTGCGGCCGTGGCGTTGCTTCTCGCCGACCGGTACGCCCCCGCGAACCACACGGCATTCGTTCTCTTCGTCGCCCTCGCCATGTCCGTGACGGCGCTACCGGTGCTCGTCAGAATCATCGCGGACCGCGGGCTGAGCGGTCGGCCGGTCGGCGTGCTCGCTCTCGGCGCGGCCGCCGTCGGCGATCTGACCGCCTGGGTGTGCCTCGCGGGAGTGGTGGCCTACGCGGGGGGCACGGGTCAGGTGCATGTGGTACTGCTACCGCTCTACTTCGTCGTGCTGGTCATCGCACGGCCGTTGCTGAAGCGGGCGGTGCTTACGAGCCTGCGGCGCAACCGGACGGGTGCCGGGCTTCTCTCCGCTGTGTTTCTCGGGCTCATGCTGTCGTGCGCGGTCACGGAGTGGCTCGGCATCCACTTCATCTTCGGTGCCCTGGCGTTCGGCGCCATCATGCCGCGCAAGGAAATCGAGGAGCTGCGGGGGTCGGTGCCACGCAGCATGCGTCAGATCGGCCAGCTCATGCTGCCGCCGTACTTCGTCCTGGCCGGCATGAATGTCGACCTCTCGGCGATCGGCGCGTCCGCCGTGGCCGTCATCGCCCTGGTCCTCTGCACGGCGATGCTGTCCAAAATCGGCGGGGCATATCTGGGAGCACGGATCTCCGGTATCGGACATGCGGAGGCGCTGCCCGCGGCACTGCTGATGAATACGCGTGGACTCACCGAAATCGTGATCGTCGCCGTCGCTCTGGAGGCCGGCATCATCGACCGCGCCTTCTATTCGGTGATGGTCATCATGGCGATCGCGACAACAGCCATGACCGGGCCGCTGTTGACCCTACTCGTCAAGACCGCGGTGGACAGTGCGCCGGCCCCGCTGGTCGGCGAGCGCGCGAAGGAACATTGACCGAAGCCGCGAAGGAGTACTCGGCCATCGGTGTCGGGATCCGGCCTGAGGTGGCTTCGGCCTGGAGAAAGGTGACGTCGGACCGTGAGACGCCTCAAGACTCAAGGCGAAGGACCGTTACGCCAAGATGCCCGGCCCACCCAGACGGTGGATGAGCCGGGCCGGCTTCCGCAGCAGGTGGCTGACCGGTGCATTGCTCAGGCAGCGGGCCCGCCCTGGCCGCGCCGACCCCGCGCATCCCCGGAGGTCCCCGAAGGCATACCGCTTCTGACGAACGGTGGCCCGGCCACGGGCCCTTGCGGCGGCACGGTACCCCGTCAGAGCGGATACCCGAGACTCCGCAGGCCCTGTCGTACCGACTCCGGCGGGGTGTTGTTCCGGCTCGGCCGCAGGGCCCGGTTGTAGTCGTCCAGCACGGCGAGCAGTCGGGGATCGGGCGAACCTGCCTGGACCTGGGGAACCGACATGTCGTCGAAGCGTTCCGTCCACACCCGCTCCTCCGGAGCCAGGCGACTCATCTGGTCGGTGTAACGGTAGTGCAGTCGGACGAGCCTGGTGCGGTCCAGATACGCGGTTTCGCCCAGGAGTACGTGCGGCAGCGCCCCGGGGTCCTCTCCGGCGCGCTGGCGTTTCTGGTAGTGCACGAACTGCCGTGCGTCGGAGGTGTACGCCTGGGCCAGTGCCGGCGCGTCCGCCGTGAGACCGGTCGCTCCCCGTACCACGTCGGCGCGGGACTCCCCGTCGAAGAGCCCCCGCCAGGGAACGTCGATTCCGGCCAGTTCCATGACGGTGGGCGCGATGTCCGCGGACCGGATGCGCCGGAGGTGCCGCCCCTGGGCGACGCCGTCGCCCGCGATGATCAGCGGTATGCGGAGGACGCCTTCCTCCATCGAGTTGAAGTTGCCGTACGAGTCGTCTTCGAATTGCTGGCCGTGGTCTCCGAACAGGACCAGCAGCAGCGTCTTGCCCGCTTGGCGTACCCGGTCGACGAGTTGGGTGAGGAACGGCTCGAAACGGCTCTTGAGGAAGAACTCGATCCCGTCCAGGTACATCTGGAAGAGGGTGTCGTATTGGCCCGCGGCGTAGAGGTAGTTGATGGCCCTCTTGTACCGCAGGAACAGCGCCATGTCCGCCGGCGTGCGATAGGTCTCGTTCAGTTCGTCGACCTGATGGGGGACCTCCGCGGGCAGCAGGCTCTCCATCCAGGCGATTTTCTCCTGATAGGCCGAGCCGCCGAAGCGGAGGTTGTGGAAGCCGTACGGCATGTGCATACCGGCGAAGTGGGCCAGCGACAAGGACGTTTCCGTGGCGAGCACAGCGTCGATGAACTTCTGGTCCTCCTCGACGAGGTAGGTGTCGATGTCCGCCGTGAATCCCAATTGCTCGCCGAGGATGACGGGGAAATCGACCTTCATGATGGTCCGGCGGCCGGCTCGGCGGGCATGTGTGAAGACCGACGGGCTGCGCAGGAAGCCTTCATAGAAGGCATGCAGGCCGTGGCGTGCCGGGTACTGCCCGGTGAAGACCGTGGCGTGGGCGGCGGAGGTGTACGGCGCGGAGGCGATGACGTTACCGAAGAAGGTGCCGGAGTTCGCCAGGTCGTCCAGTACGGGCGTGGCCGGGGCCCGCAGGTCGGGGTACCGAAGGGGCCACAGCTTGTGCGGGTTGGCCCCCACGCCGTCGCTGCGCAGGCAGTCCAGGGATATGAACACGACGTGGTCGTACGGCTGGGAGACGCTCATGGGCGTGATTCCTCTCGATCAGGCGTGGTCGGACCACTCGCCACGGCGCTGTCGGTGATACCGAGCGTCCCGCCCCCTGGGAGGGGGCGGGACGGGGCTCCGGCCACGACCGCGGTGCTGTCGTCAGGCGCCGGCTGACTGCCGTGCACTGTCAGCGGCGATCGTCATACGGGGTCGGGACGGGCCGAGATCGCCCGCAGGCCGAGTTCGGCCGCGGCGCTGAGGCTGGCGGCGACGGGCACCGCGACGGCCGCCGCGAGATCCGGGTCGTACGAGCCGTCGGCGAGCAGGACGCACGAGGCACCGACCGCGACGGCCGCTTCGTTGTCGTCCAGGGTGTCACCGATGAGCAGCACCCGGTCCATGGTCAGCTCGGCCGGATACCGCTCCCGTACGGCGTCCAGGTGCCGTGCCAGAACGGCCTGTTTGCTCTCGGTACGCTGCTGCCGGGTCATCCCCTCGGCGACCAGGAAGCGGGAGACGAGGTCCTCTCGTTCGAGCAGGGCGACGACCTCGTCGTGCTCTCCCATGGACAGCAGGGAGTGCGTGACGCCGGCGGCCGACAGGGTGTCCAGGATCTCGGCCACGCCTTCCCGCAGGCGGGCCCGGTCCAGCAGGTCCCGGTACGTCCGGTGATAGCACTCGGCGATGGACTTCCACTGGAGGTCCGTGAACGTCCGTTCCAGCAACCGCGTGTAGAAGCTGCGTACCGGGCGGGTGAACGCTCTGCGATAGGCCTCGCGCGTGATGTCCCCGCCGCCGACGACCCGGCAGGCGGCGCTGGCCGCGGCGACGCTGATGTCGAGGTCGTCGAAGAGCGTGCCGTTCCAGTCCCAGACGATATGGGCCGTCACACCCGGACTTTGCCGGAGGTCAGCAGGTGAATGCGCTTCTCCGGCGGAACCGGCGGAACGGGGCGATGGCTCAGCCACATCGTCTCCTGCTGATTCAGGATGTCCAGATACTCGGCCCGCACCTCCTGGTACCGCTGAGACGTCTCCGGGAACACCGACTCGTAGATCATGTCGCACAGGTTGAGATTCCGTTTCCAGTGGTCTTCGTCTTGCGCCGTCACCGGCATCACGCCCCAGAACCGGAACGGTATGTCCAGCAGGCGATCGCGCGCGTCCGGTATGTACGGCGTGTAGATGTTCGACTGAATGTGGTAGTTGGGGACCAGCCCTCGGTTGATGATGCTGCGGATGTACTCGATCTGGGCGAGGTCGGCCTCGTAGTCGATGTCGAGCAGCCCCGAGATGAAACTGGGTTTGATGGAGATGCCCAGCGCGGCCGCGTACTGGAGGCGGTCCTCGAAGCTCTCCACCTCCACCGGCTTGTTGATCTCCTTGCTGGTGAAGTTCTCGATACCGACGAGAACGGAGCGGCATCCCGTCTCGGCCATGCGGTCCAGGTTCTCGTCGGTGAGCGTCACCAGGCACGTCTGCTGCGACCAGGCCATGCCGGCCTCCAGCATGACGTCCATCATTTCCTCGGCATGCTGCTGCCGCATGAAGAAGAAGGGGTCGGCCACGGACACCGCGTCGGCACCGTACTCGGTCTGGAGGTACCGGACCTCGTCACGCAGGATGTCCGGATCCTTGTAATTGATCCGGTAGACCATGGGGTTCAAGCAGAACGTGCACTTGTACGTGCACCCGATGCTGGTGATGACCGTGTAGCGGATCATTTCCCGTACCTCGGGCGCGTACGTCTCGCCGATCCAGGAGTTGTCCGGCCGGAAGGTACGGAACTTCAAGTCGTCCGCCCGGCCGAACACCTGCTTCGCCCACGCGAAGATGTCCCGGTTGGTCACCACGAACTCGCAGTCGGCGTCGAGCTTCAGCAGGTCGGGCCGGAGGAAGTGGTTGGAGCTGACCGCCGGCCCCCCGACGAAGAGTTTCGCGGGCGAGCGCCGGGCCATGTCGACGGCGATCTGGCGCGTGCTGTCGTACGAGTTGACCGTCGAGGAAATCAGGACCGCGTCCGGACGGTGGTCGAGAACGCGCTGCATGTTCTCCTCGTACCCACCGAAGTTGAAGTCGACGACCCAGGCGTCCGGCGTGTAGTGCCGCGCGATGCTGTAGAGGTACGTCAGCGCCTGCGCGATGTGGTACGTGGAACCATTCTTGACTTCCGTCGCCAAGTGAGGTCGCCATCCCGTGCAGTACCCGACGTGTGGAAAAATGATGACAACCCGCATGGTTACCCTCTCTGTCGTCACCGCACCGACCACGCCCTGCCGGACGCCTGCCCAGCCGGAATCGGCGGCAGCGGTGCTGAAGAACAGAATTCGCCAGATCGACGGGCGAGCAGACGGGAAGGCCTACGACCGTCGTACGACGGGAATTGCCACGTACTTCCTGCACGCGCACCGAGGGTGCTTCCCTGCTCGATTTCACAGCAGGCTAACGACGCGCCTCTCGGACCGTCAAGCGTTATACACACCGACCGTCGGCGCCTATTCCGCCGAGGGGCCGCACAGGATTTTGCGGGCCCCTCGGCGATGCCGGTCAGGTATTCAGGCAGGCGCGGGCAGCCCCAGGGCCCGAGCGGCCCAGGGCAAGGCCACTTCGAGCTGGCGTCGCTGAATGTCGCGCACCATCGGCGCTTGCGGAATCACCGGCAGACCGGCCCGTGCGGCGAAGAAGCCGGCCACCAGCGCGGCCAGTTCCGGAGGAACGGAAGCCACCTCTTCCGGAGCCGGTCCGCCCTCCAGATGGAGGCTCGGCAGCCAGAAGGCGACGTCGAACTGCGCATTGCCGACCGCCGCGTGGTTCCAGTCGAACAGAAGCGCTCGCCCCTCGCGGAAGCACAGGTTGTCGCTGCGGACGTCCAGGTGCAGCAGGCTGTCACCGTCCAGGCACTCCGGCTGCGCCGCTTCGAGCAGAGCGGGGAGCGCGCGGTCCAGCCAGGCGGCGGAGCACAACCCCAGGGACAGGAACGGCCCCGGATCGGCCGCCACCTCCGGCCAGTTGTCCTCGCCCATGTGCGTGGAGCGGGCCGTCGGCAGCCCGGAGGGTGCCGGGTGACCGGCGACCGTCCGCAAGGTCGCGAGCACCCCGTCGATCTTCTCCTTCGACCACGGCGGGCTCCAGTCACCGTCGGAGAGGTCCTCCAGGACGAGTACCGGAAGCTCCCCGTCGTCGTGCCACCCGAGTACGCGTGGCACCACGTCGAGCCGGAGGCCGTCGTAGACTTCGTACTCCCTGCGCAGCCACTCGGCGGTGATGGCATCGTCGGCGTGCTTGACGAACGCGGTCCGGTCGTCGGCCAGGCGGACGATCCAACGGCGATTGTTGGTGTAGCCCCGCCCCTGGATTCGTTTCGCCGACTTCACCGCCCGCCCCAGCGCTCGCTCGATTCGCGTGATCTCATCGTCGTGCAAATGCATCGGCACACATTAGCATTTTCGCATCTGCCGCGTTCAATGATTCTCCTGGTCGGCCGCATTTGCGCCACCCTTTTGTCCGGCGATCGCCGATGCGCCACCGGAACTCCTTTTATCGGACACTTTGGCGAAACCACTCACCGCCTCCGATTCCCCCTGAGAGGTTCCTGTCGCCACCTCAGAAGTAGCCCTCACGCTTGCGGTCCTCCATCGCGGCCTCCGACAGCCGGTCATCCGCCCGGGTGGCACCCCGCTCGGTCAGCCGGGACGCCGCGATCTCGGCGATGACCTGCTCGACCGTCCCCGCGTCGGAGTCCACCGCCCCGGTGCACGACATGTCGCCGACGGTCCGGAACCGCACCGTACGCCGTTCCACGGGCTCTCCGTCCTTCGGCCGGCCCCACTCCCCCGGTGACAGCCACATGCCGTCGCGGCGGAACACCGTGCGTTCGTGGGCGAAGTAGAGGTCCGGCAGCTCGATCTTCTCCCGGGCGATGTAGTGCCACACGTCCAGCTCGGTCCAGTTGGAGAGCGGGAAGACGCGCACATGCTCGCCGGGCGCGTGCCGCCCGTTGTACATCTGCCAGAGTTCCGGCCGTTGCCTGCGGGGGTCCCAGGCGCCGAACTCGTCCCGCAGCGAGAACACCCGTTCCTTGGCGCGGGCCTTCTCCTCGTCCCGCCGGGCGCCGCCGAGCACCGCGTCGTGCCGGCCCGCCGCGATGGCGTCCAGCAGCGGCACCGTCTGCAGCGGGTTGCGCGTGCCGTCCGGGCGCTCACGCAACCGCCCGTCGTCGAGGTAGCGCTGTACCGAGGCGACCCGCAGGCGAAGCCTGTGCACGGCCACGGTGCGGTCCCGGTGGGCGAGGACCTCCGGGAAATTGTGGCCGGTGTCCACGTGCAACAGCACGAAGGGCAAGCGAGCCGGCGCGAAGGCCTTCAGCGCCAGATGCAGCACCACGATCGAGTCCTTGCCCCCGGAAAAGAGGATGACCGGCCGCTCGAATTCGCCGGCCACCTCGCGGAGAATGTGCACCGACTCGGATTCCAGCACGTCGAGGTACGCCAGGGCACGGGCCGGAGGGCGGCCACTGCCCGGCCCGGCCGCCCCGGTGGCCGGGAAAGCCCTTTCTTCGTCCGCTGCCCGCATCGGCTCCGTCCCCTACGCGTTGATGACGGCGTCCACGGACACCCCGTCGAGGTCGCGCGCCAGCCGCCGGCGCCCCGACAGCGCCCTCAGCTCCAGCATGAAGGCCACGCCGACGACAGTGGCCCCCGCCTCGGCGACCAAGGACGCGGCCGCCAGCGCGGTGCCGCCCGTCGCCAGCACGTCGTCGACCACGACCACCCTGTCCTTCGGTCCCAGGACATCACATTGGAGCTCGAATTCGTCCGTTCCGTATTCCAGTTCGTACACCCGGCGGAGGGTTTTGCCCGGCAGCTTGCCGCGCTTGCGTATGGCCGTGAATCCCAGCCCGCACCGTACGGCCACCGGTGCGCCGAGCAGGAAACCGCGGGCCTCAAGGCCGACGACCCTGGTGGCGCCGCGGCGGTCGCACACGTCGGCCAGCGCGTCCACGAGCGCTGTGAATGCTGCCGGCTCGGCCAGTAAAGCGGCGTAGTCCTTGAACAGCACCCCGGGATACGGATGGTCCCGCACATCGCGGATATAGCCTGCCAGCCACTTGTCCAGGGGCAACGCCCCGCCCTGGCCGCCGCCGGGAAGGCACTCCCGGGCGCCGCCCGGAAGACGCCCCTGATCGCCGCCGCCCGCAAAGGAGTCGATTCCGCCGTGGCCGGCCCGTGGCGGCGGTCTCATCTCCATTGCGACCTGTCCCCGTAGCCGAGGCGTTCGGCGACCTCCGCGGTTTTCCGGTCGATGGCCGGCTCGATCACCGCCGCACGCTCCTTCCAGCGCCACCCGCGCGGACGTGCGGTCGCCACGACCGGCCGGATGCCGTGGTGCACCGCCCGCCGGAAGTCACCTGCCAACGGGATACCGAGCCATGCGCTCAGCTTCTCGAAGGCGGCGATCCGGCCGGCCGGGTCCGTGGTCAGGTCCTCGAACCGCATGGTCATGCTGTCGGTCGAAGCGTCGCCGAGATGGCCGAGCACCGCCTCGTGGGCACTGCGCCATTGGAACGCGCAGACATCGGCCAGTCGCGCCCCGGTGTACTCCTCCCAACCGGGCGGGAGGTCGAATTTCCACCACCACCGGTTGTCCTCGTTCTGCTCGACGTACCCGGCGATGTCCAGTGGCTTCTCCATCCGGTGGGCGTGAAAGCCGTGATACCGCCACCCGTCGTAGAGGCCGTTGACGGCCGCGGCCGGATTGCGGGTCAGATGCAGAATGCGAAACCGCGCGTGGGGGAAGAGCGACCGCAGGAAATTCAGGCGATACGCGTTGCTCGGTGTCTTGATGACCAGGGGCTTGTCGTGCAGGTCGGCGATGTCCGCCCGGCGCCAGGGGCGTGCCACGACGAACGGCGGCTCCTCCACGAGGAAGCCCCCCGGCGCCCCTGGACCGGTGTCCGTGGAGGGATACCTGCGCAGGGCTTCTTCCGGCAGGTCGTAATACCGTGGGTCGACCGGCAGGCCCCGCCCGGAGAGTTCCTCCAGCACGCCCAGCAGGCACCGGATCTCATCGGATTCGCCCGGCACGTCCGGCCGGCGGTGCGGGTGTGCGCGCCACACGCGGCGGATCGTCCCGACGAGTTCCAGGGGCTCCAGCGGCAGTTCCGGCCACTGCACGATCAGCCGCCAGGCCAGGTCGGCGCAGAGCTGGTTCTCGTCGCGCTCCCGGGCCGCGCTTCCCGCGTCCCGCGCCATCTCCTCGGCCAGTACCGAGCGTGCCCAGGGCTCCAGCGCGGCCACGTGCTCGGAACCCAGCGCGTCGGAGCCGGCCCGGCTCTCCGGGTGGCCGAGTCCGGCCAGGCGGAGAAAAGGGTTGGTCTCCGCCTGGAAGTGCAGCAGTGCGTCGGAGTGCCGCAGCAGTTCGGCCACCATGCTGGAGCCGCCGCGGGAACTGCACGCGAGCACCACGACCTCGCCGACCCTGTCGGGGAAGTCCGGCACGGCGGGGCCGCGCAGGGGCCGCAGCGCGTCCAGGCGTTGGTGCAGCGTACCGAGCCCCTGCGGCGCACCGACGGGGTGCGTGGTCATCCGGCCATCACCGCGGTTTCCGCAGCGAGTAGACGCACCAGCGCCACTGGTCGTTGATGGAGCCGTCGGCCTGCACCTCGAACGGGTGAGCGTCTCGCACCTCACGCGGCGCTTCGTAGAACAGGCGCTGGATCTCACGGCGATGGGCCGGCGTGGTCTCGTGGGTGTCGATCCACTGGTCGATGGACTCCCACAGCAGGTACTCGGTCATCCGGACGTCCTGGAAGCCGGCGCCGAGGAGCAGCGAACGGAAATCCCGCTCGCGGAACATCTGATGCAGCAGCGGTTGTTTCTTCTTGAAGACGCGGTACATCCAGAAGGCGTCCTCGTCCCCGTACGGGACGATCTGCCCCACGATGAACTGCCCGCCGGGCCGCAGCACGCGGAAGATCTCCGAAACCGGGCGCTCGGGCTGCGGGAGCAGGTGCAGCACCTCCCGGGTGACGACCAGGTCGAAGGAGTCGTCCGGATAGGGCAGGTCGTAGACCGTGCCCTGGTCCACGTGGTCGAGCCGGGTGGATGCGAGGGTGACCATCTCGGGGGTGATGTCCAGTCCGACCGTCTCCCCGACGCGGTCCTTGAAGGAGGCTCCCACCACACCGCTGCCGCAGCACACGTCGAGCATCCGGGCGTCGGCAGGGACCTCGCACAGTGCGGCGTGCCGGGCGAGCAGGTCGTCGTCGGTCAGCCAGGCGCAGGACTCGTGCCAGTTGCGGGACCGGATACCGAACTGCCGCTGGTACGCCTTGTAGTCGATGTCGATCTCGCGCCGCTGCACACGGGCGGTACGGCCGGCCAGCCGGGCGGCGAGCCGGGCGCGGGTGGCATCCAGCACCCGGGCCACGATCCGCCGTCCCAGTTCCTCGTCCTTCTCCATCCGGCGGCTGAACTCGCGGTCGACGGCCTCTTGGACGACCTGGCCCACCTCGGGGTTCTGGAGCCGCTTCTTGGTCTGTCCGTCGAATCGCGGGTCGTCCATGCGCAAGGAGACGACGGCGGTGAGCCCTTCGAGAACGTCGACGGTGGTGATGCGCTCCCCGAGGTGCGCGTCCAGCATGCCGCGCGCGGAGGCATAGCGGTTGATGGCTTGGGCCAGCGCCGAGCGGACCGCGTCGACGTGGGCGCCGCCCTGGTCGGTGCGGACTCCGTTGACGAAGCTGCGGATCTCTTCCGTGTACCCTTCCGTCCACTGGAAGGCCAGCTCCAGAGCGCTGTGGTCCCCGTCGGCGTCGACCACGATCGGCTCGGGGTGGACCACTGTGACCCCCCGGTTGAGGTGGGCGAGGAAGCCGCGTACCCCCTCCGCGAACGAGAACCGGGCCCGGGTGCCGGTCCGCTGGTCGGTCAGCGCGACCGTGAGTCCGGGGTGCAGAAAGGCGATCTCCTGCAGCCGCTCGGTCAGGGTGCGCTCGGAGAACGCGCAGGTGTCGAAGATCTGCGGGTCCGGCCGGAACGAGATGCGGGTGCCGCTGGTGTCCGCCGTCCCGACCGCCGCCAGCTCCATCAGCGGTTCGCCGCAGGCGTACTCCTGGCAGTGGTGCACCCCGTACCGCCGGACGTCCACCCGGAGCCATGCGGCCAGGGCGTTGACGCAGGAGACACCGACGCCGTGCAGCCCGGCCGAACGACTGTAGGCCGTGCCGCCGAATTTGCCGCCCGCGTGGAGGGTGGTGAGGACGACCTCGCAGGCCGGGCGGCCGGTGTCCGGGTGGAGGTCCACCGGGATCCCCCGCCCGTCGTCCTCCACCGTGCACGAGCCGTCCGTGTGCAGGGTGACCGACAGCTCGCGGGCATGGCCCGCCTCGTGCTCGTCGACGGCGTTGTCGAGCAGTTCGAGGACCAGGTGGTGCAGGCCGTCGTGGCCGGTGGAGCCGATGTACATGGAGGGGTTGCGGCGTACCGCCTCCAGCCCGGAGAACACCGTGATCGCCGATGCGTCATAGGTGGCGGCCGCGGCCGCCCGCGAATCATCGCTCATGGCGGGCTCCAGTGAGTGCGGGGTCACCGGCGGGGCCGTCCGATTGGCGGGCCATCTCCTGGAGCGCGGCGTCGAGTCGGGCCGTGTGCCTCTTCTTCAGCGCCGTGAGCGTGGTGAGCCAACTGGCCAGGTCCGCGCCGCCTTCGTCGAGTGCGGCGGCGGTCAGGCGGGGGTAGGCCTCCCCGGACTGCGCCAGGGCAGCCGTCACGGACGAGGCCAGGTTCAGCGGTGTGTCCCCCACATCCCGGAACCCTGTGGTGTGGGGGGCGTCGCGCAGTACGTCGAGGTGGCCGTGCGCGGCGCAGGTGATGCTGTCGGCCAGGTCGGTGAACAGCTCCGCGACCTGGGTGTGGCCTTCCGTTTCGGCTATCTGCGCGAAGTACGCGTAGCGCAGCGCGGTGGTGGCCTCGGCGGCGAACACCGCGCGCAGTTCGGCCGCCAGACTCTCACTTGGCTGTGTCATGTGGCTCCTCACCGGCTCCGCCGCCCGATACGGCCGGCTTGGTCCCCGCCGCCACGACGAACAGCATGTGGTCGACGATCCGGCCATCCGCCTCCCGGACCGCGTGCAGGGACCTGAATTCCTCGGTGGCGCCCCGGTAGGCGGCCCGGATCGCCTCCCGGCGGTCGTCGCCGATGGCGCCGTTGTCGGACCAGACGTCCACGTCCTCGGCGGAGATGTGGCGGCGGATGCGCACCGGGTCGCAGCCCGCCGCACGGAGGTGTTCCGCCGGCTCCTCCGGCAGGAAGAAGTGGCGGCGGACCGGGTTGCGCAGCCGGAGGATCTCGAAGTACGTGTCCCGGTCGTCCGGTCCGTAGGCGCACAGGTTCACCAGGACGACGCGGCCGCCGGGACGTACGACACGCACCATCTCCTCGACGGCGTCGGGGAGGTCCATGAACTGCATGCCCTGTCGGCACACCACGAGGTCGAACTCGCCGTCGCCGAAGGGCAGTTTCTCGGCCGGTGCCACCACCAGTTCGTCCAGGAACGGTGCGGCCTGCTCCGCCATCTCCGCGGTGAGGTCCAAGCCGACCACCTCGGCCACCCGCCCGGAGAAGAGGCGGGAGACAAGACCGGTACCGCAGGCGACGTCCAGAACCCGGTCGTCGGGTGCCGGGGAGCCGAGGTCGAGGACGATCCCGCCCAGTTCCCGGTCGGTGCACCAGGAACTGGACCGGTCATAGGTGGCGGCACGCATTCTGAAGTGGTCGGTCACGTCATCTCGCGTGATCGGCAAGGAAGAGCCTCCCTTTCGCGTTCTCCGGTTCCGTCGGCACCCGCGGGCGGCGCCCGCGTTCGGGGCCGGCCGGGTGGCTTTCAGGCGGTACTGCGCCGTGCTGCGACCGACGGGGCCATGGGGCGCCGGCGCCGGAGGTGCACCCGGGCGTGCGCCCTGAGCCGCAACCACCTCACGTACACGTCTCGGCCGAGCCGCAGGGAGTAGTTGCGGTCCTGCTTGAGCGACCGGAACTCCACTCGCAGCCGCAGCGCCGCCGACCGCACGGCCACCTCCACCGGGGAGGGGGCGGGGCAGGCGTGCGCCTGCGGATCGACCGGGTAGCCGAGATCCCTCTTGAGCGGCCCCGTCACCTTGTCCACCAACAGGCGCTCGCCCCGGGTCAGGCCGGCCTGGTGCGCGCCGATCCGTTCCGTCGTGACCGGCGTCCCGGCGTTGCGCCATGATTCGGCCCACCCGGCCGTCCGGCGTGCGGCCGGCGAACGGTGGTGTTCCAGCATGGCCGGCTCGAATTCCTCGGCCAGGAAGGAGCAGAGCCGTTCGATCTCCTCCCGCGGGCGCGAGACGAGGTCCTCGTAGTGCAGCAGGTGTACCGTCTCCGGGCCCCACCTGGCCAGGGCTGCCCGGGCCTGCTCCTGCTGCCTCCGCCACAGGTGGGCCATGCGGTACGGGTGGCTGTAGCCGAAGATGGACCGCTTGGCCGAGGAACCGACGTCGCAGGGGTCCCTGACCAGCCAGATGAAGCGCGCTTCGGGGAAGTGGGCCAGCGCCTCGTCCACGTGGTCCACCATGAAGGTGCTCTTGCAGCCCCAGCGCGCGGCGCCTTCGGCCTCGCGGTACTGGTCGTACACGGCGGCCACCACTCCGAACAGCGAGGGGGCGGCCTCCTCCACCACGCGCTGGGGGTCGATCGGGTGCTGCCAGGGGTGGATGTGCCGTCGCAGGAGCCCCACGGCGTCCTCGGCGGCCGCCCGGCGATTGGCCCGGACGGTCAGGTCGCCGTAGGAGCCGGCGGGCGTCGCGAGGTAGCGCATGAAGTGCGGCGGATGCGGGACGCAGAGGCGGGAATGCGCGTCCAGCATCAGTCGCAGCAGGTTCGACCCGGACCGTTCGGTGCCGATGATGAAGATCGGGCTCTCCGGCCCCGGCGTCGCCTTCATGCGCCACCGAGGTCCGCCGCGCGGCGCATCATCTCGGCCCCGCTCGGCACCAGGCGGCTGCCGAGCGCGGCGACCTCGGGGGAGGCGCACTGGTCGAGGGTGAAGCGTCCGGAGCCGGGAGCGAGCGCGCCGGCCGCCGAGCTCCACTTCTCGCGCCACCCGGTTCCGGCGTAGGACGTCGAGCGTTCCAGGCCGTCGTGCGGCTGCGGGTGGAAGTACCAGAAGTTCTCCGGGTAATGCTTGAAGTCCATGACGGGCCCGGGCTGGTAGGCATCGTAGATGCGCTGGTAGGCGTCGCGGCAGGCGCCTTCGGACAGCCCGCTGATGTTCAGGAACTCGTCTTCGTGCAGGGCCTGTTCGATCGACAGCCAGTTGAGGTGGTCGATCTCGGAGCGGATCAGTCCGGAGCCGATGGCTTGCTTGTAGACCGTGGTTCCGGGCATGGCCGACAGGTACTTGACGCGGGTCACATGGTTGTACGTCTCGGCGAACTGGACCATGTGGTTGAGCGACTCCTCGTTCTCGTTCGGGAGACCGACGATGAGGAGGGAACCGAACCGCACATCGTTCTCGAAGGTGGTCCGCATCGCCCGCACGGTGAGGTTCTCGCTGCTGCCCTTGCGGGCCTCCCTGAGCACGTCCGTTCCCAGCGACTCCACTCCGTAGAGGATGATGTCGCAGCCGGAGTCCCGCATGGCGGTGATACGCGGCTTGTCCATGTCGGCGCACCGGGTCAGGCACGTCCAGCGTATGTCGTGGTCCTTGATGGCATCGCAGATCTCGATCGTCTGCCGACGGTGGGAACTGAACGTCAGGTCGACGAAGAAGCAGAAGTCGACACCGTACTGCTCTTTCAGCCAGGCCATGTCCCGGTCCATCTTCTCCGGCGACTTGGCCCTGACCTGGGGCGTCGTGCGGTAGCAGAAGGAGCAGTCCATCTTGCAGCCGCGGCTGTACGAGGAGATGACCTGCGGCTGCATCCCCATGGGGCTGTGGTACTGGGGCCACAGGTCCAGCCGCATCCTGGGCAGCGAGTCCAGGTCCATCATCTGGCCGCGGGCCCGGGTGCGCTTGGGCTCCCCCTGGGAGGTGCGGTAGCAGATGCCACGGATGGTGGGCAGGTCCTGCTCCCACTTGCCGGCGGCGAAGCTCTCCATGAGTTCGAGGATCGTGATCTCGCCCTCACTGATCACGGCGACGTCGCACGCCGTGCTCTCCATGAACACATGCGGCACCGAGGTCACCAGGGATCCGCCGCAGATGATGGGGACGTCCGGTTCCGCGTCGCGGACCATCTGCATCAGTTCCCGGCAGAACGGGAAGTTGTCCTCGAAGGTGCACACACCCAGGACGTCGGTCTGGCCGACGATCTGGTCAAAAGCGGTCTTGAGCGGGTTCAGCGCGTACCGCACGTCGACGATCCGCACCGGGAACCCGGCGTTGTGGAGCACCGTCGAGATGTAGGAGGCGCCCTCGTACGGAGAGGTCAGGAAGAACTCCCAGCCCCGCGGCATGCTGAACGGTGACGGGCCGACAACCAGGGTGAAGCTCGGGAGGGAGGGATCCGTGGGCACCGGCTCGCTGTCCTGCTCACGCATCTGCCGCAGGTAGCGCCCGTCGACGGCCTCGTCGGCATTCGAGTACAACTCCAGCGCCAAAGATTTCTGTGCCATGAGTACTCCCTAGTTGCCAGGTGATGTGTCCTTATCCGCTGGCCTGCCGATCGTCCGACACCACGATGCGGCGTACTTGGTCGGCGAATTCACGCCAGGAATCCGCACAGCCGTCGGCGAGTTCGGCCACCATTTCCGCCCAGTGTGGCGGAACACCGTCCACGAGATGGCCACCCGCCTCCATGAGCAGCTCCTGCGCGTCGAACAAGCGTAAGAGCGTCCGACCCATTTCGGTGAAACGGATCGAAGGGTCTTTCTTGAGGGTGCGATGCAGCTCCGCCAGATCCTGAATGGTCTGCACGCTGGTGGTCTTCCCCGCCGGCTTCCGGTCCCCCAACTGCCGCGTGGGGCGCCCGGCCGCGTTCTTTCGCTTGCTCGCCGGAGCGGAGTCCTCACGATAGCGCACCGGCACCGGGTCCCGGCCTGAACGCAGACGTTCACGCACATCGTGTGCCGTGCCCAGGGATATCCCGACCGTTGTGGCCACTTCTCGCAAAGGCATGCCAGGGTGGTCCGTCATCACCTGGGCGGCCGTCTTCCGCAACTCCGACATGTCCAGTGGCCGCGCCCTGCCGTCATGGCCGACGCGGGTGTTCGAGTGAGGAATTTCCTCACTTGAACGCCGTCGGACGGCCGCCACGGTCTTGGGAGACAGGCCGCTGACCCGGGCCACGGCACGGTCGGAGAGATGGGGGTGTGACCGCACTATCCGTGTCGCCGCCGCGGTGCGTTCCTCCAGCGACAGGGGCAGTCCGTGCCGCACATTGCTCTCCACCGCCAGCACGAAGGCATCCGCCTCCGAGCCGTCGAAGAACCTGCAGCGGATGGTCCGGTCGCCACGCTGGACCGCTACTTGCAACCGGTGCATACCATCCAGAACACGCATGGTGGGACGGTGGACGAGAATGGGGGGAAGACTCGCTCCGGAGGCGAGCAGAAGTTCCACGTGCTCACGGTTGAGCCCTCCGGAACGGGGAGAATCAGTCGAGCTGCGCAGTTCCCTCAATGACACCAGGTGCAAGGAGACTTCGGTCGGCCCGGCTTCACGCACTTTCCCAAGATCTTGCAACAGCGACCTCCTCAGAAGTACTCCTCCAAGGCCGCCCACCAGTCTATGCACGTTCAGTCAATAGCCGATCAACAGCGGATCTACGCGGCAAGCGGAAGGACGCACCACGTGACGAGTCTCGTGCTCATTTCCCTCGACACCGTTCGGGCGGACGTCGCCTATTCCGGGAAGATGCCCGGAATCGAATCGCTGCGCCGCCGGGGTACGACGTTCCGGCAGGCCATCTCGTCCGCTCCCCTGACGCCCATCAGCCATGCCAGTGTGTTCACCGGTCTGCAGCCGGTCCGGCACGGCATCCGCCACTTGCTGCGCGAGCAACTACGGCCCGACACGACGACGTTGGCGGAACGGCTGCAGGCAGCGGGGTATGCCACCGGCGCGGTGGTGTCCTGCCCGGGGCTCAACCGGTGGTACGGCATGGACCGCGGATTCGACCACTACGACGACGAGATCCCACGACTGCCCGACGGCAGCGACCCCCTCACCGTCAACGACGTCAAGCTGCGCGGCCTGGCGCTCAAGCGCGCCCCGTTGGTGGCGGATCGCGCCGCGGCCTGGGTGGAGCGCCAGGAGGGCCCCTTCTTCCTGTTCGCGCACTTCTTCGACGCCCACTGGCCGTACGAGCCCCCGGAGGACTTCTGCCCGCGGGCCGCCAATCCCTACGAGGGCGAGGTGGCGTACAGCGATCACTATCTGCACCTGCTGTTCCGGCGGCTGGAGCAGGCCGGGCACCCGCTCGACGACCTGCTGGTCGTGTGCTTCTCCGACCACGGGGAAGACCTGGCCGGCTGGTACCCCAACGACCACTCCGGCGACCTCGGCCACGCCTACGAGGAGGGCCACGGATGTCTGCTGTTCGACACGACGCAGCACGTCCCGCTCATCGTCGGCGGGCCGAGGGTGCCCCGGGGCCGCGAGATCACCCAGCAGGTCCGGCTGGTGGACATCGCTCCCACCGTCCTGGAGCTGCTGGGCCAGGACCCGTACAAGGACGGCCCCGACGGCCGCTCACTCACCGAGTTCTTCGGCGAGCAGACGCCCGCGGCCCGGCCCGCCTACTCCGAGACGTACCACCCGGAGGAGCGGCGGTCGGACGGCCGCTACCCCGATCTGCTGCCGCTGGCGTCGGTCCGTCTGTGCGAGGGCGACAGCCGTCAGAAGGTCATCTGGCACATCGGCGGCGACCGGGTCGAACAGTACGATCTGGCCGCCGACCCGCACGAGCTGCACGGCCGGACCCTGTCCTCCGGTCAGGACGACGGGGCGCGCCCGCCCTGGTGAAGGAGGACCGCCGGGTCGGGTGAGGGTACGCGCAGGATGTCGTCCGCGAGCTGAGCGGCCTGGGCGCGGATCTCCGCGATGGCGGTGGTCTCCCATTGCGAGCCCCGCCGCAGCGGGCCGATGGTCAGCAGGGCCGGGTGGGGCCGTCCCGCGCGGTCGAGCAGCCGCCCGTGGCGGTCCGTGGCCAGGCCCAGCCGCAGGGAGTCGGGGACGGCCAGCCCGTCCCGCAGCAACCAGGTCAGCAGCGGGTCGGTCGAGCCGGTGATGTCCCGTCCGAAGCCGGTGCAGTTGATCACCCAGTCGTAGCGCGCGGGCACTGCCCCGGCACCGATGTCGAGCCCGGCGATGACCCCGCGCGGGCAGGCGCGCAAATAGGCCGCTCGTCCTTTGCGGGTTTTCAGGCGGCCTGAGCCCAGCGCGCGTCCGAGTCGCCGGGCGGTGTCGGGCGGCAGCCGATGGCGGTGGACATCCCAGTACGTACCGAAGCGGCCCAGGAAGTCCCGCTGGTCGTCGGCGTCGAGCCGGCCCCACAACTCGCCGGCGCAGGGGCGCAGCGCGTCGATGATCTCGCGCCAGCATTCCGGGCTGCTGCGCATCTCGGAGCGGACCGTGCCCACGAGCCGCGCCAGGGTGAGCCGGTCGTCCGCCAGCAGCGCGCCCACGACGTTCGGGTGTCCGCCGTGTGAGCATCCGGCGCCGTGGGGCCTGGGCAGCAGTCCGTGCCGGGACACGGCGTCGACCCGTACGCCCACCGAGCCGCCGAGCAGGCTGAGCCCGATGTCCACCGCGGTCAGTCCGTTGCCCAGCAGCAACACCGAGGAGTGGTCCGCCACCGCCGGAACGCCGCTGTGCCAAGGCGAGCGCACATACCGCGGCCCCACCTGCGCCGAGGCGAACGGATCGCACCAGGTCGCCGTGTTCCCCATGGCGAACACGACCCGGTCCGCCGCCGTGCACCGGCCGTCGGACAGCGCCACCACCGGTCGCGGGAGGCCGGCGAGCACCCTGCGCGCCCGGCGTCGCACATGGCAGAGCTGCCCGGTCGCCGCCGTGCGCTCCCGGGTCTCGCGCAGCGTGTCGGCCAGGTAGGCGCCGTACGTACCACGCGGCAGGTAGTGGCCGGGGGACGCGTCCGGGTCCCGGCGCCGCAGCCAGGCGACGAGGTGTCCGGGATCGTGGGCCCGGGCGGCGGAACGCTCCACCGGCGTGTTCATCAGGTGCCGGGGGTCACTGGACGCGTAGGCCGTGCCCCGGCCCAGTTCTTCGGACGGCTCGATCAGCGAGATCCGCACCGGACGGCGCGACGCCGCGCTCGCCTCCAGCAGGTGGACGCAGGCCAGGATGCCGCTGGCCCCTCCCCCGATGACGGCCACCGTGACCGCGTCGTGGTTCACGGCTTCCTCCCGGCGGCCGGCGCGCCGGCGTCGTCCCGCAGCAGCACGCCGGTGAGACAGCCGAGCGCCCCCGCGGCCTTCACGTACTCCCCGACCTCCACGGTGTCCACGTGCAGGCCGGCCGCCTCCAGGCGCCGCCGGGTGTCCGGACAGCCGGCGGGCATCAGCACGACCCCCGGCGCGAGCGTGACCAGGTTCATGGCCCGCCTCCTCACCACCTCGTCCTCCGCGGGCAGTTCGATCACCTCGTATCCGTGCTCGTGCAGCAGGGCGCGCAACTCCGCGGTGGCCGCGGCCGTGCGCAGCAGCACCCGCAGGCGGTCCACGAAGACCAGGGACCCGAGGAGGTGCTGCACCCCGGGCCCGAGCGGTACGACAGCGGTCTCGACTCCTTGGCGGCGCAGTTCCTCGCCGACGACCGCCGCGCCCTCCGGGTTGGTGCGGAAGCCGCAGCCCACCACGACCGTGTCAGCCCCCAGCCACAGGGCGTCCGCGCCCTCGAAGGTGGCCGTGCCGGCCGGGGCTCTGAGCAGGGGGACGCCGAGGGCGGCCAGGGCGGCGGCCGCGAACCGCTCCTCGCCCGCCCGCTGCGCGGACGCGGGGCGGCCGAGCACCACGCCCTGGGGCGTCGCGAGAAAGAGGTCCCTCATGAAGATCACGTTGGGTCCCGCGTCCGCCGGGGGCCGGACGATGTGGACGGTCACTCCGTGCCGGAGGTACGCCTCGGCCACCGCGTCCGCCTGCTCCCGTATCCGGCCCAGGTCGACCCTGGCGGACATCAGGTGGCCGCGGGGGGCGTCACCGGCCCCCTCCAGGCTGTCCGGCGGACGGGCGAGCACCACCTCCCGCAGCGGGGCCACCTCCGAGCGGTAACCGCACCGGCGCCACACCGTTCCCGCCGCCACTTCCTCGTGATGCGCGGCGGTGCGCGGCACCCAGCCGTCACCGCCCAGGTCGCTCGGCGCGGCGTGGCACGGCGCGAGCGTGCCACCGTATCGACCGGTCCGTTCCACTCGGCCCCTCCCACCTTCGGCGGCCCGGAAAACGCGAGGGGTCCCGGCGCCCGGGCTCCTCCGGACCTACAGCTTTCGATTCCGTACTGCCGGTTCCGTACTGCCGGTTCCGTACCGCCGAACGGCGCGGCAGCCCGAATTGATCCGGAGCCGCTGCCTCAGTCGCGTTGCGGCGGATAAACCGTGGGATCGTCCAGCGGGACCTTCAACCACGAAATCATCTGGCGGAGTTGATGGTACGCCCGGAGTCGCGCGGCATCGTCGTCCTTCTCTTCCGCCGCCGCGATCGGCTCCCACAGTCGGGGCACCATCACCGGCCCGATCTCCAGTAGGCCGCCGCTTCCTCCCGTGGCCCATTTGGCCAGTACGTACCTCGCTATGGCACCGACGGGAATGTCCAGGTTGCGGGACATGCCGCGCACGGTCACCAAAGGGTCGAGCAACCCGTAGGCGACCACGTCCGACTTGAAGTTCGCATGCCGGTCGTCCGGGTCCCAGGCGCCTTTCCAGCGGCGCAGACATATGGCTTCCGAACCGTCGTCCAGGGTCCAGACGTCAGGCGTTTCTGGATCAGCGTTCACGCAACTCTCCGGAGTTCGTGGGCATTTCCAGGATTAAGCCACGCCCGGCCGACCGTCGGCAAGGGCGCCCCGGGCTCTCTGGACAGTCGGCAGGAAACCGGAGTAAAACCGGTGACACACGCCGCGCCAGCCCCACGGTCCGAATGAGCGGGCAGGCTCACCAGCCGACCCCGGGATCCTCTCTGCCCCGGGTTTCTCCCCGCCCTGGCTTTCCGGCCATCGATCGCACCCACGCCATCGCATTCCCGGAAGGAGTCCCCTTGAATGCTTCGCCGGCCACCGCAGCGCCGAAGTCCGTAGTCGCCAGAAGAAGCGGCTCCACGACCAGGCAGGTTCTCCTGGCGAGCACCATCGGAAGCGCCATCGAATGGTACGACTTCTATCTGTACTCAACGGCCTCCGTGCTGATCATCGGGCCCTTGTTCTTCCCCGGCAGTTCCACGACGGCGACCATGCTGGCCACGTTCGCGACCTATGCCGCCGGATTCGTGGCCCGGCCACTGGGCGGCGTGATCATCGGGCACTTCGGAGACCGGGTCGGCCGCAAGAACATGCTCGCGCTGACTCTCCTCGTCATGGGCCTCGCCACCTTCCTGGTCGGTGTGCTGCCGACCTACGAGCAGGCCGGAATCCTCGCACCCGCGATGCTGGTCACCCTGCGAATCCTGCAAGGCATCGGCATCGGCGGCGAGTGGGGAGGAGCCGTACTCATGAGCGCGGAGTACGCCCCGCCGGGGCGCAGAGGCCTGTGGACCGCCTTCCCCGCGGCCGGGTTCCCGCTGGGGCTGCTGGGCAGCACCGCCGTGATCGAGCTGGTCCTCGCGATGCCGGAGCGTCAGCTCCATGCCTGGGGCTGGCGTCTGCCCTTCCTCGCCTCGATCGTCCTGGTGGTACTGGGCGTGGTCGTACGGCGGAAGGTGGCGGAGTCCCCGGAGTACGTGCGGGCGAAGCGGACGGCGGCCGTGTCGGCCCTGCCGGTCCGCGAGGTGCTGCGGCACACTCCCGGCAAGGTGTTGCGCGGCGCCTCGGCCGCACTCGGCCTCGCCGTGATCGTCAGCACCTTCACGGTCCAGCTCTTCACCGCGGCCTCCGCCGGGCAGCAGCACACCACCCGCTCGGTCTTGCTGCTGGGCCTCGCGGCCGGCGCGCTGGCCGAGGCTCTGATGCTGCCGTTGTGCGGGGCCCTGTCCGACCGGTGGGGCCGTCGCCCGGTCATTCTGTCCGGATACGCCGTCTGCGCCCTCCTGGCGGTTCCGGCGCCCCACTGGCTGGCTTCGGGAGAGCCGTGGCTGGTCATCATGACCTTCGTCCTGGCCATGGGCGCCGGCCATGCCGCGGTGTACGGCGCTTTCGCCGCCTTCCTGGTCGAGATGTTTCCCGTCCAGCAACGCTATTCGGCAATGGCAGTGACCTACCAGGCCGGCGCGACGATCGCCAGCTTCAGCCCGCTCGTGGCCACGGCCCTCGCCGGATCGGAGCAGGTCACCTTTCCCGGCATACTCATCATGCTCGGCTGTTTGGCTCTCGCATCCATCGCGGTTGCCGGTTCTCGGCCGGGGACCGGACCCGGGATACGGGGCCGAAGGCCCTCGACATGACGGCAGAATCCAGCCCGCGTTGTGCGGCGGCGTCCCGGAAACGACGGCCCGTCCACGGACCCTTTCCGTTCTCCCGGCTCACCCGCGCTTCCGGCGAAAGGGCAGCCTTGACGGCACCGGCCGCCCGACCGGACGGGACGTACGCCCCCTCCTGTTACGCCTCGCCCATCAGCACAACCCGCAGGCGTGCCCGGGAAAATTGTCCACGGCTTGCCATCGCTCCGGAGCCCGGCCTCCGGCAGGCGGTACATCGTCTTCCCACCCGGCCAAGGCCCGGCACAGCGCCGCGTTGATGGCGGACGTCGCCTCCCCCGAAAGGTGCCCCAGCCTCTTGGCCATGGCCGCGGCTTTCTCGTAATGCGTCACGGCCTCGTCAAAACGCCGCTGGGCGCGTGCGACCATGCCGAGTCCGTGCAGCGCCTGCCGCGCGATGAACAGATCCTGCCCCTGCCGAGCGGAGCTGACCGCCAAACCCGCGTACTTCTGCGCCTCACCCAGCCACCCCGTCTGGAACGCGGTGACCGCATACAGGAACTGGGCCCGCCCCAGCGTGCGCGGCTCGTTCCGTTTCGCGGCCGCGCGCACCAATGGCGGCACCGCGGCCTTCAAACGCTCGTCACCGACCGCCCCGGCGAACGGATTCACGGCGATGAGCAGATCCACCGCACGCGGCAACAGATCCTCCTCCGCCCCCGCAGGGCGGCGCGCCGCCTGCAGAGCCGCACCGGATATCGTCGGCACCTCACTACGGACCCACTCCCGCGCCTGACGAAAGTCGGGAAAGGACAGACCCGCGGTGGCGCCCACCGGAAAGGCGTCCTGCACGGGGTCGCCGGGCACTGCCCGTGCGAACGCGTTGCACGCGGTGGCCAGCAGGTGTTCCAGCAACCCCCGCAGGGCGTGGTCCGTCTCGGCGCGGTCGTGCTGACCGAACCGCGCGTGGGCGACGGAGCGGGCCACGTACCGTACCCGATACCGTCCGGGCCCGGACGATCCCAGGAGCGAGCCTTCCCTGAGAGCCTCCAGGACGCGCTCCGCCGTTGGTTCGTCCACCGTCAGCACGGCCGCGGCGCTGCGCACGGTGAAGTCCGGGACGCCCGTGGCCGTCAGCCGGCCCAGCGCCGCGACCTGATCGGGCATCGGGTGCCGGTGGCCGTGACCGACCGGCGCGGCGAGCGCGGAGGTGCCGGCCGTGCGGCCACGGTCCCGGGTCAGCGAAGCCACCAGTACCTTGATGCTCCACTCGGGGTGGGCGGCGAGCCGCCCGGCCGCGACGCGCAGGGGAAGGGGGAGCCGGTCGCACGCCTCGGCCAGCCGCCGCGCGGCCACCAGTTCCGTGGCTGTCCGGCCGGGCCCCAGCCTCTTCTCCAGCAGAGCGACGGCCTCGTCAGGGCTGAGCCTGTCCAGGCACACCCGGGCCGACAAGGGAAGGCCGGGCAGCAGGCTCGGCCGCGCGCTGATGATGACGCCACACCGGGCGCTCCCGGGCATCAGGTCCCGGAGCTGGTCCGCGTCGCACGCGTTGTCCAGCACCAGCAGGACCCGCCGTTCGTCCAGCAGCGAACGGAAGAGGTCGCAGCGTTCGTGCCGGCGCTCGGGTACGTGCTGTTGTGGCACCCCCATGGCCCGCAGGAAGCCCGCCAGGACACCGGACGGGTCGGCGGGCACCTCGGCGGCACCCCGGAGATCGGCGAACAACTGGCCGTCCGGAAAGGCGTACTTCACCTGATGGGCCACCTGCAAGGCCAGTGCGGTCTTGCCCACGCCCGCCACCCCCGAGATCCCCACGACGGCCGGCGCGGCCCGCGCCGGGTCCGTCAGCGCCGCACACAGGCGGGACACCTCGGCCTTCCGGCCGACGAACCCCGTGTCCGGGAGGGGGAGTTGATCGGGCGGCGGCACACGGATTTCCTTCGCCCCGACAGGGACCATGAGGTCTGCCCGGCGGCCCTGCCTTTCCTCCGGGGCACCGTGCAGCAGCTCCGTGGGGGGAACACCGCTGAGGATGCGCTGGTGCAGCGCGGTCAGCTCGGGGCCGGGATCGATCCCCTGCTCTTCCAACAGGAGTCTTCTCATGTCCTGGTAGATGTCCAGGGCCTCGGTCTGGCGCCCCACACCGTACAACGCCCGCATGAGCAGACATCGAAACCGCTCGTTCAACGGATAGGCACCCACCAGATCGGTCAGCTCCGGTACGACGAGCCGGTCGCGCCCGGATTCCAGCGCCACGTCGTAGTGCTCTTCCAGCGTGGCGATCCGCAACTCGTCCAGCCGCGCCCGCTGCCGCGCGGCGTACGGGCCCGGTACACCGCTCAGCGGCTCCCCTCGCCACAGGTCCAGGGACGCCGACAGCAGCCGCCCGGCCTCCTGTATGCGGCCCGCCCTGCGCTGTTCGACAGCCCGCTTCATCAGGGACTGGGCACTTCCGGCGTCCAGCGCGGCAGAGGCCATGGCCAGCCGGTAGCCGTCCCCGGCCGACTGCAGCACACACGGCTTCACCGCCCCCTGCGGCTCCAGAAGCTTCCGCAGCCGCCAGACATAGGTACGGATCGTCGTCACGGCCCGTTTCGGTGGCTGAAAACCCCACACCGCTTCGACCAGCCGACTCATCGGCACGGCCTTCCCACCACTCAGCAGGAGCCCCACCAGAACCGCTTGTTGCTGGGGCGGCCCCACCGGCACCCCCACACCGCCCCGGTAGGCACGGAGGGGCCCGAGAACATGGAACCGCAAGTCATCCGCCATGACCCGTCCTGTGGTGTCGGTACCGGAGGGGGGAGCACATCGTCACCAAGAAAAGTTAAAGGTAATGCGCAAGTGTTTGCCCGACCAGAACAGGAGATCCAAACCGACCGGATCCAGCCGCGCCCGCATCCGCCGGGCGCGGCTCGCCCTCTCCCACCGGAACACGCACGGCCGAGACCGGGAAGGAGACCCGTGCACGGCCCGGTACCGTGAGTGGAGGTGGGGTGCTCGTCCGGCCGCCGCCTGCGGGGGCGGCGACCGGGACCGTTGTCAGTCTGCTGCCGGAGTGGCGTTGATGGCGTCGGCCACGGGGGCGCTGGAGGCTGGGTTCTGGCCGGTGAAGAGGTTGGCGTCCTGAACGGTGAATGCCTGGTAGGGGGCACCCTGCTCGTGCCGGGCGCCCTTCTCGCGCAGCCGGCCGGCCAGGAGCCACGGAGCGTTGTCGCCGGTGCCGAACATCACCTCCTCCTCGTCGGTGAAAGCGGCCATCCTGCGGCCGGCGAAGACCCACGTACCCTGTTCGTCGACGGCGCTCAGCAGAGCGGCCGGGCCGAGTTCCCCGGCGGCAGACGGCACCGATGATCTTCCCCGTCCGGTCGGCGTCGACCAGGAGCCGAACGAGGTCGCCGTCCTGGAAGAGGTCGACGACGGGGCCATGGCCTCCGGGCAGCACGACAGCGTCGTAGGCATCGACGCAGACCTCGTTCAGCTTCAGCAGCCGCCCGAAGTCGCTGAGTGCCTTCTGGGCGTGGGCCACATGGCGGGCGCAGTCCGCACCGGCGCTCTCGGGGTCGGCGCTGTGCTGGTCCAGCGGCTGGAGCACGCCGCCGGGGGAAGCGAAGTCGACGGTGTGTCCGGCGCGGACGAACGCCTCGTGCGGGGCGGCCAGGTCCTCGGCCCAGTAACCCGTCGGGTACCGGGATCCGTCGGTGCGCTCCCAGACATCGGCTGCGGACATGACGATCAGAATCCGGCCCATGAGTTCTTCCTCGCTTCTCGCTGTCGGCCGATCGCTTCAGGACCGGGACCACCGGATCGGACGGAGCCGGCGCTCACTCCACCGTGGCCCGCCCCCATCGGCCGAGAGCCGCCATCAGCAGCCCTCTCCGGTCTCGGTCCGGGCGCCCCAGGACTGCCAGTCCCAGCTACGGCGGTCCCGTGTACGGCGCGCCGGCCACACTGGTTTCCATGACCTCCCACAACCGCGAACTGGCCGACCTCCTCAGACAGGCCCGCGCCCAGTGCGACCCGGTACGAGCGGGGCTGCCGCCCGACGGCCGCGTACGCCGGGTGCCGGGGCTGCGGCGTGAGGAGGTGGCACGGCTGGCCGGTGTCTCCGCCGACTACTACGCCCGCCGCGAACAGGGCCGCCGCATCATCCCCTCGCCCGCGGTCGTCGAGGCACTCGGCCAGGCCCTGGAACTCGACGCCGCGGGACTGGCCCATCTCCAAGACCTCATCGGCACCGCCGCCGCTCCCACGCGGCGCCGCCCGCCCGCCGTGCAGCGTCTGCGCTCCGGCCTCCCTCAACTGCTGGATTCGCTGGAGGGCACACCCGCCCTGGTGCTGGGCCGCCGTACCGACGTCCTGGGCTCGACCCGTACGGCCAAGGCGCTGTTCACCGATTTCGACGCCCTGCCCCCGGCCGAGCGCAACTACGCCCGCTGGCTCCTCCTCGCCCCGGACGCACGCGCGCTGTTCGTCGACTGGGAGGTCCAGGCCCGTGCGGCGGTGGAGAACCTCCGCCTGGACGTCGGCCGCGCGCCCGGCGACCAGGCCACTCAGAAACTCGTCGCCGAACTGAGGGAGCGCAGCGAGGAGTTCGAGCGCTGGTGGCGGCAGCACCGCGTCCACCAGCGTACGCACGGCTCCAAGAGGCTGCCGCACCCTCTCGTCGGCGAACTCACCGTGGCGTACGAAACCCTCACGCCGCCGGGCGACACCGAGACCACGCTGTTCCTCTACACCACCGAACCCGCATCGGCGTCCCGGCAGGCCCTCGACCTCCTCGCCTCCTGGACACTCACGCCCCGAGAACCCCACCGCGCCCCTGAGCACGAGCCCCGCAGCCGGCCTGGCCGCTCCCCCGGCTCTGGATCGGGTCGCAAACCGGCGGTGGGCCACCGACCGCCGGCCGCACGGTGCTGCTCCGTCTCCACTCGGGCAGCCAGGGACAGGTGCTGGGCTGTGCCGGCGGTCAGGACTGTGGGGCGGAGGCTGGTGGTGGGGCCGGCGGTGTCGGGAGCTGGAGGAGGAAGGTGGCTCCGGGAGTGGGTGGGGTGGTGGCGTGAAGGGTGCCGTGGTGGCGTTGGGCGATGTCCCGGGCGATGGCCAGGCCCAGGCCGGTGCCGCCGACGTCGCGGCTGCGGGCTTCGTCGAGGCGGGTGAAACGGTCGAAGATGCGCTCCCGGTCGTCCGGGGCGATGGGCGACCCGTCGTTGTGCACGGCGACGGTGGTGGTGACGTCATCGCGCGAGACCGTGATGGTGACGGCGGTACGGGCGTGACGCAGGGCGTTGTCGAGGAGGTTGCGCAGGAGCCGCTGGAGGTGGAGGGCGTTGCCGCGGACGGGCGCGGAAGGGGGCATGTGGGCGGTGGTGGCGGGGCCGTCGGGCCGGGTACGGCGGGCTTCGTCGGTCAGTTCCCGGATCAGGGCGGTCAGGTCGACCAGGGCGGGCGCCGGTGGCTCGGTGCGGGGGCGGGTGAGGAAGAGCAGGTCTTCGGTGAGGGCTTGCAGGCGGTGGGTGGCGGTGAGTGCGTCGCTGGTCGCCCGGGGCCAGTTGGTGCGGTCGGGGCGGGCGAGGGAGATCTCCAGTTGTGAGCGCAGGGCGGTGAGGGGGCTGCGCAGTTCGTGGGAGGCGTCGGCGACCAGGCGTCGTTGCTGCTCGACGGCGTGCTGTAGGCGGTCGAGGGTGGCGTTGGTGGTGTTCGCCAGGCGGGAGATCTCGTCCTTGGCGCGGGGGATGGGGACTCGGCGGTCCAGGTTCTGCTCGCTGATGTCTGCGAGTTGGGTGCGGATGGCTTCCACGGGGCGCAGGGCTCGGCGGGTGGCGACGGACGCGGTGACCGAGACCAGCAGCGCGGCCAGTGGGATGCCGGCCAGCAGGGGCGGGGTCAGGTCGTCGACGGCTGTCTGCGCCGTGTCGGGCAGGGCCAGGACGTAGACGGTGTAGCGGCCGCCGGCTGTGCCGAACATGGTGGGAACGCCGGGCGAGATGTCGATGGCCGCGGCGACCGCGGTGAGGGTGCGGTGGGTCAGGTGGCGGGCGGCCGGGTCACGCCGGCCCGGGGCGTGGTCGGTGTCCAGGCCGCTGGTGTGGACGCTACGGGTGGTGGACCAGTCCTCGGGCGCGTCGGCGGGCGCGGGCGGAAGCTGTTCTTCCAGGCCGGCGAGATCGACGGCACCGCCGCCACCGGTGCCGATGCCGCCGCGGGGTGTGAGGACGACGTAGGGCCAGTCCAGTTGGCCGGGGACGATTCCCGGGGCGTTGCCGGGCAGGGCGAGGTTGCGGGCGACGGTGCGGGCCTGGAGGCGGGCCTTGTCCAGGGTGCTCTCGTACTGGGCGTCGTACAGGTGCTGGCGCAGCCACCAGGCGCCGGTGGCTGCGAGCAGCAGGGCCACGAATCCGGCCAGGACCGCGGTGCGTACGTGGGTGGGCAGACGGCTAAGCACGGCGCTGCTCGTCGTCGATGAGCCGGTAGCCGGCTCCGCGTACCGTCTCGATGCTGTGTCTGGCGAACGGTGTGTCGATCTTCCGGCGCAGCGCGCTGACATGGACCTCGACGACCGCGGTGCCGCCTTCGTAGCTCATGTCCCAGACTTCGTCGAGGATGGCGAGCTTGGAGACCACGTCACCGTCGGCGCGGGCCAGGCAAGCGAGGATCGCGAACTCTCTCGCCGTCAGGGCCACCTCCTCGTCGCCGCGGCCGCAGCGGCGTGTGGCGGTGTCCAGCCACAGGTCGCCGCAGCGCACCACGGGGTCCGGGCCGGTGGCGCCGCGGCGGATGAGGGCGCGGAGCCGGGCCAGGAGGATGACGTAGGAGAAGGGCTTGGTCAGGTAGTCGTCGGCGCCGGTGTCGAGGCCGTCGGCCTGGTCGTACTCTCCGTCCTTGGCGGTGAGCATGAGGACCGGGGTGGTCACACCGGCTTTGCGCAGTTCGGCGCAGAGGCGGTAGCCGTCCACACCCGGGAGCATGAGGTCGAGGACGATGGCCTGGTAGGGGTGGCGGAGGGCGAGCCGCAGCCCGGTGAGCCCGTCGTCGGCGTGCTCGACGCGGTAGCCCTCTGTTTCCAGGCCACGCCGCAGCGCCGCGCTGACCAGGGGATCGTCCTCCACCACCAAGATGTCCATGCCGTCCAGGATGACAGGTTCGACGGGTTGGAACCTTAAGAAATCTTTGGCGTCTTTGGTGCTCATTAAGACTGTTTTGTGCATGCTGCGCGGTCCGCCGGCCGCTCGGTGCCGGACACCCGGTTCAGGAAGTGCGCGATGCAGCGGCAAGAGAAGCCCACGGGCCAGGCCACGCCGGTCCGTGACAGCAAAGGGACGAGCAGTGCGGCAGCAAACCTTGCGGGTGATGCGTTCCAGCGTATCGACTCGCTCACCAGCCTGCGCTTTTTCGCGGCGTTCGCCGTCTTCACCCATCATTTCAATGGCCTGAGCGCCGGCGGGGGCGTGTGGCACATTCCAGCACTCTTCCCGTATTCCACGATGGGAGGAAATGGCGTCACGTTTTTCTTCGTCCTCTCCGGATTTCTCCTCACCTGGAGCCACCGGAGCGGGAGAAGTCTCAGGGAACACTATTGGCGACGGATAGGCCGTATCTGGCCGGCACACCTTGTCGCCGGCGCCCTGGTGATCTGGGTCTTCTACCGCGTCGGCACCGAGCAGACCGATTGGTTCAGCACGCTGACGTCACTCTTCCTCGTCCAGACCTGGTTCCCTCACGTCACCCCGGTGCTGCCGGGCAATCCAGTCACCTGGACACTCAGCGTGGAAGTCCTTTTCTACGCCCTGTTCCCTTTGGCCATTCGGCGGGTCCGGGGGCTGCGGACCCGGTCTCTGGTGCTGCTCAGCGCTCTCGGCCTGGTGGGCATGTGCGCTGTGCAATGGGGCTCCGACCAGTGGTTGTCGGCCGGCTGCGCATCCTGGGTCATGCGCCACCCCCTGGTCCACCTGCCCCAGTTCTTCCTCGGAATGACGTGTGCTCTGGCTCTCCAGCGCGGGCATCGGATACCGATTCGCCCGGTCGTGGCTGTGCTGCTCCTGTGCGTCTACACCGTCGCGTACACCCGCGGCGGAGAGTGGATACCCACCGCGTTGCGTCCTCAGATGGACTACTCGCTCCGCCCCACCGTGGCCATCCTGTCGATGCTGCTGATCGCGGCCTGCGTCCAGGGTGAGCAGGCCGGACGGTGTCGTGTCCTCACCCGGAAACCCCTGGTCGTGCTGGGCGCCTGGTCGTACGCCTTCTACCTCGTACACCAAGCGGTCAATCAGTACATCCGGCTGCACTGGCCTCATCGCATGCATGACAGCGACGAAGCCGCGATCTTCCTTCTCGGCACCGCTGTCCTCGCGCTCGCGATCGCTGGGGCCCTGTATACCTGGGTGGAGGAACCCGCTCAGCGCTGGTGGGCCAGCCATCTGCCACAGAGTCGGCGCGCAAACCCTCCCCTGAGCCGGCAGAAGGCGCACGGAAAGCACCCTCAGCTCCCCTGCGCGTCCGCAGCGAAAGCAGCAAGCGCGGGTGGAGAATCATGACGGAGTTTTTCGCCGACCCCTCTCGTGGCAAGCGAAAGCGAGGGTGGCGACGGTCGTTCTGGGCGCCCCTCCGCCACCGCCAAAACGCCCCTGCCATCCACAGCGGCAGGTCCGGCGGATTGGAACCTTAAGAAGCCTTTAGCGTCTTCAGGCACCCTTCAGGCTGTTTTGTGCATGCTGTGCGCGGTCCGCCGGCCGCCTGGTGCCGGGCATCCGGTTCAGGAAGTGCGTGATGCAGCGGCAGGAGAAGCCCACGTTCGGTGAAGGGCTGTCGGCCCGCCCGGGCCCAGGCATCTGCCGAAAGGCCCAGCCGGTCTGTCACGCCATGCGGTCAGGCATCCGCCGCCGACCCCTCGGGGCGAGCTTGCCGTCCCCGCCTCCCCAACGCCCCGCCATCACATTCTCGTTCCACTTCGCGGAGAGCCCCATGAAACGTCCTCTGCCCGCCGCACTCCTCGCAGAGTCCATCCGTGACCCAAGGTCCGGTCCACGATGCCGCACGGATCCCCCTGCCCGGCAGCAGACCACCCCTGGCGCGACTCGTAGCGATCGTCGGCGTCACCGGAGCCAGACCGCCGCGCTGGTCCTGATCAGTACGGCCGCGCTGCTGCTCACCGCGTGCGGCGGGGAGGACGAGCAGCGGTCCGGCACCGCCGCGTCATCGGTGCCGAAGGTGTCCGTCACTCCGGCGGACCACGCCCGGAACGTCAAGCCCGCGGATCCGGTCGTGATCCGCGTCGAGGGCGGGACCCTGGACACGGTGGAGGTGACCGGTCCGGACGGCAAGCCGGTGGCCGGCACCGTACGCCAGGACCGGTTCACACCCGAGCACCCTCTGGCCGTCAGCACCACCTACGGCCTCACGGTCAAGGTCAAGGGCCGGGACGGCAGGCCCACCGAGCAGCGCACCAGCTTCCGAACACTCGCCCCGGAAAAGACGAGCAAGGTCACCGTGCTGCCGCTGGACGGCAGGACGGTCGGGGTGGGCCAGCCCCTTTCGCTCGCCTTCGACCACCCGGTCAAGGACAAGGCCGCCGTCGAGCGCCGGCTGAACGTCACCACCGACAACCACACCGTGGGCTCCTGGGGGTGGGTCACCGATACCACCACCGGACAACAGCGGGTCGACTGGCGCCCCAAGGACTACTGGAAGCCCGGGACCAAGGTCACCTTGACCGCCGACCTCAACGGCGTCGACACCGGCGGCGGCCGTTACCTCACCCGCTCGTACACCACCTCCTTCACCATCGGCCACAGCCGGATAGCCAAGGTCGACCTGGACAATCACCGGCTCACTCTGGTCCGGGACGGCAAGCCGACGAAAACCGTCCCGATCAGCGGCGGCTCCCCGGAACACGCCACCTGGAACGGGAAGATGACGCTCATGGCCAAGGAGGGAACCATACGCATGAATTCCCGGACCGTCGGCCTGGGCGCGGCCTACGACCTCATCGTGCCCCGTGCCATGCGGCTGACGACGTCTGGAACCTATGCCCACCAGGCGGACTGGGCCGAAAGCTACATCGGCAAGGCCAACAAGAGCCACGGCTGCATCGGACTGACGGCCAAGGACGCCACATGGTTCTACGACCAGGTCCAGGTCGGCGACCTCTTCGAGGTGAGCGGTGGCAAAGAGACCGTTGCCGCCGGTAATGGATTCGGCGAATGGAACCTGCCTTTCGAGCAATGGCAGGCCAAATCCGCCCTCCACCGAGCCGGATAGGCACAGCGCACCGCCGACGCCGGGACCCGGTGAGCGGTTCGGCCTCGAAGAGTGAAGCACCGTAACCGATGATCGCACGCACCAAGACCTCGGCGTCATAGAGGGCGAGATCGGGGCCCTTCGCGCTCATCGGAGGGACGATGTGTGCCGCGTCGCCGAGCAGATACAGGCGGCCGTGTCTCATGGGGCTGTACACCACGCACCGGAGAGGCACGATCCGCTTGTCGATGATCCGGCCGGTCGGCACGGGGGTGCAGAAACGGGCTTCCATCTCCCTCCAGATGCGCTCGTCCGGCCACTGCGAAGGGGGTCGTCGACCGGGCACTGGAGGTAGAGGCGGCTGGCGTTCGGACCGCGAGGGACCATTCCGGCAGAGCCGCGGGGGGGGAATCGCCATGCCCAGGGGCTTCGCCGGCGCCTCGGCCAGGATACTGAGCCAGGAATATCCGTACTCATGGGAGTAGCGCGTGAGCGCGTCCGCGGGGACGGACGTCCTGCTGACGCCACGGTAGCCGTCGCAGCCGGCGAGGAAGTCGCAGTTGACGACCCGCGTCGAGCCGGCGGTGTCCCGATACCGCACGCGGGGGCGCTCGCCGCCGATGTTCTCCAGGGAGACGTTGCCGGCCTCGAAGCGAAGGTCGCCGCCGTCGCGCAGGAAGACGTCCGTGAGATTCCGGACGAGAACCTGCTGAGGGCAGAAAATGCTGCTGCCCCGGAGGTCGTCCTCGTCGAATTCCATCGGAAGCTCTTTTCCGTCGAGCCAGAAGCCGTTCCCGGCCTCTCGGACGGGGTCGCCCTCCAGCACCTCTTCGAGCCCCCACTCGCGGAACATGCGCACTCCACGGCTGTCGATGGCTCCGGCCCGTTGCCGCTGCTCGACGTATTCCCGGCTGCGCTTTTCCAGGACCAGGGTCGCGCTCCGGCCAGGTGCCGCGTGCAGAAGATCGGTGACGGTGCGCAGCCGGCCGTCGCGCGGCTCGGGCAGGCGCAGGGACTGTTCGGGGCCCCGGTGAGTTCGTCGATCATCACCGCGAGCAGCCGCTCGTAGGCGCCGGGGCGGAAATCCCGTCGTTCAGTCAGAGCCAGGAGGGCCTCGCGCAGCAAGGGACTTACCGCGAACACGCTCGGGTGCGCCACGAGTTCGTCGCACGGGCCGATCGGGACGGCGATCGGCGGACGTTGGTCCTGCCGTAGAAGCGGTGCGAGTGGGCGAAGCCGGGTGGCGTCCACGTGACCCGGTTGGCCGGGGCGACCCAGGTCCCGCGTTCGGTCGTGGCGGCCAGAGCGCCGGCGGCCGCGTACACCAACTGGCCCTGGGGGTGGGAGTGAAAGGCGACGTGATGTCCGTGCGGACGCCAGCCCGCTCCATCAGACGTCATCGCCTGGGTAGTTGAAGGCGGTGGAGAAGGCCGGCGGGTTTCCGGCATCGATCGTCAGTCTGCCGAGGGACCGCGGGCTGCGAGGCCCCGGCGGGTCAGCGCCACAAGTCAGGGCTCCTGCCCCACGCGTGGGTCCGCGGTCATCTGCAGGCTCTTCACGGTCAGGGGCGCGTGCGCCAAGACCCGTACTCGGGATGCCGGTGCCGGGCGCAGACGCCACGAGCGGGCGAGGGTGGCCAGCAATACCGTCGCCTCGGCCATGCCGAAGTTGTCGCCCAGGCATTTGCGGCTGCCGGCGCCGAAGGGGAGGAACGCGTCCCGAGCCGTTTCGGGCATGTCTTCGCGGTCCCAGCGGTCCGGATCGAAGCGTTCCGGGTCGGGGAAGAGCGCCGGGTCGTGGTGGAAGAGGTAGGGGCTGATCACCACATCGGTGCCGGCCGGCAGACGGTATGCGCCGAGGGAGACGGCTTGCTGGGCCCTGCGGTCGAGGGCCCACACGGGTGGGTACATCCGCAGGATCTCGGTGACGATCCGTGTCGTACGAGGCAGTCGGCCCACGTCCTCGGCGCCGATGGCCTCGCCGGTGAGCACCTCGTCCACCTCGGCGTGCAACAGGCGTTCATGACGAGGAGCGTGCGCGAGGTGGTGACAGGCCAGTGCGACAACGGTGGCGGCGTTCTCCGCTCCGGCCAGGAGCAAGGACATGACCTGGTCACGCAGTTGGGCGTCGGTGAAGCCTGGCCCGCTGCCGCCGGGGCGTGCGCGCATGAAGGCCGGCAGGAAGCCGGTGGCGTCCGCCGACCGGCCGCTGCCGGCCCGGGCCTCAGCGACGATGTCCCCGGCGGTGGCCCAGGCCAGGGCGAGCGCCTGCTGGAACCGGCGGTTGTGCGGGAGCGGAAGCCGGTGTGCGGCGGCTATCGGCACCGCGATCCGCGCGTAGACCCCTGCGAACACGATGTCGAGGAGCGTCAGGAAGCGTTTGACCTGCTCCGGCCGCGCGGTGGGGAAGATGGATCGGATGAGAATGCGGATGGTGGCCATCCGGGTCTCGGCTTTGACGTCGACGGTGGCGCGATGGCGGAAGGCCGCGCTCAGCCGGTGTGCCTCCTCGCTCATCACCGGAACGTAGCGGGCGATCGCCGGCCGGGTGAATACCGGTTGTATGAGGCGGCGGTCGTGCAGGTGGTTCGCCCGGTCCACCGTGAACAGGCCGTTACCGGAGATCGGCCGCAGGTGCTCGAATATGATGCCGCCCTTTTCGAAGTGCTGCGCTTGCTCGACGAGCACGGCGCGGGCGAGATCGGTACGGCATACCAGGACGGCTCGTTTCGGCCCGACGTGAATTCTCACGAGGTCTCCGGTCCTGCGGCACTCCGCGAGAAAGCCGAGGGGGTCCCTCAGCAGCCGTCCCGAGTGTCCGACCAGCGGCAGGGCGCCGCCGGCGGTGAGAATCCCGTGCCGGTGGGCGGCGGTTCGCATGAGGTCACCTTCTCAAGGGTTCACCGCGTCTCAAGGTGCCTGTACCGGTGCTGTCGTCCGGCCGTCGGGCCCTGATGGAAGCCGGGGCCGATGAGGTTCCGCCACTGTGCAGCGGCTGAAGTGGCCTGTCAACGGCAAGGATCGAGCCCTTTTCCGATACCGAACGCCCCGCTCCCGGCCAGGCACGTTGCTGTTTCCGCCGAAACTCCGTCGAGGAGCCCCGGATGAATGGATCAGTTCCGTGGGAGGGCGTCTTGCGAGGCCGTACGGCCGGACGGTGATCGAGCCGGACAGGTTCCGCAGCGCGCGGCGCTGCTGACGGGGTTGGCCGATTTACGCGGCTGCTCTCAATCTCGGCCATGCTATCCAGGTCTAGGCCATGGATTTCTCACGGCACGCGAGTTCTCATCGGGTGCCCGCCGCTCACGACGTCCTTGGGGACACTTCCACAGCTTGCCGATTCACAGCTTGCCGACCGGATGAGCGCGATCGTCGTACGACGTCGGGCTCCGCGCCCCGCGCACCGAAGGCGGTGGCCGGCCGAGAACCGCCACCCGCCGCACACGCCGCTCGCTTCCCGAAGGGACAGCCAGTGTCAGTTGATAGTCATGGTCATGACAGCGAGCCCGTAGCCATCGTCGGAGTCGCCTGCCGTTTCCCCGGCGGCATCGCCACCCTGAACGGGCTGTGGGACGCCCTCGCCGCGGGGCGGGACCTGATCACCGATGTCCCCGACGACCGCTTCGACACCCGGTGGTTCGTGGCCGACGGGCGGCATCCCGGGAAGAGCTACACGGCGGCCGGGGGCTTCCTCGACCGTATCCGTGGGTTCGACACGTCGTTCTTCACGCACATCTCACCGCGCGAAGCCGAGTGGCTGGACCCCCAACAGCGCCTCCTGCTCGAAATGGCCGTCGAGGCGCTCGACGACGCGGGCATCGCGCCCGCCGCGCTGGCCGGCTCCGACACCTCCGTCCACGTCGGGGTTTCCAGTCATGACTACATCGACTTGCAGACCTGCCAGCCCGAGGACAACAGCCCGTACGCCATCGCCGGCAGCGCGGCGGCGAACACCGCCAACCGCATCTCGCATCTGTTCGACCTGCGCGGACCGAGCCAGGCCATCGACACGGCGTGCTCCTCCGCGCTCACCTCCGTGCACGAAGCGTGCGAGCAGGTACGCCACGGGCGCAGCCGGGTGGCCCTGGCGGGCGGCATCAACATCCTGATCAGCCCGTACGTGTACGCCGGCTTCGCGGCCGCCTCGATGCTCTCGCCCACGGACCGGTGCCGGACCTTCTCCGCGAACGCCGACGGGTACGTCCGGGCGGAAGGCGGTGGCCTGGTCGTACTGAAGCGCCTGAGCGACGCACTGGCCGACCACGACCGGGTACACGCCGTCATCCGGAGCAGCGGGACCAACAACGACGGCACGACACCGGGGCTCGCGGTGCCCAACTCCGGCGCGCAGGAGGCACTGCTGCACCAGGTCTACGCGGCGGCGGGCATCACCCCGGACGACCTGGTCTACCTGGAGGCGCACGGCACCGGCACCCCGGTGGGTGACCCGGCCGAGTGCCGGGCCATCGGCCGGGCACTCAGTGCTCGGCGGCGTACCGGCGATGCCTTGCCCATCGGCTCGGTCAAGACCAACATGGGGCACCTGGAAGCCGCATCCGGTATGGCGGGTCTGCTCAAGTCCCTCCTGGTCCTGCGCGAACGGTCCGTTCCGCCGACCCTGCACGCCGAGCCGCTCAGCCCCGACATCGACTTCGGGCACCTGAAGTTGCAGCCCGCGCTCCGGCTGACGCCGTTGAACGTGACCGAGCGCTCGGTCGTGGGAGTCAACTCCTTCGGCTTCGGAGGCGCCAACGCCCACGTGGTCCTTGCCGCACCGCCGGCGCCACAGTCACGGCCGGCCGACGGCCGGGCCGCCGCCCCACCGGACGGGCTCCCGCCGGCGCTGCCGGTGCTGGTCTCCGGTCGTAGCCCGGCCGCGTTGCGCGCCATGGCAGAGCGGCTCGCGACCCGCATCGAGGAGACCGGCGCCACGGAGCAGCCGGGCACCGCGGACACTCCGGACGGCATCGCCGACCGTACCGACGCGGCCGCCGCCTTCTACGACGTCGCCCATACGACGTGCCTGCGCAGAGGCCACCATCCGTACTGTGCCGCCGTCCTCGCGCCCACGGCCGGCCGGGCCGCGGCCACCTTGCGCGCCGTCGCCCGGAGTGAAGAACCCCTGCCCGGCGGTGCCGTGGAGCAGCGCACGCCGAACGGGCAGGTCGCCTTCGTCTTCTCCGGGAACGGTTCGCAGTGGGCCGGCATGGGAGCGGACCTGCTCACCACCGAACCCGCCTTCGCGCGGGTGGTGAACGAGGTGGACGCCGTCCTCGCGCCCCGGCTGGGCTGGTCGGTGCGGGCCGCGATGTCTGCCGCGCCCGACACCTGGCGGCTGTCGTCGACCGATGTGGCGCAACCCTTGCTGTTCGCGCTCCAGTTGGGGCTCGTGGCGGTACTGGAGACCTACGGCATACGGCCCGCCGCGGTGGTCGGGCACAGCGTGGGAGAGACGGCCGCCGCCTGCACGGCCGGCGCGCTGACCCTGCGGGAGGCAGCGGAAGTGGTCCTGGTCCGCAGCCAGGCGCAGGCACCCACCGCCGGCAAGGGCCGGATGGCGGCGGTCGGCATGTCCGCCGAAACGGCCCACACGGAGCTGGCCGGATACGGCGGGGCTCTGGAGATCGCCGGTATCAACAGCGACCGGGACGTGACCGTGACAGGCAGTCCCGAAGCCCTCCGGGACTTGGGTGAGGCCGTCGGCGGACGCGGCGGGTTCTTCCGGCTGCTGGACATCGACCACGCGTTTCACAGCAAGGGCATGGACGCGGTCGAACAGCCCATGCGGGCGGCGCTGGCCTTTCTGCGCCCTGCCCTGCCTGCCGTTCCCATGGCCTCGACCGTCACCGGCGCGCTGGTGGCGGACGGGGAACTGGACGCGGCGTACTGGTGGCGCAATGTCCGCAGGCCGGTGCTGTTCGCCGACGCTGTCACGGCCCTGCGCGCCGAGGGCTGCGACATCTTCCTGGAAGTGGGGCCGCATCCTGTCCTCACCGGGTACCTGCGGCGGCTGACGGCCGGTTCCGGCTCCGTGGCAGCCGTCGCGGCCACGTGCACCAGGGACGGCGACGGGCCCGAAGCGCTGCGCACCGCGGCGGCCCATGCCTTGGCAGCGGGCGCCCGCGCACAGTGGGACGCCTTCTTCCCGCGCCCCGGAGCGGTGACGGACCTGCCCGCCTACGCATGGCAGCACGAAGAGCGCTGGCGGGGGGAGAGCCGCTGGTGGAGCCGGACCGGCGCGGACACCGGCACGTCCCAGGACGACACCCACCCCTTGCTGGGCGTACGGCTGACCGAACCGGAACCGGTGTGGAAAGGCAGCCTGGACGCTTCTCGGCTGCCCTGGCTGGAGGACCATCGCATCGGTGCGGAGGCCGTGCTGCCGGCCGCCGCGTACGTGGAAGTGATGCTGGCGGTCGGACAGCGTCTCTTCGCCGCGCCGGTGGAGATCGACTGTCTGGACATCGCCCGCGCCCTGGTCCTCGACCGGGACGGGGCGGGCCCCGGTGTCCGGGTGCTGACCTCGTTCTCCGAGGACGACCAGGTGGTGCGCGTCACCGGCCAGGCGGACGTACGGGCGCCCTGGCTGACGCACGCCCGGGGGCGCGTCCGCCCGCTGCTGGTCCCCGCGCCGCCCTCCGCCCCGGTCGACGCGGTACGCGAACGGGCATGCGGCCAGTGGACGTCCGCCGAGCACTACGCACGGGCCGCCCGCTCCGGACTGCCCTACGGGCCCGCGTTCCAGGTCTTGTCCGAACTCCACCTCGGCACCGACGAGGTACTGGCCGCTTACCGTTGCGACCTGCCCTCCGACGAGTACCAGGCCCATCCCGCCGTACTGGACGGCGCCTTGCAGGCCGGAGCACCCCTCCTGGCGGCCCTGGAGGAGGGCGGCGCCGCCTTTCTCCCGGTCGGAATCGACCGGGTGCGGATGTGGCGCCGGCCCGCCACCCAAGGACTGGTCCACGTCCGCAGCCGGGAGCGGGGCCGCCACGAAGCGAGCTGGGACATCACCGTGACCGGCCTTGACGGAGTCGTGTCACTGGAACTGACCGGATGCCGGCTGCGCCGCTACGCCGGTGCCGCCGCCCGGCCGCCCCGGCACCTCGTACCGGCGCTGCGGGCCCGGCCACGGCCCGGCCCCGTCCACGGCCCGAGCCCCCTGCCCGCCCCCGAGGACCTGCGAAGGGTGACAGCCTCCGCCGGACTGCCCGCATACGGGACCGGGAGCGGCGACGGGCGGGCGGAACGAACCGCGGACGGTTTCACCGCCGCTTTCGAGGAGTTCAGCGCGCACTTCGCCGCCCAGGCCCTCGCCCGGCTCGTGCCGACGGGGACCTCGTTCACCTCGGCGGACCTGGTGAACGCCGGCATGTCGGCCACATACACCGCGCTGAGCGAGCTGCTGCTCAGCCTGGCCGAACGGTGGCACCTGGCCGAACGGGCGGCGGGCGACAGCGGCCGGACCACCTGGCGGCTGACCGGCGCACCACGCCCTGCGGAATTGCTGCGCCGCACCCTCGACCGCTTCCCCGGCCAGGCGATGTCAGCGACGCTCTTCGCTCGCTGTGGCCTGCACCTGCCCCAGGTGCTGACCGGTGCGCACGACGCGATCGACCTGCTCTTCGGCGAAGCCGACCAGCACCTCGTCGAGCACTTCTACAGCCACTACCCCGCCCTGCACACCGATCACCGGCGTGCTGCCGCGGTGGTGGCGGCCCTGGCCGCCGCCTGGCCGGCCGACCGGGCCCTGCGGGTGCTGGAGGTGGGGGCGGGAACGGGCGCCACGGCCGCACGGCTCATGCCCCTGCTGCCCGCCGAGCGCACCCGGTACGTCTTCACCGACATCTCTCCCGCCTTCTTCGCGCGAGCCCAGGCCCGCTTCTCGGAGTACGACTTCATCCACTACCAGACCCTGGACCTCAATCAGGACCCCGCCGAGCAGGGCTTCGACGACGGCAGCTTCGATCTGGTGATCGCCACGAACGTGCTGCACGCCACCGCCGACCTGCACACGACCCTGGCACGGCTGCACCGGCTCCTGGCCGACGACGGGCAGTTGATGGCCATCGAGATCCACGATGCCGAGTCGCTGGCCCTGTGCTTCGGACTCCTGGACAGCTTCTGGACGTTCACCGACACCCACCGCCGCACCGCCTCCCCGCTCCTGCCTGCCCGGGCATGGCCGCCGCTGCTGCGGGAGAGCGGCTTCCTCGACGTCACACGTCTCAACGACGACGCCGACGAGGACGATCCCTCGGCAGCCGGCAACCACTCCCTGCTGCTGGCCCGGCGCCCGTGCCGTACCGCCCCCCTGACACAGCCATTCGAAACCGGTCACAACGACCACTGGCTGGTCGTCGCCGAGTGCCCGCAGGCCGAGCCGGCCCGGCACCTGGTACAGGTCCTCACCGGGGCCACCGACAGCCCGGTCGACACGGCCGAGCCCGGGGAGGCGGCCTCGCGGTGGCCCGCGCTCGTGCCGCCCCACGCCCACCGGCCCGGCCTCGTACTGCTCCTGAACCAGCCCCCGCCCGGACCCGGCGACCACCGCGCCGTCATGGACCAGGCCGAACACCGCATACGCGTCCTGCGTGAGCTGGCCCGGGCCTGCGCGGCACTGCCCGCCCACGCCGACCCCACCCTTTTCGTGATCACCAGGCCCAGCGGGGCGCTCGCGACGCCGGAAACGCCCCAAGCCCCCGGAGACGCCATAGCCTGGGGAGCGTCCCGCACACTGGCCAACGAACAGCCGCGCCTGACCGTCCGGCGGATAGCCCTGCAGTACGGCGACGCGACGGAACCGGACGCCGCGCGCCTCGTACGGGAGCTGCTGTCCCCCGACGACGAGGACGAACTGCTGCTCACCCCCGGCGGCCGGTTCGCCGCACGTCTCGTCGCCCCCGCCCCGGCGTCGCCCGGCGCCGATCCCGCCACCGCTCCGCGCGTCCTGCGCGTGGACGTCCCCCACCGGCATCACCGGCTCTCGTGGGAGCCCGGCCCGGCGCCTCGGCCCGGCCCCGGAGAGGTGTCCATCGCCGTGCGGGCCGCGGCACTGAACTACCGCGACGTGATGATGACGATCGGCATCTACCCGCCCGGAGGCGAGGCCGTCACGCCGGACGGCATCGCCCTGGGCCTGGAGTGCGCCGGCGAGGTGACCGCCGTCGGTTCGCCGGACACCGGTTTCGCACCGGGCGACCGGGTGTACGCCATCGCTTCACACTGCCTGGCCACGCACGTGGTGGCCCGCGCGGACCAGACCGGCCCGATCCCCGACCACATGAGCTTCACCGAGGCCGCCACCCTTCCGGTGGTCTTCCTCACCGTGCAGCACAGTCTGGAGCACCTGGCACGGCTCGCCCCACAGGAGACCGTGCTGATCCACGGGGCCGCGGGCGGTGTCGGCCTGGCCGCCCTGCAATACGCACACCACCAGGGCGCCACCGTCATCGCGACCGCGGGGACGCCCGCCAAGCGGGACCTGCTGCGGCTGCTGGGCGCGCAGCACGTCCTGGATTCCAGGAGTCTGCGTTTCGCCGACCGGATCGCGGAACTGACCGGTGGGCGCGGCGTCGACGTGGTGCTCAACTCCATTGCGGGCGAGGCGATCTCCCGCAGCCTGGAGCAACTGCGTCCCGGCGGGCGGTTCGTGGAACTGGGCAAACGTGACATCTACGGGAACACACCGCTGCTGCTTCGCCCGTTCCGCAACAACCTGGCGTACTTCGGAGTGGACGTCCACCAGCTCCTGACCGAACAGTTGCCCTCGGTACGGGCCGCCTTCACGCGGATGGCCTCGCGTGTCACCGACGGCACCTACCGGCCCTTGCCCCACCAGGTCTGGCCGGCCGACCGGGTCCAGGAAGCCTTCGAGACGATGCGCCGCTCCAAGCACCTGGGCAAAGCCGTGGTCTCCTTCCACGCCCCGCCGCCCCTCGACCGGCCCGTGCGGACGCCACGGCTCGATACCCACGGCACCTACCTGATCACCGGTGGGCTGGGCGGCCTCGGCGCAGCCACCGCCGTGGAACTGGCCCGGCGAGGCGCCCGCCACCTGGTGCTCGCGGGGCGCCGCGGCGCGCGGACCCCCGGGGCCCCGGACCTGCGAGCCACGCTGGAAGCGCTGGGGGCACAAGTGCACGACTCCCCCGCCGACATCACCGACCCGTCGACCGTCCGTCGCCTGCTGGCCTCGATCGAAGCGAGCGGGCATCCGCTGCGCGGCGTCGTGCACGCCGCCATGGTGTTGGACGACAACCCCCTGGAAAGCCTCTCGGACGAGCAAATACAGCGGGTTCTGGCCCCCAAGATGCTGGGAGCCATGCTCCTGGACGCGGCCACCCGCGGCCACGGGCTGGACTTCTTCGCCGTCTACTCCTCCGGCGCCGGTACCGTCGGCAACCTCCAGCAAGCCAACTACGCGGCCGCGAACCTCTTCCTGGAAGCCCTGACCCGCGCCCGGCGCCGCGCCGGGGAGCCCTCCCTCGCCTTGGCCTACGGGCCGGTCAGCGACGCGGGGTACGTCGCCCGGGAGGACCTGACGGGTGCGATGAAGGCTCGCGGCTGGCTCCCGATCACCGTGGAGGAGGCGCTCGGCGCCCTGAACGAGCACCTGTGCCGGGGCACCGACGTGGTGTTCGTCGACCGCTCCGACTGGGGACGGGTACGGCAGCTCCTGCCGGCGGTGGACACGCCCCGCTTCGCGGCGGTACTGCCCGCAGCCGACAGCGAGCCGACCGGCTCGGCGGACGAACTGCGGCAGCGCCTGTTGGACGCCGAGGCCGGACCGGCGCACGCACTGGCCGTCGAAACCCTGTCCGAGGTGCTGGCCAAGGTTCTCCATCACGCACCACAGCACCTGGCCGCGGACCGGCCGCTGGATCAGCTCGGCGTCGACTCGCTGATGGCCACCGAAGTGGCCCAGGCCATCCGGCACCGTATCGGCTGCGACTTCTCCACCCTGGAGATCACCAACGCCGGTGACATCGCCACCCTGGCACACCGGGCACTGGCCAGGATCGGTCACCCGGCCGGGAACGGCAGCGCGCCGGAAGCGCCTCCGACGGCCACCCCGCCCGGCGCCTCCGGCCTCTCCGGGCGAACCCCGTGACCGGCCCCGGCACACCCGACGCACGCGCCGTCCACGCGGGCCAGGCGCCCTACTCCCCGCTGACCCTGCGTGGTTACGACCCGCTGGTGTTCGGCATCAACTACCGCTTCTTCTGGCGATGTCACCCGCAGCGCATGGTCGACCTGTACGAGCGCAACATCACGGCTGACCACCTCGACATCGGCGTCGGCACCGGATACCTGCTGCGCGCCTGCTCCCCGTCCGCCCGACGACGCATCGTCCTGGTCGACCTGAATCCCCACTCCCTGCGGCACACGGCCCGCGGGCTGAAGGGGTACGAGGTCAGCAGCCTGCGGGCCGACGCCCTGCGTCCACTGCCGCTCCCGCCGTCCTCCTTCGACTCGGCGGCGCTCTCCTTCCTGCTGCACTGCCTGCCGGGCACCATCCCGGACAAGGCCCGTGTGCTGGACCACGCCGCCGCCTGCGTCCGTCCCGGGGGCAGGATCTTCGGCAGTACGGTGGTGGCCCACGGTGTCCCGGTCACGTCCGCGGCACGGCGTCTGATGGCGTACTTCAACCGCCGCGGCATCTTCCACAACACCGCCGACCGCCTGGAGGACCTGCACGCGGAACTGGCCTCCCGATTCGCCTCCTTCCGCCTCACGACACACGGATGCGTCGCCCTTTTCGAGGCAACCACCGGGTGAGCCGCGCCCGTCCTGAACCGGCGGCGCAGGACGGCAGCACCGCAGCACCGCCACGTCCTCGCGCGCCGGCCGTATCGCTCAAAGAGCGTTGTCCCGTCGCGGGTTACCGAACACTCGCGACGGGACAACACGCTCTTGCGCGATCAGCACGGCACCGGAGAGCGTGAACACGGTGATGGCGCCGCCTCTTCAGCCGTGCCGTCAAACGCGTCACCGCCCGGCCGCCCGGCGCCGGCAGGGACACCGCACGGACGATGGCCGCTGCGGCGAGGGGGAATGACGCAGGGGGCGGGTGAGCGGGGCCGGGCCGCGCCGGAGCGGACCACGGGGCGCGCGCCGGAAAGGTGTGCTCCCGGTGCCGGGGGTAGGCGGCCGGTTTCGGGGCACCCGGGACGAGTTAGTGTCTGGCGGCTGCGGCCTGCGGGCCGCTGAAACAAGAGCGTGTACACATGTCCGGTACCGGACCAGACTCCGCGCCGTCCGGCGGCCCGCCGGAGCCCGGCGCCGCCCGCGAGCACCCGGAAGGGCCGGCCGCGCCGGTACGGCGGCTGGCCGAATACTGTCTGCATCTGCCCGGCGTCCAGGCCAGCGGAATCCTGCTGACCGACGGGCCACGGCTGCGCCGGCAGATCTTCGCCACCGATCCGGCCGCCAACCGTCTCGAACGGCTCCAGGTCGACCTGTCCGAAGGCCCGTGCCGGGACGTGTGCCGCACCGGCACCCTGCTGGCCGACCTGCCGCTGACCGAGCCGCGGTGCCGGGAGCGCTGGCCGCATTTCACCCCCCGCGCCCTGGCCGAAGGCTTCACCGCCACGACCGCGGTGCCCCTCCGGCACCACGGCCGCCTGCTGGGTGCGCTCAACCTCTTCCACCAGCACCGCTGTCTGGAGGCGGCCCACATCGAAGCCTGCCAGGTCCTGGCCGAGACCACCGCCTGGGCCCTGGCCCGTGAACAGGAACTCGACCGGCTGCGCACGCACAACGCCCAGTTGCAGACCGCCCTGAACTCCCGCGTCATCATCGAGCAGGCCAAGGGCCTGCTCACCGAACGTCTGCGGCTGCCGCCGAACGAAGCCTTCGCCCGCCTGCGTGCGCACGCCCGCGCCCACCAGCAGCGGCTCACCGTGGTGGCCCACCAGGTCGTCCATGAGCCCGCCGACCGCGGCCCCTTCCCCCGCCCCCGGCCGGGCCCCTGACAGCCGCACGCATGCACCGTCATCGGCCGGTGCCGGAAAGGGGGCGCTTCCGGTAGCGGCCTAGGAGTTGTCTTCAAATGTCACGCCCACATCAGGAGCGATGCGAGGGTGACGGCTGCTTGGTAGGACTCGGCGGTCTTCTCATAGCGGGTGGCGATGCCGCGCCACTGCTTCAAGCGGTTGAAGCAGCGTTCGACCACGT
>NZ_JBIRFL010000035.1:0-59190 GCF_044327445.1 Streptomyces sp. NPDC018045
TTCGGCCTTTCGGCTTCTTCGCGGTTCCAACCTTACCAGACCCGTTCGGCGTTTCCGCCTTTTCCGTATCCGGTCCCTGCTGGAGCGGGGCGGCCGTCCGGCTTTCGCTTTCCGACCTTTCCGACTCTATCAGATCCGATTCACAGTCCGTTTCCGGGCTGAATTCGTTTCCGACTTTATCGGAAGGAGTTTGCCTTTCGGCTGCTCCGACATTATCAGATTGCTCTGGGTCGGAATTCCGTCCCGTCGTGGGCAGCCACCGGACGCTGTCGACGTACCGAGGTTCCCGTTCAGGCGGAGCCGTAAACGTACTGGAGCGGGGCGCCCGGATGCAAATCCGGTTGCCCCGCTCCCGTACGTGTGCAGGTGATCCCCCGAGGGGTCAGACCTCGACGACCACCGGGAGGATCATCGGGCGCCGACGGAAGTTGTCGGAGACCCACTTGCCGATGGCCCGGCGGACGAGCTGCTGGAGCTGGCGAGGCTCCGCAACGCCGTCCTGGGCGGCCTTGGCGAGGATTTCGTCGATCTTGGGAAGCACGGCGGCGAAATCCGCGTCGTCGATGCCGGAGCCGCGGGCCTGGATGTGCGGCCCTCCGACGATCTTGCCGGTGCTGGAGTCCACGACCAGGAACACCGAGATGATGCCCTCGTCACCGAGGATGCGGCGGTCCTTGAGGGAGGACTCGGTGACATCGCCGACCGAGAGGCCGTCGACGTACACGTAACCCGCCTGGACCTTGCCGACGATCTTGGCAACGCCCTTGACCATGTCGACGACGACGCCGTCCTCGGCGATGACGATCCGGTCCTTGGGGACACCGGTCAGCGCGCCGAGTTCGGCGTTGGCGCGCAGGTGACGCCATTCGCCGTGCACCGGCATCAGGTTCTTCGGCTTGCAGATGTTGTAGAAGTACAGCAACTCGCCGGCCGAGGCGTGGCCCGAGACGTGCACCTTGGCGTTGCCCTTGTGGACGACGTTGGCGCCCCAGCGGGTCAGGCCGTTGATGACGCGGTAGACCGCGTTCTCGTTGCCGGGGATCAGCGACGACGCGAGAATCACCGTGTCGCCCGGGACGATACGGATCTGGTGGTCGCGGTTGGCCATCCGGGACAGGGCCGCCATCGGCTCGCCCTGGGACCCCGTGCAGACCAGGACGACCTCGTCGTCCGGCAGGTCGTCGAGGGCCTTGACGTCGACGACCAGCCCGGCCGGGACCTTCAGGTAGCCCAGTTCGCGGGCGATGCCCATGTTGCGGACCATCGAGCGGCCCACGAAGGCGACCCGTCGGCCGTACTCGTGTGCCGCGTCCAGGATCTGCTGGATGCGGTGCACATGGCTGGCGAAGCTGGCCACGATGATGCGCTTCTGGGCGCTCGCGAAGACCTGGCGCAACACGTTGGAGATGTCGCGCTCGGGCGGTACGAAGCCCGGGACCTCGGCGTTCGTGGAGTCGGACAGCAGGAGGTCGATGCCCTCCTCGCCCAGCTTGGCGAACTTCGGGAGGTCCGTCAGGCGGCGGTCCAGCGGGAGCTGGTCCATCTTGAAGTCGCCGGTGTGCACGACCATGCCCGCGGGGGTGCGGATGGCGACCGCGAGGGCGTCCGGGATGGAGTGGTTGACCGCGACGAACTCGCAGTCGAAGGGGCCGATGCCCTCCGTGTCGCCTTCCTTGACCTCCAGCGTGTACGGCCGGATGCGGTGCTCCTGGAGCTTCGCCTCGATGAGGGCGAGGGTCAGCTTGGAGCCGATCAGCGGAATGTCCGGCTTCTCGCGCAGGAGGTAGGGGACACCGCCGATGTGGTCCTCGTGGCCGTGCGTGAGCACGATGCCGTCGATGTCGTCGAGGCGGTCCCTGACGGACGAGAAGTCCGGCAGGATCAGGTCGATTCCGGGCTGCTCCTCCTCGGGGAAAAGCACTCCGCAGTCGACGATCAGCAACCGGCCGCCGTATTCGAAGACCGTCATGTTGCGGCCGATTTCTCCCAGGCCGCCGAGGGGGGTGACGCGCAGGCCGCCCTTGGGAAGCTTCGGCGGTGCGCCGAGCTCAGGATGCGGATGACTCAAAAGACTCTCCTCACCACACACGCCACGTCGCCGGGAGGCACACGTGGCGCGCATGACATTCGTGCACTTGCGGTTTGGCGGTTGTTTTCCGTATTCAGTTGTGAAGTCTGTGGTTAGAGCTGTACCCCGCCGGCAGCGAGATCGCGCTTGAGCTGTTCGGTCTCCTCCGCGGACAGTTCCACCAGCGGCAGGCGCAGCGGCCCGGCGGGCAGGCCCTGGAGGCCGAGCGCGGCCTTGGTCGTGATGACGCCCTGGGTGCGGAACATACCGGTGAAGACGGGCAGCAGCTTCTGGTGGATCTCGGTGGCCTTGGTGACGTCGCCGTGCAGGTGGGCGTCGAGCAGGGCGCGCAGCTCGGGCGTGACGACGTGGCCGACGACCGAGACGAAGCCGACGGCTCCGACGGACAGCAGCGGCAGGTTGAGCATGTCGTCGCCGCTGTACCACGCGAGGTTGGAGCGGGCGATGGCCCAGCTCGCGCGGCCGAGGTCGCCCTTGGCGTCCTTGTTGGCGACGATCCGCGGGTGCTCGGCCAGGCGCACCATGGTCTCGGTGTTGATCGGCACGCCGCTGCGGCCGGGGATGTCGTACAGCATGACCGGCAGGTCGGTCGCGTCCGCGATGGCGGTGAAGTGCCGGAAGAGACCTTCCTGCGGGGGCTTGCTGTAGTACGGCGTCACGGCGAGCAGGCCGTGGGCGCCGGCGTCGCGCGCGGCGCGGGCGAGCTGCAGGCTGTGGTCGGTGTCGTTGGTGCCGGCTCCGGCGACGACGAAGGCCCGGTCTCCGACCGCATCCACCACGGCCCGGACGAGCTGGGCTTTCTCCGCATCGCTGGTGGTCGGTGACTCACCGGTGGTGCCGTTGACGATGAGACCGTCGTTGCCGGAGTCCACCAGATGCGCGGCGAGCTGCTGCGCACCGTCGAGATCGAGAGCGCCATCCGCCGTGAACGGCGTGACCATGGCGGTCAGCACCCGCCCGAAGGGGGTCTGCGGTGTGGAAGTCGGAGCCATGGGCACCACGCTACTCGTAGCTCACCTCGGGTCGCGCCCCTGGGGAGCCGGGATATGGACTCCGGCACTGCTTGCTCGGGGGTTCAAGCAGTGCCGGGTCCGTTTCTTCAGCGTAGATGAACTTCTCAAAATGCCGCAATACGGACACTTGGTACGTCTGTGCGGACCGGTTCGGTCCGGCGGGCGGCGCCCGGTCCGCACACCGGTCCGGCGGGTCGCCGCCGGACGCGGGCCCTTACGGGGCGATACGGCCGTTGGCGTTGAAGGCGGCGTAGGTGAGCGGCATCAGCCGGGCCCAGTGGGCCTCCATCTGCTCGCCGACCATCTCGATCTCACGCTGCGGGAAGGACGGCACGGCCGCCAGCTCGTGCTGGGTGCGCAGCCCGAGGAAGTGCATCAGCGAACGGGCGTTGCAGGTCGCGTACATGGAGGAGTACAGGCCGACCGGCAGGACCGCGCGGGCCACCTCGCGGGCGACGCCGGCGGCCAGCATCTCCTGGTACGCCTCGTACGCCTGCCGGTAGGAGTCCTCCATGGCCTTGCCGGTGAGCGCGTGCTGCTCCGGGGTGCCCGCGACGAACTCGTACTTCCCGGGGCGGCCCTGCTGGACCAGCTTGCGGGACTCCGAGGGGACGTAGAAGACCGGGTCGAGCTGACGGTAGCGGCCGGACTCCTCGTTGTAGGACCAGCCGACGCGGTGCCGCATGAACTCGCGGAAGACGAAGATCGGCGCACCGATGAAGAAGGTCATCGAGTTGTGCTCGAAGGGGCTGCCGTGCCGGTCCCGCATCAGGTAGTTGATCAGGCCCTTGGAGCGCTCCGGATCCTTCTGCAGCTCCTCCAGCGACTGCTCGCCGGCGGTGGAGACGCGGGCCGCCCACAGCACGTCACTGTCCGCGGCGCTGTGCTTGACCAGCTCGACCGTCACCTCGCTCCGGAAGCTGGGGGCCGTGCCTTCGGAGCTTTCGACGCTCTCGGCGGGGGTAGGGGACACCGACGGTTCCTTCCGTTCATTCCACGTGGCGGCCCCAGCCTACGGCCCGCCACTGACAGTCCCGGAAATGCGGCGGGATACCGCGTACCGTACAAAAACGGACTCTGTCTCGCCCGGCTCGTCCTGTGGTTGATATTTTTCACAGAACTTGCAGAAAACGGGCACCAAACGGGCGCGGCAGACGTCTAACCCTGTGACAGTGCCCACTTCGAGGTTCCAAGGAGAGCCCGCTCATGTTCCGCCGGCGAGAGCCAGTGCCGTTCGCCTTCGTCGCCGAGGCCGACCGGTTCCGCAGCAATGTCGCGCCCCCGCCCCGAGAACGCGTCAGTCGTGCCCAGCTCGCGGGCCGGTCCCTGATCGGCCTGACGGTCGTCGGCGGCCTCGCCGGCGCCCTGCTGCTCGGCGTTCCGGCGCTCCAGCAGGAGTCCGGCGGTGTCGGCACGCACCAGTCCGAGGCGGCGCACGGCCGCTGACCCGGCCGGGCGGTCCACGCGCGCACACCGCGCGTGCCGCCCGGCACGAAGTGGTTCCGGCCCGTAAGTCTCGATAACCTCACCGGTCACAGCTTTCGTCTGCGTGCCTGGAGTGAGGATCCGCCGTGCCCCTGACCTTCCTGACGGCCGACCGCGATCTCGACGACCAGGCCGTCGAAGCCCCGCTGCCCCATGCCGGGTCCGACCGCTGGCGCCGTCCCTACCGTCCGGGTCCCGGACGCGTGGGGGCGGCCGCCGTGCTTCTGCTGCTGGCCTCGTTCGTCCTGCTGTCCGCGGTGATCATCGCGGCCGCGGGCGCGCTGCCCGCCGCCGCCGTCTGCGCCGCTGTCGCGGTACTGATCATCGCGCTCGCGCTGCGCTTCCTGCGGGTGGGGATGTGGGTGAGCGCCCACGGCCTGCGGCAGGTGGAGCTGGTGCGCACGACGACGCTGCGCTGGAGCGAGGTGGCGGCCGTCCGTACGGTGCAGCGGCCGGTGCGCTGGCTGGGCCTGCCGCGGACGGTGCAGGGCCAGGCGCTGGTCGTCGACCGGCAGAGCGGCGCTCCGCTGCGGACGCTCGTCACGGACCGCAACGGGGACTTCCTGACGCGCCCCGAGGCGTTCGACCGGGCCGCGGACGTACTGGAGGCGTGGGCGGCGGAGCACCACCGGTAGACGTACCACCGGCGGACGCGGGCCGGGGCCGGCTCCTGGTCGGAAACCGGCCCCGGTGAGCGCTCGCGCCCGTACGGCTCAGGCCCGTACGGGCTTGTCGTCGTGCAGGGCGATGGCCCGCTGCATCGCCTTACGGGCCCGCGGAGTGTCCCGCGCGTCGTGGTAGGCGACCGCCAGCCGGAACCAGGTGCGCCAGTCCTCCGGGGCCCGCTCCGTCTCGGCGCGGCGCCGGTCGAAGACCTCGTCGGCGGAGTCCCGGTCGATGCGGCCGCCCGGGGTGCGCTTCAGTTCGTCGAGCGGCAGCCCGCCCTCGGCCTCCAGCTCACGCGCCAGGCGGCCGGCCTTGCGGGCGAACTGGGTGGTGTGCCAGAGGAACCACACGCCGATGAACGGCAGGATCAGGACGGCGACCCCGAACGCGACGGTCAGCACGGTGCCCTGCTCGATGAGCAGGACGCCCCGGCTGCCGACGAGGCCGAAGTAGACGACCAGGATCGCCGCGAGGACGCAGTAGGTGATCTTTGCACGCACGGTCGGTTCTGCCCGTCAGTCCAGGTCGAGGAAGTTCTCCAGGCCCATGGTCAGGCCGGGAGTGGTCACCACGCGGCGCACGCCGAGCAGGATGCCCGGCATGAAGCTGCTGTGGTGCAGCGAGTCGTGGCGGATGGTGAGGGTCTCCCCCACCCCGCCGAGCAGCACCTCCTGGTGGGCCAGGAGGCCGCGCAGCCGTACGGAGTGGACGGGGATGCCGTCCACGTCCGCGCCGCGGGCGCCGTCCAGCGCGCTGCTCGTGGCGTCCGGCTGCGGCGGGCAGTCCGCGGCGGCGCGGGCCTCGGCGATCAGCTTGGCCGTGCGGGCCGCGGTGCCCGAGGGGGCGTCGGCCTTGTTCGGGTGGTGCAGCTCGATGACCTCGGCCGATTCGAAGAACCGGGCCGCCTGTTGCGCGAACCGCATGGTCAGCACCGCGCCGATGGAGAAGTTCGGGGCGATGAGCACGCCCGTACGGGGCGACGCGTCGAGCCGGCCGCGCAGCTCCGCGAGACGTTCGTCGGTCCAGCCGGTGGTGCCGACGACGCCGTGGATGCCGTTGCGGACGCAGAACTCCAGGTTTCGCATGACCGCGTCCGGGTGGGTCAGCTCGACCGCGACCTGGGCACCGGCCTCGGTCAGCGTCTCCAGCTCGTCGCCCCGCCCCAGGGCCGCGACCAGTTCCATGTCCTCGGCGGCCTCGACGGCCCGTACGGCCTCGGAGCCGATGCGGCCCTTGGCGCCGAGTACGGCCACGCGCAGCTTGCTCATCGTTTCCCGCTCTCTCTTTCCCAGTACTCCTGGTACGCCTGATACGTGAGGTCAGGCGACCGCGTCGTGCAGCCGGTCCGCCTGCCGGTCCTTCAGCGGGCCGATGACGGACAGCGACGGGCGCTGCCCCAGTACATCGCGGGCGAGTTCCCGTACCTCGTCCGGGGTGACCGCCGCTATCCGGGCCAGCATGTCGTCGACCGACATCTGGGCGCCCCAGCACAGCTCGCTCTTGCCGATGCGGTTCATCAGCGCGCCGGTGTCCTCCAGGCCGAGCACCGTCGAACCGCGCAGTTGCCCGATCGCCCGGCGGATCTCGTCGTCCGACAGGCCCTCGGCCGCGACCTGGTCGAGCTGGTCGCGGCAGATCTTCAGGACGTCGTCGACCTGGTTCGGGCGGCAGCCCGCGTACACGCCGAACAGGCCGCAGTCGGCGTAGCCGGAGGTGTACGAGTACACGCTGTAGGCCAGGCCGCGCTTTTCCCGTACCTCCTGGAAGAGGCGGGAACTCATGCCGCCGCCGAGGGCCGTGTTCAGCACGCCCATGGCCCAGCGGCGGTCGTCGGTGCGGGCCAGGCCCGGCACGCCGAGGATCACGTGGGCCTGCTCGGCCTTGCGGTTGAGCAGCTCCACGCGGCCCGCCGTACGGATGGTCCGGGAACCGTCGCGCGGGGCCACCGGAACGGCGTCCGTACGGTCGAGGGCACCGGCCTTGTCGAAGGCGGCGCGGACCATGCGGACGACCTTGGCGTGGTCGACGTTGCCGGCGGCGGCGACGACCAGGCGGGTGGGGTCGTAGTGCTTCTTGTAGAAGCGGCGGATGCGTTCGGGGCTGAGGGCGTTGACCGTGTCGACGGAGCCGAGGACCGGGCGGCCGAGGGGCGTGTCGCCGAGCATGGTGTGCGCGAACAGGTCGTGCACGCAGTCGCCCGGGTCGTCCTCGGTCATCGCGATCTCTTCGAGGATCACGCCGCGCTCGGCGTCGACGTCGGCGGGCTCGATGAGCGAGCCGGTCAGCATGTCGCAGACCACGTCGATGGCGAGCGGCAGGTCGGTGTCCAGCACCCGCGCGTAGTAGCAGGTGTACTCCTTCGCCGTGAAGGCGTTCATCTCGCCGCCGACCTCGTCGATGGCGGCGGAGATGTCCAGCGCGCTGCGCTTCCTGGTGCCCTTGAAGAGCAGGTGCTCCAGGTAGTGGGTGGCGCCGTTCAGCGAGGGCGTCTCGTCGCGGGAGCCGACGTTGGCCCAGATGCCGAAGGTGACGGAGCGTACGGAGGGCAGGGTCTCGGTGACCACGCGCAGGCCGCCGGGCAGGACCGTCTTGCGGACCGTGCCGGCGCCGTTGGTCCCCTTGAGAAGCGTTTGGGTACGGGCGACGGCCCGCCCCTCCGAAGAGGTGCGGGCCGTCGTCCGTGAGCTACGGGACGTCACTTGGCGGCGTCGTCCTTCGCGTCGTCGTCTTCACCCTCGATGACCGGGGCCAGCGACAGCTTGCCGCGCTGGTCGATCTCGGCGATCTCGACCTGGACCTTGGCGCCCACGGCGAGCACGTCCTCGACGTTCTCCACGCGCTTGCCGCCGGCCAGCTTGCGGATCTGCGAGATGTGCAGCAGGCCGTCCTTGCCCGGGAGCAGGGAGACGAACGCACCGAAGGTGGTGGTCTTGACGACCGTGCCCAGGTAGCGCTCGCCGACCTCCGGCATGGTCGGGTTGGCGATGCCGTTGATCGTGGCGCGGGCGGCCTCGGCGGCCGGGCCGTCGGCGGCACCGATGTAGATGGTGCCGTCGTCCTCGATCGTGATGTCGGCGCCGGTGTCCTCCTGGATCTGGTTGATCATCTTGCCCTTGGGGCCGATGACCTCACCGATCTTGTCCACCGGGATCTTGACGGTGATGATGCGCGGCGCGTTCGGGGACATCTCGTCCGGAACGTCGATCGCCTCGTTCATCACGTCGAGGATGTGCAGACGCGCGTCACGGGCCTGCTTCAGCGCGGCGGCCAGGACCGAGGCGGGGATGCCGTCGAGCTTGGTGTCGAGCTGGAGCGCGGTCACGAACTGCTTCGTACCGGCGACCTTGAAGTCCATGTCGCCGAAAGCGTCCTCCGCACCGAGGATGTCGGTGAGGGCGACGTAGTGCGTCTTGCCGTCGATCTCCTGGGAGATCAGGCCCATGGCGATACCGGCGACCGGGGCCTTGAGCGGCACACCGGCGTTCAGCAGCGACATCGTCGAGGCGCAGACCGAGCCCATCGAGGTCGAGCCGTTGGAGCCCAGCGCCTCGGAGACCTGGCGGATGGCGTACGGGAACTCCTCGCGCGTCGGCAGCACCGGCACGATGGCGCGCTCGGCGAGCGCGCCGTGGCCGATCTCGCGGCGCTTGGGCGAGCCCACGCGGCCGGTCTCGCCGACCGAGTACGGCGGGAAGTTGTAGTTGTGCATGTAGCGCTTGCGCGTCACCGGGGAGAGGGTGTCGAGCTGCTGCTCCATGCGGAGCATGTTCAGGGTGGTGACGCCCAGGATCTGGGTCTCGCCACGCTCGAACAGCGCCGAGCCGTGCACGCGCGGGATCGCCTCGACCTCGGCGGCGAGCGTACGGATGTCCGTCACGCCACGGCCGTCGATGCGGACCTTGTCCTTGATGACGCGCTCACGCACGAGGGACTTGGTCAGCGCGCGGTAGGCGGCGGAGATCTCCTTCTCGCGGCCCTCGAACTGCGGCAGCAGCTTCTCGGCGGCCACGGCCTTGACGCGGTCCAGCTCCGCCTCGCGGTCCTGCTTGCCCGCGATGGTCAGCGCCTGCGCCAGCTCGCCCTTGACGGCGGCGGTCAGCGCCTCCAGGACGTCGTCCTGGAAGTCGAGGAAGACCGGGAACTCGCCGACCGGCTTCGCGGCCTTGGCGGCCAGGTCCGACTGGGCCTTGCACAGCACCTTGATGAAGGGCTTGGCGGCCTCCAGGCCGGCGGCGACGACCTCCTCGGTGGGGGCCTCGGCGCCGTCCTTGACGAGCTGGATGGTCTTCTCGGTGGCCTCGGCCTCGACCATCATGATCGCGACGTCGCCGTCCGGGAGGACCCGGCCGGCCACGACCATGTCGAAGACCGCGTTCTCCAGCTCGGTGTGGGTCGGGAAGGCGACCCACTGGCCGTTGATCAGCGCGACACGGGTGCCGCCGATCGGGCCGGAGAAGGGCAGGCCGGCGAGCTGCGTGGAGCAGGAGGCGGCGTTGATGGCGACCACGTCGTAGAGGTGATCGGGGTTGAGCGCCATGATCGTCTCGACGATCTGGATCTCGTTGCGCAGGCCCTTCTTGAAGGAGGGGCGCAGCGGCCGGTCGATCAGGCGGCAGGTGAGGATCGCGTCCTCGGAGGGCCGGCCCTCACGGCGGAAGAAGGAGCCGGGGATCTTGCCGGCCGCGTACATGCGCTCTTCGACGTCCACCGTCAGGGGGAAGAAGTCGAGCTGGTCCTTGGGCGTCTTGGACGCGCTGGTGGCCGACAGCACCATGGTGTCGTCGTCCAGGTACGCGACGGCGGAGCCGGCGGCCTGCTTGGCCAGGCGGCCCGTCTCGAAGCGGATGGTGCGGGTGCCGAAGGAGCCGTTGTCGATGACGGCCTCGGCGTAGTGGGTCTCGTTCTCCACCAGGGATATCTCCTCGTCTGCGTCCACCGCCCGTGTGGCGGCGGACCTTCTTCGGTGGAGCGCCGGGGTTGCGGGCCGGTCTTCGATCGAAGCACCCGGATACAGGGCCGCGCGGTCGTCCGCGCGCCATCCGGGGGCCACTACCGAGGACCGGCGGCTGAAGGGCGCCCCACCTCGTTCTCTATGGCGTTATGGGACCAGACTACAAAGCTCCGGTCCACCAGGCAGGGGACCGGACGTCCGGTGCGTACGGCAAAGGGAGCGGCCCCCGGGTGTGGGAACCGCTCCCTTCACGTCGTCTTACTTGGCGCCCGCCGCGCCGCGGCGGATGCCCAGGCGCTCGACCAGCGCACGGAAGCGCGTGATGTCCTTCTTCGCCAGGTACTGCAGCAGGCGGCGGCGCTGGCCGACCAGGAGCAGCAGACCACGGCGCGAGTGGTGGTCGTGCTTGTGGACCTTGAGGTGCTCGGTCAGGTCCGAGATGCGGCGGGAGAGCATCGCGACCTGGACCTCGGGGGAGCCGGTGTCGCCCTCCTTGGTGGCGAACTCGGCCATGATCTGCTTCTTCGTAGCGGCGTCGAGCGACACGCGGTACTCCTCTGGGAATCCATCGGCCCGGGAGCGCCCCTGGATTTGCTTCACAGGGGATCTTGGATGACTCACCGAAGGCCGTCACCCAGAGTACCAGCTACGAACGGCCCCCTGACCGGTCGGTCGGAGGGCCGTGCGGACGGGTGACCCCTTGTCGCGGGCGGGTCATCCGTACGAGGAGCTTTTCGTGGCCGCCTAGGAGGAGCCGGTCAGGCCGCGCACGGTGCCGTACACGTCCAGGACCGCCAGGCACAGCGGCACCAGCGACAGCAGGACGACCCCGTCGAAGATGTCGAAGACGCGGCCCCAGAAGGGGGTGACGCCCTTGCGCGGGACGATCAGACCCACTCCGACCAGGATGGCGGCGCCGGCCGCGATGCTGCTGGAGAACCAGACCGTACGGATGTTGAGCGGGCCGGAGTCCCCGAAGCGGGCGAGGTCGGCGAGGATGTCGACCGGCGGGTGCAGCGCGATGCCCAGGATGAGCAACACGATCGTCAGGATGCCGGCGATCGTCAGGCAGGCGACCTGGGCGGTGTAGTCGAAGAGCCGGGCCCGCAGCATGATCGTGATGCCCGCGGCCAGCGCCAGCAACTGCGCCCAGCCGTTGTCGGAGAAGCCGAGCACGACACCGGCGGCGCCGACGACCAGCGCGGAACAGCCCGCGACCAGGCCGAGCAGGAGTTCATGGCCGCGCTTGGCCTGGTTGCCGATCTTGACGAAGTCGACGGACTCGGTCGCCGCGCTCTGTTCGCCGTCGGTGTGCGGGCCGGCGGCGATCTGGTCGGGCGACTTGTAGCCGATGGGCAGCCGGGCGAAGCGTGAGGACAGGCCGGGCAGCCAGGCGACCACGGCGATGGCGACCACGGCGGTGACCGCGGCGACCTCGCGCGGCTCGGCCTCGGTGAGGATGGAGGCGAAGACCGCGAGGGTGCCGATGGTGGCCAGGAAGGCGGCGGCCACGAAGGGCGCGTCGCCGCGCGGCAGCAGGACCACCAGGAGTACGGACGCGATCAGCACGGTCACGCAGCCGACCAGGAACTGCAGCCGGCCGGGGCCCTCACCGTCGGTCACCGGCATGATCCCGGAGCCGGCGAGCAGCAGGTGCGGCAGCGAGGCCAGGCCCAGCGCGATGGACGAGGCGTGGTCGTCGTAGACCCGGGCCCGTACGCCGGACAGGGCGACCAGGACGATGCCGGTGACGCCGGCGATGATGCCGGGCAGGCGGTGCATGTCGCGGTCGACCGGGTTCGAGAACCACAGGGCGAACGCCATCATGACGAGCAGCAGCACGCCGGCGGTGAGGCCGACGATGTTCATCAGGTCGTCGCTCCACCGGTTGCGGCTGCGCTTGACCGCGGAGGCGACGGCGTCCGAGACGTCGTCGAAGACGGGCAGCGGCAGCGACTCGGCGAACGGGCGCAGCAGGAGCAGGTCGCCGTCGAGGATGCGCTGCTGGGCGAGGGATTGCCCCGCGTCCAGGACGGTGCCGTCACGGCGCACCAGGTGGTATCCGGTGGGGGCGCCCTCCGCCTGGGACTGGCCGGAGAGTCGCAGGATCTCCGGATAAATATCGACGAGTGCGACATCCTCCGGCAGTGCCACGTCGATCCGTGCGTCCGGCGCGGCGACTGTGACCCGGCAGAAGCCGGTGCCTGTAGTCGTGCTCACCTGGCGGTTCCCCCTATCCGTTGGGCAGTTTGTCGCGTGCGTGCCTTATATATAGGGGCGCCGCCACCGTGCCTTAAATAAGGGACGTCGTTACGGGGCCTTGGGCGCGCTCGCGAGGCGTCAGCGTACCCCCCAATTAGGCCGCCGCCCCACCCGCCCCGGCACTTGACCGTTAACAGTAGGATCAACGCCTGCGTCGGGCCATGGACTTGGTCCGGGGGACCGTCGAACCAACGGGGGCGGTCCGAGACTGCGAGATGCATGAAGGACTGATGCCTCGGTGAGCGTTGTCATCGTCAAGCGCCCGCCCCGCGCGCTTCCACCTGATATCCCCGGTGAGGAGTTGACGCTCGAAGCTCCGCCGGAGCTGCCTCGCGAAGGCGAGGACAACATGCTGATGAACCTCATGCCGATGATGGGCATGGCGGGTTCGGCGGGTTTCCTGTTCATGGGCACCCAGCCGTTCATGAAGATCATGGGCGGCGTGATGGTGGTTTCCACCCTCGCGATGGCTATTGTCCAGATCGTCAAGGCCCGCCAAGGGCCTTCCGGGCAAATGCTCCAGGAGCGTCAGGATTACCTCAAATACCTGGCGCAGAAGCGAAAGGAAGTACGCCGCACCGCGCGCAAACAGCGTGACGCACAGCTTTTCATCCACCCCGATCCGGGCCAATTGTGGTCGATCGTCGCCGAAGGCAAACGGGTGTGGGAACGCCGGGCGTCCGACCCGGACTTCGCACAGGTGCGCATGGGGCTGGGGCCGCAGCAACTGGCCACTCCCCTGAAGGCGCCGGAGACCGCGCCGGTCGACGAGCTGGAACCGCTCACCGCGCACGCGATGAAGGAGTTCCTCGACAAGCACGGGTACCTCGACTCGCTGCCGCTCGCGGTCTCGCTGCGCGCCTTCTACCACCTGACGATCTCGGGCGACCCGGACACCGTGTACGGGTCCGCGCGCGCCATCCTCGCGCAGTTGTGCACCCTGCACTCGCCGGAGGACCTGGTCGTCGCCGTGGTGGCCGCGCCGGGCGCGCAGGCCGAGTGGGAGTGGACCAAGTGGCTGCCCCACGTACAGGACAAGACCACCGACGGCGCCGGCACCCGCCGGCTCGTCGTCGGTGACCTGGGCGAGATCGAGGAACTGCTCGCCGACGACCTGGAGGGCCGCGGCCGCTTCAACCCGCAGGGCACACCGGTCACCGACACCCCGCACGTGGTGGTCGTGCTGGACGCCGGCGAAGTGCCGATGGACTCGGTGATCGCCGGGGCCGAGGGCCTCCAGGGCGTGACGATCCTGGAGGTCGTACCGGGCGACCTGGACGAGATCCGGGGCGGCCTGGCCGTCCAGGTGCGGCCGGGCAAGCTGGTGCTGGAGTCGGCGGGCGGCGCGGTCTACAACGGCGTCGTGGACACCCTGTCGGTCTCCGAGGCGGAGTCGCTGGCCCGCCAGCTCGCGCCGCTGCGGGCCGGTTCGGGCGCCGACGGCGAGGAGCCGCTGCTGTCCAACCTGGACTTCACGGACCTGATGAACATCGGCGACGCCGGCGCGGTGGACGTCTCGCGCACCTGGCGCCCGCGCACGCTGCACGAGCGGCTGCGGGTGCCGATCGGTGTCGACAAGGACGGCCAGCCCGTCATGCTCGACATCAAGGAGGCCTCCCAGGAGGGCATGGGCCCGCACGGCCTGTGCGTCGGCGCGACCGGTTCCGGCAAGTCCGAGGTGCTGCGCACCCTGGTGCTGGCCCTCGCGGTCACCCACTCCTCGGAGACGCTGAACTTCATCCTCGCGGACTTCAAGGGCGGCGCCACCTTCACCGGCATGTCCGACATGCCGCACGTCGCCGCGGTCATCACCAACCTGGCCGACGACGTCAGCCTGATCGACCGCATGCGCGACTCGATCACCGGTGAGCTGCAGCGCCGTCAGGAGCTGCTGCGCTCGGCGGGCAACTACGCCAACATCACCGACTACGAGAAGGCACGTGCCGCCGGCGCCCCGCTGGACCCGCTGCCCTCGCTGGTGATGGTGCTCGACGAGTTCTCCGAGCTGCTGACCGCCAAGCCGGACTTCATCGACATGTTCATCCAGATCGGCCGGATCGGCCGTTCGATGGGCGTGCACATGCTGCTCGCCTCGCAGCGCCTCGAAGAGGGCAAGCTGCGCGGCCTGGACACCTTCCTGTCCTACCGGCTGGGTCTGCGGACGTTCTCCGCCGCCGAGTCCCGTACGGCGATCGGTGTGCCGGACGCGTACCACCTGCCCAACGTGCCGGGCTCCGGCATCCTGAAGTACGACACCGAGACGATGGTGCAGTTCAAGGCCGCGTACGTGTCCGGCCCCTACCGCGGGCCCGGCGCCGGCGGTGGCGGCGGTGGCGGCCGTACGAACCGGATGCCGGTGCCGTTCACCGCGTCGCCGGTGCTGGCGCCGATCGTCGAGGAGATCATCGCCGAGGAGCCGTCGCTCACCCAGCAGCAGGACGACGCGCTGGCCGACACCGTCCTGGACGTGATCGTCCAGCGGATGCAGGGCCAGGGCCCGCCGGCGCACCAGGTGTGGCTGCCGCCGCTGGACGAGTCCCCCACGGTCAACCAGTTGCTCCCGGCGCTCGCCGTCACGCCCGAGCGGGGCGTGCACGCCCCGGAGTACACGGCGCTCGGCAAGCTGGTCGTGCCGGTCGCGCTGGTGGACAAGCCGTTCGAGCAGCGGCGCGACGTGATGTACCTGGACTTCTCCGCGGGCGCCGGTCACGGCCTGGTCGTCGGTGGACCGCAGTCCGGCAAGTCGACGCTGATCCGTTCCGCCATGGCGGGCTTCGCGCTCACCCACACCCCGGCCGAGGTGCAGATCTACTGCCTCGACTTCGGCGGCGGCGGCATGCTGGCCATGGAGGGGCTGCCGCACGTCGGCGGGGTCGCCTCCCGGCTGGACGCGGAGAAGGTCCGCCGTACGGTCGCCGAGGTCGTCGGCATCCTCAACGCGCGGGAGGAGTTCTTCCGCGCCAACTCCATCGACTCCATGGGGACCTACCGCCAGCGGCGCGCCGCTGGCGCGTTCCCGGACCAGAAGTGGGGCGACGTCTTCCTCGTCATCGACGGCTGGGGCACCTTCAAGACCGACTACGAGCAGCTCGACCCGGTCATCCTGGACATCGCCGGCCGCGGTCTGGGCTTCGGCATCCACCTGATCCTGGGCGCCTCCCGCTACACCGAGGTGCGGCCGGCGCTGCGCGACCAGCTCCTGAACCGCGTCGAGCTGCGGCTCGGTGACCCGATGGAGTCGGAGTTCGACCGCAAGCGCGCGGAGAACGTGCCGATGGGCCGTCCGGGCCGGGGCCTGTCCCCCGAGAAGCTGGACTACCTGGCGGCGCTGCCGCGCATCGACGGTGTCCAGGAGGCGGAGAGCCTCAGCGACGGCATGGCGCACCTGGTGGCCACCGTCAAGGAGCACTGGCAGGGCGAGCCCGCCCCGAAGGTGCGGATGCTGCCGACGCTGCTGCCGGCGAGCGACCTGCCCAAGGGCGGCGACTACCCGGAGCACGGCATCGCGATCGGTGTCGACGAGACCACGCTGTCCCCGGCGTTCATCGACTTCGAGACCGACCCGCTGCTGGTCATCTACGGCGAGAGCGAGTCCGGCAAGTCCTCGCTGCTGCGTCTGATCGCCAAGCAGATCGCGGAGCGCTACCCGTCGGACAAGGCGCTCATGGTGGTCTCGGACTACCGGCGCGCGCTGCTCGGCGAGATCCCCGAGAGCCACATGTACAAGTACTGTGCCGCGGGGCCGCAGCTTCAGGAGGTCATCACCGGGCTGGCCGGTTCGCTGGGCCGCCGTATGCCGGGTCCGGACGTCACGCCGGAGCAGCTCCGCAACCGCAGTTGGTACGACCTGCCGGACGCGTTCGTGATCGTGGACGACTACGACCTGGTGGCGACCAGCAGCGGCAACCCGCTGCAGCCGCTGCTGGAGTACCTGCCGTTCGCCCGCGACCTGGGCCTGCGCCTGATCCTGGCGCGCAGTTCCTCGGGGGCCGGACGGTCCTCCTTCGAGCCCGTGATGCAGCGGACGAAGGAGCTGGGCGCTCAGGGCCTGATCCTTTCGGGTGACCCGGGCGAGGGCCCGCTGATGGGCAACATCAAGGCGACCAGCCTGACGCCGGGACGTGCGCACTTCATCACGCGCAAGCGCGGTGCGCAGTTGGTGCAGACCGGGTGGCTGCCGGCCCACAGCGGCTGACGGCCCGTGCGGCGCCGCTCCGGGGCCGCACGGACGCCGAGAAAGGCGGTGGGGCGTCTCTCCTTCGGGAGGGGCGCCCCACCGCCTTGCAAGGGACGCGGGGGCTGCGAGGAGGTCGCGGAGGGTGTCAGCCGAAGGCGCCGTGGCGGCGGACGTCAGGGGACGGGTCCTTGGCGTCCCCCTCCTCGGCGCCGGGGCGGCCCTGGGCGTCGGGCGGGCTCTTGGGGGCCGCCTTTTGTGAGCCTGAGGCCGTGGCCGTGGGGGATTTCCCGGGCCGTCCGTCGGTCGCGTCCTTGGTGGCTTCCTCGGTTCCCTTCGCTTCCTTGGCGGCTTCCTGTGCTTCCTTGGCCCGGCGCTCGGGCGCCGTGCCGGGGCCGCCGGGTGGCGGGGCGGCCGCGCCGGAGGGGGCCGCGGAGCCGGGCTTCCCGGCCGGGGCCTCGGCGGCGGCTCCTGCGGCCGCGGTGCCTCCCGTACGTACGCCCTTGGCCACACCCGCGCCGCCTCGTGCGCGCTTCACGTCGGCGGCCTGGGGCGGGCCGAAGGGGTCGGGCCCCTGGGGCGCGCCGGTGGTCTCCCACTGCGCGGTCAGCGGAGGACGCTGTCCCTGGCGGCCCTTGCCTCCCCTGCCGCGGAAGGCGCCGCCCAGCGACGTGGCGAGCTGGCCGAGGGCCATGAAGCCGTACGCGGTCTGCGTACCGGACGACTGCGCGCCGTCGTCCCGGGCGGTGGCCGGGGCCGCGTCGTGAGCGCCGGAATCCGCGCCCGCGTGCGCCCCCTTGTCCTGGGAGGCGGCGTTCTCCAGATCGGCCGCGGCGAGTTCGAAGGCCGGCAGGGTCTCGTCGACGGACCGCTTGAGCTGATGCCACTCCGCCGCGAACGCCTCGCCCGCGGGGCCGTGCCAGTTGGCCGCCGCGGCCTCGCCCACATGCCGGTCCAGGTCCCGCACCAGGCCGTCCAGGTGCTTGCCCATGTCCCGCCAGCCGGCCGCCGCCTCGTGCAGGGCGTGGGGGTTGCGCTGCTCGGTCACCGGACACCCCGGATCGTCTTGACGAGTTCTTCCTCGGCCGTGTCCGTCGACACGGCCGTCTCACGGATGCCGCCGGCGACCTCCGCCAGCCGCTCCCGCAACTGCTCCAGGGCGCGCTCGGCCTGCTCGTACAGCTCCAGGTACGGCTTGGCCGCCTCGCGTGAGCCGAATCCGTCGCACAGCGCCCCGGCGTCGGCGCGCCGTCTGAAAGCGGTCAGCTCACGGCCCAGGTCGTCCGCGGATATCTCGAACTTGGTACCGAGCTTGTGCAGCTCCTCGGTACTGATCCGGACCTCGTCTGACATCTTTTCTCCCCGAATTGATGGGCGCGGCGCGAATGACGCGGCTCGAAAGCGGCGACGGCCTGCCGGACAAGGCCCCAGGTCTAGCACACCCGGATAGCGGCCGACTGCCGCGCCCGAAGCGGCCGGACACCATCGCGGAGAGGGAAAAGGGACCAATATCCCGCAATGCCAACAAGCCTCCTTGACGAGCGGTTCCGATCCGTCATTAGACTCATGACGCCGGCGCGGCACACGCGGTTGCCGTACCATCGAGTTCACCGGGGGCAAGAAGACATGAGCGGTATGAGCGGCCTGGGCGATGAGCGGCAGATCCAGGACGAGGACCTGATGGACGTCGCCCAGGACTCCGAGCAGGCGCACCGGCTGCGCAAGGCCCTGCAGACACTGGCCACCAACCCCAAGGTCGGCGGAAAGCTCCAGGAAATGGCCCAGGAGGTACTCTCCGGGCGGATCGGCATGAAGGACGCCATCCAGTCCGAGGAGTACATGGGCGCCATCGGCGACCGCATGAGCGAGATGCGGCGGGCGGCGGAGAACCGGACGCAGGCCGAGCGGGAGGCGGCCCGCGAGCAGTTCGCGCAGTGGCAGAAGGAGCAGGCGGAGCAGGAGGACCAAGAGCGCGCCGAGCGCGACGGTCCCTCGGACGCCCTGGTGACGGGGCCGCGACGGGGCGGCCGGGGCGGCACGGGCCACCGGAGCTGACCTTGTGGGCCCGGCTGTCGGCGGCCGGGCCCGGAATCCGCGCCCGGGTTGGGCGCGCGTCCGATGCACGGGGGCCCGTGCGGGGTGCGGCTCGGTACGGGCGGTCTTCGGCGCGTTCGGTTCCTCCGGAGCGTTCGCTGCCTTCAGTGCCTTCAGTGCCTTCGATTCCTACGGTGCCTTCGGCGCGTTCGGTTCCTTCGGTTCCGCGTTCGGTTCCTTCGGTGCTGGACTCCTCGGGATCGGACGCGACAGGAAAACCGACGCGTCCGGTACCTGAATCGACACCATATTTTCCCGCTTGTCCGCTCACCCGGCCGATGCTTGTTCGCATTCGCCGGTACGTGATCGCCCCTGGATGGCACTCGCCGACTCCCGATGCGATCTCGACCGGCATTGCTATCGTGCGCGATCGCGTGCCGGAGAAGCACACGCGGGAGAGAGCGGAGCAAAATGCCACATATTCGGATGCTCGGTCAGGGTGCGCGGATCACGGCGGGCACCTTGTGCCTGCTTTTCCTTCTGCACACCCTGTACTGGCTGGGCCATGATCTTGTAACGATCGGTCCTGGTGGTGTGTGGGATTTGTGGACGGGGGGCGCGCATCCCGGTTCCGGCCGTCCCGCCGGCTCTTCCGGTTCCGGTGGCGCTCCAGCGGCCTATCCGGTCTCGACTCCGTACGAGGTGGGCCTGGCCCTGCTGCAAGGCGCCGCCGCGGGAACCGCGTTCGCCGGGCGGCGGCCGGCCGGCGGCCTGCTCGCGGTGGCGACCGCGATGACGTTCTCCCTGCGGGTGCAGGCCATCGTCAGCACCGGCAACCACACCTCGACCAACCCCTGGTTCCTCGGCGCGGGCGGCCTCGACGACGACACCCTGATGGCGGTCTTCCTCTCCGCGGGGCTGCTGGTGCCGCTGACCCTAGTCGCGGCCGTCGTGCTGCCGGCCGGTATTCGCGCCTGGCCGAGGCCCGGCAAGGCACCCGGCCTGCCTCCGGTGCGTCCCGCCGGGCCGGCCGGCCCGGTGACCGCGATCGTGCTGGGCGCGCTCACCCTCCTGTGCATGGTCTGGATCTGCTACGCGCTGGTGCAATCCCTCGGCAACGGGGCCGGAGCGTCGCTGGACGTCCTGTTCACCGGCCGCGGCCTGCTCATGGCCATGCTGGGCATGGCGCCCGGCTGGGCCTGGCTGACGTTCCTGCCGCTGTGCGCGGCCGGCGCGCTGCTCGCCGCCACCCGCCGGGTCTCCGCCCGCGGCTTCGCCCTCGGGCTGGCGCTGGCCCTGCTGCCGGTCGCCTTCCTGAGCCTGTGCGGCTCCATCCGTACGGGAACGTTCTTCGAACTCGGTGACGTCGCACCGGGCGGCGCGCTGCTGGGCCGGGCGCAGGTGGTGGTGGAGCTGGTCGGTTCGGTGCTGGTGCTGGTCCTGATGGGGCGGCGCGGGGAGCCGGTTTGGCCGGGGGTGCCCGGGGGGCCGGGGTCCGGGATGGCAGGGGCCGGGATGCCGGGGTTCGGGATGCCGGGTTTCGCGGTTCCCGGTGCGCCGGGGGCGGTGGGTGCGCCTCCGTACGGGGCTGTCGGCGGACCGGGGCATGGGGCGCCGGGGCATGGGGCGCCGGGGCATGGGGCGCCGGGGCATGGCGGATACCAGGGGCCGTCAGGACATCCGGGGCAGCAAGGGGTTCCGGTATACCCGGCGCCGGGCGGGTTCCAGGTGCCCGGTGGGTACCCGGCTCCCGCGCCCGGCCTGTATGAGGGGGCTGGCGGCCCGGCCGGGCCCGGTGGTGCCCCGGCCCCCGGCGGGTACCCCCCGCCGCAGGGTGGCTTCGGCCCGCCGCCCGCGGGCTGACCCGGGCCGCTGCGGACAGCGGTAACGGGCTGGCCTGGGCCGCTGCGAGCAGCGGTACCGGTGTCGGTGCCGGATCGTAGGATCAGCCGGGAGTCGAGGAACGGAGTCGCGGCAGCACGGGAGTTACGGGGCAGCGCGGAAGTGCGGGCGAGCGGCGCGCACGGCGCGAGCATCAGGAAGAACACGGTCAGCACGGCAGGTCGGCCGGCACGCACGCGCGGCGATCCGCGACGGTGGAGGGCGAAGGATCCATGGGGGACAGGGAATTCATGCACGCCTCGGACGAGGGGCAGCGCGGTACGGGGGGCTACGTGCCCCACCCGTACGTCGGCGGCCGCACCGCCGTCCTGCGCGCGCTCGCCGCCTGGCGTATGCAGTGGCCCGGCGCTCCCCGGGTCGTCGTGGTGACCGGAAGCCCCGGCAGCGGGCGTTCGCACCTGGTGGCCGGCTTCCTCATGCTGTGCGACCCGGAACACCGCAAGCGCCTGCCGCTGGACGACCTGGACCCGACGACCGTGCCACCCGACCTGCCCGCGCCCGTCGTACCGACGCCCGAAGGCCGTACCGCGCACCAGGTCCTGTGGACCATCGCCGACCACTTCGGTCTGGACACGGCCCGCACCGCGGGCCTCGTCGCCGAACTCGCCGCTGCCGCCGCCCCGGTGACGGTCGTCGTCCCGGACGTCGACCGGGCCGGCCCGGTACGGGCCGCCGACGAGCCCGCGCGCCTCGTACGGGACGTGCTGAGGCCACTCGCGGAGACCGGCACGGTCCAGTTGCTCGCCGACGTGCCGCGCGCCCTGGCCGCCGAGGTGATCGCGGCACTGCCGTCCGGTCAGGGGCAGATCATCGACCTCGACGAGCCGCGCTGGGCCGACCCCGAGGGGCTGGTCCATCAGGTCGAGTCGGCGCTCGATCCGGAATCCGGCGCACCTGTCCTGCCGTACACCGAAGACCCCGGGGCGCGCCGGGCGCTCGCCGAGGCCATCGCGGAGCGCGCCGACGGCAATCGGCTGACCGCACAGCTCGCGGTGCGGTGTGTCCTCATGCGGCCGGAGGGTTTCGACCCTGCTGACGTGTCGCGGCTGCCGGGCAGTGTGGCTGAGGCTCTGGACGCACACGCACGGCGGCTGGGCGCCGATCCACAGACGCTGCGGCTGATGCTGGCACCGCTGGCACTCGCCGAAGGGGACGGGCTGCCTGTCGACCTGTGGGGCCCGCTGGCGTCCGCCGTCGCCGGGCGCGACATGGCCCAGGAGATCGCGGACGGGATGCTGCTGGCGGGGCCGTTCGTCGAACCGGTCGTCGTGTCGGGTGTGGCGGAGAGCCTGGGGGCGGCGGAGGCTCCGGGGGCGCTGGAGCCTCCAGCGGCGGTGGAAACTCTGGAGGCGGAGGGGGCGTCTGAGGGAGTGGTGGGGCAGGACGGTCGGGCGTCGGGTTCGGCTCCAGGCGCGGCTTCGGGGCCGGGTTCGGGGGCGGGTTCGGCATCAGGTGCGGGATCGACTCCGGCGCCGGGCGTGGCTTCGGGGCCGGCCGCCGGGGACGGCGGCGGCGGCCGTAAGCTGCTGCGCCTCGTGCATCCCGGTGTCGCGGACGCGATACGTGCCGGCCTGACCGATCCGCGCGCCGCGCAGACCCGCATCGCCATGGCACTCCTGGAGGCCGTCCCCGAGCAGGACTGGTCCCGCGCCGACCCCTACGTACGCGATCACCTCGCCGCGCACACCCTGGACGCCGGCCTGCTGCCGCAACTGCTCACCGACCCGGGCCTGTTCACGCATGCCGACCCGGTGTCGCTCCGTACGGCAGTGGAGGCCGTGCCGTACGAGACCCTGGGCGCTCCCGCCCGTACGTACCTGCGGACGGCGCCGCTGCTCACCCGGACCCGGACGTCCGCCGTGCTGCGTGCGGCGCTCCTGGAGACGGCCTTCGTCGAGGACGGCCTCGGACCGTACGCGGACGCGGTGCACGCGCTCGGCCTCGCTCTGCCGTGGCGCACGCTGTGGAGCGTGCTGCTGCCCGGCGTCACCGGCGTGACGGTCGGCAGCCTGCCGGTGGCTTCCGGGGAGGGCGGCGAGGCCTTCAGCGCGGGCGCACCGGGCGCCGCCGCGCTGCCGGTTGCCGCCTTCGTCGTCCCCGAAGGCACACCAGGCTCCCGTACGGTGCCCGGAGAGATCGGAGGGGCGGGTGGTTCCGCCGTACTCGTCCACCAGCTCCTGAGCCCGGGGCTCGTGGACACCGATCCGGCGCGCGTCCTGCGACCCTCGGAGGACGCACGGGCAGCGGCGCCGCTCGCGCTGGGCCGGGACGCGGACCGCGTCCGGGTGTGGGACCGGCAGCGCGGGGAGGCGGTGGCCGACCTCGTCAGCGACACCCCCTTTACAGGCGCCGACCTCTCACCCGAGGGCATCCTGGTCGTCGCCACGGAGCGCGGCGTCAAGGCGCTGCAGATCCCGCTGCCCCCACCCAGGCCCGCTCCCGAAGCGGCTCTCTGACACGCACCGGCCCCCGCCGCGCCCAGCGCCGCCGCACCGGCCCCACCGCGCCCCCCCGGTCTCGCGCCCTCCGGTCCCCCGCCTACGGCCCCGCGCCGTTCGCCGCTGGGTGGTGCAAGCCGTTCCGCCGCCTCTGAGGCCGATCCGGCGACCGGTCAGCGGGGTGGCGGGGTTCAGGGCAGCAGCAGCCAGTCTGCGGCGAGGGCCGCCGCCAGCCCCAGGCCCAGCAGCCAGGTGCCCAGCCGCGTACGACCGTTGCGGCTCAGCTCGATCACGACCCCGCAGAGGATCAGCGCGGCCCCGTACACGCCCACGACCAGTACTGACGTACGGCTCGCGAGACGGATGACGAGCACGACCGCCATGGCGGCCATCAGCACGGAAGCCAGAACGATGCGTACCCGCCGGGCCTGACGTGGGGTCAGGTTCACGCGTCGTGCGGGCAGGGGCTGTTCATCGGCGGGTGCGTCCATGAGCGGGAATGGTACGGGACGACTGTTCGGGACCGTACGGCTGCGTTCGCATCGCCGAGGCCGCCGACAGCCGTATCACCCGGTCCGTACGAGGGACCCGCCCGGACCGTGAACGTGCCGTTCTGGCCACGTACCGGCCGTCGCCCGGCCCCGTGCCCACGCCCCGTGCCACGCCCCATGCCCACGCCCCACGCTCCCCGTTCCCCTTCCTACTCCTACTCCCACTCCCACTCCTACTTCCGCTCCCGCTCCCGCTCCCGCTACGTGAAGAAGAGCACCGCGCCGGACAGCACCGCGCCGATCAGGCCCGCGGCCATCAGCCCGACCATCAGCGTCCGCAGCACGCCGGGGCCGACCGACCGCCACGCGTCGTCGAAGGTCGGGGCGCCCCGGAAGCGGTAGCCGGTCACCGTGCAGAGCACGCCCAGAACGAGGACGACGAGGCCGCCGCAGAGGCACAGCACCCCATTGGCCAGCCGGTTCCAACTGTGCTGGACGTAGCTGGAGCGGCCGACCTGGCGCACCTCGATCAAGTCGCCCTCCTTGAACCGGTGCCAGGAGTCGACGCTGGCGTTCAGGTCCTTCGTCCTGCCGTCGTCCGACCGGAAGGTGCCGTAGCACTGGATGTCGCGCGTACGGTTCCCCGAGTGCTGCTTGTTCGCGTAGTGGTAGTCCGTGGCGCACGCCTCCACGGTGATCTTGCCGGGGCTGCCGTCCACCCACACCGAGTACGGGCCCACGTAGACACCGACCGCGATCAGCAGGAGCGCGGCCAGGACGACGCCCGCGCCGATCAGCCGCCCCAGACCGCGCTTCACCCCGTCCGCCACACCCGGCGCATCGCCCACGTTGGATGTATGGGACGCGCCTGACCTGGTGTGTTCCGACTGTGCTGCCATGGTCAGCGATCCTTTCCAGGGGCGTGCGAAGGTGCAGGACGAACGATGTGCGCATCGACATACCGGACATGCCGCGCGTACGGGGTGTACGTGCTTCCGCGATATGCCGAGCCTACGGCCCGGAGGCACCCGCCCGGCCGGCCAGGCGGTGCGCAGCGTCACCCGTAATGCTGCAAAAAGAGAAAGACGGCTGCACCAAGGATGCCCACTCCGGTGACGGTCAGCAGCAGCGGGCGCAGCACCGCCCCGCCGGGCAGCCCGCCCCAACTGTCGCCGAACGACCGTCCCCGACGGGCGCCGAAACCGGTCAGCAGGCAGAAGGCGCCTGCCGCGAGCATCGGCAGCGAAACGAACACTCCGGCGACATCGCCCCATGCCTGCTCCCAACCGGCGACCACGTACGTTCCGCCGTCACCGCTCCGTACGGGGACCCGGGTGCCCGACGGGTACACCGTGTCGGGGTGGAACGTTCCGAAAGAATTGACACCACCGACGCCGCCCCGGTCGGCGCCTCCGCTCTCCCGGCCGACGTCCCCGCCGTCACCGCCGGCGTCCCCGCCACGGCCAGCGCCTTCGCCGCCCCTGCCGGCGCCCCGTCCCGGGCGGCGTCCCGGTCGGCCCGGAAGGCGCCCGTACAGCCGATGGCCCGGCTGTCGTGACGGCCGCCGCCCCCGACCGTATGACGCTCATGGCACTCCTTGACGGTGTACGTCCCAGGGGAGCCCGCGTATCCGGAGGCCAGCGCCGTCTCTCCGACCGAGATCACGCAGGCCATCACTCCCAGCACCACCAGGACGAGGCCGCTGGCCCGCCCCACCACCCACCGGGCAGCGTTACGTCGGCTGGTCACCGCTGCCAGGGCCCGGCTCGGGGAGCGGAGCGACGCGAAAGGCGCATGGCGCGCCGTCGGTGGCGGCATCAGACGATCCCGTCGACGAGCAGCGCCGCCCCGGCCCCGAGGGCGGCCGGACCGCCGACCCCGACCGGTACGGCTCGGACCACGGGGCCGCCGGGCACCCGGCACCAGGCCTCCCGGAACCCGGGGCCTCGACGCGTACCGAATCCGGTCAGCAGGCAGAACAGTCCCGCCACGAGCGCACACACCGAGACGCAGACGATCGCCGCGCTCCGCCACGTCCACCGCTCGTCCATCATGACCAACCGGTAGTCCGTCTTCTGAACCGCCAGCCGCTTGCCCGGCTCGAACTTGGCCCCGGTGTCGACCGTCGCGTCCTCGACGGCGGCGCCGCCCCGGTCGCCCCGGTCGCCCCGGTCGCCCCGGAAGGTGCCCGAGCAGGTGACGACGGGCCGCGCGTGCCGGTGGCGGGACGAATCGACGCGGTCGAACTGCGTACGGCACTCCTTGACGGTGAGCGTGCCCGCGTCGCCCCGGTGGCCGTTCGCGTAGCCCAGGTCCTTGGCGGTCATCCCGCCGAAGAACAGCCCGGCGAGGACGAGGTCGGCGCCAACGACCCTGCCCGCCGAGGACGGCAACCGGGTCGAGGAGCGCGTGCGTATGAAGGGCTGCGTGGGCATGGAGGGACCGCGTTGCTGTGGAGGACAGTGCCGGCCTGCTCGGCAGTCGTACGGCACGGGCGCGCACGCCATTCGGGGCGCACGGCCTCTGGACCGGGCAGGTACGAAAACTTAACCACCTCTTTCCCCCTCCGCACCACTCCCTGCCCGCCCCGTATTCCGGCCGCCGCAACACCCCAGCACGGTCAATCCGCCCGAATTCGATCCGCATTCGACTGGATTCCCGCTACCCATGTGCCCCAACACCCCCCTGACATTGCCCTGTTGGAGCCCTTTTCGCCGTCACTGTCCCCCACCGGCGCACAAACCGCCGGCCCAGCCCCCCCCCGCGAGGCCGCCTTGACATGCCTGCGTTAAGAACACATGAAGTGGTCCCGCTGGACGTGTCGAGAGACAAACGTGCCAAGCGCGAATGTCAGGGCAATGACGGGGGGCGTGATGGCGGGCTAGGTATTTGACGTGGAACCTGAAGTGCTACGCGCACAGGGGCCACACGTTCGTGAACATCGCGCGGAGTTCGGCACGGCAGCCAGGAGACTCAAGGACGACCTGGAGAGCCTCGGAAAGCCCTGGCAGGGCGCCGGCTTCGACGGCATCTACATCCCGATCCGCGACGGCATGTTCACCTCCATGGATTCGCTGGGCGAACGCCTTGAGAGCATCGGCGACAAACTCCAGGGCATGGCCCGTACGAACACGGCGTCCGACGAACAGGGCGTCCACGTCGTCAGCTCGGTCTCCCGCCTCGCCGCCTGAGGGCACCCGGCCGAGGCACGGGCCCGCCCGTGAGGCCGTCCGCGCGCCGCCCCATGCGGCCCGTCGGCACCCGGCCTGGCGCCACACCGCGCCGTCCCGGCACCGCGCCCCACACCCGCCCTTCCGCGTCCGCACCTTCCACGCCGCTCACGCCGCCGAGCAGCACCAACGCCACTCGAACGGGCCGCTGCACAAGGCACGTCGGCGGCGCACGAGGTGGTCTCGGCGAACACGGGCGAAGCCGTCGACGGATTCACCGAGGAATGGGGCGCCTTTTCCGGCAGCCCCGGCTCCGACCACTACCTGCGTGACGTCCGGATCGCCGCCGAAACCATCGCGTCGGCTTTCGACGCGGCGGCCGTCGCCGTACTCACCAGCAAGATCGCGATCATCGTTCAGCTCGTCGCCCTCGCAGTGGAACTCATCACCGCACAAGCCGCCGCGCCTTTCACGTCCGGGTTGTCCGAAGCGGGCGCGGCGGGCGCGACGCACATCACCCGCCTGGCCGTATGCGAGATACTGAGCAAGACCACATAAGAAGTAGTCCGGGCCGCCACCAAGGCCATGGAACACGCGACGATGGACGCCGTCCAAAAGCTGGCCAAGAAGGCAGCGTCCGCAGAAGCTCGTCAACTGACAATGGACCACGCCAAGAAGACGGTCATGGACCCGGTAAACGAGACCGGCCAGGACAAGGGCGTCGAAGAGGGCAAGGCGAGGGCCACCGGCGCCGCCACGGAAATGGGGCATAACGTCGCCCAGTAGGGCGTCGAGCGCCATGTCAGTGCCCGTGAGGGCATGGGCTGGGGCAAAACCGCCGACATCGGCAAGGAAAAGGCCGGCGAATACGTCGACGGCTCAAGGAAAGTGACCAGAGTCTGGCCGACTCCCAGACGTACACGCCGACCACGCCGACCACGCCAGGTCAGGTCTCACCCACCGCGGCCTCGACGCGTCCCAGAAACACGTGGACGGCCGCACCGGCGGCGCCGCGCCCCGCCACCAGGGAGCCACCGACGGAGCGAGGGATGCGGTGCAGGCCGTGTTCGGGTGAGGATCGGAGGTGTGGGGAGTACGGGGAGTGGTGCGGGGCGTGGTGCACGTGTGCATGCCGCGCGCTACGAAGCCCAGCGGACCATGGAGCACGAAAGTCACCTCAGCCGGAACCTGAACTCCCCCGACGGCGCTACCACCACACCCCCTCCAGCTCGCCCCTCAGCCGAAGACGGCACGAACCTCCTCAGCAACCCCGGCCCTCTCACCACCTCCCCTGGCTCCCCCCGCACTTTCCGTCGCAGCTCCTGCCTCTCCCGCTCCCGCCTCTCCCGCTCCTCCCCTGGCGCGCTGCACGCCTTCCCGCACCTTCGTCGCCATGGCATTGGTCCCGGCCTCCCGCGCGCCGTCGAGCAGCCGGTCACGATGGGTCGCAGGGTCGAGAAGGCCGGCCAAGCCTCCCTGCCGGTCGCCCGGACCAGTCGGCGCGCCGACGACGTACTCGCCGGGCTTGAACTCCCCGCCCTGGACCGTGCCGAACTGCTTCGCGAAATCCTCCTTGGCACCGTCCACCATCTCCCCCGCATCAACGCCGGCGCGGGCACCGAAATGGCTCTCGATCCCCTGCTGAACGAGGTTCTGCCCCGCCCCGGTCACGATGTCGGTGGCCTTCTCCTTGGCGGGGGCGACGACCACGTCCTGGACGGTCTTCCTCGCATAGCCCGTCGCGAAATCCTTGACCTGGTTCTTCACGAAGTCCGAGGCGATTTCCTTGACGCCCTTCTCGGCGGCGTCCGCCATCGCCTCGGTGACCGCTTCGACGACCTCCCGCTTCAGCGTGTCCAGGAGCCGTCGCACCACGAGACGCGTCGCTTGAGTCACACCCAGCGCCCCCACCTCCGACAACCCGAAAGTGAAGGGGGCGGCAGCCTGCGCCGCGATGAGTTCGACGGCCAGGATGACGAGTTGCACGATGACTTCGGCCTTCGCGGCGAATACCGCGGCGGCCGCCACCTCGAAAGCGATTCCGATGACATTGGCCGCGATCTGCGCATCGGTCAGGTAAGAGCCCGGCGCACCCGAGAAGTCCTCCCACTCACCCGTGAAGCGGCTCACCGCCTCGCCCGAATTGCCGCTGACAATCTCCCGTACGGCTGAGCCGCCTCGCCCGTCGGTCCGTCCGACCTGGGCCGCGAACTCCAGCCAGGCCTGCCCGCATTCCATGAGCTTGTCCTCGTCCGCCTCGGGCCAGCGATACCCGAGCAGATCAAGCACCCAGACGACTTCACCAGGCAGCGTCAGCGCCACGGCCCGCTCCTTCCCGGACGCCCGCCGCCATCACAGCCCCCACGGGGATGAATGCGAACCCGACACCTGTCCGACGATCCGCACCCCCTGCCCCTCGGCCGCCTCATACCTCCTCGCCATCTCCTCCAGCTTTTCCCCCATCCCCTCCATCCGCTTCGCGAGCGCATCCATGGACTTGAACATGCCGTCCCGGACCGGCTCGTACATCGTGGCGAACATCTCCGCGAACTCAGCACCCCGCCACGGCTCCCCCAGCCCCGCCAGCCTGTCCTGCAACCGCTTCGAAGCGGTCCCGAACTCCACCCCGATATCGACGAATTCCCTCCCTTGCCGCCCGATCAAGCCCGAGTCGACGTCAAATCCCTGACCCATCACACAGCCCCCACTCGAACAAGCAACAGCCAAAAGAATCAGCGAACGCACCCGCCCGCCTGATTGAGTGCCGCGAGCCTGCCACCCCATCGCAAGCCCAGCAAACACACCGCCCCACTCGCACACTCACACCAACGCCCCACCCCACACCGCCCAGACAATCCGAAGAAACCTTTACCGCACCTCGACCGCGCCTCCCGACGCAACATCACACACCCCACCCCCCAGCTCCACGGCCAATTTCCCGCAAATCCATCCGCAAATTAATCCACTCCACCCCTCACCCCGAAACCAACAGCACAAATTCTCACCAAAATCAGTCACCACTCATACGGACGAACAGCGTGTATGCCGCTGACGGACCTGCCGTCGCCGTCCCCCACACACGCGAAGAAGGGGCCCGCAGCGAACTGCGGGCCCCTTCTTCGACTACGCGACGCGGCTACTACTGCCCCGGAGGCTGGGCAGGCGGAGCCGACGGATAGGAACCGTAGGAGTTGGGCTGTTGGCCGTAGGGGTTCGGCTGCTGCTGGTACGGCCCAGCCTGGTGCGGCGGGAAACCGGCGTTGCCGCCGGGCCCTCCGAGACCACCGGAGCCACCGGGCGGCGGACCGCCGTTGTTCTTCTTCCGCCGCACCACAACGATGACGACCACAAGAGCCGCCACCAGCAGAATCAGCACCAGACCGATGACCACAATCGGCGGAACCCCGATCCCACTGCCACCACTCGCCTTCTGCTCACCGGCCTTACCGGGAGTGGCACCGTCATTCCCCGCAGACGTCGAGTCCGTGACTTCCGGAGCCTTGAGCGGCCCGTACTTGGATCCGGCGGGAATGTCCTGGGTGAGCGCGCGGTACGGGCGAATGGTCCCGTACCCGTACCTGGGACTCGGCGTGCCGATGTCCGACTTACCGTCGGGCGTGATCGCGGTCTTCGTCAGCCGATTGGCCACCTGACCGGCGGTGAGATCCGGAAACTTGGACCGGACGAGCGCTGCTGCGGCGGATACGTAGGCCGTGGCGTCGGAGGTTCCGTCAGCTTGACGGTACTTGGAGCCGAGGCCGGCCGAGTAGATTCGCTCACCAGGGGCCAGGAGGCGGATGTGCTCGCCATAGTTCGACCTACGCCAGACCTGGCCATCCTTGGCCACAGCACCGACCGCAAGAACACCAGGAGCGGCCGCTGGGTACATAGGCGTACCAGTGGAGTCGTTACCCGAGCCAGCGACAAGCAGGACGTCCTTCTTCAGGGCGTAACTGACCGCTTGCTTCTCTTCCTCATTGAACCCAACGCCGGCAAAGGACATGTTGACGACTTTGGCCCCGTTATCCACTGCGTATCGCAACGGCGCCGCGAACCCATTGTCTGATGAAACGTCGTTTTCCGAGTCTTTTGTCTTGACTGGAAGGATCTCGACGCCGGGAGCCAGGCCCATGATTCCGTCAGCGTTGTTGGGCCCGTGCCCGTGCCCGGCAATCAGCGCGGCCATGGCGGTCCCGTGATCGTTCCCGGCCTCCTGATCGGCCGTGCCACCTCCGGAGGCGAAGCTCTTGCCGGGCAAGACACTGCCCTTGAGGTCGGGGTGATCGCCGTCGACTCCCGTGTCGATGACGGCGACGATGACGCCCTTACCCGTGGACTTCTGCCAAATTTCCTTGGCACTGAAAGCGTCGAGCGCCCACTGCCCGTCCCTGATGTAATCCGCCGAAGCAGCCGGCGCGGTGCCGATGACCAGCGCTCCCGCCAAGACCGCGCCGCTCACCGCACGCAGCGTCCGCGTGAAGCTCATGCCGTACACCTCTCCTGAAACAAGATGGGTTCCATAGCCCTAAGACTATGGAACCCGTAAGGAGGAGAGGCCCTAAGAAGAACACCAACAAAGCCTCTCCGGGCTCACACGCTTTCTACCGACCCGGAGGCTGGTTAGAGGGCGCCTGCGGGTAACCGCCGGGAGCGCCGGGCTGCTGGTAGGTGCCGGGCTGCTGCGGCGGGTAGAAGCCAGGTCCACCAGGGCCACCGAAACCACCGCCGGGGGGCGGGCCTTTACGCTTCTTCTTTTTCTTCATCACAATGGTCACGATGATGCCGACGATCACCAAAACAGTGAGCGCAAATCCGGCGATACCAAAGGCAGCTTTGGTGTTGCTGTTGTCTTCTTCCTGCCAGTGGTCCCCATTCGAGGTTCCTGCGGGAGACTGTTCCTGACCCTGGGCGTCAGGAGCCTTCAGGGGGCCGCTCTTCGAACCGGCCGGAACATTCTGGGTCAGAGCTTCATACGGACGGACGATGCCGTAGCCATAGTGGGAGTCCGGACCAGCGCCGGCGGAAACTCCTGTCGGCATATGCGCAGTCTTGACCAGCCGATTAGCCACCTGCCCCGCCGTCAGGCCAGGGAACTTGGCGCGGACCAGCGCGGCAGCGCCAGAGACGTATGCCGCAGCGTCAGAGGTACCGCTCGCCAGCCGATACGGCTTGGTTGCGGCTGCGGAACGGATCACTTCTCCGGGCGCGGCAAGGAGAAGGTGAGAGCCGTAGTTTGAGTCCTTCCAAATCTTCCGGTCCTCCCCCACGGCCCCGACAGCAAGGACCCCCGGCGATGCGGCCGGATAGTTGGGGTTTGCCGACCCCGCGTTTCCCGAGCTGGCCACCAAGAGGACGTCATGTTGCACGGCATAGGCGATGGCAGCTTTATCCGCGTCCGTGACGTCGCCGACGCCACCAATCGACATGTTGACGATTTTTGCCCCGTGATCGACCGCGTAACGCAACGGCTCGGCGAAAGAGGAGCCGTACGTGTCGCCTTCGGAATCCGAGTGCTTGATCGGCAGAATTTTGGCATCGGGAGCAAGCCCCTTGACCCCCTGCGTGTTCCCGGGACCATGCCCGTGACCGGCAATCAACGAAGCCATCGACGTACCGTGGTTGTTTTTGGTCTCGTGATCTGCCGGGTCACCTGAGGAAAAATTCTTGCCGGGTAGGACATTACCTTGCAGGTCCGGATGACTCCCGTTCACGCCGCTGTCGATAACAGCAACGGTGATTCCCTTACCAGTGGACTGCTGCCACGCCTTCTCGGCATCAAGGGATCGAAGAGCCCACTGGTCATCACGGATTTGGTCCGCCGAAGCAGCCGGTGCGGTGCTGAAGAGCAGCGCTCCCACCACCGCCGCGCCGCTCACCGCACGCAGCGTCCGCGTGAAGCTCATGCCGTACACCTCTCCTATGCAGGACGGGGCCCACAGCCCGAGGACTGCGGGCCCCGTCTCGGTTCCGCCGGCTACTTGGCCAGATCGGCCCTACTCGATGACCTTCGGCGCCACATTACGCTCCGGCGTCCAGGTCTCCTCGTCTTCCACAAGGTAGTCGGGACGCTCGCCGTTCGGGCCCTTGTCCTTGCCCTTGCCGCCGTGTGCTCCCGGCATCCCGGCGGCGCCCATCGGGCGCTGCCCGCCTCCAGCGCCCGCCTGCGTACCACCGCGGCTACGATGCAGGCCGGAGCCACCTTGTCCCCCGACGCCGGACTTGCCACCGGTCGCTCCGACGACGCCGCCCTTCTGCCGAGCCAGCGCCCCTCCACGTCCAGTCGCGGTTCCCTTGGCTCCGGCACCAGCTCCTGGCGCGCCTCCCATACCGGGTGCACCACCACGTCCGCTGCGGGCGCCGGCACCAGCGACACCGCCGCCCGTGCCTCCCGAGCGGCCGGTCATGCTGCCGCCGGTCATGCCTCCACCCGGCATTCCCGTCGGTCCGGAGCCACCACCGCTCACATGACCAGCGCCTCCGCCGGCGCCATTCAGGCTCCCCCCGCCGCCAAGGCCACTGGTACCACCACCAGAGTTGAGGCTTCCGCCACCAGGACCGCCACCGGAGAACCCGTCGAGGCCGGTTCCCACATTCGGAAGAGTCGACATCTTGGGAGGAGTTGCGCTGCCGACGCCGCCGGAGATGCCCCGCTGACGCGGTGCCTCCAGATCACCAGGCGATGTGTATCCCGGCCCCTTCGAAGAAGGCAGGGATCCCTTCGGGGTGGACGGCTTGGGTCGGTTGACCACTCCGTCGGGCAACGGAACGAAGGGAGGCGGCGAAAGGGTGTCACCCCGCTCCGGCACCTCTCCATCACGACCACCCCCACCCGGCGGCTTTCCGATCGCCTGAGCGTTCGACCGGTACGCCGATCCCAAGTACTCCATCATGATGGCGGTCTGGAGTTGACGTTCCTTGCCCTCCGACAGCTCTCCTGAGTTGCCGTTGAGGACGTCCGTGGTGTCCTTTCCCTGCTCGAGTTCGTGGATCGCCTTCGAGTCGTCGCGTCCACCCTTCGCGCCGAAGGTCACCACTTTGAGTGCGTAGTTTCCCACGGCGTCACGGTTGCTCTGACCTTCCGTGGGCATCTCCATGTCGTCGATCTTCTGCTTGTACTCGCTCAGCGACTGCCCGACGCCATTCATGACATGTCGCATATTGGACGCATAAGGCGCCGAGTTACCGATGTTCTGGCTGATCGTGTTCGCACGCTGCCGGAATGCCTCGGCGGCCTTACCACCCCAGTGTTCGAGAACCTCTTTGACCGCGTCGTCGAACTCTTTCCTGAGGCCGCCTCGCCCGTCCTCGCCCACGAGAGTGTCGTGGATCCACTTCCAGTTCTCCGCGATCTCTTTGACCTTGCCCGGGTCGGCATGGGCCACCATCGCCTTGAGCTGCTGCATGTTGTATGTGTAGAACTTGGTTTCGTGCTTCGCGTAGAAGCACCCCTTGTCGGTGGTGACTCCGCCCTTGCTTTCCGACATGGTCACTTACCCCCGGGGTTCAGCGCGTTGTGAACGTCGTACTCACGGTCGTGATACGCGTCCTTCGTCTTGGCCGTCTTCTGGCTCAGATCGTCGACGAGATCGGCGAGCTTCTTCAAGATCTCGTCGTCCATGAACGTCTTCATCGCGTCGTGCGAACGCCGCAGTTCCTCTTCCTCCTGGAAGCCCGTACCCAGCGTTCCGGCCGGAAGATAAGTGCTGTGTCCTGCCTTGCTCTTGGCCTCCGTCATGGCCCTGAGCACACCGTTGAGCTTGCGCCCTACGGTGTCCAGCGCTTCGAGATCGACGTAATACTCGTCGCTGCTGCCCATTACTGTCCTCCCCGTGTGTTCAATGTGTTCTTGCGGCGCCAATCGCGCAACGCGATGGAGGTGCCGACGACCGTGGCGACGGCTAGGGCGCCGCCGCCGATGATGTAGATGGCGATGCGGGCCTGGCGTTCCTCGGTGGATTCGCCGATGGTCAGGACGGCCGGCTGGATGTTGGCGCCGGCGTCGGCCTGGTCGGAGTCGGTGTCCGGGGTGGGCTCGCCGGTCGGCCTGGTCTTGTCGTTGAGGGCCGCTACGGGGTCGACGACGCCCCAGCCGATGTTGTGGTCGCGGTCCTTGCGGACGCGTTCGGCGGTCTTCTCCAGGTGCCAGATGATCTCGCGCGGCTTCCACTTCTGGTGCTCGGCGTTGTTGCGGCCGATCAGGAGGGCCGCGGCGCCGGCGGCGTACGGGGCGGCGAAGCTGGTGCCCTGGTCGACGCAGTTGCCGCCGTTGGGGACGGTGGAGACCATGTCCACGCCGGGGGCGGCGATGTCGACGAAGGCGCCAGCCTGGGAGAAGGGGGCGCGCTCGTTGTTGCGGTCGGAGGCGCCGACGGCCAGGACGTTGGAGTTCTCGAAGGCGGCCGGGTACATGCTCTGCTCGGCGCCGCTCGCGCCGCCGTTGCCGGCCGAGGCGACGATCAGGATGTCCTTGGCCTCGGCCCTGGTGACCGCGGCGCGCAGGCCGCTCAGGAGCGCGGGGTTGGCGTTGGTGCCCTGGGAGATGTTGATGATGTCGGCGCCCGCGGCGACCGCGTCGTCGATCGCCTTGGCCAGGCTGGCGGCGGTGCCGCCCTTTTCCTTGTCCGTCTGCTGGAACGGGATGATCTGCGCCTTGGGGGCGAGGCCGTAGAACCCGGAGCCGGGCTTGGCGCGGGCGGCGATGATGCCGGCGACCTTGGTGCCGTGGCCGACCTGGTCCTCGGTGGGCTTGCCCTTGTCGACATAGCTCTTGCCGCCGCTGATCGCGCCGCGCAGTTGTTCGTTGCCGGAGTCGACGCCGGTGTCGATGACGGCGACCTTGACGCCCGCGCCCTCGCCGTAGGCCCACATCTGCCGGGTGAGCAGACGCTGCAGCGACCACGGGGTCTCTTTGATGTCGTCGGTGCCGAACGTGCACTGGCCACTGTTCAGGGGCACGTTCGGGTCCGCGATCGCCGGTGCGGCCGTCGCGCAGGACAGTGCGACGGCCGAGGCCGCACCGGCCAGTGCTACCGCCGCGCGTCGGCGACGGCCGGCTCGGTGACCATTGGCGCGAGATCCCACGAGGTGTCTGCTCTCCGTGTGTGGCGGATTCGGGAAGGTGAGGGGAGGAACCGGGGAGGCGGTGGAGGAAGTGGGGGGACTGCGTGAGGGCGAGCGCACTGGTGCAGCGCGCCCGCCCTCATTCGCCACTGTGCGAGCCTTGGTGGCTGCTCAGCCGTTGTGCCGTGTCCGTTCCGTCGGTGGACGGTGACGGATCAGCCGCCCCAGATGCTGGCGTTCTTGGACTCGGTGCTCTGGTAGTTCTGAGCGGCCTGGTCCAGGGCCTTGGCGATGGCTTCCAGGGTCGAGTGCAGGGAAGCGGCGCGCTGGTCCCACTCGCGCTGGCGGGCCTGGTAGCCCTCCTGCGCGGCACCTTCCCAGCTAGCGGCGATCTTCTTGACACCCGACTCGAGGTCATCGAGCTGGGTACGGATGTTGTTGGCCGTTCCGCGCACGTCGGAGGCGGCCTGGGAGATCGTCGCGAAATTGACGAGGATCTGGCCGGACATGAAGTCTCCTCGGGGAGTTGAGCTGAGATCGATTCACATGCCGCAACAGGCCGGCCGGCCCACGGTCCGCCGGGGCGGTGGGCCGGTGCGTGCTGCGACGAAGTGGGCGCGCCGCGGGGTGCGGCGCGGTCCCGTCATCCGAAGGGCGAAGCCTGCGCGGAGACGTGGGACATCGACTGAGCCTGCTCCTCTTCCGAGGCCACGTAGTTCTTCGTGGTCGAGTCGATCGCTTCCTTGATCTCGTTCAGCAGCTGGTTCAGGCGCTTGGCGTCGTCATTCACCTGGGTCTGAAGCTGGTGGTACGAGGTGGCGGCAGCGCCCTTCCACCCGGACGTGATGCCCTCGACGACCCCGTTCAGGCGAGTGATCTCACCCTGGATCGACTGGTTGACGGAGGAGATACGGCCGCTGAATGCGACCATCTCCTCCTCAGTGGTTGTGAACTGCTGACCAGCCATAAGTCAACGTCCCCCATGAGACTCGTACGTCGTGCCGGGGGACTGGCGTGAAGCGAGCCCCCGGTTGGCATCTTCTGTTGACGCCTTCCGTCACTTTAACCACTCCATACGCCTGCTCCCAACAGCGGGTGGGCGGTTGTGACGGGATCACAACAAAGGCAACTGGCCGACCGTGAATGCCAATTCGATGGAAACGGACAGATGCCTTTGTTTCGGTCAAGCGTGAAGGTGAAGCCGCGCCCTCGGATGTGAAGGAGTGGTGAGGGTCCGCGGATCAGGAGCTCTGCGGCTTCTTGGCGCTGTCGACATCGAGCTGCGGCCCTTCCGACAGCAACTGCGACCACGCCTTGTCGACCGTCGGCGGGTGCACGCTCTCGTATCCGAGGTGGATCTGCGCCTGGTCGCGCGCCTTCTCCGCATTGCCCGCCTTGGTGGCGCTGTCGTTGCTGCGCGGCACCGAATAGCGCAGCCCGGTGTCGGTCACCAGGAACAGCGTGCCCTCCTTGGCATGGCCCGTCACCTGCTGGTACAGCAGGCCGCTGCCGGGCGTCACGTACGAGGCGGAGCCGGCGGCGATGGTGGCCGGGTAGTCCTTGCCGACCCAGGTGGTCATCTTCGGTACGGCACCGTCGAAGCCGAGCGCCTTGCCCGCGCCGTTCGCGTAGTCCGTGCTGGTGCCGTGGTAGACGCTACAGGCCACACCGGCGCCCTTGCCCGTGTCACCGATGCCGGAGCTGCGCTGCGTCGCGGCGGCGTTGGCCATGGTGACGGCCTCGGAGGGCCACAGGGCCGTGCCCGGGAGCTCCGACATGAACTGGACGACCTGGTCCTTGTCGTCACGCTTGGGGGTGATGCTGTCGGTGGAGACCGCGATCGCGTCCATCTTCTCGCCGCCCTTGTTGACGGCGGTCGCGTTCGGCCCCTCCAGCAGGAGCTTGGCCTGGAAGTTCGTCACCTTCTTCAGGCCGTCGGCGGTCACCACGTACTTCTGGTTGTCGCCGGCCTTCAGGACGTTGCCGATGACGCTGAACTTGCTCGGCACTCCCTCGACGGCCGCCCGGGTGCCGGCCTTGTCCACCCGCGGCATGATGAGCGGCATCCGGCTCTTGATGAGCGTGTTCATCCACTCGGTGGTCACCTGCTGCGGCTGCGCGTCGCCGAAGATGACCTGGCGCAGCTTGTCGTCCTGCTGCTCCTTGACCGCCGGCGAGGGGGCCTTGCCCCCGAGGGCGTCGAACGTGAAGGCCACGCCGTTCTCGTCGACCAGGTACTTCACACCCTCCGGGTCCTGGACGTACAGCGCCTGGTGCAGGTCCAGCTTGCCGTGGTCGAGCACCTTGGCCTTGTCCTTGCCGCCGAGGACGAAGACGGCCTGCTGGGACTTGCTGTTCTCACCGCTGCCCGGACGGTCGCACACCGCCCAGATCTTGGGGGCGCCGGCCTCCTTGGCGGTGGGCAGCCGGTCGGGGGCGTACGGGATTCCGATGGCCGGGCCGTGCGGGATCTTTCCGTCGAGTTCCTCTTCCTTCACCTTTACGACCTGAAACTTCTTCGGGTCGAGAAGGAGTTTGGCGGAAGCCAGGTTGAGGATCGGGTGGAGGAGTTTCTGATTGCTTCCGTTTTCGCCCTTGCTGTTCAGGACGACATACCGGGTGGTGGACTTGTCGCCGACGATGACGTTTTGCGCCGGCGTGTCCCAACCCTTCGGGGCGACCGGCTTGAGGATGCCGCAGGCACCGAAGCCCACGGTGACCACCAGGCCGAGCAGGATGCTCGGGAGCACCGCCTTGAGCGGCCGCGGCGCGCTCTCGATCGAGCCGTTCGGCAGCGGCTTCAGAAATGCCGCAGTCGTCCGCTTTCGAGCGAACGAATACGCATTCAGCTCGTCCCGACGTGATGCCATTGTTGCTTTCTCTCCCCGCCTGTCGGATCCACCGTGGACCGCCCCCGGCACTCGGGCCGCAGCGCCCTCTACTATGCCGTGTGTCGATCGACCCGTACGGTACGGGTGCCACCTTCCGGTGCACCAGTCTCGACGACGGTACCGAGGCCGGGAAGACATACCGCTCGGAGGCACAATGCTCGGAGCCACACCACCAGTAGAGGAGCAGGCCGGGGGATGTCCAGCGCCACCAGGGCTCGACGCCGCAATGGGCGGCAGCAACAGCAACAGCCTTCCGTTGCGCCGCATTACGCGGGAAATGCGGGCGAAAACGGTATAGCTCCGGGCAATGGAGGAAATCAGGGCCGGGAAGCCGCGGATCGGCCGGCCGGTCCGGTGGCGCCCCGGCTGCGCGCACAGGCCGGAAGCATCGGCGGCGTCCGCGTCCAGCAGCTCGCGATCATCGAAATCGCCGCGGCGCTGGTGCTGGTGGGATGGGCGATCCACCCCGTGGCCCTGTCCGTCGCGGCGGTGCTGGCGGCCGTACTCGTCGTCTTCGCCGTCGGCCGGCGCCGGCGCATCCCGCTGCCGGAGTGGATCACGACCGTACGCGCGATGAAGCGCCGGGCCAAGCGGAGCGGTTCGGCCGCGGGGGCCGGCGGTGTCGACCCGGCCTTCGCGCCGCTGGTGGAGTGTGACCCGGCGCTGCGGACGTACGAGTACACCGACGCCGAGCAGCGCGCGATCGGCTTCGTCGGGGACGGCACGTTCCTGACCGCCATCGTCCAGATGGAGGGCCGCGACGAGCCGCTGCGCCCGGCCAGCGGCGGCCGCCCACTGCCGCTGGACGTACTGCATACCGCGCTGGACGTGGAGGACATCCACCTCGAATCGGTGCAGTTCGTGCAGTACACCCAGCCCGCCCCGGCCCCGCACCTTCCCGAGCAGGCCGTCGCCGCCCGCTCCTACGCGCCGCTCCAGGCGCAGACGAAGACGCCCGCCCTGCAACTCACCTGGATCGCGCTGAAGCTGGACCCGGAGCTGTGCGCGGAGGCCATCGAGGCGCGCGGCGGCGGCCTCGACGGCGCCAAGCGGTCGCTGCTGCGCGCCGCCGACCAGCTCGTCAGCCGGCTGTCCGCGCACGGCGTACGGGCCAAGGTGCTCGCCGAGCGCGAGGTGGTGGCCGCGGTGGGCACCGCGGTGTGCGTCAGCCCGCGGGCCGCGAACGGCGCGATGGGCCGCGATGGCCGCGCCGCGCGCCGCATCCAGGAGTCGGTCCGCGCGATGCGCTGCGACGACCGCTGGCACACCACGTACTGGATCGGTCGCTGGCCCCAGCTCGGCCGGGGCGGTACGCCGCTCGCGGACGTCGTCCAGTTGCTGACCAGCACCCCGGCCATGGCCAGCACCTTCTCGCTCACCGCCGCGCACGGCAGCGGCCGGGCGCCCGCCATCTCGGGCTATGTCCGCCTCTCGACCCGCAGCGAGAACGAACTGACCGCGGCACAGAGCGAGTTGGAGCGCCGCTCGGGCTCCACGAAGGTCGGGCTCGTACGGCTGGACCGTGAGCAGCTCCCCGGCCTGCTGGCCACGCTTCCCCTCGGAGGTACCCGCTGATGGCGACGCCCACCTACCAGCCCCGCGCCACCCCCAGCAGCGACGGCTGGCGCAACCCCCCGATCGGCGGCACGCCCGCGGGCGGCGGACGGCGGCTCTCGCACGAGCCCCGTCCCGACGAGCGGCAGGCGGCGTCCGACGGACCGCGCCCGCAGCCGGGTTTCGGCCTGCGCGGTCCACGGCGCAGTCCGCACGTCCTGACGCCGGAGTCGCTCGGCTCGCTGACCCTGCCGGTCGCCGAGGACGGCGTCGTCATCGGCATCGATCCGCAGAACCAGCCCGCGGTGCTGAGCCTGCTGCGGCCCAGCCCTCTTGAGGTGGTGCTGGTCGGCAGCATGTGGCTGGCGCAGGTGCTGTCGCTGCGCACCGTCGCCACCGGCGCGCGGGTCGCGGTCGAGACCGCCCGGCCGCCGGCCTGGGCGCAGATGGCGCAGGCCGCGGGCGGCGGGCAGCAGTGCGTCTCGGTCCACGACGTACGGCAGATCGCCCCGCAGGGCGCGTCGGTCTCCAGCCCGGTGCTGGTGGTACGGGACATGGGCGCGCGGCCGCCGCGCAACCAGCTCGCGCCCGGCCCCTGGCAGTCCGTACTGACCGTGCTGCCCTTCCTGGGCCCGCGGTCACCGCAGATGCTGGCCCGCGCCGATCTGGTCTGCCTGCAGCGGCTGTCGCCGGAGGAGGCCGAGGTCGTGACGCGCATCATGCGGCTCCCGGCGCAGATCGGCGGGGTGCTGCCGACGCTCAGCGACAACGCGATGCTCTGGTGCACGCGCGACAGCCACCAGTTCGTGATGACGCAGCCCACCGACGCGGAGACGAACCTCCTCGGCGGTCCGCGGCGCATGGACTGACGGAGCGATACCCATACAGAGTGATGAACGTGCGGCGCGGGCTTCGCGGGTACCTCTTCGGGGTGTCGGCGGGCCCGCGCGCGTGCGTCGTACGCCGGGCCGCGCGCCGTGGCCCCCGGCAGGCCGGCCCCGTGCGGGCGCGGCGGCGGCCCCGTCCACCGGTGTGCCGCCGGTGCGCCACCGGTGCCGCCGGGTTGCCAAGACGAGATGCCATCGACTGCCGTTCGAGGCCGACTGTTGATTAGGCTGTATCGGAGAGCCGCAGGGGCACACCGACGGCTGCCGATACGGGGATGGAGACAGTTAGTGTTGGCGCTACCCGGGGTGGTGTGGTCCGACGTCCGCTACATCCGATTGATCCGCCTGTATCCGGTCCTGCCGTTCAGGTGCGTTTCAGTACACCAGGAGGCACAGTGAGGGAGCAGGAGGCTTTCCGTCCGGACGGGAACGATCCTGACGACGACCAGTCCGAGTTCGATCTGACGGGTGAATTCAAGATCGATTTTGCGGCTCCGGCCTGGTACGCCAGCAACGACACCTGCGGCGGCGGCACGGCCGCGGCCGCACCGGCCACACCTTCCGCCGCCACGCCCTCCACGCCGCCCACCGGCGCGCCGCTGAACGGGCCCGCGCAGACGGGCCCCGGACAGACCGTCCCGCAGGCAGGCCCGGCCCAAGGCGCGCCGCAGGGCCCGCCCCAGGGTGCCGCGCCGCCGCCTGCCGCGCCTACCGCGCCTCCTGGGTTCCCGACGCTGCGACCGCACGACGGTGCCGCCGACGCCGCTCCGGCACCCGCGCCCACCGCGCCGCCGGTCGCGCCCGCCCCCGCCGCGCCCGCACCGCCCGCGCCCGCACCGACGGCTCCCGTGACGCCTCCCGCGCCTGTCGCGGAGGCCGCGCCGGAGACGCCCTCCGAACCCGCGCCGGAGACACCCGCGGAACCCACGGAACCTGCGGAGTCCGACGCGGCAGCCGAGACGTCCGCGCCGGGGAACGTACGCGCCGGCCGCGGTCTCGACCCGTCGGCGTCCCTCTGGGCCGACGAGCCGGAGCCCGAACCGGCCCCCGCGCCCGCCCCGGTGGAGGCCGCGCCGGCCGCCGACGGGCAGCGGGCCGACGAGGCGGACGGGTCCGGCGGTGCTGCCGAGGCCGACGCACCGGCCCCTGCCCCCGCTCCCCTGGCGCAGCCCGCGCCGGAGACCGAAGCGTCCGCCGCCGCGCCGCAATCGCCCGTGGAGCAGCAGCCCGCTCCGCAAGCGCCGCAGCAGCCGGAAGCCGCGCAGCAGGACGTACCGCAGGAAGCCCCGCAGCAGGGCGTGCCCCAGCAGCAGCTTCCGCCGGAGCAGGTGCCACAGCAGCAGGCGGAGCCCCAGCAGGTGCCACAGCAGCAGGTGCCACAGCAGCAGGTGCCGCAGCAGCAGGGCACTCCCCCGCAGGGCGCGCCTTGGGGCGCCGCCGCCGGGCAGCAGGCAGGTGCTCCTGCGAACCTGCCGCCGCTGCCTCCGGAGTACCAGCCTGCGGACCCGCGGACGGCTCAGGCACCGCAACAGCCGTATCAGCAGCAGGCCCAGCACCAGCCTCAGCCCCAGGCGTACACCCAGCAGCCGCAGCCGCAGCCGTATCAGCAGCAGGCCGGCTACCCGCAGCAGCAGGCCCAGCACCAGCCCCAACAGCCCCAGCCGCAAGCCGCTTACGGCTACCCGCAGCCTGCGTACGGGTACCCGCAGCAGCACCCCCAGCAGGGCGCCCCGATGCCGCAGCAGGCACCGGCCGACCCCAACACCGCTGCCGCGCAAGACGGTTACGGCTACCCGCAGCAGGCCCAGCCGCAGCAGCAGGTGCCCCAGCAGGCCCAGCAGCCGGCACAGCAGCAGGCCGGTTACGGCTATCCGCAGCAGCAGGGCGCCTACGGCTACCCGTACGCCGCCCAGGGCTACCCGCAGCAGGCCGCACCCGCGCAGCAACAGCAGTACCCCGGATACGGCCAGCAGCAAGCCCACCCACAGGCGCAGCCCCAGGCGCAGCAGCCGCAGGCTCAACAGCCCCAGCAGACACCGCCGCAGGCCCCGCAGCAGCCGCAGGCTCCCACCCCTGTCCAGGGCGCCGACCCGAACGCCGCTGCCAACTACGCGCAGTACTCGCAGCCGGGCCAGCAGCAGCAACAACAGCGGGCCGCTCCCGGCGCGCCCCTGGGCTACAGCGCCGCCGTCGAGCTGACCTCCGACCGGCTGCTCCGCAATCAGCCCAAGAAGAAGAAGCCGGGCGCCAACGCGCAGCCCTCGCGCTTCAAGCTGGGTGCGAAGAAGGAGGAGCAGGAGCGCCAGCGCAAGCTGGAGCTGATCCGTACGCCGGTGATGTCCTGCTACCGGATCGCGGTCATCAGCCTCAAGGGCGGCGTCGGCAAGACCACGACGACGACCTCGCTGGGCGCCACGCTCGCCTCCGAGCGGCAGGACAAGATTCTGGCGATCGACGCGAACCCGGACGCCGGCACGCTCGGCCGCCGGGTCCGCCGCGAGACCGGCGCGACCATCCGTGACCTGGTGCAGGCGATCCCGCAGTTGCACAGCTACATGGACATCCGCCGGTTCACCTCGCAGGCGCCGTCCGGTCTGGAGATCCTCGCCAACGACGTGGACCCGGCCGTCTCGACGACGTTCAACGACGACGACTACCGGCGGGCGATCGACGTCCTCGGCAAGCAGTACCCGATCATCCTCACCGACTCGGGCACCGGCCTGCTCTACAGCGCGATGCGCGGTGTGCTGGACCTCGCCGACCAGCTCATCATCATCTCCACGCCGTCGGTGGACGGTGCCTCCAGCGCCAGCACCACGCTGGACTGGCTGTCCGCGCACGGCTACGCCGACCTGGTGCAGCGCGGTATCACGGTGATCTCCGGGGTCCGCGAGACCGGCAAGATGATCAAGATCGACGACATCGTGTCGCACTTCGAGACGCGCTGCCGCGGTGTGGTCGTGGTGCCGTTCGACGAGCACCTGGCCGCCGGTGCCGAGGTCGACCTGGACATGATGCGTCCCAAGACCCGCGAGGCGTACTTCAACCTGTCCGCGCTGGTGGCGGAGGACTTCTCCCGGACCCAGCAGGCACAGGGCGCGTGGCACGACCCGGCCGCCCAGCAGCCGATGCAGCCGGGCGACCCGAACGCCCAACAGCAGTACGCCCAGCAGGCGTACCCGCAGCAGCCGGGCCAGGAGGCGCCGGGTCAGCAGCCCGCCGGCTACCCGCCGCAGCAGGGCGGCTGGACCCAGCAGCCGCCGGGACAGCAGCCGCCGGCCGGCTGGCAGCAGCCGCCCCCGGACGCGCCCCAGGCGCCCGGTCAGCCCGGCCTCCAGCCGGGGTGGACGCAACAGCCCCCGCCGCAGTAGCGGCAGCCGCCGCCCGCACCTCCTGCGACGGGATGCGGGCGGCGTACGGCGCACGGCACGCAACGAGGCCCGGCACTGTCCCCAGTGCCGGGCCTCGCCCCGTCGTCCGGCGGCTCCGCTCGCGCGGGAGGCGCCGCGTCAGCCGCCGTTGCGCCGTCGTCAGCCCTCGGCCGACCCGATCAGTTCGCGCGTCTCCTTCACGTCGACCGCCATCCGCTCCAGCAGCCCGTCGAGCGTCTCGAACTTCTCCATGCCGCGGAGGTAGACGTAGAAGTCCACGGCGACGTGCAGGCCGTACAGCTCCAGGCCGACGCGGTCGATGGCGTGCGCCTCGACGGTCCGCGCCGTGCCGTCGAACTGCGGATTGGTGCCGACCGAGATCGCCGCGGGCATCTTCTCGCCGTCCGCGTGCAGCCAGCCCGCGTACACCCCGTCCGCCGGGATCGCGGTGTGCGGCAGCGTCTCCACGTTCGCCGTCGGGAAGCCCAGCTCCCGGCCCCGCTGCGCACCGCGCACCACGACGCCCTCGACGCGGTGCGGCCGCCCCAGGACCTCCCGCGCGCCTGCGACGTCGCCCTCGGCGACCAGCCGCCGGGTCAGGGTCGAGGAGAACGGCTCGCCGCCGCCCGCCGTGCCACGCTCGAACAGGTCGACCACCTCGACCGCGTAGTCGTACGTGCCGCCCAGCTCGGCGAGGGTCTCGACGGTGCCCGCCGCCCGGTGCCCGAAGCGGAAGTTCGGCCCCTCGACGACCAGCTTCGCGTGCAGCTTGTCGACCAGGACCTTGACCACGAAGTCGGCCGGGGCCAGCTTCGAGAACTCCGTGGTGAACGGCAGGATCAGCACGGCGTCCACGCCGAGGCCCGCCATCAGCTCCGCGCGCCGCTCGTGCGGCGCCAGCAGCGGCGGGTGGGTGCCGGGCCGTACGACCTCGCTGGGGTGCGGGTCGAAGGTGACCACCACGGCCGGTACGCCCAGCTCCCGGGCGCGCGCCACCGTCTTCCCGATGATCAACTGGTGCCCGCGGTGCACGCCGTCGTAGGAGCCGATGGTGACGACGCTGCGTCCCCAGCCCTCGGGGATGTCCTCCAAGCCACGCCAGCGCTGCACTGTGCCCGCTCCTCGCCAGAACTCTCGTCCGTCACTGCGCCGGGGAAGAACCCGGTCGGATCCGGGCACCCTCGGCCTTACGCAGGTCTAAGACTGCCATGCCTCGCGCATCGCTTCGCGGGAAGGGTCGCCTCGCTTCTGTGGAGTGCGGCACCCTCCGGTGCGCGTTCCGCCGTCCCGGCCCGCGCATGTCACCCGCGCGCCGGAGCACACCGCCGCCGCCCGCGCCCCGCCGCCCGCCGAGGAGGTCTCCGTGCGTGGTGCGGACACGGCGACGGGCGGCGCCATGGGCACGGCACCGCCCGTTGTACTGCTCTGCTCCGTACCGCTCCGTCGGCGCGGCTATCCCGCGAAAACCGCCAGGCTCTTCGCCCGGCCGCCCTGGTTCTCCAGCAGCGCCAGGAACGTCCCGTCCGGCGCGAACGCCGCCGCGGGCCGCGCCGGACCGTCGCCCTCGTCGAACCGCGGCATCGGGATGCGCACACCGTTGGTGAGCAGACGCGCCTGGTCGAGCGTGACGTCCCAGCGTGGGAACGCCGCGGCCGCCGCCTCGCCGATCGGCATGACCGGCAGCCCGCCGTCCGCCTCGTCGTCCACGGCCGTCTGGAGCTGCTCCAGGGTGCGGGCCCGGTCGAGCTTGTACGGGCCCACCCGGGTACGCCGCAGCGCGGTCAGGTGGCCGCCGACGCCGAGGGTCTCCCCCAGGTCGCGGGCGAGCGCCCGGATGTACGTACCGGAGGAGCACTCCACCGAGACCAGCAGGTCCGTGACGGGCGTGCCGTCCTCCGCCTCGGCCTCCTCGGCCGAGTAGACGACGAAGGAGGAGACCGTCACCGGGCGGGCCGGTATCTCGACGTCCTCGCCCTTGCGCACCCGCGCGTAGGACCGCTTGCCGTCGATCTTGATGGCGCTGACCTTGGACGGCACCTGCATGATGGCGCCGGTCAGCGCCGCCACGCCCGCGTCGACGGCCGCCCGGTCCAGGCCGTGCGCGGCCTTGGACGCGGTGATCTCGCCCTCGGCGTCGTCGGTGACCGTCGTCTGGCCCAGCCGGATCGTGCCGACGTACTCCTTCTCGGTCAGCGCGAGGTGCCCGAGCAGCTTCGTGGCGCGCTCGATGCCCAGGACGAGCACGCCCGTCGCCATCGGGTCCAGCGTGCCGGCGTGCCCGACGCGGCGGGTGCGGGCCATGCCCCGCATCTTGGCCACCACGTCGTGCGAGGTGAAGCCGGCCGGCTTGTCGACGATGACCAGGCCGTCCGGCGCCCCCTGCTTGGCGCGGGTGCGCTCCACGCGCTTCGCGCCGGTGTTCTCGCGCTTCATTACGCCGTGGTGTCCTCGTCCTCGTCGTCCGGCTTGCGGTACGGGTCGGCGTCGCCCGCGTACGCCGCGCCCGAGGACGCCTCGCGCACCTTGGCGTCCGAGGCCCGCGCCTTGTCGAGCAGGTCCTCGATCGTCTTGGCGTTCTCCGGCAGCGCGTCCGCGACGAAGGTCAGGGTCGGCGTGAACTTCACGCCCGCCGCCCGGCCGACCTCGGAACGCAGCACGCCCTTGGCGCTCTCCAGCCCGGCCGCCGCACCGGCCCGGTCCTCGTCGTCGCCGTAGACCGTGTAGAAGACCGTCGCCTCCCGCAGGTCGCCGGTGACCCGGGTGTCCGTGATGGTCACGTGACTGCCGAGCCGCGGGTCCTTGATGCCGCGCTGCAGCTTCTGGGCGACCACCTCCCGGATGAGGTCCGCCAGCTTCTTCGCCCGCGCATTGTCGGCCACTGGTCCGTCTCCTTCTGTGTCTTTCACCATGGTGCATGTGGCGCCGACGACCCGCTCAGTCGTCATGGTCGCCGTGGATGCGCCGCCGTACCGACAGCAGCTCCACTTCGGGCCGTGCGGCGACCAGGCGCTCGCAGCGGTCCAGTACGTCCGTGAGGTGCTCCGTGTCCCCGGACACCACCGCGAGACCGATCTCGGCCCTGCGGTGGAGGTCCTGCTCGCCGACCTCCGCCACGCTGACCGCGTACTTGCGGTGCAGTTCGGCGACGATCGGGCGGACCACGGAGCGCTTCTCCTTCAGCGACCGTACGTCGCCGAGGAGGAGGTCGAAGGACAGTGTCCCTACGTACATGCGATGCGGGTAAGGCCACCCGTGGGGCACTAGATGCCGGATGTACGACTCGTTCGAACCGTACACGCAAAGGCCGGGGCCGATCGACGGAAATATCTTCCGCCGACCGGCCCCTCCCACCCGTCGCCCGGCCACCATCCCTGGTGGACCGGGCTACGCGCGGGCTTGCTGTCTGCGTGATCAGCCGCGCGGCTTCTCCCGCATCTCGTACGTCGCGATGACGTCGTCGACCTTGATGTCGTTGAAGTTGCCGAGGTTGATACCGCCCTCGAAGCCTTCGCGGATCTCGGTGACGTCGTCCTTGAAGCGGCGCAGACCCTCGATGTTGAGGTTCTCCGCGATGACCTTGCCGTCGCGGACCAGGCGGGCCTTGGTGTTCCGCTTGACCTCGCCGGAACGGATGAGAACACCCGCGATGTTGCCCAGCTTGGACGACTTGAAGACCTCGCGGATCTCCGCCGTGCCGAGCTCGACCTCTTCGTACTCCGGCTTGAGCATGCCCTTGAGGGCCGCCTCGATCTCCTCGATCGCCTGGTAGATGACCGAGTAGTAGCGCACGTCCACGCCCTCGCGCTCGGCCATCTGCGTCGCGCGGCCTTCGGCGCGGACGTTGAAGCCGATCACGATCGCGTCGGAGCCGGACGCCAGGTTGATGTCGGACTCCGTGACCGCACCGACGCCGCGGTGCAGGACCCGGATGTCGACCTCTTCGCCGACGTCGAGCTGGAGCAGCGAGGACTCCAGGGCCTCGACCGAACCGGACGCGTCGCCCTTGATGATGAGGTTGAGCTGCTGCACCTCGCCGGCCTTGAGCACCTTGTCCAGGTCCTCCAGCGACACCCGGCGGGTGCGCTTGGCGAACGCGGCGTTGCGCTCACGGGCGGCGCGCTTCTCGGCGATCTGGCGGGCCGTGCGGTCCTCGTCGACGACCAGGAAGTTGTCGCCGGCGCCCGGGACGTTGGTCAGACCCAGCACCAGGACGGGGGTCGAGGGACCCGCTTCCTGCACGTTCTGGCCCTTGTCGTCGAGCATCGCCCGGACTCGGCCGTACGCGTCGCCGGCCACCATCGTGTCGCCGACGCGCAGCGTGCCGCGCTGGACCAGGACGGTCGCCACGGCGCCGCGGCCACGGTCGAGGTGGGCCTCGATCGCGATGCCCTGCGCGTCCTGCTCGGCGTTGGCCCGCAGGTCGAGCGAGGCGTCCGCGGTCAGGACCACGGCCTCCAGCAGCTCCTCGATGTTCAGACCCTGGCGGGCGGAGATGTCGACGAACATCGTGTCGCCGCCGTACTCCTCTGCCACCAGGCCGTACTCGGTGAGCTGGCCGCGCACCTTGGTCGGGTCCGCGCCCTCGACGTCGATCTTGTTGACCGCGACCACGATCGGCACGTCGGCCGCCTTGGCGTGGTTCAGGGCCTCGATCGTCTGCGGCATCACACCGTCGTTGGCCGCCACCACGAGGATCGCGATGTCGGTCGACTTGGCACCACGGGCACGCATGGCGGTGAACGCCTCGTGACCCGGGGTGTCGATGAAGGTGATGCGCCGCTCTTCGTCGTTGACCTCGGTCGCGACCTGGTAGGCACCGATGTGCTGGGTGATGCCGCCGGCCTCGCCCGCGATGACGTTCGTCTTGCGGATCGCGTCGAGCAGTCGCGTCTTGCCGTGGTCGACGTGACCCATGACGGTCACCACCGGCGGACGCGCGACGAGCATCTCCTCGCCGCCCTCGTTCTCGCCGAAGTCGATGTCGAACGACTCCAGGAGCTCGCGGTCCTCCTCCTCCGGGGAGACGATCTCGACGACGTAGTTCATCTCCTCGCCGAGGAGCGTGAGCGTCTCGTCGGAGACGGACTGCGTCGCGGTGACCATCTCGCCCAGGTTCAGCATGACCTGGACGAGCGATGCCGGGTTGGCGTTGATCTTCTCGGCGAAGTCGGTCAGCGAGGCACCGCGCGACAGGCGAACCGTCGCACCGTTGCCACGCGGCAGCATGACGCCGCCCACCGACGGGGCCTGCATCGCCTCGTACTCCTGGCGACGCTGCCGCTTCGACTTGCGGCCACGACGCGCCGGACCACCGGGACGGCCGAAGGCACCCTGCGTGCCGCCACGGCCACCGGGACCACCCGGACGGCCGGCGAAACCGGGACGGCCGCCGAAGCCACCGCCACCACCGGGACCGCCGCCACCGGGACGACCGGCGAAACCGCCGCCGCCACCCGGACGACCGCCGCCGCCACCGGGACGACCGGCGAAGCCGCCGCCACCCGGACGACCGCCGCCGCCACCGGGACGACCGGCGCCACCGGGGCCACGACCGCCACCGCCGCCGGGACCCGGACGCGGGCCGGCAGCCGGGCTCTTGGGCATCATGCCCGGGTTGGGGCGGTTACCGCCGCCGGGACGCGGGCCGCCCTGGCCGGCGCCCTGCGGGCGGGGCATGCCGCCCGGGGTCGGACGGTTGCCGCCGGGAGCCTGCGGACGGGGACCGCCCTGGCCACCCTGGGCGCCGCCCTGCGGACGCGGGCCGCCGGGGGCACCCTGACCGCCGGGACGCGGCGCGCCACCGGGACGGGGGGCCTGCGGGCGGGCCATGCCGGTGGAGCCACCGGAGGTGAAGGGGTTGTTGCCCGGACGCGGGCCGGACGGACGGTTGCCGCCGGGACGCGGGGCGCCGCCCTGGCGGTCGCCGCCGGGACGGGGCGCGTTGCCGCGGCCCTGACCACCGTCACGGCCACCCTGGCCGCCCTGCGGGCGGGCCGGACGCGGGCCGGGGGTGGCGCCGCCGGGCTTCGGGGCCGGAGCCGACGGCGGGGCCTGGAACTCGGGCTGCGCGGGCGCGGCCGGAGCGGGCTTGGGCGCCGGGGCCTTGGGGCCCGGCGTGGGACGCGGGCCCGGGGCGGCCGGGGCCGACTTCGGGGCCTCGGCGGGAGCCGCCGGGGCCTGGGACTGGGGTGCCTCGGGGGCAGCCGGCGCCTCGGGGGCGGCCGGCGCCGGAGCCGCGGGGCCCGGCTTGGGGGCGCCCGGCTTCGGGGCGGCAGGACGGCCCGCCTGCGCCGGGGACGGCGCGGACGGCTTTGCAGGCGCGCTCTTGCGCGGCGCCGCGGGCTTGCCGGCGGAACGGCCGTTGCCGTTGCCCGCCTGGAAAGCGTCGGTCAGCTTTCGAACAACCGGCGCCTCGATCGTCGAGGACGCCGAACGGACGAATTCACCAAGTTCTTGGAGCTTGGCCATGACGGCCTTGCTCTCCACGCCGAACTCCTTGGCGAGTTCGTATACCCGGACCTTAGCCACTTCGCTCCTTCTAGGTCCGGGTGTCGACCGGACCGTCGCTACTTCATGGGCGTACTCATCGCGTACTCATCGAGTGCTCATCGCAATCTCGACCTACTTCCGACTCGCGAGGTACCTGACCGCACGGTTTTCCGTGCGCTGTGCTTTCTTACGGTGTTGCCTGATCAACCGGTGTAGCTTGATCAACATGCGCCCGTTCGACGAACCGGCGCAAGGCCGCCACATCGAACGGTCCCCGGCCCCGGAAGGCCCGGGGGAACGACCGGCGGCGGACCGCCAGGTCGAGACAGACCCGTGTCGGGTGCACATAAGCACCCCGGCCGGGCAGCGTACCGCGAGGATCGGGGACACACTCACCCTCGATCATCACGATCCGCAACAGATCGCCCTTGGCCGCTCGCTCCCGGCACCCCACACAGGTACGTTCAGGGCATACGCGGGTATGCGTCCGGCCAGACACTGCTTAAGTCTACCTCCCCGCGCCGACCTCACCCCTACGGGGTAATGCCCGAACGGTCGCTCAAAATTCCGGTGGGCCGCCACTGATTTTCGGCTGCGGCCACACCCTGCTCGTCCCGGACCGCCGCCGGGCACGGACTGTCCCCGCGCCCGGCGGCGGCTCGACCTCAGTCCTGGTCCGCGCCCTGCTCGGTGTCGGGGCGGATGTCGATCCGCCAGCCGGTGAGCCGGGCGGCGAGCCGGGCGTTCTGGCCTTCCTTGCCGATGGCCAGCGAGAGCTGGTAGTCGGGCACCGTCACCCGGGCGGAGCGCGCCGCGAGGTCGACGATCTCGACCTTGCTGACCCGCGCGGGCGACAGGGCGTGCGCCACCAGCTCGGCCGGGTCGTCCGACCAGTCGACGATGTCGATCTTCTCGCCGTGCAGCTCGGCCATGACCGCGCGCACCCGGCCGCCCATCGGGCCGATGCAGGCACCCTTGGCGTTCAGCCCGGAGCGGGTGGAACGTACGGCGATCTTGGTGCGGTGACCCGCCTCACGGGCGATGGCGGAGATCTCCACCGAGCCGTCGGCGATCTCCGGCACCTCCATGGCGAAGAGCTTCTTCACCAGATTGGGGTGGGTGCGCGAGAGGGTGACGGACGGGCCGCGCACGCCCTTGACCACCCGGACCACGTACGAACGCAGCCGGGTGCCGTGCGCGTACTCCTCACCGGGGACCTGCTCCTGCGCCGGCAGGATGGCCTCCAGCTTGCCGATGTCGACCAGCACGTTCTTCGGGTCCCGGCCCTGCTGGACGACGCCCATGACGACGTCGCCCTCCCGTCCGGCGTACTCGCCGAAGGTGATCTCCTCCTCGGCGTCCCGCAGCCGCTGCAGGATGACCTGCTTGGCGGTGGTCGCCGCGATCCGGCCGAAGCCCGACGGGGTGTCGTCGAACTCACGGGGCTCGGCGCCCTCTTCGAGGTCGGCCGGGTCCTCCTTGGCCCACACCGTCACATGGCCGGTGTTGCGGTCCAGCTCCACCCTGGCGTGGCGGCGGCTTCCCTCGGTGCGGTGGTACGCGATGAGGAGGGCCGACTCGATGGCCGCGACCAGCAGGTCGAACGAGATCTCCTTCTCCCGCACCAAACCCCGCAGGGCACTCATGTCGATGTCCACGGCTACGCCTCCTCCTGGCTCTCGTCGTCCTGCTGGGCGCGGTCGTCGCGCCCCTGGTCCTGCTTACGGTTGAACTCGATCTCCACGCGTGCCTTGGCGATCTCGGCGAAGGCGACCCGGCGGGCGGTGGGCTTGCGGCCCTTGACGCCCGGCACTTCAAGATCCAGGCCCTCGTCGTCCATGGCGGTGATCCGCGCCACCAGCTCGCCGCCCTCGTGGAGTTGGAACCTGACGAGACGGCCGACGGCGCGGCGGTAGTGCCGCGGCTCGGTCAGCGGGCGGTCGGCTCCGGGCGAGGTGACCTCCAGCGTGTACGGGGCGCCGCCCATCACGTTGGAGTCGTCGAGCGCCTGCGACGCCTCGCGGCTCAGCTCGGCACACTCGTCGAGCTGCACGCCGTCGTCGGAGTCGACCACGATCCTCAGCACACGCCGCTTTCCGGCCGGTGTCACCTCGATCTCTTCCAGATCCAGGTCTCGCGCGGCGACGAGCGGTTCAAGCAGTCCGCGCAGCCTCTCGCTCTGGGTGGTGCTCATCCGGGTGACTCCTCGGCCGCGTGTGCTGTTGTGGGAAGGTCGCGTGTCGGGTCAAAGCCTAGCTGTTCCGGCGGGGTACTGACGATTCGGTGGCCGGGCACGGATACGCTCGCCTGCGGTGATCACTACGGACGCCCCCACCGAAGACCCCGGGAAGTCACACGTGCACAACGTCGCGCTCACGCGCAGGAGGACCTTGCTGGCCGGCTCCGTGCTCGGCGGGACGGCGCTGCTGCTCACCGGCTGCTCGGAGGATTCCGGGCCCGGCGGCGGCCGGGCGGGCGTGGACGCCGCGGCGGACGCCCGGCTGCGCGGGCAGGCCGCGCGGGACACCGCGGCCCTGCTCGCCCGGTACGACGCGACGCTCGCCGCGCACCCCGGGCTCGGTGAGCGGCTGCGGCCGCTGCGCGCCGAAGTGGCCCGGCACGCGGCGGCGTTCGGGGCCTCCCCCGCGCCGTCACCGTCCACCGGGCCGTCCACCGGGCCGTCCGCCGGGCCCCGTGCGGGCGCGTCGTCCTCCGCACCCGCCTCCCCCATGCCCTCCGGGTCCGCGCCCTCCGCCTCCGCCGTCCCGCCCGACGAGAAGCAGGCGCGTACGGACCTCGCGGCGGCGGAGCGCCGCACCGCGGACGCCCGCGCCGCGGCGCTGGTGGGGGCGGCACCGGAGCTGGCCAGGCTGCTGGCGTCGGTCGCGGCGGCGGGCGCGGCGCACGCGTACCTGCTCACGGAGGACGGCGCGTGAGGCACGCCGGGACGACGGCCGTACGCACGACGGGACAGCGGCCGGGGCAGGGCCCGGCCACGGAAGGGGCACGGCGATGCTGACATCCAGGGCGGCGCGCACCGGCGCGGCGGAGGGCGACGCGCGGGGCGCCGGGCTGCGGGCGCTCCAGGCCGCGCTGGCGGCCGAGCACGCGGCCGTCTACGGCTACGGCGTGGTCGGCGGCCGGATCGGCGACGACCGGCGCAAGGAGGCGCGGGAGGGCTACGACGCGCACCGCGCGCGCCGGGACGCGCTGCGGCGCGGCGTACGGGATCTGGGCGGCACCCCGCAGGCCGCCGCGGCCGCGTACGAGCTGCCGTTCCCGGTGCCGGACGCGGCCGCCGCGGCCCGGCTGGCCGCGGAGCTGGAGGACCGGGTGGCGGCGGTGTACGCCGATCTCGTACGGGACGGTGACGGCGCGCGGCGCCGGGACGCGGCCGGGGCGCTGCGGGAGGCCGCGGTGCGCGCGGTGCGCTGGCGCGGCAGCGGCGTAGCCTTCCCTGGGCTCGCGGAACGGGCCGGGGGCGCCGGCACTCCGTCCGGCGCGGCGCCCGGCGCCGCCGGCCGGCCCTGACGACCGCCCGCGCCAGGGTCGCCCCACGCCTACCGAACGACCACCGAACGACCACCGAACGTCCACCGAAAGGGACAGCACAGGCATGGCTACGGCACCCATCGAACCGCCGCGACGGCTGGTGAGCGCGCTCGGCGGCGATCCGGACGGCCCGGCCGGTGCCTGGCTCGAAGCGCTGCCCGCGCTGGTTCAACAGCACCTGGAAGCCTGGGAGTTGACGCCGGAGCGGGTGCACGAGCCGGGCGGGCGCAGCAGCCTGCTGGTGTACGTGCGGCAGGCCGACGGCACGCCGGCCGCGCTGAAGTTCCCGGCCCCGGGCCGGGCGGCGGCGCACCAGGGCGCGGCGCTGGCGCAGTGGGACGGCTGGGGCGCGGCACGGCTGCTGCGCGCCGACGCGGACAGCGGTGCGCTGCTTCTGGAGCGCCTGCGGGGCGCGGTGTCGCTGCGCTCGCTGCCGGAGGCCAAGGCACTGCTGGAGGCGGCCGGCACGGTACGGCGGCTGTGGGTGCCGCCGGCGGACGGCCACCCGTTCGCGTCCCTGGCGGGCCGTACGGAGCAGACCGTCGAGGAGCTGCGCGCCCTCGGGTCGGCGATCCGGGCCGCGGGGCCGCTGCTGGACGAGAGCCTGGAGCTGCGCCGGGCGCTGGCGGCCGACGCCCCCGAGGAGGTGCTGCTGCACGGCGCGTTCCGGCAGGGCAAGGTGCTGGCCGGTGAGCGGGCGCCGTGGCTGGCGGTCGGCCCGTCGCCGGTGGTCGGCGAGCGGGCGTACGACCTGGCCTGGCTGGTGCTGGACCGCTTCGAGGACCTGGCGGCCGGTTCGGGTGCGGCCTCGGCGGCCCGGCGCCGGGTGGCCAAGCTGGCGGACTCCCTGGACGTGGACCGCGACCGGCTGCGCAGTTGGACGCTGTACCGGGCGGTGGAGTCGGGGGTGCGCGAGATGACGGCGCCGGGCGGCGACGCGCAGCGCGGCGAGCTGCTGCTGGAGTTCGCCACGTGGCTGTAGGGGCGGCTCCGGGAGGGCGCTGACGGCCGGTGGCCGGGCGGAACCGTCTGCTCGGTCCCGCCCGGCCACCGGGTCACTCGCGGTCGGTCAGGCGCTCAGCCGGGCCACGGCCTCCTCGACCGTCAGCTCCTCGCGCTCGCCCGTACGGCGGTCCTTCAGCTCGACGACACCCTCGTCGGCGCGGCGGCCCGCGACCAGGATCTTCGGGACGCCCAGCAGCTCCGCGTCGGTGAACTTCACCCCCGGCGAGACACCCGCCCGGTCGTCCACCAGGACGCGCAGGCCCGCGGCGCCGAGCTTGTCGCCGACCTCCAGGGCCAGCTCGGTCTGCTTGGCCTTGCCCGCGGCGACCACGTGCACGTCGGCCGGGGCGACCTCACGCGGCCAGCACAGGCCGGACTCGTCGTGGGTCTGCTCGGCGAGGGCCGCGACGGCGCGCGAGACACCGACGCCGTACGAGCCCATCGTGACGCGCACGGGCTTGCCGTTCTGGCCGAGCACGTCCAGCTCGAAGGCGTCCGCGTACTTGCGGCCGAGCTGGAAGATATGGCCGATTTCGATCGCACGGTCGATGCGCAGGCCCGCGCCGCACTGGGGGCAGGGGTCGCCCGGCTCGACCACGACGACGTCCAGGTACGCGTCGACCTCGAAGTCCCGGCCCGCGACGACGTTGCGCGCGTGCTTGCCGTCCTTGTTGGCGCCGGTGATCCAGGCGGTCCCGGGGGCGACCCGCGGGTCGGCGTAGTACGTGAACGACTTCCCGGCCAGGCCCTGCGGGCCGACGTAGCCGCGCACCAGGTCGTCGCGGCCGACGAAGTCCTCGGCGGTGACCAGCTCGACCGTGGCCGGGGCCAGGTGCTCACCCAGCTTGCCGAGGTCCACCTCGCGGTCGCCGGGCACGCCCACGGCGACGATCTCGCCGTCGACCTTGACCAGCAGGTTCTTCAGCGTGGCGGAGGCCGGGACGCCCAGGTGCTCGGCCAGCGTCTCGATGGTCGGGGTGTCGGGGGTGTCCAGCTCCTCCACCGCGCCGACGCCGGCGGCGTCCGAGGGCTCGACCTTGACCGTGACGGCCTCGGTGTTGGCCGCGTAGTCACAGGCCGGGCAGTCCACGAAGGTGTCCTCGCCGGCCGCGGCGGGGGCCAGGAACTCCTCGGAGGCCGAGCCGCCCATGGCGCCGGAGACGGCGGAGACGATGCGGTAGTCCAGGCCCAGCCGCTGGAAGATCTTCTGGTACGCCTCGCGGTGCAGGCGGTACGACTCGGCCAGGCCCTCGTCGGTGGTGTCGAAGCTGTACGAGTCCTTCATCTGGAACTCGCGGCCGCGCAGCACGCCGGAGCGGGGCCGGGCCTCGTCGCGGTACTTGGTCTGGATCTGGTACAGGGTCACCGGCAGGTCCTTGTAGGACGTGCACTGGTCCTTGACCATGAGCGTGAAGATCTCTTCGTGGGTGGGCCCGAGGAGGTAGTCCGCGCCCTTCCTGTCCTTGAGCCGGAAGAGCTGGTCCCCGTACTCCTCCCAGCGGCCGGTGGCCTCGTACGGCTCCTTGGGCAGCAGGGCCGGCAGCAGGACCTCCTGCGCGCCGATCGCGTCCATCTCCTCGCGGATGATGCGCGACACGTTCTCCAGCACCTTCTTGCCCAGCGGCAGCCAGGTCCAGATGCCGGCGGAGGTGCGGCGGACGTAGCCGGCGCGCACGAGCAGCTTGTGGCTGGCGGTCTCGGCGTCGGCCGGGTCGTCGCGCAGCGTCTTGATCATCAACCGGGACATGCGCTGGACCTGGGCCATGGTGATTCTCCTGCGTAAGAAAGGTGACTTCCGCGAGGTTATCCGGAGGGACGCGCCCCACGGAAATGGGATCCGTGCCCCGCCCGGCCGGATCCCGCGCGGCCGTCCGGGTCCCGCCCGGCCGCGCCCCGTCAGCGCTTGAGCGGCAGGGGCGCGCCCATCACGGCGTACGGCAGGGGGGCGCTCGGGAACAGGACGCGGCGGGCCAGGTCCCGGTAGCCCAGGGAGCGGTACAGGCCGCGGGCCGGGCTGTCGGCGTCGATGGCGGACAGGATGCTGCGCGGTTCGGCCGCTTCGTCCGTGATGCGGGTGATCAGTTCGCGGCCGATGCGGCGGTTCTGGAAGGCGGGCAGCACATGCAGCTCGGTGATCACGAAGGAGTCGTCGAGCCAGTGGTCCCGGTCCTGGGAGCGCAGGTACGGCTCGACGACCGTGGACCACCAGTGCGTCCGGTCGTTGGGCATCCCGTAGACGAAGCCGATCAGGCGCCCGGCGGGGGTGGTGGCGCCGAGGGCGCGGGCCCCGGGGCTGGCCAGGTGCCGCAGCACGATGTGGCGGCGGACCCCGATCTCGTCGTCGGTCAGCCCGAACGCCAGTGCTTGCACGGCGAGCGCGTCGTCCACGCGGACAGCGAGATCCAGGGGGCCGACCGCGACGTCATCCATGGTCGGGAGCGTACAAGGCACCGGGCCGTAAGACGATCGGCCGACGGTCCTTCCGCGGCGGGGCACCGCCGGGGGCTCAGAACAGCACGCTCATGAAGGCGCCGGTCTCCTCGAAGCCCACCCGCCGGTACGCGGCGCGGGCCGCCGTGTTGAAGTCGTTCACGTACAGCGAGGCGACGGGCGCGATCTCGGTGAGCGCGTAGCGCAGCACGGCCGCCATGCCGGTCTCCGAGAGGCCCTTGCCGCGGTATTCGGGGGCGACCCAGACGCCCTGGATCTGGCAGGCCCGCTGCGTGGCGGCGCCGATCTCGGCCTTGAAGACCACCTGGCCGTCGTCGACGCGGGCGAAGGACCGCCCGGTGCCGACCAGCTCGGCGACGCGCGCCTGGTAGAGCAGCCCGCCGTCGCCGGCCAGCGGCGAGATGCCGACCTCCTCGGTGAACATCGCCACGCACGCAGGCATGATCAGGTCCATCTCGTGCTTGCCGATGCGCCGGACGTACGGGTCGGGCTCGACCTCGGTGGCGAGGGAGGACGTGACCATCAGCGGCTGGTTCGCGCGGATCTCGCGGGCGGGGCCCCAGGCGGGCTCCAGGAGGGACCACAGCTCGGCGGTGGGCCCGGCCGGGCCCACGATGGAGGAGCAGCGCCGTCCCTGGCGGCGGGCGCGCTCGGCGAAGCCGCGTACCGCTTCGGGGGTGGCGCAGACGGGGACGAGGTTGGCGCCCGCGTAGCACAGCGACTCCAGGCGGCCGCCCGCGTACCAGCCCCACATCTCGCCGCCGAGCCGCCAGGGGTCCAGTCCGGCGACCTGGACGCGGGCGGCGACGAAGGCGTTGGCGACCGGGTCGCGGTCCAGTACCTTCAGTGCGTCGTCGAGCTCCCCGGGCTCCAGAACCTTGGTGGTCGTGGTCGTCAGCACGTGTCGCAAAGCCTCACCTTTACGGGCCTGGGAGGCCAGGCGACTGCAGGTCCTGGCACTTTACCTCCCCGGCGGCCGAGCAGCGGATCTGCTGCGGGTACCGCTCCTGGCGCGATCTACGCACCGAGCCCCGCCACCGGTGCGGTGGCGGGGCTCGGGGGCGCGCTGGGCGCCAAGGGCTGTACGGGAGCGCCAGGGGCGGTGGCGGCGCTCAGCCGGCGACGGCGATGGTGGGCTCGCCGGAGGCCACGCCGTCCTTCTCCATCTGCTCGGCGATCTTCATGGCCTCTTCGATGAGGGTCTCGACGATCTTCGACTCGGGCACCGTCTTGATGACCTCGCCCTTGACGAAGA
>NZ_JBIRFL010000036.1:0-53535 GCF_044327445.1 Streptomyces sp. NPDC018045
AGTTCGACCAGGACGACGACAAGCAGCGGCACGCGGTCGAGTGCGGGAGCAACCGCCTCAAGCGCCACCGGGCTGTAGCCACGAGGTGGGACAAGCTCGCGGTCCGCTACGAGGCGAGCGTGCTGGTCGCAGTCCGCAACGAGTGGCTGCGACCAGCACTTTCACAACAGACCCGCGTCGATCACGCCATCGGCCGGTCCCGCGGTGGACTGCCACGCAGGTCCATCTCCCAGCCGATGACCGCTGCTGGCCCTTGACGGAAGGACAACGCACGAATGAGTTCCCAAAGTTTCTCAGGTCCAGCACACCGGTCTTTCCCGCTTGGGCTGCGGAGGCGACGAGGGCCTGCGACGAGGTAAATGGGTGGGCATCGGGAGGGTGTTGCGGGTGGTCTATGGGCGGCGTTCACGGGACAGGGACTGCGTACGATCCAGTAGGGCTTTGGCCGGCGGATAGGCGCGATGCGGCAGCAGGCTTTGACGAAGACGAAGCAGGTGCTGGTCGGCGCGCCCTGATTGCAAAGGCCGGTAGAAGGAGAGGAATGTGTGCCAGTGCAGGCATGCGGCGTCCACATCGGCGATGCGTAGCTGAGTGGCGGCGATGTGCGCATGGGTGAGGGCGAGAGAACGGCGGTCGCCGGGGTCTCGGTGTCGCGCGGAGACTTGGAGAGCTGTGAGGGCTTCGGTGCGCTGTTCCAGTGCCTGGAAGACGGCGGCTCGTTGGTAATGCAAAGCGGCGAGCGGGTACTCGTCGAAAGGTTCGGATGGTGCCGAGGGTTCTTCGTGGCTGTTCTCCGCGGCGTGCATCAGTTTGCGTGCCAATGAGGGCTGCCCGTCGTGGGCGGCTGTGAGGGCTTGCTGGATGCGGATATACGCGGTCAGTGCGGGGTGGGCAGGGAGTTCCGCGATGTGGGTGGAGCTTTCGGCGAGAGTGTGGGCGTGGTGCAGGTGTCCGAGCCGGAGAGCCTGGGAGCTCATGGTGCGCAGGGTGATGGCGTAGGTTTTGCGGCATCCCGCGTAGTGGGCGAGGCTCAGGGCGGTCGTGAAGTAGCGGTGGGCCAGGTGGTGGTAACCGGCGTCGTCGGTCATCACTGCCAGGTGGTGCGTGAGTTGGGCGGCGCAGGTGAAAATCCGGTGCCGGTCGGGATGATTGGCGCGGCGATCCAGCAGGGTGCAGATGTCCTCGGCGAGGTAGGCGGCCAAGGCGGTGCGCGCACAACGGCCGCCGTATTGCTGTGCCAGGTTGGTGAACGTATGCAAGATGCTCTGCAGGGCAGCGGTCTCGTTGGTGACGAGGGGGCTGGTATGCGGTGGGGCTGGCGCGGCGGGGAATGTGGTGGGGGTCGTGGCTGCCGGTCGGACCGGTGCGTAGGCGGCGCGCTGTAGCGCTGTGCGCTGCAGGGGGTCGATGTCGCTTCGGGCGAGGGCGAGCAGTTGTCGTACCGGTGTACGGGATGTGGCCTGCTGCGGCAGCTCGGCAGTCTGGGTGATGCTGAGCGGGGTGAGGCCGGTGTCGTAAGGGGTGATTGGGCGGCCGACGCGGCGGCTGAGGGCTTCAGCGGCCAGGGCGGGGACGGGGGCCGGGGGGCGGGATCCGCGGCGCCAGTGGGCGACGGATGCCCGGGAGTAGTTCAGCCCCAGTCCCTGGGCGGTGCCCAGGGCATTGACGGCCCTGGCCAAGGAGGCGTCGGACCAGTCCGCTTCGGCCAGCAAGGCGGTCAGGCGGCGATTGGGCCCATAGGCTGGCATGTCCCCTCCCTGCCCCAGAGCGTGTTCACATGCTCACAAGCGCTGTCCGCTTGATACACGAAGGCGCGTTACGACGTACGCGGGCTGGTGAGTCGTAAGCCTATGCCCACCGCTGACAGGTGCCTGCCCGGGTGTTCCGCCGGAGCTGAGGCATTCGCCGGGGCAGTGCAGCACAGCTCGGGCCCGGAGGGATGGAACAAGCACGGTCGCGTGCCGTCGTGCGCCGGGGCTTGCCTCGCTGTCCGGCAAGGCCACCGAACGACGTGTGCGGCTGGAGCCGTGCAGCGTTCCTGCGTGGAGTGAGCTGAAGCGGCGGGTGTGCGCAGGCGTCGACGGTGAACTAGGAGGCCCAGTGAGTGCAGCGTTGTGCAGGCGCAATGAGGGGACAGGTCCGGAGGAACCGGTGGCGGTGGTGGGAGCAGGTTGCCGTCTGCCCGGTGGTGTCGTGTCCCTGGAGGGGCTGTGGCGCTTGCTGGAGGGCGAGAGGGAGGCCGTGACCGAGGTGCCACCAGGCCGCTGGGATACCAGGCGACTGCATGCAGAGCTGCCGCCGGGCACTGTGGAACGGGTGCGCCGCGGCGGTTTCCTGACTGAGGACATCACTGCCTTCGACCCGGGTTTCTTCGGAATCAGCGGGCCGGAGGCGCGTTGGCTGGACCCGCAGCACCGGCTGCTGCTGGAGGTTGCCTGGGAAGCGTGCGAACACGCCGGGATTCCGGTGGATGCGTTGCGGGGAACGGCCACCGGGGTGTTCACCGGCATGTACGTACCGGACCACCTGGTGCGCTCCCACCGCACACCGCAGGAGACCGGCCCGTACTGGATGACCGGCGCGATGCACGGTGTAGGAGCGGGGCGGCTGTCGTTCCTCATGGACTTGCACGGGCCAAGCCTGGCGACGGACACAGCCTGCTCCTCCTCGCTGGTCGCCGTGCACCTGGCGTGCCAGAGCCTGCGGGCCGGGGAGTGCGATGCGGCGCTGGCCGCCGGGGTGTCGGTGGTCCTCAGCCCAGAGGCGATGATCTCCGAGGCCCGGTGGGACATGTTCTCGCCCACCGGTCACTGCCATTCCTTCGATGCGGCCGCGGACGGCTATGTGCGCTCCGAGGGCTGCGGTGTAGTGCTGCTCAAGCGTCTGAAGGACGCGATACGCGACGGAGACCGGGTGCTGGCGGTCTTACGCGGCTCGGCGGTCAACCAGGACGGACGTTCGGTCCGGCTGACAGCTCCCTCCCAACAGGCACAGCAGGAGGCCGGAGAGATCGCGTTGGCTCGGGCCGGGGTGGAGCCGGCCCAGGTCGGCATGGTCGAGGCGCACGGTGCCGGTACCGCGGTCGGTGACCCCATCGAGTTCGCGGCTTTGAACGCGGTGTACGGCGGGGGCCGGGGCCGGTGCGCACTCGGGTCGTTGAAGTCCAACATCGGGCACACCGAGCCCGCTTCGGGCATCGCCGGGCTGCTGAAGACCATCGTGAGCCTGCGGCACGGCCGCGTCCCGGCCACGCTGCACTTTCGCCGGTGGAATCCGCAGATCGATGCCGACGGTTCCCGGCTGTTCGTGCCCACCGGGTGCCGGCCCTGGCCGGTCGAGGACGGCCCCCGGCTCGCGGCGGTGACCTCCTATGGAGTAGGTGGCACCAATGCGCATGTCATCGTCGAGCAGGCTCCGGCCCCCGTGTCCGCACGGGCCACCGGGCCGGCACGGGAAAACGGGCACCAGGGCGCAGCCTCGGTGCGGCGCACGTTCCTGCTCAGCGGTGGCTCCGGCCCGGCGCTGCGGGCCGCTGCCGGCCGGCTGGCCGACTGGCTGGAGGACGAAGGGGCACGGGTACCGCTGCGCGATGTCGCCCACACGCTGGCGGTGCGCCGCTCGCACGCCGAACAGCGCCTTGGCGTGGTAGCGGGTTATCGTCGCACGTTGGTGCGGCGGCTGCGGGCCCACGCGGCCGGGGAACCGGCGCCGGGCATCGCCGAGGGAAACGTGGGGGGCCTGGGCGCCGGGGCGGTGTTCGTCTATTCGGGCCACGGCTCCCAGTGGGCCGGTATGGGGCAATGCCTTCTGGACACGGATGAACACTTCACGGCGGCGGTGGAGGAACTGGAGCCGTTGCTGCGGGCGGAAGGCGGATTCTCCCTGCGGGAAGTCCTGACCGCGCCAGAAGTGGTCAGCGGGGTGGACCGGGTCCAGCCGGTGATCTTCGCGTACCAGATCGCGCTGACCGCGATGTGGCAGGCCCACGGTGTGCAGCCGGCCGCGGTCATCGGGCATTCCATGGGCGAGGTGGCCGCCGCGGTGGTCGCCGGAGGCTTGAGCTTGGCCGACGGCGTCCGTGTGATCTGCCGCCGGGCCCGTCTGCTGCGGCGCACCGCCGGGCACGGGGCCATGGCGTCGGTCCAGCTCGGCGCGGCCGAGGTGGAACGCGATGTGCGGCGAGCCGGGGCGGATGCAGTCTCGGTGGCCGTGGTGGCCGCACCCCACAACACTGTGTTGTCCGGCGACGCGGAACAAGTCGAACAGATGCTGGAGGTCTGGGAGGAGCGCGGTGTCGGTCTGGCGCGGGTCCGGGTGGACGTGGCCTCGCACTCGGCACAGATGGACCCGATCCTCGACGATCTGTGCGCTGCCCTGAAAGAGCTGTCCCCCCGCAGGCCGAAGCTGCGCTTTTACAGCACCGTGCTTGAGGACCCGCGGGCCGAGGCCGCCTTTGATGCTGCCTACTGGTGCGCCAACCAGCGCCGGCCGGTGCTGTTCTCCTCAACGGTCGCCGCGGCCGCCGGCGACGGCCACGGCCTGTTCCTGGAGGTCAACGCGCACCCGCTGCTGACCCGGGCGACGGAGGCGACGCTGGCCGGTGCGGGCATCACGCACGCACGGACCGTACCGGCCCTGAACCGGGACGAGGATGAGCGCCTGACCTTCGCCACCCGGCTTGCAGCCGCGCACTGCGCCGGCTACCCCGTCGCCTGGCAGCGCTGGCTTGGTGCCGGTCAGCTCGCCGAGGCCCCACCCACCACCTGGGAGCGTCGTCCCCACCGGATCGAGCCCTCGGCACTGACGCAAGGCGCCCCCGAGCGGCCCCACCCGCTGCTGGGTGAGCATGTGACGGACCCGGAAGACGAAGGGCGCCATCTTTGGCAGGGGGCCATCAGCATCGGCCGCCTGCCCTGGCTGGCCGACCACCGGCTTGAGGGACTGGCGGTGCTGCCCGCTGCTTGCTACGGCGAGATGGCCCTCGCCGCAGCCCGCGCTCTGTTCCCCGACCCGACGCATCGGGCCGAGGTCCACGACCTCGACTTCCAGCTCATGCTGGAAGTCGACGAGCACGAGATGCCGGTCGCAGTGACGTGTGAACCGGTCGATGACCACCGGGCCAGTTGGCAGATGCGTTCGCGCCCGGCCAACGAGCCCTGGCAGCTCCACAGCACAGCCCAGCTCGGTCCCTGCGGCCCGGCACCCGAAAAGACAACCGACCTGGCTGCTGTGCGTGCACAACACCCGCACTCAGTGGACCTCACCGCTCTCAGGGACCGCTGGCGCACCTTCCATGCTCTGGAATACGGTCCGGGCTGCCACAGCCTGACGGCCCTCTACCTTGAGGAACAGGGCAGGCGCAGTGGTCTGGCAGAAGTGACGATTCCCGATCCGGCCCGGCCGGGCGCGTCCGGCTACCAATGGCATCCGGTGCTGCTGGACGCCTGCCTGCAGGCGATGCTCGCGCTGTGGCATCACGCCGAAGCCGTGGACGACGGGCACACCTTCCCCCGCGGCATCGGCACCCTGCGCACCTACGGCGGCACCACGGGGGCCCGCTGGTGCCGCGTCCGGCTCGATGACGTCCAGCCGCGGTCGGCCACCGGACGCTTCCAGCTTCTGGACGATGATGGGCTCCTGATCGCCGAAGCCCGTGACGTACGGTTCGCGCACGGCGCCGCAGCCCCGGCGGAGGAACGTTTCAACGCACCGTTGTTGCAACAGCAGTGGGAGCCGGCCCCACTGGCCGCTGCCGTCGGCACCGGTGGCAACTGGCTGCTGGCCGGCGTCCGTGAGGGCGACCCGCAGGCTGTCTCCTTGGCGAGGGCCCTCGAAACCTGCGGCGCCACCGTGCACCAGTTGGCGGCTCCCCCCTCCACGCGCTCTTGGGACCGGCTTCTGAGCGCGTTCCTGCGGGACACCGGCGGCGGCCTTGACGGCATCGTCTTGTGGCTGCCGACCCCGCAGCCAGTGCCAGACGTGCTGGGGGCCGAGCATGCCCAGCAGCACGTGCTGCGCCTGGTGCAGAGCCTGCACGCACTCACTGAGCAGGAAGAAGACGCCCGGCCCCGCCTGACGGTGATCACCCGTGCCGCCCAATGGGCCCAGCCCGACGACTGCCCGCGGCTGGACCAGGCCGGAGTGCGCGGCCTGATGCGGGTACTGACCTACGAGCATCCGGAGTTGCTGCCCACCCTCATCGACGCGGATGACGGCACTCCCGTGATGCGTCTGGCGGCCGAAGTGCTGGCCAGGCCCGAGGAGCGCGCCGACGAAGTCGCCTGGCGCGGCACCACCCGCTATGTCGCCCGCCTCGCGCACGCTCCCCTGGAACCCCACGAGCGACGACACGCCACCTGCCGCTTCGAAACCGATGCTCTGGCGGTGCACTGCCAGCGGGCTCACGACACCGGCTCCACCGAACTGGTGCATGGTGCCCGCTGCGCCCCGGGCCCCGGCCAGGTGCAGATTCACATACAGGCCACGGGGACTGCCGTACCTGCTTCCGCGGGCGGGCGCCCGGGCCCGGTCGCCGTGGAGTGTGCGGGTACGGTCAGCGCCCTGGGGCCCGGCGTGGACACAGTCGGTGTGGGACAGCCGGTGATGGCCGTGCTGCCGCCCGGGGAGCTGAGCAACTATGCCGTCACTCGCGCCGACTGGGTCATGCCCGTGCCCGACGGCACCCGGCCTGCCGAGGCCGCCTGCCTGCCAGTGCCCTACCTGACCGCCTGGTATGCCCTGCGGCACCTGGCCCGCCTCGCCGCCCACGAACACGTCCTGATCCACGACGCCGGGCACGGCGCCGGCCTGGCCGCCATACACATAGCCCGCGCCCGCAACGCCCGCGTCTGGGCCACCTCCGCCACCGACGCCCAACGCCGCTACCTGCACGGAATCGGCGTCACCTGCCTGCCCGATCCGGGCCCGCACGGCTTCTCCGACGTGGCACGGCAGGCCACCGGGGAGGCCGGCTTCCACGTCGTCTTCACCCCCTCGGCCACCGCAGCTCAGACGCTACGGGCCTGCCTGGACACGCTCGCCCCCGCGGGACGATACGTGGCAGTCACCACCCCCGCCGACACGGACGCGAAGCGGTTGGCGTGGTCGGCCTTCGGCAAGGGCATCACCGTCAGCTCTTTCGCCCCCGACCATCTGCTGACGGGCGCCCCCGAGACCGTCGCCGCCCTACTGGCCGAAGTCGGCCACGCCCTGGGCGGCGACCTGCCGGCCTGGCCATGCACCGTCTACCCGATCACCGATGCTGCCGCGGCGCTACGCGCCGCCCCGCACGGCCGGCACACCGGCGCCCTGGCGCTGGCCTGGCCCGGTACCGGGCCGGCCGTCACCGTCGTACCGCCGAAGGACGTACCGATCGTCCGCACGGACGGCAGCTACCTGATCACCGGCGGGCTGGGCGGCCTGGGCATGCTGGTGTGCCGCTGGCTCGCCGAACGGGGGGCGGGCACCATCGTCGTCAACAGCCGCTCGGCGCCCTCCGCCAAGGCCGCGGACATCCTGGACGAGCTGCGCGCAGCCGGCACCCGCATCGAGGTGGTGCGCGGTGACATCGCCGCCGCCGGCACAGCCGAGAAACTGGTGGTGGCCGCCGAGGCCGGCGGGCTGCCGCTGCGCGGGGCTGTGCACGCCGCCATGGACCTCAAGGACGCCACCGCGGCGGGCATCGACGCACCGCTCCTGCAGCGGGTCTGGCGCCCCAAGGCCCTCGGCGCGTGGCGGCTGCACGAGGCCACCTGCGACCGCGAACTGGACTGGTGGGTGTTGTTTTCCTCCTTCACCTCCACCGTCGGCTCGCCCGGCCAGGGCGCCTACGGCGCAGCCAACGCCTGGCTGGACGAATTCGCCTCCTGGCGCCGCGCCCACGGCCTGCCCGCCACCGCGATCAACTGGGGGCCCTGGGCCGAGGTCGGGCGCGGTGCGCAGACCCGGGACCGCGGTTTCGACATGATCAACCCCGACGAGGGCATCGCGGCTCTGGAGCACCTCCTGCGCCATGACCGCCACCGCACCGCATACATCGCCTTGCACCCGCACGACTGGCTGGCGGCCTACCCCGCCACGGCATCGTCCACCTTCTTCAAGTGGCTGCTGGCATCCCCGAACAACACCGACATCCCCGGCGACCTGCTGGACGACCTCACTCGCACACAGGCGCACCAGCGCCTCGACCGCCTACGCGACCACATCGTCGGTGAACTCGCCGACGTGCTGGGCCGCGACGCCGAGCGCATCGATCCCGGGGCCTCCCTGGTCGCCCTGGGCCTGGACTCCCTGCTGACCATCGAGCTGCGCAACCGGCTCCAGCGCACCCTGCGCTGCGACATCCCACGCACCACCCTGTGGACCAAACCCACCCTGACCGCCCTGGCCGACGATCTGCTCGACCGTCTCGCCCTGCCGCAGAAGGGATGACCGCCATGCCCCACACCACCGAAGCCCTGCTGGAAGGGGGCCCGGACCACCTGGCCGGACGCCGGTCCGTGACGCAGACCGACAGCGGCGCCGACCTCAAGATCCCCCACCTCAACCGCTACGAGCACTACACCTTCAGCGGCACCCTCCAGGACAGCGACGGCACCGCCGTACAGGTCTTCCGCTGGACACATCACACCTTCATCGCCGAGTAACCCCCACCGCGCCGGGCGGCCCGGCACTCGCCGCCCGGCCCCGGCCCCAGGAGAGACATGCCGTCGACTTCCCCGCTCCCGACACTGGACGGTGCCAAGATCCTGCTCACCGGCGCTTCCTGCGGCATCGGCCGGGCCACAGCCCAGACCCTCGCCCAGGCCGGAGCCGACCTGGCCCTCAACGGCCGTCAGACAGAGAGCCTGCAGGACGTCGCCGCACTGGTCGGAGCCGAAGGCCGCTCCGCACACCTGCTTCCCGACGATCTCAGGGACCCCGACGCGCCTCGGCGGCTCGTCGAAGCCGCGGCAACCGGCCTCGAAGGGCTCGACGCTCTGATCCACATCGCCGGAGCCTATACAGCCGACAGCGCCGGGCAGTTCCGGCTTGCCCCCTTGCTCACCAGCGAAGGCGAGGACTGGTCCGCAGCCATCGCCGTCAACTTCACCGCGGCTCTGCACCTGTGCCGCAACGCCCATCCCTACCTGACCAAGTCAACGAACCCATCCGTCTTACTGATGTCCTCCGCCGTGGGCCTGATGGGCGCGCCCGCCGGCGAGGCATACGCCATGACCAAGGCCGCGCAGGTCTCCCTCGTCCGCAGTCTCGCCGTGGCCTGGGGCCCGCAGAGCATCCGTGTCAACGCCCTGTGTCCCGGGATCGTGGACACCGGCGCATTCGAAACCCTCGAAGACGACGAGGAGCTGTCCCGCTGGCTGCGCAGCCGCATCCCGTTGGGCCGGTGGGCCACCGTGCAAGACATCGCCCAGGCGGTGCTGTTCCTGACCTCCCCGGCAGCCGGGTTCATCACCGGCCAGGCCCTCGCCGTCGACGGCGGCATGTCCGTGCCCGGCAGTGGCTTCACCGCCCCTGACACCACCGCGACACACACACCATCCCCCTCCCGCTGACCGCACCAGCCAGAGCTTGACCGTGGCGGCCGGCCCTGCCCTGCTCCGGACGGATCCTGACAGTGGCGCCGCACCCGAGATGCACCAAGCGGTCAGTGCCTGATGTTCGCTTTTGAGACCCCCGACAGGTTTGACCGGCAAGGAGACCGATATGGCCAAGAAGAGGATCACTGCGGGCATGGTGCTCGACCAGGTGCTCGACTACGGCAAGGACGCCACCAAGGCGGCGATCGACGCCGTCACCGGAGATCGACGGCGCAAGGCGAACAACAAGACGGACAAACAGCAGCAGCAAGCCCTCGCTGCCCTCACCGCAGAAGTCCGCCACCTGGCACAGCGCCTTGCGGCGGCCGAGACCGGCAAAGCCTCCGGCACCTCGGGCAACCGGCGGGACGGCGAGTAACCGCACCACATCGAGAGCGAAGGAGGGCCGTATGCCACGGGGACGCGCGCGCCGTACGGCGGGCATTGTCGGCCGGACCCTCCGCGCGCAGGCTCTCGATGCCGTTCGGACACCCTCTGGTGACTCCCCGCCTGCGGTACATGACAAGCATCGGCAACGGGCCCGTACCGTCCGCGCCACCTTGGAAGAACTGGGCCCGCTGTATGTCAAGGTCGGCCAGATCCTCGCCACCCGCCCCGACTTCGTACCGCACCATGTACGCCAAGAACTCGCTCAACTCAACGACGAGGCCACCGTCGAGCCATTCACCGCCTTCGAGCCGGTCCTGGAAGAGGAACTCGGGCCCGGCTGGCGTGACCGGTTCCAGGCCGTTGACACCGGTGAACCTCTCGGTTCGGCCTCGCTGGCCCAGGTCTACAAAGCCGTTACCGCCGACGGCACACCGTGCGTCATCAAGGTCCAGCGCCCCGGAGCCCGGACGGCCGTGCGCGACGACATGAAGGTCCTGCGCACAGCCGCCCGTCTGCTGGGCCTGGCCGCTCCCCGCTTCAAAGAAGTCGTCGCCCCTGACGCGCTGCTTGAAGCTCTGTTCACCGTCATGGAACCCGAGCTGGACTTCACCCGCGAAGCCAAAAACATGAACGCGGCTCGCATCCATGTCGCGCGGTTCACGAGGCTGTCGGTGCCCGTGGTCATCGACGCCACCCCCCGCGTCCTGGTGCAGACCCTGGCCGACGGTGTCCCCATCAACAAGGTGAAGCCCGACACGCTGACCAACGAACAGCGCACCGCCCTGGCAGGCGACTTGATCGCCTTCATGCTGCGGTCCTATTTCGTCGAGCGTACCTTCCACGCCGACCCTCACCCGGGCAACATCCTGATCAGCGACACCGGCACGGCCCACCTCATCGACTGGGGCATGGTCGGACGCATCGACCGCAACGCTGGTACCGCCTTCCTGGGGGCCTTCCTGTCCCTCGTGCGCAACGACGGGGCAGGCATGGCCCGGCAATGGATCAATCTCGGTTACGCGACCCCGTGGAGCAACATCAGCGGCTTCATCGCAGACGTATCCAACGCCGTGCCGCACTGGGCCGACGCCTCCCTGGACGAACTGAACTTCGGCGTCGCCCTCACCGCAGTCCTGCGCTTCTCCACCAGCCGCGGCATCCGGATCACTCCGCTGGCCTCCGTCGTCGGCAAATCCGTGGCCAACATCGAAGGATCCGTACGCTGCATCTGCCCCGACCTCAAACTCTCCGACGCACTGCGCGATGCCCTGCCCGACATCGTCAAAGACCTGCTGGGTGAAATATTCAGCGCCGAACAGGTTGCCCAGTCGGCCATCGACGGCCTCACCGCTGCGGCCAAGGTACCCACCCAGGTGGAAGCGCTCCTGGACGACATGGCCGGGCGGCAATTCACCATCCAGTCCCGCGCCGGCCTGACCGATGCGCGGTGGCAGCCACGCACCTTTCTGCGCGGAGTGCTGACCACCAGCCTGGTAACCGCGGCGGCCGTCGCACTGACCCGAAACCGCACCCGGCAAGAGCGTGAAGCCATGCGCCGCACACCGTCGGCTTGATCACGGCGACCACCGCCCGCCTGGCGCCTTCGCTCGCACTGACACCACAGCCGAGACACCGAGGAGTCCTCATGGCCACATCCACACCGCGCCCAACGCTGACAGCAGCACCCGGCACGGACCTCATGAACTGCAAAGACCACCTGACCTGGCGCGTGGAGGGCGGAACCCGCGCCCGGCCCATCATCGTGACCATCATGTTCCTGGAAGACAGGCTGCCATGGGAGCGGTTCGTCGCCTGGCACCAGCAGCTATGCGCAGGTATGCCCCGCATGCGTGCGCACGTCCAGGAATCTTCCTCACCTCTCCGCCGTCCCCACTGGGCAGCGGACCCCGACTTCCGCCTCGGACAACACCTGCAACATGTCACCGTCAGCGGCAAAGGCACCCGCCGAGACGTTCTGGAAACGGCCGCGGCTCTGGCCGAAGTACCCTTCTGCCAGAGCCGCTCCCCCTGGAACGGCTATCTGATCGACGGGTTGGACGACGGCTGTTCCGCCTACCTTCTCAAGATTTCCCACAGCATCGCCGACGGTGTCCGACTGCGCGAGATGTTCCTGCGCCAAGTCGCCGCTGACCGGCCGACCGCCCCCAGCACACCGTCGCCAACAGCCGAATCACCCGCCCCCGCGGCGCACCACCGCCCCCGCCGCAGGAATGCAGTACGGCGCCTGGGCAAAGCCGTCCAGTTCATCACCCAGGCCCTGAACGACATCCGCGACCGGCCCTACCCCATACCGCCGATGAAGACGCGCTTCGCCCGGCGTTACTACACCACCAAGGTCCCCACCGACCCGTTCAAGAGCGCCGCTGTCGCCTGCGGCGGGACCGTGCACGACGCACTCGTCGCCGCGGTCGCCCAAGGCTGCCACCGATACCATCGGTCCCGTGGAACGCAACGCGAGCGTCTGCGCGTCTTTTCCCCCTATGCCGAGCCCCCGCTCACCGCACGCGTCCCCTTCTCCCCAATGGGCAACCACTGGTTCATCGTCCGCTTCCCCCTGCGCGCCGACCAGCCCGATCCACGCCGACGCATTCGTGAAGTCCGCAGCGCCGTCCAAGTGGCCTACCACCGCGACGCCGCCGATTGGATGGGCGCCGTCGCCCGTATCAGCCCTCTCATCCCCTTGCGCTGGTTCGAGGCCGGCTTCCTGCGTCTGTGTGCCTCCCACGACTTCGGCATCAGCAACATGCCCGGCCCCCGCGCGCCGCTGTCCATAGGCGGGACCCACGCCCGGGAGATTTACGCCATCGCGCCGGTCATGGGCTTCGCCGTAGCCGTCACCCTGTTGTCCTACCGCGACCACTGCCACGTCACGGTGAACATCGACCCTGACGTCATCGCGGACCCTGACCTGTTCGCCCGGTACATCCATGACAGCCTCCACGAGATAGGTGAGCTCCACGCCCCGGCACAGCCGGCATCCGGCGATCACACCTGACCGACCACGGCGGGCCCGTCCGGTACCGGTACGGGCCCGCTCTCGTCTCACCGAACACCAGGGCGCGGAAGGAGCCCGCCTCCGTGACTGAACAGTTCGCCCACGCCAACGGCATAAGCATCTGTTACGAGACCATAGGGGCCCCGAGCAACCGTCCCCTTCTCCTGATCTTCGGCATGTACGGCCAGCTCATCTGGTGGGACGACGCCCTGTGCCATCAACTGGCAGCAGAAGGCTTCTACGTCGTCCGCTTCGACAACCGCGACAGCGGTCGCTCCCAGCATCTGCCCAGCCCGCCCCACCTCCTGCGCACCGCACTGCGCCTCACCCGGCCGGCCTACACCCTCGCCGACATGGCCGAAGACGCACTCGGCCTTCTCGACCACCTCCGCCTGCCAGCAGCTCACATCGTGGGTGCCTCCATGGGCGGCATGATCGCCCAAGTGCTGGCCCTCAGACATCCCAGCCGCGCGCTGTCCCTGACATCGATGATGTCGACACCCGGACGCCTCAGGATCAGCCGCTGCACCAAACCTTCGCTCCTGCCCTACCTCCTGCGCCGCTACCCCTCCGACCTCGACGGTTACATCAGCACCAGCACGGCCATGCTGCGTAAGCTGTCCTCCCCTGGCCGGCCCTTCGATGAGCGCGGTACCCAGACTCTGCTTCGCCGCAGCCACGCCCGAAGCGTCGACCCCGACGGCACCCACCGTCAGATGGCCGCCGTCCTGTCCGCAGCCGACCGCACCCAGGCGCTTCGGAACCTGGACCTCCCGGCCCAAGTTCTGCACGGAACCCGTGATCCCCTCCTACCTCTGGCGTGCGCCCGGGCAACGGCGCGCGCCATACCCGGCGCACAACTACGGACCATTCCCGGAATGGGACACCACTTTCCTCCCGAAGGGTGGCCACACTTAATAGAGGGGCTCCATGCGGTAGCGCAATGATCCGGAAGTGGCTCGCCACCTTGCGAAAACCCGTAGGACACTCGACCGATGCCGCCCGCGTTCGCCGATATCGTCCGCTGCACGACGCTCACCGCGCCGGCGCTCATCGGACGAAAGCGCTGAATCCGCGTGCCTCGGCCTCGGAGACAATTGAGGCCGGAAGCATCGGCCTGTCACCGGATCGCCGGCCCCACGCCTCGATAGCACGACTGGCTGGCGCACGGGTCTGCGCCAATAGGTTCTCCTTCGGCCTCCGACAGAACAAGTGCGTCTCGGCCACCAGCAAAGGATCATTCATGCGTCGGTTGTAGCGCACGCAAGGCTTCACCGAAAGCCAACGTGGCCCGCTAATCGGTGAGAAAATGACGGCCGGGCCCTCGGTCCCGCAGTTGTCACCCACGGCGGCGTGCCCCGCCGACTCCGGCGTCGCATCGGCCGCGATCAACACCTCCCAGCAGGTCGTCGGCGCGCTGCGCCAGGTCTTCGTTGTCCCCGCCCGTCAGAGGAGCGACGTCAAGGGCGCGCAGCGCGGCCCGGACAGTTCATTCGTGTGCCCCCCATACGACGCAGGGCCTGCTGGGCAGCGGTCGCGGTCATGGCCGGTGATGTGTCCGCAGTGTCCCGAGGCGGTGTGCGCCTCTTGGCGGGCCGACTATACGGAGTCGCGCAGTCGCGTGAATTTCGCGAGGGGCCCAGTTCTGACATGACCTCCCTGACAAGACCTCCTCGAAGGTTCGCGCGGCCACGGTTCGGCCTGGCCGGGCAGGGTGGGCTATCGGGATACGCGGGTGGTCGGTGAGGCAGCGTTGACCTGCAGGCGGGGCCCGGCGCGGGGAGCGGCCGGGGTGCGAGGCGTGGTGGGAGCGTGGGTGGCGCGCTGCCAGCGGGTGCGCAAGGCGGTCAAGTCGACCAGGGCGCGGCGGCTGCCGGTGGCGAGCTGGTGCGGGGTGTTGGCCGCATCGTCGGTGAACGCCTGAATGCGCACAGCGGTGGTGTGGGCCTGGGCGAGCAGGGCGCGCCGGAGGATTTTCTCGCCCCAGTGTTCGGATGTGCCGGCCGGGGTGGCGAGCAGGCCGATCAGGTCGGCGGGGGAGAAGTCGGCGGTCAGCAGGGCCTGGTGCTGGGCTTCCCACAGACGGTGACCGCGTCGATGGGCTCGCGGCGGTGTACCAGCGAGGTCAGGCACGTAAAGAGCTGGCCGTTCCGGGGCAGGGCGAAGTTGTCGGGTTGCAGCCGGCGCATCTCCCGCAGCCTGGAGGGGAACGCGGTCGCGCACGCGAGCAGGGTCCGTTCCTCCTCCAGGACCTCCTCGTCGGCGGCGCGTCGTGCGGGTGGGGGCTCCGGGGGGGGGAGGGCAGGGAGCCGGGGTGCGGGGCGAACTGGCCGGACAGTGTCTGAAGGAAGTCGGTCAGAGTGTCGCACTGGGCCAGGACGGTGGCGGCCGGGTCGGGCAGCGACATGTCGGTGGCGGCCTGGGCAAGGCGCTCGGCGTGCTCGCGCAGGGTGTGGCGGGCGTGGTCGGCCTGGATCATGCGGGCGTATGCCGTCGCATGACCGGACCAGGGGGATCGTTGCACGAGGGTGTGCAGGTAGGAGGCGGTCATCCCGGGGGCCCGGGGCCGGGCGGCTTCACGCCCCGGCGGGCGGGACCGGTCGGCGCCGGTCCGCCGGTGAGCATCCGTCCCCACGTCGTCAGCGAGATCCGTTAGATCCGTACAGAGGACTTCGCGATGCCTGTGCCGGTGAGTGATGCCTGCGCCGGTGAGGTAGCGCTCGACCGCCGCAGTGTGCGACGCGGGCGGGGCGGACAGAGGTACGACCCGAGCGCGCGGCAACCGAAGCTCCCGAGTTCGGTCACCGGTTCGCTCGTCGTGCCCGCCCCGCCCTTTCGGCACTGCCGCAACAAATGCGTACACCTCGCCCCGGCGCGGCCGGAATGTCCCGCCGCAGGTCACGGTGATCACGGTAGGGGCTCTGCCGCAGTAAATCCGGCACTTACTGCGGCAGCCCTTGACGGGGCATCGGACGACGGGAGTCCGATGAGCCGGCGTCAAAGCGGAACCACTGCTACCGCTACCGCTGTTCGCCGTAGCTGCCGGAGCACAGGGCACAGTCAGATGAAGGAGCGGCGGTAGGTGTGGGGGCTGACGCCGACGGTGCGTTTGAAGCGGTCGCGGAAGGCTGTGGATGAGCCGAAGCCAACCTGGGCGGCGATGCGCTCGATGGAGTGGTGGGTGGTCTCCAGGAGGTGTTGGGCCTGGCGGATGCGTGCGCGATGGAGCCACTGGAGCGGGGTGGTGCCGGTCTGTTCGCTGAAGCGACGGATCAGGGTCCGGGTGCTGACGCCGGCCTGGGTGGAAATGTCGGCGAGGGTGAGGGGGTGAGCGAGGTTGTCCTGCATCCAGAGGAGCAGTGGTTCGAGGGCGGAGCCCTGAGGGGTTGGCGCGTAGTCGTGGACGATGAACTGTGCTTGCCCGCCTTCGCGTTCGAGCGGCATGACGGACAGGCGGGCGGCGTCGGCGGCGACGGCCGAGCCGTAGTCGCGGCGGATCATGTGCAGGCACAGATCCAGGCCCGCGGCCGCGCCCGCTGAGGTGAGGATCTGCCCGTTGTCGACGTACAGCACGTCCGGGTCGACCTCGATGTCCGGGTGGGCGGTGGCCAGGAGACTCGCGGCGGCCCAGTGGGTCGTGGCCCGCAGGCCGGTGAGCAGGCCGGCAGCGGCCAGGGGGAAGGTGCCCGAACAGATGGAGGCGATGCGCGTGCCGTCCGCGGCGGCTGCTCGCAGCGCGTCGCGGACGTTCGGGGAGAGCGGGGCTTCCGGTGCGGCGGTGCCGGGCACGATGATCGTGTCCGCGCCCCGGAGCCCGTCGAGGCCCCAGGGAGCGTGCAGGGCGAAGGCCCCGGTATCGATCTCCCGTCGCTCGGCACACACGCGTATCTGGTAGCCGGGGCGCCCATCCGGGAGGCGGGTGCGGGTGAAGACCTCGATCGGGGTGGAGAGGTCGAACGGGATCACCTGGTCCAGAGCGAGAACGGCGACGGTGTGCATGGCCAGAAAGTACCCCGCCGCCGGACCACGGCTCCGGTTCCGGTTTCCGGATATCTCGACTTCACCGCGGTTCAGTGGCCTCTTCTCAGGCTTGGCTCTATCCCGTTGATATCTGTCACTCCTGCCGCTGGGAGGCGAGGCGGCAGCCGGTTACGTTCGGGGCGTACTCAGCGCAGGCCGCCACTTCCCGAAGCCGAAGGATCCTTCATGCATGCCCAGATCGTCTTGTTCGACGACTTCGATCCGCTCGACGTCATCGCTCCCTATGAGGTGCTGTACGCCGGCGGTACTGCCTCCGCAGGCGCGGTGAGCGTGGAACTGGTCTCCGCCGAAGGGCCACGCGAGGTGGTCAGCGGCACTGGCGGGCTGGCGCTGCGCGCCACTGCCGTCCTCGACCCCGGGCGTGCCGGCCTCATCCTGGTTCCCGGCGCCTCGGGCCGGGTCGGAGAACCCGGCGAGGTTCCTGACCACGATGCGGGGGCCGGGGAGTGGCAGCAGGACGCATTCATCCCCGTACGGCTGGGCCGCACCCTGGCCACCGAGTTGCCCGCGCTGTTGAAGGCAGCGATGGAACATCCCGAGGTGACAGTCAGCGCCGTGTGCGGCGGCTCACTCGTCCTGGCCATGGCGGGCCTGCTGGAGGGACGCCATGCCACCACCCACCACATGGGCCTGGACATGCTCGACGCTACGGGCGTCCACGCGGTGAGCGCCCGCGTCGTCGATGACGGTGACCTCGTCACCGGTGCCGGCGTCACCTCAGGACTCGACCTGGGCCTGTATTTGCTGGAGCGCGAGGTGGGCCCCCGGATCGCTCATGCCGTCGAGGAGCTGTTCGCCTATGAGCGTCGCGGCACCGTCTGGCGACACAGGGGTCCGGAGCCCGTCCGATTCTGACCGTTGCCCCGCCCGTTGCACTGCCCACTGGCACCCCACCGTTAGGAAGAACAACAGCATGCCCGTCGAAGGCACGTGGGACCTGTTCATCTCCACCCCCATCGGTAAGATCAAGGCCGTAGCCGAGTTCCGGCGCAAGGAGGGTGCCCTCGTCGGAACCGCTCACGGGGCGGGAGAGGAAGTACCGCTCAGCGACGTTGTCCTCGACGGTGACCGGCTCACGTGGAAGCAGGCCATCACCAAGCCCATACGGCTGAACCTGGCCTTCGCCATGAGAATCGACGGCGACACTCTGACAGGTACCTCCAAGGCCGGACGCCTCCCAGCCTCGAAGGTCACCGGCGAGCGCCGCACCCTTCAGGCGGCCCCAGAGCACTGACTCTCAGGCGGCCTGGCCGCAGCCGGGTCCTGGCCGCGCAGCAGAGTGAAGTCGACATCGAGTCTGGGGTCGTACGCCTCCGACTGGATGCCGAGCTCGTGCGCGCGGCGATCCCCCCTCAAGGGGCTGGGTGCGCGGAGGTCGTCTCCTGGCGGGCGAGGAGTCCGGAGGCGGTCACCTCTGCTGTGCGGCGCACCAGGTCGGTGAAGCCCATCCGCAGGGCGGCCAGTGCCGGGTCGGAGTCGTAGGCGGCCCGCAGCGCCTTCGAGGGGCGACTGCACGGCCAGGCTGCCATGGCCGTGAGCACGGTCGTCTCCACCAGTCCGGCCGCGCCTTCGGTTCCGAGTTCGGGGAGGTGCCGCTGGACCGGTTCGATCAGGGGCTGCGTGTTCTGCCAGGCCGCGTGCTTGTGCCGTACGGCGGCCTCGGTGGAGATGTGTTCCAGCACCGCGCCCTGCGCGCTCAGCAGGTCACACAGCACCGGTCGCCCGGCCAGGGAGGCGGCCAGAGTCTGTGCCAGCCGGTCCCCGCGCTCGCGCGGTGTGCCGCCGCCCGGAGGAACACTGCGCCCCAGTTCGGCGGCCCAGTCGCGCATCTCGGCCTGCAGCAGCTCCAGCAAGACTGCTTCGCGTGATGCGAAATAGCGCAGCACATTGGATGTGGCCGGCTCTATTCGGCGGCTCAGCTCATTGAGGCCCCGGCCAAAGGCGAGCAGGCGCAAGCGGAGATCCGTGCCGCACACCCCGCCGCCCGGGTGGAGGTCCTGGTGGCGCGGGTGGAGATCCCTTCCGAGAACACCCGGGTCGCCCCGGCCCGGCGAGAGAGTCGAGCCGCGTGTCCGGGGATTGCCGCGCGGTCGAGGCGCGGGCGTACCCAAGCCGGATGTGCAACGGGACTTCGGTGTCTCAGCAGTGATCTTGAAGGATCACCCTGGTCCGCCAGGTCCCGCTGCTGCTCCGGTCCGCTTCCATCTGTCAACGGACCGGAAAACCCAAGGGCCTTGACAGCTACCTGCTGATCCTTGACTTCGTGGCATTGAGTGACCACCAAGGAAACACGCGGGGGCGAAATCGTCCGGGCACTATTGCCGACCCACCTCCATGTTCCGTCGGCTGATCAGCGGTGGGGCCGGGGGTCGGGCCGACGCCGGGTGGCGTGGATGCAACCGAGCAGATTGAGGGACTGGGCACTGGGACTGCCCGGTTCGGCGTGGTAGATGACGAGCTGCTGGCCGGGGGCGTCGCGTACGTCGAAAGCCTGGTAGGTGAGGGTGAGGAGGCCGACGTCCGGGTGGAGGAAGTGTTTGGCGTCCTGGGTCTTGCCGCGCACGGTGTGGGCGTTCCAGAGGCGGGTGAAGTCCGTGCTGTGCTCAGTGAGGGTGCGGACGAGTTCGCGTAGCCGTGGGTTGTCCGGGGCGAATCCGGTTGCCTCGCGAAGGTTGGCGACGGTGGCCTGTGCTGCCCGGTCCCAGTCCGTGTAGAAGTTTCGGCCCGCGGGGTCGAGGAAGGTCATGCGGGCCAAGTTGTCCGCCGGCTCGAACGGGGCGTAGAGGGCGTCGGCCAGGGCGTTGACGGCGAGGAAGTCCAGGGTCCGGCTCATCACGAACGCTGGAGTGTTCGGGTAGCCGTCCAAGAGCTGTCGCAGCGAAGGGCTGACCCGCTCGGCGGCGTGGACGGAGGGCTGGTCGTTCGGCGTGGCCCCGGCCAGCCGGTACAAGTGTGCGCGTGCGTCCGCGTCGAGGCGCAGCGCGCGGCTGAGCGCGTCGACCATCTGGGGTGAGGGGTTGCGCTCGCGGCCTTGTTCCAGGCGGGTGTAGTAGTCGGCGTTCACTCCGGCCAGGACGGCGACCTCCTCGCGGCGCAGTCCGGCGACTCTGCGGGTTCCGTAGCTCGCCATGCCGACGTCCTCCGGCCGCAGGCCGTCGCGGCGTGTGCGCAGGAAGTCTCCCAGGTGGTTGTCGTCCATGTGTTCAGGCTAGGCGGCGGCCCGGTGCGCAGCCTGGGTGTGCCACACCCAGGCAGTACGCGTCCTGGTTGAAAGACGCTGACCTGCCCAGACTCGGTGGAGCAGGAAGGACCACACCATTCGAGGAGAGGAGTCCGCCATGGCCGGGACCGTTGAGGGCGACCACGTCGACGTGGTCGGGATGTGGGTGACCGCGGATGGTCACATCCGTCAGGAGCTGCTGCCGGACGGCCGCTACGACGAAGCCCGCGGCGAGCGGCGCAGCGCGTACACCGGCCGGTACACGGTGGCCGGCAGCCACCTGGACTACGTCGACGACACCGGGTTCACCGCCACGGGCGACATCCGGGGCGGGGTGCTCTATCACGAGCACCTCGTGCTCTACCGGGAGCGGAAGTCCTCGTAGAGGAGGCCGGGCCACGGCCGTCCTGGGCACCGGGGGCGAACCCGCCGTCGGCGGACGAAGAAGTCCCGGCACAGCAGTCAGCCAGTCGGTCAGCAGCAACGAGAACCAGGGACCATATCCATGACAGGACAACGACTTGACGGCAAGATCGCGCTGATCACGGGCGCGACCGGCGGCCTCGGCACAGCGACCGCCGAACTCTTCGCCCGGGAAGGCGCCAGGCTAGTGATCACCGATATCGCCGAAGGCCCCCTGCGGGACCTGTCCCACCGGATCGGGGCACGCGGCGCGGAGGTCGTCGCTGCTCGCCTCGATGTCTCCTCCGCGCGGGAGTGGGATGAAGTGATCACCGTCGTACGCGACCGGTTCGGAACGCTGGACGTGCTCGTGAACCTCGCCGGCATCCTGGACTGGCCAGGTATCGAGGACACACGGGAAGAGGCTTGGGACCGCGTCATCGACGTGAACCAGAAAGGCACATGGCTCGGCATGAAGGCGGCGATGCCGCTCCTGCGTGCGAGCGGCAACGCGTCGGTGATCAATACGTCGTCAGTACTCGGCTTGGTGGGAAGCGGTGCGGCTGCGGCCTACCAGGCGTCCAAGGGGGCCGTGCGCCTGTTGAGCAAGACCGCCGCGGTCGAGTACGCCCGGCAGGGAGTACGGATCAACTCGGTGCATCCCGGGGTGGTCGCCACGCCGATGATCCAGGAACTCCTGGACGACCAGGGCGACCAGCAGCCGGACATCCAACGCACCCCCATGCGCCGAGCCGGCCACGCCGACGAGATCGCACCCGCGATCCTCTTCCTGGCCTGCGACGACTCCTCGTTCGTCACCGGCGCGGAGCTGGTGGTCGACGGCGGGCTCACCGCGCACTGAACAACCCAGCCGTGCGACCTCCACATGGGCCTGCCGCGAATGCGTCAACGGCGCGGCCCACTCGGTCCGCGCACCGCACCACTGGGCCTCTGCCAACTCGAAGACGCAGGTCAAAGGGCTGGTGTGATCGTTGCTCAGGGTGCTCACGCTGGTCATGGGCGGCTGTCTGCGCAGTAGATCGTCCGTCAACGGTTGGTTGCCGGTTTTCCGGCGCTCGAATCGGTGGCGGACGTGCGCTTCCCGACCAGTGACAGGCGTGGCTCCGACGCCGTGGTGTGAGGCCACAGAGCCTCCGCACAAACCCGTTGGCGGAACCACGGCAGCCACTGCTACGTTTCCGGTGGCCGTGCAAGAGAGCGAGGAGGTGGTGCCCGTGAACGTATCGACATGGGTGCTCCCCTCCGGGGTCACGGTCGGGCGATAGGTCGTCCGGGAGCGCCGTTCCATGGCACTCCGAAAGGCACGACCATGCGATTCACTTCTGAACGGCGTCTCGACGACGCTGTCCTTGAGCGCGAATTCACCCTCGGCGAGATCCCCGGCATCCTGTGGACGCCCGCATCCACGTCCGCACCGGCGCCGCTGATCCTGCTCAGCCCCCCTCCTCTCGGGCTGCGCAAGGCGTACCCCCGGCTGGTGGCCCGAGCCCGGTACTCCGCGGCGGACGGCTTCGCCACGGCCACCATCGAGCTCCCCGGAAGCGGCGACCGGCCCCGTTGGCCCGCCGCCGAGCAGGCCCTCGCCGACCTGCGCCGGGCCAGGGAGGCCGGCGAACCGGTCAGCGACGAGATCATCGACGCCCTCATCCTCCCCCTGGTCGACAAGGCGGTCCCGGAATGGCAGGCCGCCCTGGACGCCCTCCTGCCGCTGCCCGAGATCGGCGGCCCGGTCGGGTACTCGGGGGGAGTGATCTCCATCGGGACCCGGCTGGCTGTGGTCGAGCCGCGCATCTCGGCCGCTGTTCTGTTCGCCGGGAGTTTCGTGCCTCGCGCCATCATCGAGGAGGCCCGCCAGGTCACCATTCCTCTGCACGTCCTGCTGCAGTGGGACGACGAAGGCAACGACCGGCAGGCGGCCCTGGCCCTGTTCGACGCCTTCGGCTCCAAGGAGAAAACGCTGCACGCCAATATGGGCGGGCACACCGGCGTCCCGCAGTTCGCGGGGGACGCCGCGGCCCAGTTCTTCACCCGACACCTGAAATGACGCCGGGCCGTCAGGCCACCAGCAGACGGTAGCCGTGTTGGCCAGGATGCTGCTCATCCAGGGACGGGTCCCGGCCCTCCTCGGCTCTCTGCACCACGGGCCCTGCCAGACTCTTGGCAGGGGTCCGTGCTGCCCGAAGCCATGAATTGCTCGACGTCTGCGGAGCTTCGAGTGCTGCCCGAACTCGTGTACAGGTGCTGTCGGCTCGTGAACAAAGCCACTCGATCGCACCCTTTTCCGAAAGACCCCATCAACGGGCTTCTGCGATCTGTGCATGCTGGATCCCGAGCTGCTGGAACGGATCACCGCGCGGCGCGCGGAACTGGACGACATTGAAGAACGGCTGGCCAAGGAGTTGGCGGAGGCGCGGGCTGAGTGGGATGAGCTCGCTGTCGCCGAGCGGGTCCTTCAGCGGGTGTCCGGGCAGCTCGCCGAGGAACGCGCCTCGGACCTGCCGGCGCCCCGGGCAGGTGGCCGGACGAGCGGTGATGCCGATCCCGTGCCGCGAACCGGGCCTGGAGGAGAGCACGCTGCCGTCGGACTATCAGCGCATTCTCACCGTTGTGCGGCAGGCCGCGGGACCGGTCATGGCCCGCGAGGCCGGCGAGGCGGTGGGCGTCGACATCAGAGTGCGGGCCAAGCCGGAACCGCTATGCGGCAAGCTGGTCAGACTCGTCGATCGCGGCTGGCTGCGGAAACTCCCCGACGGCCGGTACACCGCGCGCCTGTGACCAGGGGCACCGCCGCCCGGAGGGTTGCGGCGCGGGCGTAACCAGGGTGCCCACGGCGGCCGTTGGAATTGTATGACCAATATCAAGAAGTGCGCCGAGGACACCTGCCGGCTTGTCTACCAGCGCCGTCTGTCGCTGTCCACGCGCACCGTCAACGATCGACGGCACCCTCATCCGCACCCAGCGCCGCACCGGACCGGCCGACCGGCGCAACTACTCCGGCAAGCACCGCAGCCACGGCCTGCACTTCCTCGCTCTGACCGACGGGAAGGGCCGCCTGATCTGGATCTCCGCCGCCCGGTCCGGCCGCACCCACGACAACACCGCCGCCCGCCACGACCACATCCTGACCCACCTACGCGCCGCCGGCCTCGGTGCTCCGGCCGACCTCGGCTTCCGCGGCCTGGACAACGACATCCGCAACCTCGTGATCATCACCGGCTACACCGCCAACCGTATCCACAAACCCACCGCCGGTCAGAAGGAAGCCAACCGCGTCCTAGCTGTCGGACGCGCAGCGGTCGAGTACGGCTTCGCCCACCTCACGAACTGGCGGATCCTCACCGAACTCCGTACCGATCCCGCCCACGCCACCCGACTCCTGCGTGCCCTGCTCGTCCTGACAAACCTCGAAGTCGACCGCTGACGGACGATCTTGTCCGCAGACTTCCGCCCGCGACCAGCACGAGCACCACGAGAACCGATCACACCAGCCCTATGACCTGCGACCTCAAGTTGGCGGGGGCTCAGTGGCCCGATCACGCCACACTGCGCGACTTGCGCGAACCGCGCATGGTCACGACCAATGCTCGGAAGACAGCCCACGCTCCGGGGAGCCTGGCTGAGGTCGAGAGGCGTGTGGAAGGTCTACGACACGACGACACCGAACTCCTCCGGTGGACCTGGTGACCGTATCGGCCTACTCAGGGTTGGCGGGGACGCCCTGCACCCATTTCACGGCCGTGGTGGAAGCAGTAGCGGTGCCGAAGACCGTGTACTGAAAGCCGATTCACTCGTCCAGGGACCTGCGGCTCCCAAGGGCGCCGCCGGGGGCGGCTCGGCCGTACGTCTCGCGTTCGGCCGGCATCTGGGCGAGCGGTCCAGATGGCAGGAGGAAGCGGCCTTCGGCTGCGGCGGTGAGGGCGTCGTCCATCGGCCACCAGCTCAGCTCGAAGTCGACTACGGTCGGAGTGAGTTCCTGTGGGCCCGGGGTGAGGTCGCGTGCCGCGTACAGGTGGACGCGGGCGGTGCTGCTCAGGATGATGGCGTAGAAGTCGAGGGGGCGCCAGGTGCGGGTGGTGACGCCGGCCTCTTCCCGCAGCTCGCGGCGGGGGCATTCCTCGGGGCTCTCACCGTCCTCGCGGCGGCCGCCGGGCCGGAAGAGGTAGTCGCCGCCGTGCCGGGGGAAGCGTGCGTTGAGTAGCGCGACGTGCCCCGCCGCGTCCTGAGCGGCGACTGCGGAGGCATCGCGGGTCGGCCCACCGTCTGCGCGGCTCACGGCAGGAGCGTAGCGGGCTGACGTGTGGCAAAGGCAGGCGACGACCAGCAGGGGACCCAGTCGCTCCTCTTTCGGTGCCGGCAAAATGCGTGCGTTCACATGGGCGAATCCGGCCCGCTTGAGGTGGTCGCCCCTGGTCTCGGGAGGGTACTGCCACCGCGGGATGGTCAACTCTCGCTCCCGGCCCTCCAGCCACTTGCCCCGCATAACCTGCGGGCCGCCCGAGCGCAAGGCGCGGATGCACACCGACCTGGCGCGCCTGGGGGCGATGTCCAAGCCCGAGCCGGCCGCCGAGGCGCTGCTGCACGCCGTACGGGCCTCGCGCGGCGAAGTCCACGACCGGCCTGCCATCCGCCAGATCGTCACCGACCTGGCCCAGCGCCACCCGCGCGTGACTGGAGTCCGCGAACTGGCGGCTGCCGTCACCCCTTCGCGATAAGGCCCTGGGCAGTCGTACGGGCGGGCTCCAGCTTCGTGTCCGCCGAGTCACGCCCGTGACTGCGGAGCGTCCTGGATATCCTCGCCGCCCCCCGACCCGGCTGACGAACTTCGCCTCGTCGAAGCCCACGGCAAGGCCGCCGCTGTGCTCGGCGCCAGTTCCCACGGTCTCCCGACGTGGCAACGTCGGCCAGCAGGAAGAACCCGCAGCTCATAGCGTTGGCGAGATCCCGTTGGAGACTGTCGATCCAGCCCATGGCCCGCCCCTGCCGCGCTGCTTAGCGTGAGGGGCGCGGTCAAGAGACCGGCAGCCCCAGAAGAAATGAGAAGCGCCATGCTCGCCCAGTTCGTCCTCTTCGACGGCTTCGACCCGCTGGATGTCATCGCCCCGTACGAGGTATTCAGCGCCGCGGGGAATTTCACCGACCAGGTGCGGGTCGAGCTGGTCAGCGCCGAGGGGGCCAGGGAGGTTCCCAGTGGGATTCCCGGCGTTTCCCTGACGGCCGCTGCCCCGCTGGACCCGGGCCGCGCGGACCTGATCGTCGTACCCGGCGCGGCGGGCACGCTGACCCCGGGGACGGACGACCCCGCCGGGGGACCGTCCGGCGCGACCATCCCCGTCCTCCTCGGCAACTCCCTCGCCACGGAGCTTCCGGGGCTGCTGGCCAAGGCTCTCGCCACGCCCGGCACCACGGTGGCCACGGTCTGCGGGGGTTCGCTGGTTCTGGCGATGGCCGGGCTCATCAAAGGCCGTAACGCGATGACCCACCATCAGGGCGTGGACCTGCTCGCCCGGAACGGCGTCACCGTCGTCCGCGCCCGCGTCGTGGACGACGGTGACCTGGTGACCGCCGGAGGCGTCACTTCCGGTCTCGACCTGGCCCTGCACCTGCTGGACCGGGAGATCGGCCCGAAGATCGCTCTGGCCGTCGAGCACCTCTTCGCGCACGAACGCCGGGGTGTCGTGTGGCGTGACCAGGGAGCGGTACCGCAGCCCAGCCCCATCGACACGGCGCAGGGCGCCGCCGCCGGCATGCCGTCGTCCGTGTCCGCTTCGGCCTGACACCTCGCACGCATAGGCGTCCCGCCGTACGTTGCCTGCCACGGCGGGTACGGCGGGGCGCGCCATCCTCCGGCGCGGACCGGGAACCGAGCACGTGCCGTCCCCGGCGGCCCGGGCTGCCCGCCGCCACTGTGGCGAACGGAAGGAAGCCATGAACACACCACACAGCGAGGTCTCGACGGGGAGCGCCCCCCACAGTCTCCTCCCGGGCTCCGGCCTCAGCCCTGGAAAGGCGGTGATCAAACGGTTCGGCGGCGTCTCGGGGCTGGTGGCCACCGCGGCTCCCACCCTCGTGTTCGTCGTCGCCGACCGCCTCGGCGGCCTGCGGCTCGCCCTGGTGTCCACGACGGTGGTGGTGATCGTCGCCCTCGCCTGGCGTCTGCGCGCCAAGGAGCAGGTACGGCACGCCGTCATCGGCGCGCTGGTGGCGGTGGCCTGTGCGGCCGTGGCAGCCGGCACCGGGGAGGCCAAAGGATTCTTCCTGCTGCCGATCCTGGTACCGGCCGTGGCGACGGTGGTCTGTGTCGGGTCGGTGGCCGTCGGCCGCCCGCTGGCCGGTCTGGTCGCGAACCGGTTGGTCGGCGGCCCGCCGCAGTGGCGCTCGTACCGGCCCCTTCGGCGCTTCTACGGGGCGACGACGCTGCTCATCTCGGTGGTGAGCCTCGCGAGCCTGGTGGCGCAGGTGATTCTCTACCGCCAGGCCGAGATCGCCTGGCTCGGAGTCCTGCACATCCTCATGGGGCCGCTGTGGCTCGCCGTCACGGCCGCCTCCATCCTCCTGTCCCGCATGGCCGTGACCCGCTATCGCGCGGCGGTCACGCAGGAGTCGGAGTACGCGGGGGCCGAGGCGTGACTGGATAGGACGCCGCTCTGCTGTACGTCTACAGCCTCCTCGCACCCGCCACCGCCTCGCGCGTGAAGCACGAGTTCGCCGACGTTGTCGACTCACCACAGGGCCGAGCTGCCCAGATGATCGTGGCCACGGAACTGCTCCAGTCCGCCTCCCGCGGCGACCACCCGGAACTCGTACCGCCGCTGCGAGCGGTCATCAAGAAGATCAGCGAACGATTGGGACGCCGCCGGTGGGTCATCGAGCGCACCCTGTCCTGGTTGTCCGGCTACCGCCGCCTCAGCCCCCGCTACGAGCGCAACCCCCGCAACCACCTGGCCTTCCTCGGCCTCGCCGCCGCCCTGTGCTGCTACAAACGCCTTGTCCGCCTCACCACGTAGGACACGGTCTGAGAGGTCCTAACGCAACGTGGGACGCAGGCGTCGCCAGCAGATGAGTGAGCAGGCGGGTTTCAGGAGTGCCTCGTGGATGTCGTCGCGAGTTTCCAGCGGATGCGCAGGCGGCCGAACCAGTGCAGCAGCGCGACGGTGCATGGGTGTGGGCACGGGCCGACTACGACGAGAACCCGGCCTGGTACGGAAGTACCGAGTGCGCGGTATCCCCACGCTGCTCAACATCCAGAAGGGCTGGGAAGCCGGCAGCCGACTCGTGGGCTTCGACGGCCCCGGCCTCGCTGCGCAACTGGCCGAACAGGCTGTAGGTCCGCAGTGCCGCCGCCGTGACAGCGGCGGCGGCACCCCCGGGGCTGACAAACCCCTGAGCTCCCACAATGCCGGAGAGACGAAAGGCTCATCTCCAATGAGGAGGTTCTTGTTGGGGGCTGCGCTGCCCGGGCGGCAAGGACACCGCAGACATCTGTCTGTCGGATCAACAGATCCACGCCGCCGAGATGCTCTCCTCTCCACTGCGATGGAAATACCGCCTGGCCAGCGGCGAAAACAGCTATCCCGGCTTCCCCTTCCTCTCCGGCGCCGACATGACCACCCCACTGCTGGGCATGGGCACCCGCGCCCCCGGCCACCCGATGGCGAAGAACAGCGGCTACGGCCTCCAGTTCTGGGACCAGTGGGTGCGGTACTTCGTCAGCCGCGCCCCGGCGCACAATTCACTGGACATCGACCCCCGCCGTCCCGGCGCCTGGCAGCAACGCATCAGCCGTCTCTCCGCCCTGCAGGACGTCAACGACCCCGACCTGCACCGCTTCGCCGAGGCAGGCGGAAAACTCCTTCTCCTGCACGGCACCGCGGACGAACTCGTCAGCCACCGCTCCACCATCGACTACTTCCAGCGCGTCCAGCAACGTATGGGCCTCCATGCCACCGGCGCCTTCGCCCGTCTCTATCTCATCCCCGGCGCCAACCACGTCAACGTCGACGCGTCCTTCGCGGCGAGCTACGACTCGCTGAGTGCCCTGGAAGACTGGGCGGAAGACGGCAAGGCGCCCTCACGGCCTGTCGTCACCGACGCCGGCCCCGCCGAAAACGCCCGCACCCGGCCGCTGTGCGCCTTCCCCTCCTGGCCGGAATACCGCGGCCACGGCAACCCCGCCTCCGCACACAACTTCACCTGTCACGGCGCGCGGCCACGGGCATGATCCCGTCCGGTCGCCCCTTGACCACGGGGCGCTCAGCGGCACAGTGCGCTGCGCAGCGACCACGCACGATCCGGTATGGCTGCGGTGAGGACATCATCGCAGGACCAATGTTCGCTCCGCACATGACGGATGGCGGGGCGCGGGTCCCACTCTGGTGCAAGACCGCAGACAACTTCGGCCACCGTCCCGAAAGTGGTGCTTCACATGCCGTCTCCACCTCCAGTACAGTCCCCGGCCCCCAGGGACCTGAAGAAGATTGTGGCCGCCAGCCTCATCGGCACCACCATTGAGTGGTACGACTTCTTCCTCTACGGCGCCGCCTCCGCACTCGTGTTCAACAAGCTTTTCTTCCCCGATTCCGACCCTCTGGTCGGCACGCTCCTGTCATTCCTGACCTACGCCGTCGGCTTTGCCGCCCGCCCCATCGGCGCCCTCGTCTTCGGCCACTTCGGCGACCGCCTGGGCCGCAAGAAACTCCTGGTGTACAGCCTGCTGATGATGGGCGGCGCGACCTTCCTGATCGGTCTGCTCCCCATCCACGCCATGGTCGGCTCGGCCGCCCCCCTCCTGCTCACCGTGCTGCGCCTGGCCCAGGGCTTCGCCCTGGGAGGTGAATGGGGCGGCGCGGTGCTGTTGGTGGCGGAGCACGGAGACGCCCGACGGCGCGGCTTTTGGGCCTCGTGGCCGCAGACGGGGGCGCCGGCCGGGCAACTGCTGGCCACGGGCGTCCTCGCCGTGCTGACGGCGACACTGTCAGACGCGGCGTTCCATTCCTGGGGATGGCGGGTGCCGTTCCTGCTGTCCGGCGTGCTGGTACTCGTCGGACTGTGGATCCGGCTCTCCGTCGATGAATCGCCCGTGTTCACCTCCGCCCGTGCAGCAGCCGAACGCCGTAAGGCCGAACGAGCCACCCGCGAGAAGCCGCCCATACTCGCCGTCCTGCGCGACCACTGGCGCGATGTCCTCATTGCCATGGGCACCCGCATGGCGGAGAACATCTCCTACTACGTCGTCACCGCATTCATCCTCGTGTACGCAACCGAGCACGCCGACACAAGCAAACAGACCGCACTCAACGCCGTCCTGATCGCATCCGCCATCCACTTCGTGACCATCCCCCTGTGGGGCGCCCTCTCCGACGAGATCGGACGTCGCCCCGTCTGCCTCATCGGCGCCCTCGGCATGGGAATCTGGATCCACCCGTTCTTCACCCTGGTCGACCGGCAGTCCTTCACGGCGATGACCACAGCCGTCACCGTGGCCCTGCTCTTCCACGGCGCGATGTACGCCCCGCAGGCGGCATTCTTCTCCGAACTGTTCGCCACCCGCATGCGCTACTCCGGAGCATCGATCGGCGCTCAGTTCTCGTCCGTGGCCGCCGGCGCCCCGGCGCCGCTCATCGCCACCGCCCTGCTCGCCGAGTACGACAGCGCCGCGCCCATCGCCCTCTACGTCATGGCCGCTGTTCTGCTCACCGTGATCGCCCTCGGCTGCGCCAACGAGACCCGTCACCGAGATCTCTCGGACCCGTACGAAACCGAGCCGGCATCTGCCGGTGACCAACCGGTTCGTACGGCGTGAAACCCTGGCGGGCAGCATGCCGTCGTACACGTGGAGGCCGTCGCGAGGCCGGTGATCTCTTCCAGCCCCGGCGTCGCCTCGGCCAGCACCTGCCTGGCCGGCCCGGGGCGCGCCGAAACTCGTCACGGACTTCCACCTCGAAGCCGCTCATGACGCGGCCCCGGAGGCACGGGTGACGCGGTCGGCCGACGGAGGCAGCGGGCGCTGTCAAAGCGGCACGGGCCTGGTTGGAGGACTCACGCCGATTTCGTCGGGGACCAGCCGGTGCAGGAGTGGCCGACCCAGGTGCAGCGGCGTGGACGCGAACCGGTGGTCCGGGTTGAGCGCGTCATCGCGGTTGTTGCCGGAGGAGACGCGCAGGATGGGGATGCCTGCCGGTTCGGGTATCTCGTCCAAGCGGTCGAGATGATCGTAAACGGCCTTCGGCTCCCTGCCGGTGTCGGTGAAGATCGCGTAGTCGACGCGCGGAAGGATTCCCTCGGCGGACAGGGCGAGCAGGGCGCTGGACCGCACACCGGCGCCAAGGGAGATGGAACGGAATGTGGGGGGTGCGGAAATGAGGGACCTTTCGGTGTACGGAGGCCGGCACCCGTAAGGGTGCTGTCAGCGCCGGACGGGGGTGGTGCGGGGGATGGCGGGTGCCGGCGGCGGAAGCGGGGCGGCCGGGGCCTGCGGCGAGGCAGCGAACGTGGGGCTCACGTCGTCGAGGCCGTCGGCCAGGTGGCGGGTGGTGTCGGTGGCGTCGCGTAGCCACTCCCAAGCGGGTTCGGGCAGATGCCGCCAGTGGGCGTTGCCGCGGACCCATTCGAGGATCTGGGCGGCGTTGCGCAGTTGTTCGGCGGGCTGGGCCAGCACCGCCTGCTGCTGGTCACCGTCGCTCACCGTCCCGAGGGCCTGCCAGAGTTCGTCGAGGGCCGTGGGCAGCGGCGGGGGAGTGTCCGGCAGGCCGTACAGCCGGGCGTGCAGGGACCGGGCCACGACGGTCACCGGGCCGCCGGAGCCCCGGTAGCCGAGGCGAGGGCCGGCCTGGCGGCGCACGCTGAAGCTGACGACCACGTCGCGGGGCGCGGCGTCCGGACGGATCTGGGCGGCAAGGGCGAGGGCGATGTCGTGCGGAGTGGGTGCGTCGTCGGTGGACATGAGGTCTCCCGGGGCGGGGCTCAGCGAGAGCGGCTGATGGTCGCTTTGGGCGCTGGTGCTGGGGCCGGGCGGGTGGCGGACCGCGCGGGGGCCGGGGGCCGGCCGAAGGTGGCGGCCAGGTCACGGCGGCCGTCGGCGCTCAGGTCCCCCCGCGCGTCGTGGAGCCACAGCGGGCAGTCCTCGCGGGCGATGAGACCGCGGGACTCCAGCGAGCGGAGGGGGCTGTCGGCGATCCGCAGATCATCGCGGCGCAGGTACGGCTTGCCGTCGACGATCGTCACCGCGCCGCGCGCCACCGCGCGCAGCGCGGCCTCCTGCGCCGTGTTAGGGGCGAGTCCCAAGCGGTGCCAGCATCGCCGGTTGGGGCCCGTCGGTATTCGGTGACGCACCTTGGGGAGTGCGTTCTCATCCTTGGGAGGGCGGTAAAGGGCTCCTGACCTGATTTTTTGTATGTGCGCACAATGTGCGGTGTGGGCGTTACGGGAGAACTCTTGACGATGAAATGACGCTCGTGACACTCGTTCTGATGGGGCGACAGGCTTCTTGTCGGGCAGGTCGGGCAGGTCGGGCAGGTCGGGCAGGTCGGGCAGGTCGGGCAGGTCGGGCAGGTCGGGTCAAGGCGGCGAGCATCCACGGGGCGGGCGAGGAAGTCCGCGACGAGGGCGGCGGCCGCTTCGCTGTCGATGTCCTCCAGAGCCGGGGCCGTGCCCAGGGGCTCGGCGCGCCAGTGGGCGTAGGAGACGGCGTGGGCGAGGGCCCGTGCGGCGGTCGTCGGATCGGCGTATGCCGGAACGGCGGCGGCACCGCCCTGGAGCAGATGTACGGGAACGTCCTGGTCGAGCAGAACCGCGGCGATCGGCCGGGGCCTGGGCGCGGACGGCGGGACGAGGGCCCGTGTTGCCGGGTCGTCCCCGGTCGCGGCGGACAGGGCAGTGGGCACCAGTGTCACGAGCACGGCGTCCACGGCACCGTGCCGGGCCCCGGGAACGGTGGCGGTGGTGTCCACCGGGTTGACGGCCCGGGCTCCGGGCGGGAGGACCGCGAGCAGATCGGCGATGAGCGGCCCCGGAAGCTCCGGGACCGTCAGCCCGGCTTCCGCGCAGGCATCGGCCGCCAGGACGGCGGCGTCGCTCGCGCTGCTGACCACGACGACGCGGGCACCGGCCGGCAGCGGCAGGGAACGCGGCAGGGCCGCGGTGGAGACCCGTCGCGCTCGGCGTAGAGGATGACCGTTCCCGGGACTGGCGAGCCCCGGGACCAGCACGGCCAGGTGAGGTTGTAGGGAGCCGCGGAGGTGGCCGGGTCCGTTGAGTTCTTCACCGCACTCCACGTCGGTCAGGGGAATGTCCTGGGTGATCCACTGGCCGGTCAGGGTGTGCTGGGTCAGGTAGCGGTGGTTCACACCGGGCCCTCGGTGAACTCCACATAGCAGACGAGGGGAGCCCCATCATCGGACGACAGGTCGCCCTTCATGCTCATGGCCACCCGCGCTTCGAGACGCAGGAGGTGCGCGTGGGGTGTACCGCTGGGCCGGGAGGGCGATCGCGGATCACTCATTGCCGGCCTTCCCCCGGGGGGGGCCAGGGGAAGTTCGGGCCGGTACCAGCCGCAGGTCCGCAAGCATCTGGCCGACGACCGGAGTGCGGCTGTGGAGAACCAGGCGCCGGCCGGGCCCCAGCACTTCGGTGTAGGAGACCAGGGCGTGTGGGGTGGTGAAATTCATGAACGTCATCTCGCGCAGGTCCACGGTGACATCGGCGGGCGCCCCGTTGACGGCGAGCGGGTGGCCCATCAGCGCGGTCTGGTGGGTCAGGCCGATCTGGTCGGACAGCCGCAGGCGGTGGGTCGTCGGTGTGCCAGATGCGCAGCAGCGCATCGGTGTAAGCGGGGAGGCGCACGCTGAGCCTCTTCCCCCGCGCACCCGGCGCCGGGCTCCCAAGGCTGCACACGGCGGCTGATCGTGGTCGTCCGGGGGCCAGGGCCGGTACGCGATGAGGTGGGGAACCGGCCGCCCGGGTCCGGGAAGTACCCGCCGACGGCATGGCCTGCCCTCCCTCGACAAGGCCGCCGGATGCCACCGTCAGCATGGTGATGGGGCCGCCGGAGGCATCCCAGGGATGCCCGTCGAGCGTACGCTGGTCCGGCGGCGCAAAGCGGGCGTCGGCCGTGCTGATTCTCTGAACGGCTGCGGTGTGGCAGACGTGTGCCGGCCCACGGCTTCGCGGACATCAGGTGCACGGAGTACACGGCGAGCGCCCCACACCGTTGCTGCGCCTGGTGTCTCGCTTGATCACCTTCAGACGGGTCGTCTCACCGCGCCGAGGCGAAGGTCCGTCGTAGTCAGGTCATCGGGAAGGTCTGTCAGATGTCGGTGGGGCCGGTGTCGGATGGGTCGGGCAGGTGCAGGTCTTCGTGGACGATGGCGTGGGCGAGGTTGGTGAGGTCGGTGTCGGTGGTGTGGGCGTGGGCGCGCAGGAGGGCGAGGGCCTGGCCGGTGGTGAGGGTGTGGCGGTAGCTGATGATGCCGGTGGCCTGGTGGACGACGGCGTCGGCGGGCAGGAACCAGGCGTCGGTGAGGCCGTCGTCGGTGGACTGCGGGGTGGCCAGGAGCAGCAGCTCCGCGGCGTCGGTGTGGACCTGGGCGGTGTGCAGGTCGGCTGCGGGGAGCGGGCCGGGCTGGTCGCGGTAGAGGGTGAGGGCGAGTCCGGACTGCTGGGCGGGGTCGGGGCCGTTGAGGGCGGGCAGGGCGAAGACGGCGCGGATGTCGTGGGCCAGGGCCTGTTGGGCGTAGACGGGCCACTGGCGTGTGAGGTGGGGGTCGTTGAGGTTGTCGGCGAGGACCGGGGTGCCCTGGTTCAGGGCCTGGACGCAGGGGCCTTCGCCGAGACTGACCTGCAGTCTCTCGGCGTGGTCGGCCAAGGGGCCGGCGGCGCACAGGGATACCCGCTGTGCCAGGGCGGCGTCGGCGGCCAGTGTCAGGCCCACCGAGTAGATGTAGTCAAGGGCGGTGCGGCATGCCTTGCCCAGGTGGCGGGCTGGGTGGTCCTCGTCGGCGTAGCGGGCGGCCAGAGCAACGGCCTGTGCCCGGGTCGCGCTCACCGCGGGTTCGGGGCGCTGGTGGGCGGGCGTTCGGTGGGGTAGGCACACATGAAGGTGTTCCGATCTCCGGCATTCACCGCCGACGCTGCCGTGATCGGAAGCCAATGTCAGTGTGAGAACCGCGTCGTTGTCCTTCGGGCAGCTACACCTTCACCCTACGCCCCGGCCGGGCGGTCCATCGGGCTTGCGAGTATCCGGGGGGCTGTGTTGTGCGCCCGCAGAATTGTTGAGGGCCGTGCGCTCTAGACTTAAGGCCCGCCGGGAGTGCGTCCCTGCCCCGCAATGGCCGTCCTTCCAGCAGGAGGACCGCGCCGGGAGGTGAGCAGCGGTGAGTGGTGATCATGACCTGGCCACCGTTCTGGCCAGCCTGCGCCCTTCCTCCGCCGATGCGGGCCTGGTCGGCGCCGATGCGCAGCGGTGTGCCCGGGCCTTGGACGTGGACGGTGTCGCCGCCGCCGTACTCACGGACGGTGGCCCGAGTGAAGTGGTGTGGTGCTCCGATGACGTCAGCGCACGTCTGGAGGAGGCGCAGTTCACCCTCGGCCAGGGGCCGGGCCTCGAAGCGGGCGTGAGCTGTGCGCCGGTGCTGGTGCCGGACCTGTCGCGGGTGCCGGGCGGGCGGTGGCCGGTACTGCTGCCCGAGATCGCGGCGTTGGGCGTCGGTGCGGTCTTCTGCATTCCGCTGGCCGTCGGGGGCGCCTGCCTGGGCACCTTGACCCTGCAGCGTACGGCGCCGGGCCCGCTTTCGGACGCCGCGACGACCGATGCGTGGCTGGTGGCCGACGCGCTGACCGCCGTGCTCTTGGAGGGCGGCCCGCAGCGCGACGCCTTCGCCGCCGCCGAGGAGGGCACGGGCTTCTTCCACGCCGTCGTCCACCGGGCCAGCGGCATGGTCAGTGTGCAGGCCGGGGTGCCCGTGGCCCAGGCCCTGCTGCGGCTGCGGGCCCACGCCTTCCGCCACGGGCGCCCGGTGGCCGAGGCCGCCGGGGACGTGGTGGCCAGACGGTTGAGCTTTCGAGATGATGAAAACGGGCCGGACACCACTGCCGGCGAAGGGACTGAAGGGTCATGACACGTGAGGAACACCTGCTGACGGCCATGGTCGAGGCCGTCGACACCCTGGTGGACGACTTCGACCTGATCGACTTTCTGCACCAACTGTGCGACCGCTGCAACGCCCTGCTGGATGTGTCGGCCGTCGGTGTCATGCTCGCCGACCCCAGCGGCAGGCTCCACCTGATCGCCGCCTCCGACGAACACACCCGGCTGCTGGAACTGTTCGCCCTGCAGACCAACCAGGGCCCCTGCGTGGAATGCCACCGCAATGGCACCGCCCACCTCAACATCGACCTGAGCTCCCCCGCGCAGACCGCCGCCTTCCCCCGCTTCGCCGCCCGTGCCCGACAGGAGAACTTCACCACCACCCACGCCCTGCCGATGCGGCTGCGCCAGCAGGTGGTCGGGGCACTGAACCTCTTCGACACCCGCGCCCAGCAGCTCAGCGACACCGACGCACGAGTGGCGCAGGCGCTGGCCGATGTGGCCACCATCGCCATCCTGCAGCACCGCACCCTCGTGCACGCCAACATCGAGCGCGCCCAGCTCAAGGCCGCCCTCTCCAGCCGCATCGTCATCGAACAGGCCAAGGGCATCCTCGCCGAACGCTGGAACACCGACTTCGACACCGCCTTCGACGCCCTGCGCCGCCACGCCCGCGCCCACCAGATGCCCCTGACCCAACTCTGCCGACAGGTCACCGACGGCATCCTGGACACCACCGCCATCCAACGCCCCTGACCCAGCCTCCAGCCCGCGCCGGCCCGGTATCCGCCCCAGACCCCGGCGGAAGGACATGTCCCTTTCGCCACTTGCCCGGCACCCACCTCGTTGTAGGGACACCCCGTGGCCAACGACCACCACGTCGCGGCATGGCAGTGCATCGCCGCCAGCAGCCTCACCGGCGGCTTCGGCCTCACCACCGTCTGCCGGGCCAGCGCCGATGATGCGGGTGCCGACTTCGCCGGCGCCTCCCTCGTCGTCGCCGGAGAATTGCGCCTGCTGGCCGCGGCCACCGACGAACGTGCCCGGCTCGTCGAGGACGCTCAGATGGTCACCGGCGAAGGGCCCTGTACCGAGGCCCACGCCCAAAATCGCCCCGCCGAAGCCGCCGACCTGCACCACACCGCTGCCCGGTGGCCCGCCTTCACCCCTATCGCCTGCGCACAAGGCACCCGCGCCGTCCTGCCCCTGCCCCTCGCCGCCCTGCCCATCGGCGCCATGGACCTCTACCGCTGCGAACCGTCCCCTTCCCCCCGGCACAGACGAAACGTGCCGCCGCCTAGGCCCGCATCCTCGCCCACCTCGCCCTCACCGCCCTGGACGAACATCCCCACCTGCTCACCCACCAGCCCCGAACGCCCCGGGCTGCCCGGCGCGGCCTCCAGGGCTACCCGCCCACCGTCCACACGGCCGCCGGCATCCTCGCCGAGAAATACCAGCTCACCCTCGACGACGCCCTCGCCCGCCTGCGCGCCTACTCCTTCCGCCACAACCAGCCCCTCCTGCACACCGCCCAGCACGTCCTCGACCACCATCGCCTCGACTGACCACACCGACCCGGCCGACGAGCCTGCCAGACCGGCAAGAACAGCGGCGATACCGGCAAAGGCCAGGACGCATCCCCGTCTCGGCCACAGCACAGGAGAATGAGGCCCCCGGCCAGAACAGGGACCTGCCCCTGCACGCACCCGCCCAGCAGACGAACGGCCGCAGATAGGTGTAGCTCCCTCTGAGGGAGTGCTACATCCACTCGGGTAAGGCCGCTGCTCGTGGCAGGACGACTGACGTTCTCGTGGCGGACGGCAGACGGCAGACGGCAGACGAGCGGGCTGCAGACGTCTGGTCGTCAGAACGCGTCGCCGTAACGTGGGACTTTCGTTGTCGGTGTAGAGGTCATCTGCGGTGCGGTACGCCTCGTACGGCACCCAGGCGCCGCCCCGCCTCCGTGTGTCATGTTTTCGGCGTGCCGGTGAGGAGGGAGCGGACCGGCGTCGCGCAACCGGCGGCGTCTTCGAGCCATGGGTTGTGACCGCCTGGCACGACCGCCAACTGGGCTTGGGGGATCTTCGCCACGCTTGGCCGCCCCTCTCGGAGGGAGCAGAACACGTCCTGTTCGCCCCAGATGAAGTGCAGCGGCGCTGTGATACCGGCCAGTTCGGTGTCGGTGAGGATGTTCTCCCGGCGTGCGGCGCGTCCGTGCATCAGGCGGCGTAGCAGCGCGCGGTAGGAGGCGGCCTGCCCCGGCAGGCGGAGTGGGAGGCGGTGCAGGTCGAGCAGATCGTTGGTCATGCCGTGCGCCGCGTTGGTTCCGATGGCCTCGGCGAGGGCCGCGCGTGCCAGCGCCCTGGGTGACGGCGGTCGCATCGACCACTGGACGAGTGGGCCGCGTACCGGGGAGGCCAGTGCCGCCATCGAAGCGGTTCCGCGGATCGTGGGCAGTGCTGTCGCGGGCGTGCCGATGATCGCTGCCCGGGATATGCGAGCCGGTGCGTCGATCGCCGTCCACAGGGTGAACAAGCCGCCCAGGGAACTGCCGACGAAGGCCGCCTGCTGGAGTCCGAGCGCGTCCAGAGCTCCTGTCAGTACACGGACCGCCAGGTCGCGAACGGGTCGGCCCTGCCAGCGGTAGGGCGGCGCGAGACTGTGCCCGGGCAGGTCGAGCAGGACGTGGCGGTGGCCGGGCAGTTGGGCGATGAGGGGGGCGAAGCCCATGGCCGGAACCGCCAGACCGTTGACGTGGATCACGGGTGTGCCCGAGCCGGTGGTCAGAGCGCGTAGCCGGACCGGCGGATCTTCGAGCATAATGGGGTGTTCGGTCATCGTCAGTCCGTAGGCGGCGGCGACGTGCCTTTCCGCCGTCCGGATCCGTTTCTCAAGCCTCGTGGCAGCATGCATGACTCCACTGTCACCGTCCCCGCGCGCCGGTTCTTGGACAAATGTTCCTGCGGTCTTCGGCGCGTAGTATGGGGAGATGCGATCCACCGTGCACGAGCAGGATGCTGTGACCGGGTGGGATGTCGCGCGGCCCTCGCGGCCCGGCCGGATGTCGGGTGTCAGCATGGCCGGGTTCCGCGACCGGGGTACGGGTCCGGTCGATCTGCGGGCGGTCCCGCACCCGGCCGTCACGTTGGTGGTGGAGTTCGGTGAGGGCTGGCTCGTCGTGGACGACGCCACCGGCCGGCAGCAGCGGGGAAGCGTCGTCGCCGGGCTCACGCTGGGCGAGCTTCGTACGCGGGGCGAGAACATCGAGTGCGTCGAGGTGCACCTGTCCCCGGTGGTCGCGCGCACCGTGCTGGGCGTCGGCCCGGTGGAACTGGACCGCGCCGTGATCGCCCTCGACGATCTGTGGGGCCGGGACGCGTCACTGCTCCGGGAGCAACTGAGGGATGCCCCGTCGTGGGAGAGTCGTTTCGCGTTGACCGACGCCCTGCTCGCCCGTCGATGCGAGACGGGGCCGTGTGTGGCGCCGGAGGTGGCCCGGGCCTGGGACCGGATCGTCGTCAGCCGTGGCCGGGTGCGCATCGATGATCTGGCCCTCCAGGTCGGATGGAGCCGAAAGCGCCTGTGGTCCCGGTTCCGGTCGCAGATCGGTTGCTCTCCCAAGCGCGCTGCGAAGCTGGTCCGCTTCAACCATGCCGCCCACCACCTGGCCACGGGCACGAGTGCGGCCCGGGTCGCGGCGGAGGGCGGTTACGCCGACCAGTCCCATCTCCATCGGGAGGTGAGGGCGTTCACCGGAGTGACTCCGGCGATCCTGGCCGGTGACCCAGGGCTGGCGGTGGACGGCACCGCGTGGGCGGGTCAGGGACCATTCGTACAAGACCGGCGCCCATGAGGCCGTGAAGGTGGGGACATGAGCAAACACGACCCCCTCGCCGTCGCCAGGAAACTCGCACCGTTCGACTTCCGGGAACTCGCACCGTTCAACGGCGCCCCGCTCTGCGTGTACTACGGCGACCGGCTCGGCCGGTCCGACTGGGAACTGCACCCCGACACCGACGAGTTGCTGATGGTCCTGGAGGGCAGTGTCACCCTCGAAATCCTCACCGGTACCGGCCGCTACCGCGTACCACTGACGGCCGGCCAGTTCACGATCGTGCCCCAGGGCCACTGGCACCGGCACACCGAGGTGCGCGACGTCATCGAGTTGTTCTACACGCCGGGCACCACCGAGGAATCCACAGCCGACGATCCCCGCGTTTCCGCTTCGGCTCCAGCAGATGTATGAGGCCGGCCCGCAGAAGACCCACGACAAGGAGCCGGCCGGCCACGGGAGTCGCGGCAGCGGACGACCGCCGCCGACCATGCGAACGGACAGCCGACGGTGCCGCATCCTCCTCCGGCCGCTGCCCGGCTCCCACCCGCCGCAGGCGCTACCTCCGACGGACCGGTGTGAGGGCCTGGACGGACCGTGGAACGTGTGGCAGAGGTGGCCAGCCCGGTTCCAGGCAGGCCCGGTCCGGCCAGCGGCACGAGTGCGGTTCCGGACGGGGGGGAAGGCCGGTCGGCCGGGTGGCCGCCCGGCCGACCGGCGCGGTTGCCGCGGACAACGCCTGTTCGTCCCGCGACAACTGTCCCTACCTGCGCAAACGCAACAGCGAAGCGATCATTTCGGAGAAGAAGGACCAGGCTGCCCACCGGAAGAAGAAGGCTCCACGGGCGGGCGGCCCGTCCGCCACGACATCGGTCTCTGCACGAAGCGCGACACCGTCGAGCGCCTGATCAGCAACCTGGCGCGCATCGCACGGCTCCGGTGGGCGGACAGCCCGTCCCGGACCAGTACTACGCGGTCACCGCCGTAGAACGCCTTGGCCTGCTCCAGAACCTCGATCAGTGCGGTGGTGTCGTAACTGCCGGGCTTGAGGTGGAAACACAGGCGCGGACCGAGAACGGGGTCGGTGGCTTGGTAGCCGAGGGCTGCAGCCCACGGCGCCCGTTTCCAGCCCAACCGGTGCCGAAAGAGCGGAGTGCGTCTGGGGCGTAGGCGCGGCGGATCCGAGGCAACAGCGAGACGCCTGATTCGTCGAGGAACACGATCCAGCATGTGTGTTCACCGCCCCTTTTTTGCCACGTGTGCGTACATGGCTGGAGTCGCATCTGTTCAAGGAGGGCGGGGAGGGGTACGGTGAGCACAGAGGCCCCAGCCCCCGGTCGCGTGAGGATCCGCCCGGAGGGCCAAGTGCCCCACCACCGACACTCTGTCCACAAGTTCACGGACCTCGCTCAGCGTGGTGACCCGTCTTCCGGTGCGTCTGCGGCACGTGTCCATGGGGCTCGCCGCCGGTGCACCATGGCGTCGCACCGCGGGCAGCGTCCGGCCCTGTCGTCTTCCGTGAGCACAGCCGGCCCATTGGGGCCGGCGAGATTGGCTGTATGAGTTCTTACCTCCCGCTGAACCAGGTTCTGCCCTTGCCCCGGCGTAAGGGCGGCAGCGACTTCGCCCGGCTCTCCAAGAAGATCGCGGAGGCCGGCCTGCTGGAACGGCGGCCGACCTACTACGCAGTGCGGGTCGCCTCGGTGGCCGTGCTGTACGCCGTCGGTTGGGCCGCTTTCGTCCTGGTCGGTGATAGCTGGTGGAGCCTGGCCGTGGCCGCGTTCCTGGCCTTGGTCTTCGGCCAGGTTGCCCTGGTCACCCACGATGTGGCGCACCGCCAGGTGTTCCGGCTGCGCCGGGCCAGTGAACGCTCCGGCCGGGGGGCTGCGAATCTGGGCATCGGCATGGGTTACGGGTGGTGGCAGGACAAGCACACCCGCCACCACGCCAACCCCAACCATGAAGAACTGGACCCGGACGTCGTCCCGGACCTGCTGGTCTGGTCCCAGACCCAAGCACGCGCCGCCACCGGACTTCCCCGGCTGCTCGGCCGCGCCCAGGCGTTCCTGTTCTTCCCGCTGATCCTTCTGGAAGCCTTCAACCTGCACGTGGCCGGCGTCCGGGCACTGGCCAACCGCTCGCTCAAGCGCCGGGGGCTGGAAGGAACCTTGCTGTTCGCGCATTTCGCGCTCTACCTGACGGCGCTGTTCTTGGTGCTCCCGCCCGGTATGGCGGTGGCCTTCCTGGCGGTTCACCAGTGTCTGTTCGGCGTCTACCTGGGCTCCATCTTCGCTCCCAACCACAAGGGCATGCCCACTCTGACCGGCCCCGAACGCCTCGATTTCCTGCGCCGCCAGGTCCTCACCTCCCGCAACGTACGCGGCGGTTGGTTCATCGACATCGCACTGGGCGGCCTGAACTACCAAATCGAACACCACCTGTTCCCGAACATGCCCAGTCCGCATCTGCGCAAGGCGCAGCCCATCGTCCGCCGGTACTGCCAGGAGGCAGGCATCGACTATCTGGAGGCCGGCCTGTTCGCCTCCTACCGGCAGGTTCTCAAGAGCCTGCACCACGCCGGCACCCCGATCCGCCAGGGGACCCGGGCCGCCCCTGACGCGCCCACCGGGTAGTGGTGACTCTGTCGTCCGGGGACGTCATGAACAGCGGGCCGACCTCACAGCCGGCAGGTGCCCCGGACGGGGGCGCGAGGCTACGGAGACATCGTCAACCAGTCCGTGCAGTTGCTGAGTTGGCCGGTACTCGCGGTGTACGGAACAGCCCTGGCCGTTGGAGTATGAGAGCCGGTGGACCACCTGAGGAGGTGGCTTCGCATGACGGAGCCGATCAGCCCGAGCACGCACAAATCCGCTGAGCCCCGCCGCCCGGACAACGCGACGACACCATCCGGGCGGACCGGCCCCGCCCAGTTGTCCTCGCCCCGGGGCAAGACCACCATCGCGGACGGCGTGGTGGAGAAGATTGCCGGAATGGCAGCCCGTGAAGTGCCCGGCATCCACGCACTGGGCGGCGGCCTCGCCCGTACCTTCGGTGCGATGCGTGACAAAGTCCCCGGCGGCGGCTCGAACTTCAGCCGCGGGGTCAAGGTCGAAGTCGGTGAACGGCAGACAGCCATCGACCTGGCCGTGGTCGTCGAGTACGGGGGCAGCATCCCCACCATCGCCGCCGACGTCCGCGACAACGTGACCTCAGCCCTGGAACAGATGACGGGCCTGGAAGTCGTCGAGGTCAACATCTCCGTCAACGACGTCCACCTGCCCGACGACGACACCACGGAAGACACCGAAGACCGAGTCCACTGACAACCGGTATAGAGTTCCGCTACGGAGAAACGTTCCGTCAGAAGGCGGAGCCGAAGACCTCCCGTCCGTCGCCGCTCTCCAGGACGTCCGGTACGCGGGACGCCAGGCCCGCACCACGTCCTGTTCGACGGGCGGCCCAGCACGCTCGTGCCCGACACACACGAGTTCGCCATCACCATCCGGGCGCGCGTCTCGGCCGGCGCGCGGCAGTTCCCCACCCCGACGGCTGCCCCCACCAGGGGCGCTCCGTGACAACCGGCCGCGGGCGTGTCGTCGGGCACAACTCCGTGCCGCTCGTGACCGACGCCGAGGGCCCCGGTCGGCTCGGGATCCGTCACCACCGCCATCCCGCCAGGCCACTGGCCGAGGGCCGCCAGCCAGCCGACGACATCGGTGGGGGACAGGGGGCGGAAGTCCAGCGCGTCCGCGGTCTCCAGTTGCGCGGTGACCTCCTGGGCGGGCTCGGCTCCGGTCAGGGCCGCCGGCAACGGGTGTCCGGCCGCCCTGACCAGCACCACGAGTTCAGCGGCCGGACTGGTGATCGTACGGAAGTTCGCGCCGCGTACCTGGTCGGAGGCAGGCAGATGTTCGCCCGACCGGGGCAACGGCACCGAGCGGCCCGGGCGCAGCGCCAGATGCTCCTCCACGTGCGCCTCCAGGACTCCTGTGTCGACCGCGTCCATGGTGTACTCCCATGCCTCCGGCGCGGTGATCCAGTCCAGCGCCCGGACCGAGGGCCAGTCGGGCATCGGACGGCGCGCGTCGAAGTCCTCCAGCACTGCCCAGCGCAGCCGGTTGACGAACTCCTTCTTGCGCAGGCCCAGATAGGTGCGGAGCGCCTCTTCGTGCTCGGCGGCGTGGCTGACCGGGCCCAGGGACGGGCTCATCGCGCGCAGCGTGTCGTTCAGCTCGGCGGATCCGATGCCCAGGGCGCGCCGCAGTTCGTCCGTACCGCGGGCCGCGCGGGCCTTGGCGGTGAACTCGGATACGGGGACCGGGAGCTGGGCGGCGTACTCCGCGAGGTGAGTCTGGAGCTCCCGGATGTCGCCCGGCGGCGGGAACAGCGAGTTCGCCGTCTCCGTGCCGAGCAGGTGGACGAGGAAGAGCCGGCAGCTCTCCAGGACCACGCCGATGGCCCCGTCGATCCGGCGCGGCCTGGCCGGGATGGTCGCGGCCCAGACCCAGGTAGCCGTCATCGAGCACAACCTCGACCAGGTCGAAGTGGCGAAAACAGCCGGTGATACCGGCAGCGCGAGCTGCGGTCACATCGTGCCTCCGCCCTGGCCGCAGAGCATCCGTCCACAGGGTGCGGCCTTTGCCGTCCGCGATGACGGTGGCTTTCATCGTGTTCTGCTTCTTCTTGCCCGACACGAACGCCCGCCTGCCCCCGCGGTCGGCAGCGGGCCGGCGGACCTGCACCTCGGTAGCATCCAGCCGCAGTTCGACACCCTCGGCCTGGACGCAGGCGAGCACGTCCTCCAGCGTACGAAGCCGCAGGCCAGGCCGGTCGGGAACAGTGAAGCCATGTCGGTTGTGGTCACGGCAGGGCAGTGCGGGGGCTCCCTGGCTCCCCTCAGTTCGAGCACGTCCTGGGGAAGGTTCGCGTGCCCTACATCGGCGCCGGGCAGGCCGCCCCGCACCTGAACCGATCGCATCCCCGCCGACAAGGCGCACGCATCCCGGAAGAACCATGCCTACCTGCGTCGGCGCGGGATCCGCTGCCCCATGCCGGCCAAGGCCGAACAAGCCCGCAACCGCAGGAGCCCCGGCGCGAAAGGCGGCAGGCCGCCGAAGTTCGACCCGGAGGAGTACACGGCCCGGTGCGCCGTCGGGTGCGGCACCAATCGCCTCAAGAGGCACGGCACCGCGCCGTGGCCTGGAGATACCACAAGCTCGCCGTCGGCTACGCGGCGACCGTCCGCATCGCGGCCATCAACGAGTGGCTATGACGCGAGGCTGTCAGTCGCCGAAGGCGATCAGCGCACCACGCCCGTCAAACCTTGCGGTGGCCGCCCACGCGATCTCCCAGCGGTTGCCTTCCGGGTCAGCGATATACGCAGAGCGGCCACCCCAGGGGCGGTCCACCGGCTCGGCCACAGCCATGGCACCGGCCGCCACCGCGGCCTCGAAAGCCGTGTCCACCTGCTGCGGGCTTTCCACATTGCAAGCAAGCGTGATGCCCGACCAACCGGTGGGAGGCGGAGAACCATCCGCCGCCTCGGCGGCGAGCTCCTCGACGGGATACAAAGCGAGCAGCACACCGCCGAGCAGAAAGCCCGTCCAGTCGTCGTCACTGGACGGGATCTGCGTCCACCCCAAATTGCAGTAGAACCGGCGCAGCCTCGGCAAATCCCGGGCACCGAGCGTCACCACAGACAGACGAGAAGGCAGTTCAGACATGACCAAGACCATGCATCTGACACACGGCACCCGACAACAGGACGGTCACATTCACTTTCGACATAAGCCCTGGTTTGACTCTTAACCTCCACCCGGTTGTCAGGGGGCGCTGGGCGTGAACGGCTGTGAGCAGGTCCGGCTGTGGTGGACCAAGAGCGGCCGGCTTGGTGATGACGGCCGCCGTCGCGGCCCCTCGCTGGGGCCCGGCAGCGAGTGACGTCAGGCGGACCGGCTGAGGTCGTCGAAGTCGGTGGAGGCCGACAGCTCGGCCCATGCCAGCATCTCGCGCTCGAAGGCGTCGCGGCCGGCCTGGACGAGCCGAAGCGCGTCGGTGCCGAGCAGCAGGCGCGTCGGCGGCTGGTCGGCCGCCACGATGCGCAGCACCGCGGCCGCGGCCTTGTCCGGGTCGCCCGGCTGGGTCCCGCTACCGTTGATGCGCCGGGCGCGCAGCGGCTCGAACAGCTCGTCGTAGTCGGCGATCGCACGGGGTGCGCGGACCATCGAGCGGCCGGCCCAGTCGGTCCGGAAACTGCCCGGCTCGACGGCGGTGACATGGATGCCGAAATCGGCGACCTCCTTGCCGAGTGTTTCGAGGATGCCCTCCACCGCGAACTTGCTGCCGTGGTAGAAGCTCAGGCCCGGCATCGTGATCAGCCCGCCCATCGAGGTGACGGCGATGATGTGGCCCGAACGGCGCTCCCGCATGTGCGGCAGCACGGCCTTGATCACCGCCACGGTTCCGTAGACGTTCACCTCGAACTGACGGCGAAGATCATCCATCGACGACTCCTCGAAGAGGCCGTCATGGCCGTACCCGGCGTTGGCGACGAGTACGTCGACCGGGCCCAGGACGCGCTCGGTCTCGTCCACGACCGTGTCCACCGCGCCATGGTCGGTCACGTCCAGGATGCGGGCGTACGCGTCGCCGGCGAGCGCCTCAAAGGCCCGTGCGTCGGCGGGCGTGCGCACCGTGCCCACCACCCGGTGGCCCGCGGCCAACGCCGCGCGCGCGAGTGCGCGGCCCAGGCCGGTGCTGACGCCGGTGATCAGGAATGTCTTGGTGTCCGACACAGGAGTTCCCTTCGTGCGATGCGAACAGAGGCCGACCGGGGCGTTGGGCCCCGGGCGGTCTCGGCACGTTCCACTTCAGCACCGGAATCGGCTGCCGAACGTCTTTTGGGGAGCCCGCCTCGCCCCGGGGACAGCCGGACCGGGGGACTGCCAGTCCCCCCTTCGCGGGCCGTCGGGGCGATCTGGGGCCCTATCGTGGACGGCATGGACCGCAACACAGCTCTCGGCGAGTTCCTCCGCTCCCGGCGGGCACGGATCACCCCGCGCCAGGCGGGCCTGCCCGACGACGGCGGCCCTCGGCGCGTGCCAGGACTGCGCCGCGAAGAGATCGCGCAACTGGCGGGCGTGAGCGTCGACTACTACGTACGCCTGGAACGCGGACGCCGGCTGAACGTCTCCGAGACCGTGCTGGACGCCATCTCCCGCGCGCTGCGCCTCGATCCCGTCGAACGCACCCACCTGTTCCAGCTCGCCAAACCCGCCGCGGGCAGGCCCCGCCGCACGGTGACGCGTCCGCAGCCGGTCCGTCCGGGACTGCGCGACCTGCTCCGGACCCTCGAGCACACCCCCGCCCTGGTGCTGGGGAGACGGCTGGACGTACTTGCCTCCAACCAGATGGCACGTGCGCTGCTCACCGACTTCGACGCGCTGCCGCACCGCGAGCGGAACCTGGTGCGGTTCATGTTCCGCGACGAGACCGCCCGCTCGCTGTATACCCACTGGGACACCCACGCCCAGGACATTGTCGCCTCGCTCCGGCGCGACGCCGGACGCCATCCCCACGATCCGCTGCTGGCCGAACTCGTCGGCGAGCTCTCGATCGCGGACGAGGACTTCCGCCGCTGGTGGGCCGACCAGAACGTGTATCGACACACGCATGGCAGCAAACACTTCCACCACCCGATCGTCGGCCCGCTCACCCTCCATTACGAGTCCCTCACCCTGCCCGCCGACCCGGACCAGCGGCTGAGTGTCTACACCGCCGAGGCAGGCTCCAGCTCCGAAGAGGCGCTTCGGCTCCTGGCCGCGTGGATACGGCAGCCCGAGACTTCGCACGAGCAGTACACAGATCATTAGACGCCCGTCGCCCGCGAAGAGCGGTCGGCCATCATGACTGGGGCCCACGAGCCGGGATAAGTGACATGAAACCCGGTCAGGCCTTGCGCCCCACCGGCCGGTGACCAGAAACCCTCGTCGAGGAGGGTGAACCGGTCGCCGAGGCCCACAGGCGCAAGGCGACGGGTCCGGTGATCCGGGCGGCGGGCAGGGTGTGGTGTAGGGCGAAGGTGACGGTGTCGCCGGGCGCCTCGAAGTGGTGGTGGCGTCTGTGGCGGACGGAGTGCGGAAGAGGGTGTGGGTGGTGGCGTCGTGGTGGAAGTCGGCCCACTGGGTGCCGGTCAGCGGGCAGATGGTGTTGTCGTGCCAGCGGATGCCGTCGGGGTGGTGGACGGCCACCCGTACCGGGGGCTGGTGCTGCCGGCCGGTGTCTTCGCCTTTGGGTGCGGATCCTCTCGGGGGATGGCTGAGCTGGGAAGACGCTGATTGGTGTGGGGTGGCGCCGTCCCACTTCTACCGTGGCGGGGTGGAGGTGGGGCGCCATGGTGTCTTTGCCGGAAGAGCTTCAGGCGCGGGAGGCCGCGGCTCGACAGAGGGGGGAAGAACCACAGGCTGAGGCTGCGGAGTTGGCTGCCCGGCTGGAGAAGGCGAGGGAGGATCTTTCGCGGTGGGAGATCATGCGGGAGACCGTCGCGCAGGTGCTGGCGGAGCTGTCGGCCGCGGAGGCCGAACCGGACGTTGCGGCGGAGGATGCACCGGAAGCGGACAAGCCGTCGGCACCTCACGGCAGCGGGGTGACGATGGTGCCGCCGTGGCGGGAGGGCCTGGTGGTGGTGGTGCTGCCGGATGGGTACCGGGACATTGTGGAGAGCATTGCCGATGCGCCGGGACCGGTGCAGGGCAAGCAGATCGTGCCGCGGATCGGTCTGCCGACGACGACCGGGAAGATCGAGGGGACCAGGAGCAAGCTGAAGCGGCTGGTGGAACGGGGGTGGAGGAGGACACGCCGGGACGGTTCACCCTCGCCCAGCGAGGCCCGGGGCGGAGCCGGGCCAGCTCCCAGTGACCACGGGGCTCTTCCTCGTGGATTCGAAGGTGCCAACCGAAACGAACCATTCCCGGGGAAGAGCCCTCGATGGAACCGTACGACGCCTTACCCCAGCCTGATCCGTACTCCGCCTCCCGTGATGCCTTCGAACACCTCATCTGACGCTGGCCGGCAGCCCGGCGGCACGCATGTCCCATGACGAACTGGAAGGGCAACTCGAACAGCTCGGACGTGAACTGCTGCGGCATCTGATGCAGGACCACCTCGATCGGCGTGCCGGCAAGGAGGAGACGGCGGTGGCAGCCGACGCAGGACGACGCGTGGTACTCGGTCCGGAAGGACAGCCGCGGACCTGGCGGGAGAGGAACCACAGTCGCCTGCTGACCTGCGTGTTCGGACCAGTGCGGGTGACCCGGATCGCCTACCGCGGCCGAGGTGTGCCCAACGTGCACCCAGCCGGTGAGCACCTGTCGCTGCCCGTCGGCCGCCACCCGCGCGGTCTGGCCCGGCTCGCGGTCCTGGAAGCGGTCCGCGGCTCGTTCGACCAGGCCGCCGCCGCGATCGAGCGACGATGCGGGAAAGTGCTGGGCAAGCGCTGTCTCAAGGAGCTGGTCCTGGCCACCGCCGTCGATGTCGCCGCCTACTATGCGGCGAAGGTCCCCACCCCGTGCACCCGCGAGATGCCGCTGGTCATCCAGGTCGACGGCAAGGGCGTGGTGATGCGTCCCGAGGCCCTGCGCGAAGCCACCCGCCGGGCCGCGGCCAAGACCGCGGCGGCCGGGAGGCGCGGACGCCTGGCCCCAGGGGGGGAGACCCAACCGCAAGAGAATGGCGACGATGGCCTGCGTCTTCGACGCCACTCCCGCACCACGCCGGCCGCACGACATCGTGCACCCGCCCGGCGGCCGCAGCGAGCTACGACCGCCGTGGCCGGGCCCGAAAGCGGAGCGGAAATGGTGCACCGCCTCAGTGATCCATCCGCCCAGCAGGTAGTCGCCGACGCCTTCGCCCAGGCCGAAGCCGGCGACCCGCAGCATCTGCGCGACTGGATCGTGCTCGTCGACGGCCCCGCCACCAACTCGGTTTGATCCCATGCCGAAGCCGCCCGCCGCGGCAACCACCCGAACGTCCTGCTCGACTTCGTGCACGTCGCCGAGTACTGCTGAACGGCCGCGCACGCCTTCCACCCAGCAGGCAGCCGCGAGGCCGAGATCTGGGCCGGGGACAAACTCACCGCGGTCCTTGCCGGACATGCCGATCGCGCGGCTACCGAGATGGCCGCCCAGGCCGCAGCCGGACAGCTTCCCGCCGCCAGCCGCGAGGCCGTCACCACCTGCCACCGCTACCTCACCGGCCACCTCGACCAACTCCGCTACGACACCGCCCTCAAGAAAGGCTGGCCCATCGCCACCGGCGCCGTCGAAGGCGCCTGGCGACACCTGATCGCCGACCGCCTCGACATCACCGGCGCCCGCTGGGGGCTCGACGGCGCCGAAGCCGTCCTCCAGCTCCGAACAGTGATCACGAACGGCGACTTCGAGGACTACTGGATCTTCCACGCGGCCCGCGAACATCAACGCCTCTACCCCAGCCCTGACCAGCAGGACTACAGCCTCACTGCTTGATCCCGACCATCACTTCAGAGGATCCGCACCCAAAGGACGATTAGGCAACCGGCTGCCGGGCCAGAGGCTACGGACGAGCTCAGGGGCACAGGTCCTGCACCGGCTGGTGCGGCAGGAGCCTGGACCAGTGATGGAGCGTGCTGAGGCGGCACACACGTGTCGCGACGTATTCGGCGTCGGTGCTCCAGAGGTGGGTGGTGCCGGAGGCCGTGATGGTCGCCAGCGCGCGTCCGGTCGGGGAGAAGTGAATGCTGCTGCCGGCCTCGGCACCGGTGAGGGCGGCGCGTAGGCGGCGGGTGCGGGTGTCCCACAGCCGGATGGTGCCGTCGGTGGCCGTGGTGGCGAGGGTGGAGCCATCGGGGCTGAAGGCCATCGCGCGCGTCAGGCCGTCGTTTGTGCTGAGCGTGGCCGTGACGCGGCGGGTGGCGGCATTCCATATCCGCACACTGTTGCTGGTGTTGCCGACAGCCAGGGTGCGGCCGTCCGGGCTGAAGGACAGGATCCTGGTCGCGTCTTTGGGGCCGGAAAGGGGTGTGCGGGTCTGCTCGGAGCCGATGGTCCACAGCCGTGTGGTGCCGTCGGCGCTGACGGCGGCCAGAGCGCGGCCGTCAGGCCGAAGGGCCAGGCCAAGCACCGAGACGGGTGCATACAGGACCGCGGTGGGCTGCTGGACACCGGCGTCGACGTCCCATACCCGGATGGTGCCGTCGTTGCCGGCGGCGGCCAGGGTGTGCCCGTCAGGAGTCATCGACAGCTGCCACGTGGTGGTGGCGGCCGTGGCCTGGGGCAGTGCCGCGAGGAGTTTGCCTGTCAGCAGGTTTCGCACGCGTATGACTCCATCATTGCCGACCGTGGCCAGCGTTCGGCCGTCTGCGCTGGCCACCCTCACTTTGGCGGGCTGAGGGCGGCGCGGGGACGGTGGGTCGGTACGTGGTGGAGTCGTGGACCAGCGGGTTACCAGGTTGTCGTGATCGACGGTGAGAAAGGAGTAACGGTCCTCGAAGGACGTGTCGGCAGTGGTGGTGCCGGTACGCCCGGTCAGCGTGGCGGGGCGGCGCCTCGCCACGTCCCACAGGAGGGCGGTGGAGCCTGTGCCTGTGGACGCAAGGCTGTGGCCGTCGGGCGAGAACGCGAGGGCGGAGACGGGTTGTGTCACGGTCAGCGTGGCCAGGGCGGTGCGTGCTCGCGGGCGCCACAACCGTACGGTGCCGTCCAGGCTCGCACTGGCCAGCGTGCGGCCGTCCGGTGAGAACGCCACCTCCTGTATCTCGTCGCTGTGGCCGGTCAGTGTCGCGAGCAGGCGGCGGGAACGTACGTCCCACAGCTTGATCCTGTGGTCGGTGCTTCCCGTGGCGAGTGTGCGGCCGTCGGGAGCGAAGGCTACGGCGTTGACCGCGCCGGTGTCTCCGGCCAGCTCGGCGGAGGGCTTGTGGGTGGAGGTGTTCCACAAGCGGGTGGTGCGGCTCATGTCAGCGCTGGCCAAGGTGCGGCCGTCCGACGAGTAGGCCAGCCGCATTACTGCGTCGGTATGCCCGGTCAGAGCGGCGCGTTCCCGGTGAGTGCGCACGTTCCACAGGCGGACCGTGCGATCGCTGGCGGCGCTGGCCAGTTCCTGGCCGTCGGGCGAGAACGCGACGTCTTCGACCGTGTTCGTGTGGCCGGTCAGGGTGGCCAGGAGGCGGTGGGAGCGGGCGTCCCACAGCTTGATGCTGCGGTCGTTGCCGGCGCTGGCCAGGGTGTGACCGTCCGGGGAGAATGCCACCGTGTTGACGAGGTCGGTGTGGCCGGTCAGGGTGGCCAGGAGGCGGTGGGAGCGGGTGCCCCACAGTTTGATGGTGTGGTCGACGCTGGCCGTGGCCAGGGTGCGGCCGTCGCGTGAGAAGGCCGTGCTGCTCACCGGCCTGCTGTGGCTGGTGAACTGGTTGGCGTAGAAGCGGGCGTAGGCGCTGAGCAGCCCGCCTCGCGCTTCTGCTGTGGGGGCCTGGCGGTACCCGTCCAGGGCGAGGAGCATGGCGGCCTCGGGGGATGAACCGCTCAGCCGTAGAGCTCGGTCGGCGAGTTGGCGCGAGGAGGCCAGCCGCTGTTGTGCGTCCGCCACTGACGACTTGCGTACGGCCACCGCTGTTGCGGCCACCGCGAGGACCAGCAGCACACTGACGGCTGCCGTGAACTGACGGCTGCGGCGGGTGCGCTGCTGGGCGGCACGGACGGACTGGTGCAGGAAGCTCCTTTCCAGCGCGGACAGTTCTGCCATCTGTGCGGGAGTATGAAAGGTGTCCTGGGCCTCTGCGAGTGCGGTGCCGCGCAGCAGCGCCCCACTGTCACGGCGGCGTTCGTGCCAGTTGCGGCTGGCATCGGTCAAGCGCCGGTGGCGCCGCAGGCGCTCGCGGTTGTCCTCGAGCCATTGGTACAGCCGGGGCCATGCGGTGATCAGCGCTTCGTGCGCGAGGTCGACGGTGGTGCCGTCCAAGGTGACCAGCCGAGCACGAGCCAGTCGCTCCAGCACGGTGTCCGGGGCCGCGCCCGGGGCGGCGCAGTGTGCCGTGGCGAGCTCGGCCCGGTCGATGGGGCGGCGGGTGTCAGCGGTGCCCTCTCCCGGGGTGATCAGGCGCAGCAGTATGTGCCGGGCGGCCTCCGCCTGAGGCGGGGTGAGCCGGGAGTAGAAGTCCTCGGCGGTCTGGGCGATGGCGCCGTGGATGCCGCCGGCGGCTTCGTAGGCGTCGAGGGTGAGGGTACGGCCGCGGCGGCGGCGCCAGGTCTCCAGCAGGACGTGCGACAGCAGCGGCAGACCGCCCGGCTCCTGGCCGGCCTCTTCGATGAGGCGGGCGGTCAGCGCACGCTCCACGACCAGCCCCTCCGCGGCTGCGGGTTTGACGATCGCTGCACGCAACTCGTCCGGCGTCATCGGGCCGACCGGCAGACTCGCCTCCTTGAGGACCGCCGCCAGTGCCTCGTACTCAAGACAGCGGGCATAGAAGTCCGCCCGTACCGCCACGCATATCCGCAGCCGGCTGCCGGGATCGCGGGCCGACGCCAGCAGGCGGACGAACTCCGATCGTTCCGCCGCATCCCGGCAGAGCGTGAAGGTCTCCTCGAACTGGTCTACCACCAGCCAGGTGTCTCCCGCTCCAGGGGCCGGGGTGAACAGCTTGCGGTGTTCGTGCACCGGCCGGGGGCCGGGCGTGAGGATACGGATCGCCGCCGGACGCAGCGCCGTGTCCGCGGTGGTCTGCAACCGGGGGATGAGCCCGGCGCGCAAAAGGGAAGACTTTCCGCTGCCCGACGGGCCGAGCACCATGACGCACCGGTGGGTTTCGGCCAGGTCGGTGAGGTCTTCCGTCAGGCGGGTCCGGCCGAAGAACCGGGCATGGTCGCCGGGTTCGAAACGGGCCAGGCCACGGTAGGGAGGGTCCGTCAGCTCCTCGTCCGGGTC